>NZ_BAAGRA010000014.1:0-511029 GCF_054783195.1 Hymenobacter coalescens | reverse complement strand
AAGCGGTACTCCTGCTGCGCGCTAAGAAAAACGGTACCCTATCTATGATACTGTAGCAATGCCGGTCATTGACTACGAGCACTTGCCAGAAAGCCACGCGGCCTGGGTGCTCTGGGCCAACATCGCTCTTTGTCTAAATCGTATTACCTAATCCCCAACACGCTCTAAGAAAAAGCTTGCTAAGGTGTGAGGTGACCTCATATATTGACCCCTGTTTTCTTAATTCACCCGTTTTCTCAATGCCCGCTCAACTTGTACACGAGCCCGATCTGAACAGCCGATTGGGTAAACCCAGTTTCTGGTTTCCCGTCCAGCTAGTTGGAAAGATTCACTACCAAGATGGTATTCCTGAGTTCGATGAGTACCGCTCCAACATGTGGGATTCCACGCTGCTCTTCGTAAACCTCAAAATGCGACCGGAGGGCCTGGAACTCTCCACGCTGTATAAAATGAAGATGCGCAAATATGGAATTCCTTTCGCCGATATTCAACGAATCAATCTGGAGAGAGAAACCTTAGGTGATTCGTTTCTGACTATCGACCTGCTGCAAAACGGTCAAGCAGCCCAAATTGTCGGGCGAGTGCCGCGCAAAGACTACGCAGGGGTCAACAACTTTATGAAGCGTCGCCTTTCGCGCTTTATGCTGCGCTAATTCCAGGTTACCCTGCCGCTTTGTTTATTAACCATAGCGGCAGGGAAGTTCGCGTATCGTAGTCCTCGGAGTGGCAATACGGCAGCTCATCGAGAGCTGCAACTTACTCTGGAGCAACGCTTTTTCTGCTAAAACCGCGTCCGATGCGTGCCTGATCCTAATTAGGATGCGCGTCAGCCCGTTAGCTAAAGCGGCTATTCATGGCCCCGGTGGCGGCGTCCAGCTCGCTGCGCGAGGCCAGGCGGCGCTCCTCTGAGGTGCCGAAACCTACTTCCAGCTCGCCGGCGGCCAGCCGCGCCAGCACCGCATCGGCAAACTCATCCACCGGCACGCCGAACGTGTGCAGGCCCGCGCCGCCCAGGTCGGTATTCACGGCCGGCGGCACGATTTCCAGCACCTCGATGCGGGTAGCGCGCAGCTGGTGGCGCAGGGCAACGGTGAACGAGTGCAGCGCGGCCTTGGTGGCGCCGTAGATCGGGGCAAACGTGGGCGGCGTGAAGGCCAGGCCCGACGTCACGTTGACGATGGCCGCGGCGGGCTGCTGCCGCAGGTGCGGGATAAAGAGGCCAGTCAGGTGCACCGGCGCTTCGAAGTTGATGGCAATTTCCTGCTGCCGCGCGCTCCAGTCTTCCTCGTCGGCCACCTGCAGGCGGCGCTGCACGCCGGCGTTGTTGATGAGCACGTTGAGCTGCGGGAATTCCTGCGTCACCCAGTCGCGCAGGGCGGTGCGCTCGGCGGCCGAGGCTACGTCGCAGGTACGCACGTGCAGGCCGGGCAGCTGCCGCTGGGCCTCGCGGAGCACCTCGGCGCGGCGCCCCACCGCAACGACGGTGCTGCCGGCCCGCACAAAGCGCTGGGCCAGGGCAAAGCCGATGCCGGAGGCCCCGCCGGTGATGAGAATGGTATTGCCAGCCAGGTTCATAAGCTACGAAAATGATAAGGTGGTCAAAACGCCCGTAATACCCCTGATGCCCGGGTTTGGTTGGCCGCAGCCAGGTATTTTTCCGCGCCGTGGCACCAACGCGGCCCGGCGCATCGTTGAGCCGGTGGCTTCCGCTGCGCTTTCGTATCTTGTCAGAAGCTTAATTCGCCGTCCTGATGCTCCGTTTTCTGTCTGCCACGCTGCTGCTCCTGCTGCCCGCCGGCGCGGCCCTGGCGCAAGCCCCCGACGCCCCGGCACCCGGCCTGCGCACGTCGCCCCTGACCTACAGCCTGCACGCGGGCGCCACGTTTGCCGGCCGCTTCGGCTCGGCCACGTACCTCAGCCCGCAGGCTCACTACCAGCTTACCAACCGGCTGCAGCTGTTCGGCGGTCTTACCTACCTGCGCACCATGCCGGGTGCCGGGTACTACCGCTCGAGCCCGGAAGGCGGCCGCTCCGGCCTGGCCGCCGGCACCAACCACTACCTGCTGCAGGGCGGCGGCACGTACCTGCTCAGCCCCCGCCTCGCCCTGACGGGCAGCGCCTGGAAAGACTTCACGCCCGCGCCGCCCGCGGGCTACTCGGTCAACCCCTACGCCGGCTTCGGCAACCTGGGCCAGGGCGTCAACCTGCGCGCCGACTACCGCATCACGGAGCACCTGTCCGTATCGGGCGGGGTGCGGGTGTCGCAGGGCGCCTCCGCGCCGGGCTACGGCCCGCTGCTGGGAGCCCCGGTTGGCTATTAGCCCATTTCGCCGCTGGCGACGCAGCATTCAACAAAGCCCGGCCTCGTGCTCGGGCTTTTTTTATGACTACCGGGCTCGGGCTCCGTAGCGGCGCGCCGTCACGGCCGCAATCGGCAGGCCGACCATCAGCACCAGAATGCCGAAGTTGATAAGCACGCCCGAAAACGTCAGCGGGGCGGGGCGTGCGCGGGAAAGGGGCACCACCACCAGGTTCATCACGCTCCACACCACCGCGCCGTACAGCACTCCGCACAGCACCCAGTGCTGGCGCAGCGCCGGCACGGCGCGGGCCGTAGCCGCGTACAGCGCGGCCCACGCCGTGGCAATGAGGTAATGCAGCCCGAGCCCCAGCAGCGCCGTGCCCATCCCGCCCCGGTAGGCAGCCGGTCCCAGCAGCCCGCTGGCCACCGACTGTAGCACCTGCAAGGCGCTGGCCTTGTGCAGCAGGCCGGCAAAAACCAGCACGGCTGCCGATATATCCAGGGTGCCGGCCAGCAGGCCCGCCCGCCAGGTAGTGGCCACCACTGCAGGCAAAGGAGAAGCGCCGACGGGCGGCAGAGCGGAGGAGGCCATAACCGTTTGGGGTGCTATGCTTGGCTGAATATAAACTACGGCCTATTCTGAATCCGCCCGGTCTGTCAGGCTCACTACGGTTGCCGATTCGGCCACGAGGTAGGCGTCCAGCCCGACGGAGGCATCCATGGTACACTCCAGCGCATCGGCGGTGTGCGCGAAATCCATGCTGAAGATGACGTTCTGATGCCCAAAGCCTTCCAGCTCCAGGGTGGTGATGTTGGCAAAGCGCAGCGTCAGCCAGCAAAGCCCGGCGGGGCCCGCCGGCGTAGCGGGGGCCCATGTTTTGAGGACAAAGGTGGCCGAAGGGAAGTAGCCGGGGTTGGCTTCAAGCGTCACGCGCACAATTTCCGCGTCGTGGAAGCTGGGCCAGCAACCGAAGCGCTGCCAAACTACTTTTGCGTGGTGGATACGGGGCAGGGCGGGCATTTCTGCGGACATAGGCGGGGCGGCGGGTCGTGGGCAGCGAACCAAAGTACCTACTAAAAACGTCTTTCCCACCGGCCTATTGGCCCACCTCGCCCGGCCGCAGCCACCTTTTCCCGCTTTCCGCGTACTGCCTAAGTCTCTTTCCGCCTCTATGAATACTCCGAACCCAGCTGCCGATACCAAGCTTGCCCCCGACGTCATCCTGATCGGGGCGGGCATCATGAGCGCCACTTTGGGCATGATGCTCAAGGAGCTGCAGCCCGATTTGCGCATTGCCGTGGTTGAGCGCCTCGACGTGGCCGCCGCCGAAAGCTCCGACGCCTGGAACAACGCCGGCACCGGCCACTCCGCCTTCTGCGAGCTGAACTACACGCCCGAGCGCGCCGACGGCAGCATCGACATCAGCAAAGCCATCAAAATCGCTGAGCAGTTTGAGCAGTCCAAGCAGTTCTGGGCGTACCTGGCCCAGACCTACGCCGTGAAGGAGCTCAGCCGCTTCATCAACCACGTGCCGCACCTCAGCTTCGTGTGGGGCGAGGACAACGTAAACTACCTGCGCAAGCGCCACGCCGCGCTCGTGCAGTCGCCCTTGTTTCGGGGCATGCAGTTCAGCACCGATAAAGCCGAGCTGCAGCAGTGGATGCCGCTGGTGATGGAAGGCCGCGACCCGCAGCAGCCCGTGGCCGCCACCCGCATGGACCTGGGCACCGACGTGAACTTCGGCTCCCTGACGCGCGGCATGTTCTACCTGCTGCAGGAGAAGCCCGGCGTCACGTTCTACTTCAACCACGAGGTGGACAAGCTCCGGCAGAAGGAGGACGGCCTGTGGCGCCTGCGCGCCGAAAACCGTGCCACCGGCCAGAAGCTCAAGCTCAAGGCGCCCTTCGTGTTTATCGGCGCGGGCGGCGGCTCCTTGCCCCTGCTCATCGCCTCGGGCATTCCGGAGGGCCAGGGCTTCGGCGGTTTCCCGGTGAGCGGGCAGTGGCTGAAGTGCCTGAACCCCGACATCATCGCCCGCCACGACGCGAAAGTGTACGGCAAGGCCTCCGTCGGCTCGCCGCCCATGTCGGTGCCCCACCTCGACTCGCGCGTCATCAACGGCCGCAAGGAGCTGCTGTTCGGGCCCTACGCGGGCTTCAGCACCAAGTTCCTGAAAAAAGGCTCGTTCCTGGATTTGCCGCTGAGCATCAAGCTCGGCAACATGCGCCCGATGATTATTGCGGGCCTGAAAAACATTCCGCTCACGCGCTACCTCATCAACCAGGTGCGGCAGTCGCCGGAAGACCGGCTGGCGGCCCTGCGCGAGTACCTGCCCGAAGCCCGGGCCGAGGACTGGGAGCTGGAGGTGGCCGGACAGCGCGTGCAGGTCATCAAAAAAGACAAAAAGGAAGGCGGCGTGCTCGAGTTTGGTACCGAAGTGGTCAGCGCCGCCGACGGCTCCATTGCGGCGCTCCTAGGGGCGTCGCCCGGCGCGTCCACGGCCGTGAGCATCATGCTGGGTCTGATTCAGAAATGCTTCCCGCAGCAGGCGGCTACGCCCGAGTGGCAGGCCCAATTCCGGCGGATGATTCCCTCCTTCGGTCAGTCGCTGAACGACAACCCGGCTTTGGTGGAAGAATTGCGCGCCCACACCGGCGACGTGCTGGGGCTGAACGCCTCGGTGAGCAGCTAGCCGCGCCGCCCCGGTATTTAGCACGCAGTATAGCACGCCCCCGACAAGCTGTCGGGGGCGTTTTCGGCTACGGCCCGCCATTCGCTCATACGCCAACGAGGGCTGACCACTAACTGTCAGCCGGTTACATCATACTTAACGTAAGCTTAACACCAATTGGCGGCTCATGCAGGCGGCGTCTACGTATCAGGAAGTGCTGCTGGCCGGCGCATGCGCCGCGCTCCGGTCGGCAGCCGTTCCGCAACCCCGCGGCGTCGTCCCTGAACTGCTAATCCCGTGTATTCCATCACCCGCTATAACCGCGCCGTCCGCCGCAACGACTTCGTCGTGTACGCGCTGATGGCCGCTGCCGGAGCCTGCGCCCTGCTCGTATCGGTAGTAAATTGATCCATGGCCGCACCTTGCGGCCAGCCCGACGGGCCGCCCGGCAGTAGTGCCGGACGGCCCGTCGGCTTTTAGCGCTCCGGCAGAAACACTTCGGCCAGCATGCACCGGGCACTGCCGCCGCCAATGGTTTCGATGGTGGGAATGGGCAGAGGCAACAACTCGCAGTAGTGGCCCAGTTCGGCACGTTGGGCCGTCGTCAGGGCCTCATAAGCGCTTTGCGACATGGCCAGCAGCTCGCGGCCCGCGGCGGGCTGTACCGTGAGCATATTGCCGGCAAAGCGCTCCACCTGGGCCAGCGTGATATCCACTATGTGGTGGCCGGTAGCCGTAAGCGAATCCACCACGTGCGCCCTTTCCTTTTCGTCGGCAATGCTTTCAAGGCACACCACGGCAAACTCGGCGCCGATGCACATCATCACGTTGGTGTGGTAAATGGCCTGCCCGTGGGCATCCAGGGCGTGAAAAGCGACGGGCCGGTGGTCCAGCTGCGCGGCTACTTCCCCAAACAGCTCCGCGTCGGTGCGCGGCGACAACGCAGCGTAGGCCACGCGGTGGTCGTGGTCGAAAATAATGCTGCCCGTACCTTCCAGAAAGCGGCCCTGCGCTTCGTAGCCCGAGAGGTCGATGATTTCGCGCAGCTCGAACTCCTGGCCCAACGCCTCCAGGATGTCAGGGCGGCGCTCGGCCCGCCGGTTGGGCGCGCACATGGGGTACAGCAGCGCGCGGCCGTCGGGGTGCAGCGTAAGCCAGTTATTGGGAAACACGGCGTCGGGCTTGGCCGGCTCGGCCGTATCATCGAACACCCGCACGCGCACCCCCCGGCCGCGCAGGGTGCTTACCAGCTGATCGAACTCGGCAAAAGCCCGCTGCTGCACCGCAGCGGCATCGAGCTCCGCTGGCCCCTGCTGCTGGAAGTGGTTGGAGGCGGCGGTTTCGGCATTGAAGCCGAAGCGCGCGGGCCGTACGACAAAAACGGTGCGGGCAGACTGCATGGGTGTGAAATAGGATAACGGGGCCGGGCAAATGTAGGGGCCGCGCAGTTGGCAGTGGCTCCCGATAACAGCGTCAGTCGCCCCTGCGTAGGCAGCACAGCGGCCTTTCAGGCGCGTCCCATACTTTTACCCCACCCCGCCTTCAGCGGGGCCATTCCCATCCGCTTCCCATGATCCGACTCGAACGCTTCACCCCGGCCGATTTCAACCAGCTCATTGAATGGATCAACAGCGAGCGGCTCATGCAGGAATGGTCTGGCTCGCTGTTTTCGTTTCCCCTCACCGAGGAAAGCCTAGCGTGGTACATCGAGGGCGCCAACGACCTGAAAAACCCCGACGTGTTCGTGTACAAGGCCGTCGATTCCAAAACCGGCGAAATTGTCGGGCATATTTCGCTGGGCAGCATCAGCCCGCGCGATAAGTCCGGGCGCGTGACGCGGGTGCTGGTGGGCAACCAATGCGCCCGCGGCAAAGGCGTGTGCCGGCGCATGGTGCAGGCCCTGCTGCGCATCGGGTTCGAGGAATTGGGCCTGCACCGCATCAGCCTGGGCGTGTATGACTTCAACGAGGCCGCTCTGAAATGCTACCTCAAAGCCGGCTTCACGCAGGAAGGCGTGCTGCGCGACGTGGTGCGCCACGGCGACGAGTATTGGAGCTTGGTGGAAATGAGCGTGCTGGAAGACGAGTGGCGCGCGCAGCAGGCCGCTGCTTCAAAACCTGCTCAGGCCGACGAAACGGCCAAGGGACGCAGTGCCGACTTAAACTCGTAGGCAATAACCCGCCTATAAGGGCCGACACCGCTGGCCACTTCGCGGGCCGGCCTCACGCCGCCGCAGATCCATTGCGCTCTGGGCACAAAAAAAGCAGCATGCCTTCCGGCATGCTGCTTTTGCTCTTGCAAGCGTCGTAATTACGAAGCGCGGCGCACCTTTACGGCGTTCAGGCCTTTACGGCCCTGCTCCACTTCGAATTCAACCTTGTCGTTGTCACGGATTTCGTCGATCAGACCGGTAACGTGTACGAAGATGTCTTCGCCGGTAGCGGCGTTGTTGATGAAACCAAACCCTTTGGTCTCATTGAAGAATTTTACGGTTCCCGTCTGCATGATGCTTAGGATGTGAATGAGATTTAAGCAACTAGCAGCGGCACCCTACTTGAATTCAGCACGCGAATCAATTGTAGTGCAACGGGGCAACTTGCCTTAAACACTGTAAATGTAAGGCTTATTTGTGAGAGTTTTCGCTACGCCCGCTGAAAAACCCCGCTGCTTGCGTTTCGTCCGGCCCGCTTCAGCCCCGCGCAAAGCAGCTGGCAGCCTCCCCTCCCCTTGACCAGCCAAGCCAGGCACCACAAATCAATACTATTGTTAACCAATAATTTATGCCTTTTAAAATAGTCTTCCACCGGCACCACCTGCGCGGCTCCTACCGGCTGAATTTCCTGGCCATAGCCCCGGTGGTGCGCTCGTAATTAAATCTTGTAAGCCTTCACCGAGTCGACGTCAAACAGGTAAACCACGCTGTCAATCGGGTCGAAAATGTAGTCCGGGGTACGGTTTTCCACCTCCACCTGCCCCTCCACCTTGCCGGTGGCCTTGTTGATCTTAAGCAGCTTGAAGCGTCCCACTTCGTCGCGTTCGGCCTTGGTCAGCACGATGTGGTGCCGAAGTCCGCTCAGCAGCGTCGTCGGGCGTCCGGCAGCGCTGCTACCCGCCTCGAAAGCGCGTTGGTTGGCAATCCACGACTGCTTGGCGGCCGGCATGGCATTCGTTTTGGCCTGCGTGGCCGCGTCGACCGCCTGCGCGGCCGAGTGGCCCAGGATGGCACCGGCCACCACCGGGGGCGGGGCGAAGTAGTGGTTGTACACAATGCGGCCGCTGAAATCAACCTTCACCACCGACTGCGCCGTCACCACGGCCACCCCGTCGTCGAGCAGCTCCAGCTGGGGGGCCTCGCCTTCGAGCAGCTTGATGGACAGCTTATCTTTCACCAGCAATGTTTCCTCGCCCTTCTTCAGGTTGACGCGCCCCAGGTAGCCGTTGGCGAAGAAGTAAGTGTCGTCGTTGACTTTGAGCTTGGCGCGGCCAGCCGGGTCGAAATACTTTGTCTTGCCGGTTTGGGCGTAACCTTTGGGGTTGAAATACTCCACGCAGGAGGCACTCAGCAGCCCGATGCCGCCGTCGTTGGCAAACAGCTGCACGTTGTCGCCGCTGGTTTTGAAGGTCTTTTCCGCCTTCAGAGCCAGGCTGCCCAGGTCCACCAGCTTCACCGATGAGCCGCCGCCCACGACGAACAGGTCGGTGCCATAGGGCTGCATGGCGCCGGCGTTACTGATGCCCACGGTGGCCGTGCGCAGCTCCTGGCAGGTATGCTTGTCGTACAGGGCCAGGGTCAGGTCGCGGTCCTTTTTGCCGCTCTTGCCGATGATGAGCTGGTCGGGGGCGACCTCCCGGTAAGTCACCACGGCGCCGGGCAGCTCCTTTTCGCCGGTGAGCTTACCGGTTTGCAGGTTGATGCCGGTCAGGTAGCCATCCTTGAGCACGCACAGGTGGGTGGCGTTGCCAAACACTTCAAACGTCGGCTCGGTGGGCAGCAGCAGTTCGGCCACCTTCGGCGAGGTCTTCAGCGGCACGTTGTACACCAGCTTGCCGGTGCCAGGCTCCAGGGCCGATACGCCAAAGGACGACACCACCACCACACGCCCGCCGGGCTGCGGCATGATCTTGATGGGGCGGGCCCGGCCGGCGGAAATGCTGAGCTCGGCGAGGCGCGTGCCGGAGGTCCTGTCGAGCACCAGGGCCTTGGTGCCCGCGTCGGTGGCTTCCCACACCACCGTGTTGGCAGCGTCGATGACGCGGTTTTCCAGCTGCTTGATGGCCGGCGGGCTGTACACCGCTTTGCCCGTTTCGGAATTCAGCACCACGGCCTGCGGGTACTCCGAAAGGGCCGAGCCCGTCACCACCTGGATCAGCGGGCCCGCGCCAAGCAGGCTGGCCGACTTGGTTTGCTCCACCTTGGTGAGCCAGCGCGGCTTGCCCGTGTTTTTGGCCAGGCTCATCACGAAGTTGGCCTTCAAAATCAAAATGTTGCCATCCGGAATGATGTACTTCACCGGGGCCGGGCCGTTGCGCAGCGTCGTCCAGATAACGTGCCCCGGCTCGGCCTCCGCGGCAGGTTCGCGCACCATTCGCCCCACGGGCTTGCTGGGCGAAGGGCTCGGCGCAGCGGCCGCAGGAGCCTCTGGCTTTGCCGGTGCGGCCGGTACCGGCGCCTCAACCGCGGGCGCGGCAGCCGGCTCTGCAGCAGCAGGTGCGGGCGTAGCCGGAGCAGCCGTGTCCGCAATTACCGGCGCGGCCGTTTCGGTGGGTTGCGCTGCCGGACTGGTTGCCGTGGCCGCGGCTGCGGACGCAGCACTGGCTTCGGGCGCGGGCTGCACCACGGCCAGCTGGGTGACTGGCGCCGCTGCCGCTCCCAGCGGCTGCCCACCCGCCGGCTCGGGAGTCTCCAGCGCGGGTGAGGTGGTAGCCGGAGCGGGCGCGGCAGCAGGAGCCGGGGCCGCTAGCTCGGCCGGAGCAACGGCTGCTGCCGGTGCTCCGGCCACGGGGGCGGCTTCCGTTGCCGGGGCCGCGGCGGCCACCGGCGCGGCCGCTGAGGGCGGGCTGCTGCCTGCCGTCACCGGGGCTGCGGGCTGCTCAGCCGCCGGAGCCGATGCACCTAGTGCCGGCGCGGCGGCTGCGGGCGCACTGGCCGGTGCCGCAGCGGCCGGGGCAGCTGCGGGGGCGGCGGCTGTTTGCTCCGGCACGTTGAACTTCTCGCGGCGCCCCTTTTCGTAAATGATCATCCACACGTCGGTTTTCCGCACGTTGTAGATAGGGCCATCAAGAAAGTCGAACAGGCGGTATTTGATGTGCTCGTCGGTAATCTCAATGACCTTGGAGCTGATTTCCGACTTGTCGTTCTTGATGATGACGTCCTGCGCCTGGCTGCTGGTGGCCGCCAGCAGACCGAAAGCGGCCAGCACGGCCGTGCGCCCGGCCCAACCAGGACTTATTGCCCGGAGGATGGGGGCAGCAGCCAGCCAAAAACGAGTATAGCGTTGCAACATAGATGCAGGTGTGCGGAGAAGGAAGCAAAAAGGCAGAAAAGCCTTGCCAAAACGCAAGGCCATTCTTTCCATAATGCAAAGTAACAAAAAACATTCACCATCCCCAAGCGCCACATTGCCGCTTTGATCTTCACAGCTGCTGTTGTTTCAGCAAGCAAAGTGCGCCGTTTGGCGGGCTACAAATCGCCTTTTCCAAGGCTGTGGCAGGCATGCACGGCTTGTATCACATGAAAATGCTATAGACAAACCGGGTTAAGTACAGCTAAACTTGCAACGCCGAGAAGGTGCTGTTTTGCTGATAGCACCGCTCTTCGGTTTCGCACGCACTTTTCCTACATCCCCAGCTATGAAAACCAACCCAGTAGCCATCATCGGTGGCGGCCCCGCCGGCATTGCCGCCGCCAAATCCCTCCTGGAAGATGGCCTGACACCCGTCATCATCGAGCAAAGCAGCGGCATCGGCGGGCAGTGGAACCAGGGCGCGGCCCACAGCGGGCAGTGGCCCGAAATGCACGCCAATTCCTGCCACATCAAGATGTCCTTTTCGGACTACGATTACCCGGCGGGCACCCAGATGTTTCCGACCAACCAGGAAGTGCTGGCGTACCTGCGCAGCTACGCCCGGCACTTCGGCGTGGACGCCCACGTGCGTCTTAATACCCGCGTGGAACTGATCAGCCGCGGGCCCGAAGGGCAGTACGTTATCTGGACGGTCGATCAGGCCGGCAAGCGGCGTACGGAGGTGTTTTCGCACGTCATCGTGGCCTCGGGGCGCTACAACAAGCCGCGCTACCCCGACACGCCCGGCCTCGACCACTTCCACGGCCGGGTGCTGCACTCCTTTGAATACCGCGGCCGCGAAGCTTTCCGCGGGCAGCGCGTGCTGGTGGTCGGCAACAGCATCAGCGGGCTGGAAATTGCCAGCGACCTAGCCCGCAACCAGGACACGACGGTGATTTCCTCGTGCCGCAAGCCGCGCTACATCGCCCGCAAGGTTATGCACGGCCTGCCCACCGATCAGCTGGCCTTCACCCGTTTCGGGGCCTACATCAGCCAAGCACTGCCGCCGGCCGAAGCCATGGAAGGCCTGAAAAGCCTTATTCTCAGCGCGGTAGGCAACCCCGCCGACTACGGGGCTCCGCGCCCGGCCGACAGCATTCTGGAAGCCGGCATCTCGCAGTGCCAGGATTACCTCGACCACGTGGCCGCCGGCCGCATCCAGGCCGTGACGGGCGTGCGGGCCTATGCCCCCGGCATGGCGGTGCTCACCGACGGGCAAGAGCTGCGCGTGGATGCCGTCATTCTGGCCACGGGCTACGAGCTGCACCTGCCCTTCCTGCACGAAGACATCCGCCGCACCGTCAACGCCGACCACGCGCACCTCGACCTGCACCAGTTCACGTTCCACCCGGGGCTGCCCAACTTCGCCTTTATGGGCCTCTACCAGCAAATCGGCTCGTACTTCGTGACGGCGGAGCTGCAGGCCCGCTGGATTGCGGCCTGCTGGAGCGGTGCCCGCGCCATGCCTACGGCCGACGAAATGGCCACCGGCATTGCCGAGTTCCGCCAGCTGAAGCAGCACCGCGACACGATGACCTGCCAGGAAATGGCCGAAATGCTCGCGGCGAACCTGGGCGTCGCGCCCACGCTGGAAAAATACCCCGAGCTGGCCCAGGAGCTGTTCTTTGGGCTGCTGGCACCGGCCCAGTTCCGCATGGAAGGCCACGGCAGCCACCCCGACGCCCGTGCCCGCTTCGAGCGCAACGCGCGCCACTTCACCGGCGGCCAGGCCGTGCCGCTCAACGAGCAGCAGCTTGGCGGGCTGCAGATGCTGGCCGCCAAGCTGCCGCAGCGCCAGTCGTTGCAGGCGCTGGTGCAGCAGTTGCAGCCGGAGGCCGCCCTTGCTTAGCAGCCGGTTTTCAGCACGACCAGCGCCGGCGGATGACAGTATCCGCCGGCGCTGGTCGTTTGGAGCTTACGCCTGGGTTTCGTCGTCGAACACGAAGGACTTGAGCAGGCTCAGCAGGCCTTCGTCGATGGCGGGCAGATAAGCATCCAGAAAGTCGGAGCGGTAGGGGTCGATGTAGCCCGCGAGGCGCCGGAAATCTTCGCCCGACAGGCGTTGAAAGCCCATGGACCAGTTGCTGAACACGCGCGCCCGGATGGGGCCGTCGGCGAGGGTGAACACGCGCGTATGCCGCTGGTCCACCTGAATCTTGGCGTAGATGTGATGCACGGCCGCTTCTTCGCCTTCCAGCACCTGCAGAAAGCTGTCGTTGCCGTAAAGCAGCAGCCCGGTTATGCCTAGCCGAGCATTGTTGGTACGCGACTGTTCCAGCAGAAACCGCAGCCCGGCGGCCGTTTGTACTCCCACCGCGGAGCTTTGGTAGACGATGTGGTGCATGTCCGAAACGCTATGCCGGACGCCTGTAGATGGTGCCCGACGCCTGGCGGTTTGCCTCTGACGGCAGCAGCCAACTCCCTTAATGTAAGCACTCGAAGGCCCGGAAACAAGCTCATCCTTCACGGTGGCGTCCCGTTGGGCCATTTGCCACCGGGGGCGGCTCCGGCCCGGCCGCTGGCGTCGGCCGCAGGGCCAGCCGCAGGCTGAACAGGGCCAGCAACAGCGTCAGGGGAGTAAATACGGCCTTCTCAAAGGCGTTGGCCGACAGCAGATTGCCAGCGGTGTTGAGCAGAAAAATCCCGGCCATGCCCCACAGGCAGCCGTTGATCAGCCGGCAGTGCACCCGTAGTTTCAACAGCCCGGCCCTGATGCCGACCACCGCCAGCATCAGCAGGTTGAGCAATACGGAAACCGTTTCGAACGCCAGCATCCGGCTTTCATCGGGCAAGCGCCCGCCCCACACAATGGCGAAGGGAATCACCCGGGCCATGACCAGCAGGTGAAACCCGACCACCAGCGCGAGGATGCTGAGCAGGCCGTACGTGGCCACGCGTTCGGACAACAGGTGCTTCATGGGCCGTGGAGAGTTTTTGGTCAGGATGGCCCAAAACTACCCGTTTGAGCGGGTGTCGCGCTATGGCCGCGTAACCGACGGCCTACTGGCAGCCCGTGGACCACCGAGTCCTACGGGCACAAAAAAAGCACGCTGTGGGGCGTGCTTTTCTACTTGCAAGCAAGTACTGCGGGGTTAGGCGCGGCGTACGTTGACGGCGTTCAGGCCCTTGCGGCCCTGCTCTACCTCAAACTGCACCGTGTCGTTGTCACGGATTTCGTCGATGAGGCCCGTTACGTGGACGAAGATGTCCTGGCCGGTAGTGGTGTCGTTGATGAAACCAAAGCCTTTGGTTTCATTGAAGAATTTTACGGTTCCTGTTGACATGATGCTTTAGGAAAGGGGTGAAAGAAAAGCAACTGACAACGGAACGCTACGGTAATTCTGCAAGCGAATGATGGTAGGTGACACGAGGCAACTTGCCTGAAAACGATGTAAACCTACGCCTTTTATTTTCGGCAGCTCCCAGAAAGAGCGGCACGGCTGCCGGCGTCGGGTTACGGGGAGCTAACGGGCGGCCCCTGCGTTAAGTTCAAAACAGCTCTGGGTTAAAATTAGCACCACCGATTGAGCCCGCGGCGTGCGGGGACATTTCGTCTGGCTACCGCAACCGTGCTACTCCAGCCCAGCCGCCGCATAACGCTGGCAGTATGGGCACTGCGCCCGGGGCAACCGTGCCGCGGATCGGAGCAAGGTCCTCGTGTAGAGGCCAGGCGGTGGGCTGCCGGTTCCGAACATACAGGAGGCGCCCGGTGCATCACGTGCGCCGCCTTTTTCGGAGCCTGAGCGACGGCATCGCACGCAGCTGGCGCGCCGGCTGGCTTGCCGGTTTGATCGGCAGGCCGCAAGTTTGCGTAGGTAGCTGCCTGACAGCCGTGCCAAGCGCCCCTTCTCCCCGCCTATGGATATCCGCCCCCGCGACAACGCCCCCGCCTGGAAGCGCGCCGCTTACCGGGTCATTTTCGAATCGGACACGCGGGCGGGCCAACGGTTTGACATCTGCCTGCTCCTTGCCATTGTGCTGAGCGTGCTGGCGGTGATGCTGGAAAGCGTGCGCAGCATCGAGGCGCAGTACGGGCCCGCGCTGCGCGTGGTGGAATGGGTATTTACCGGGCTGTTTCTGCTGGAATACCTGGTGCGCCTGGCCGTGGTGCGGCGGCCGATGGCCTACGCCGTGAGCTGGCTGGGCATCATCGACTCCCTGTCGGTGGTGCCCACGCTGGCGGCACTGGTGCTTACAGGCAGCCGCTACCTGCTCGTGATTCGGACGCTGCGGCTGCTGCGCGTGTTCCGCATCTTCAAGCTCGGGCAGTTCGTGGGCGAGGGCGAGTTTATCCTGAACGCACTCAAGGCCAGCCGCTTCAAAATCATGGTGTTTCTGACGACGGTCTTCACCCTGGTCATCGTTATCGGTACGCTCATGTACGTGGTGGAGGGCGGAGAAAACGGCTTCTCCAGCATCCCCAAAAGTATTTACTGGGCCATCGTGACGCTGACCACGGTGGGCTACGGCGATATTTCTCCCGTGACGGTGTTGGGGCAGAGCTTGGCTTCGGTGCTCATGATCATGGGCTACGCCATCATTGCCGTGCCCACCGGCATCGTATCGGCCCACATGGCCCTGCCCGCTACCCAGGGCTCGGCCTTGAAGCAGGCGGTGTGCCACGTGTGCCAGGCCGGCGGCCACCGCGACGACGCAGAGTTCTGCTGGCATTGCGGTGAGAAGCTTTAGCCCGAGCTGTCGGGCCGCGGGCCGGCGACACGAAGCCGAGCCCAGGCGCGGTGCAACGCCACCACTGCCTGACACACCGAGGCCTTGAAAGCCGTGGCCCCGGGCGGACCGGCATCTCAGCGTGCCGCTTGGCAGCTTGGCGCTAAAGACTTCGCACGATAACCTTCGCGGGCCCAACCAGGTAGTAGCAGCGGCCCGGTGGCCCGGCCAAGTGGGATGCCCCTCTCGCCGGGCCACCGGGCCGCAAACGCTCCACTTGTACCCTTCCATGTCGGCTGAACCGCACTCCTCACCCCTCTCTTCTTCGTCTGACCCGGCCCCGGTGGTGCTGGCCGGCGCTACCGGCCAGCTGGGCCTCCTCATTGCGCACCACCTGCGGCAGCGGGGCGCAGCCGTACGGGCTTTGGTAAGGCCTGCCACGCTCACCTCCGCCGAGGCCGATTCGCTACGCCTACAGGGCGTGGCGGTTGTGGCCGTGGATTACCACGACGCGGCGGCGCTGGCGCAGGCCTGCGCGGGGGCGGGTTGCGTGGTATCGGCCCTGTCGGGGCTGCGCGAGGTGATAGTAGACGCGCAAAGCCAATTGCTGGCGGCTGCGGTGGCCGCCGGGGTGCCCCGCTTCATTCCTTCTGATTATTGCATCGACTACACCCGTCTTCCCGAGGGCTCGAACCGCAACCTGGACCTGCGCCGGGAGTTCAGCCGCCGGCTCGACCGGGCGCCCATCCGGGCCACGTCCGTGCTCAACGGCATGTTCACGGACTTGCTCACCGGCCAGGCTCCCGTGGTGCTGGCGGGCCCGCGCCGGGTGGTGTACTGGGGCGACGCCGACCAGCCGCTGGACTTCACCACGATGGTCAACACGGCGGAGTTTACCGCGGCCGCAGCCCTCGACGATGCCACGCCGCGCTACTTGCGCGTGGCCGGGGAGGTAGCCAGCATCCGCGGGCTGCAGGCGGCGGCCAGCGCCGCCACCGGCCAGCCGTTCAAGTTGTTTCGGGTGGGTAGCCTGGGCGCGTTCGGCACGGTCATCAGGCTCACCAAAGCCCTCATGCCCGCTTCCGACGACGTGTTTCCGCCCTGGCAGGGCATGCAGTACCTGCACAACATGTTCAGCGGTCTGCCCAAGCTCGCCCCGCTCGACAACGCCCGCTACCCCGACATCCGGTGGACTTCCGTGCAGCAAGTGCTAGCGGCGCTCCGATAGCGGCCGGCAAGCGCACTTCCCGGATTTGCCCCGCCGACACCGTAGCGACGGTGCGGCGGGGCTTCGCAGGGCGGCTGGCATCCTGCTTCGGCAACCAGCCGGCCCGCACCCGTGGCACCAGCCACGGCTGACGAGCCCATCTCTAGTCGTCGATTGCTGGCTTTTTTTGCGGGGTATATCCCTCCTTCGCTGGTCAGGTACGGCACCTACGATTTAACTTCTTTGGAAATTACTTTGAGATACAAAGTTCTTTAACTTACTTCGTGCCGTTCCTGCTTGCCGGCTGGTGCTGGGGCTGCCGCCCTGAGGCCTTGTCTGCGAAGCAGTGTGCGCATGCAGCATTTCCACACGTATTTTCAACATTATACCCTGACTGCCATGACCACCAAAAACCTCGTGCGCCCTGCGCTTGCCACGGCCGGTCTTCTGCTCGTGCCCTTTGTGGCGATGCAATTCACCCCGGAAGTGAAATGGACCCTCTCGGACTTCGTTTTCGCCGGCTTACTGATTTTCAGCACGGGCCTCGCCTACGAGTTGCTGGCCAGCCGGGCCGGCAACCTGACGTACCGGCTGGGCGTGGTGCTGGCATTGGCGGCCGGGTTCCTCTCCATCTGGGTTAATCTGGCCGTTGGCATCATCGGGGCCGGGCCCAACCTGGCCAACGTGCTGTTTGCCGGGGTGTATGTCACCGCCATCGTCGGGGCCATCATGGCGCGGCTGCAGCCGCGCGGCATGGCCAACACGATGTTCGCAGCGGCGCTGGTGCAGTTTCTGGTACCCGTGGTGGCGCTGCTGATCTGGCGGCCCGAGCTGACTACGGATGTTACCCGCGGTGCACTCGGCAACCTGCTCTTTGTGGCGCTCTGGATTGGCTCGGCACTGCTTTTCCGCCGCGCCGATGGGCACCGGGACAGTTCCCGCCCGGCCGCTTCCACTACCGCTTAGGCCGATTCGGCAAAGCCGGTTTTACCCGAACGCCGTGCCGAGCGCGGGCTGGGCACGGCGTTCAGCCCGATACACCTCTGGCTGCCGACGCCCGCCCTGGCTTACGCCTATTGGATGTTTTGAGCAAACGGCGGCGCCAGCAGGCCCGTCCGAACAACCTTCTTCACGGGCAGCGAGCCACGTCAGCCGGCATGATCTACTCCTG
This sequence comes from Hymenobacter coalescens, assembly GCF_054783195.1. Classification (NCBI taxonomy): domain Bacteria; kingdom Pseudomonadati; phylum Bacteroidota; class Cytophagia; order Cytophagales; family Hymenobacteraceae; genus Hymenobacter; species Hymenobacter coalescens. The sequence continues at coordinate 493,445 of NZ_BAAGRA010000014.1, read as the reverse complement.
CACGGCGAGGAAAGCCGGCAATGCGGCCCGCAGCCGGTCGCTGCCGAACTGAAAGCCAACTTCGTCGCCGTTGCAGTCGATGTGAGTCGCGTAGGTAGTGGCCCAGAGAAACTTCTGCCGCCGTACCGGCCCAAAGGCCGACCAGGGAATGAACAGCGGCGGGTGCCCGAGGAAAAAGATTGCCCAGGCGCTCAGCCAAAGCCCCTGCGGAGTTACGCCGGCGCGGACCGCATTTTTATACTGCACCCCGCCAATGCGCAGGAAGCGCACCGGCGCCAGGGAAACGGCAGCGGGCACTTCGGCCGTGGCGTACGATTTGGCTAGCCGCATCCAGCCCATTCGGGACAGGATAAAGAGTATCAGACCGAAGAAGGCTACCAGGACGGGCAGGAGCAGAAGAAGTAGCCACGGCACAAAAGGATGCATACCCGGGCCTACGTGGGTAACGGGCAAGGGTTAAAGCCATGGGCGCTGGCCCGCAGCCCGCGGGGCCACTTTTGCCCTGAGCCCGAGCACCCGTCGGCGTGGCCTCACCCCGCTTGGGGCGTGGCGGGGTTTTGCTTCCAAAACCTTTCGCACGCACTGCTTCGTCCTACCTCGGCTCGACCAACGAAATGGCAAAGCTGCTTCCCGAGGCTCGGCGGGACGTTCGGGAGGCGTCTTTTACAAAATACCTCCACACATGCTGTTAGTTGCCCAAAGCCCGCAGGTAGTCCGGTGGAATGGGCAGGCCTTGCAGGCGATTCGTCATGGCATACAGCATGAGCAGCCCCGCCAGCAGCCCCACCGCACCCACGCCCACGGCCTGCCGCCGCGCACTGGCTTCCCCCCAGCGGGAGACGCCTTTTTGGTAATGCAGACTGGCTACATGCAGGAAAACAGCCGTTACCGCCAGCAAGTAGTAGGGAACAAAAAACAGGCTAAACGGAAAAGTATTGATGCCAGCCGCCGCAAAGTAGAGGTTGGTATCCAGTCCCAGCAAGGTCCGCCCGGCAAGCACCGCACCGGTGTGCACCAGCAGGAAGAACGCGAGGTAAAGCCCGGAGAAAACCTGAATCCGGGGCGCCAGGGCCCGCTGCGGTTGCCCCCGGCTAGCCCGGTACAGGCGCAGACCGGTCAAGATCTGGCCTGCTACGGCCAGCAGCAAGACCGTTTCCACCACCGGGTGCCGGTATACCTGCCGTAGCGCGGTCATAGTCGTTTGGTGCGCCGAAACGCTCCAAAGCGCAACTACATGATTCGCCAAATGCGCGAAGATGAAAACGGCTAACAGCAGGCCCGTCCAGTAATGGTAGGTTTTGACCGGTATTCGCATGATGCAAGGCAAGACTTTCGGAGCAATATTAGTCTGACTTAATATAATCTCCTCGTTTCTACTTGCCCCTCACTCGGGGCTCACCAATCACCCTTGTTTCGGTATTCAGGAGTTGCACTGACCTTAAAGAGGCTTCGCAAGCCAAGCTGATTCTTCCTGTGAGGAAGGCACGCTTGGCCGGGTTTCGGGAGTGAGTTCCATCTGAACCGAGTCTAAAGATCGGCCAGCCATACCCAGGCATCAGCCGCGCTTTCGGGGCCGAACCTGCGCTGAGTTTTGACCGGCAGCTTGTTGCAGATACGGCCTGACGTCCACCAGTTTGTATTCGGGTGAGCACTGCAGAAAGTAGTTGAGCAAGCCCGCGTGCCCGGCTCCGATAATGAGCAGCACCCGGTCGCCGGGGCGGATGGGCAGGCGCTGCATGTTGCGCAGGATGCGCAAGTTGCGGCTGTACCAGCGCGAAGTTTCGAAATCCACCCCCGTATTGGCCAGCGGCGTTTCCTCGTACTTGAATCCGCCCACCAGATACGAACCCTGTTTGTGCAGCAGATTGGCCGGCTCGTTGAGCGTCGTCAGGGCTGCTACCAGGCCAGCGCGGGCGGGCAGCAGGTCCTCGGCTGCGTGCAGGGCACGGTAACGCCGTTCTATTGCCGAGTCGGGGTTGTGGGCCAGAAAACGCTCGAAACGCTTGACCCGGGCGGTGTCATTGAACAGCTTCAGCAGTTCGGGGTAATAGCTACCGTCCGCATCGACGCCCCACACCCGGGGCAAACCAAGCTGCCGGGCCAATCGAAACCCTAGCTGCTGACGCTCGTCTCGGCGCAGGGTGTGCCGCCCGGCCACGTATGCCCGGAACAGGGAATCGTAGCGGGCCTGCTGGGCGGGCGAAGCCTCCACCAGCACGTGCGTGGGCCGGAAGCGGGCCAGGGCGTCGGAGAGGCGAGCCAGCTCGGCTTGGTGCGCCGGGGCCAGCACGTCCACTTGGTTGGCCCGATCTATTTTGTGCTGGTCGAGGTTGGGGTACTCGAAGTGAAACGTGCCGAGCGTCATCACCTGGATGGGGGCTGGTTGGGCAGCCGCGGAAAGCGGACCAATTATGGTCAGCAACAATCCGACGAGTTGGCGAGCGAAGTTCTTCATAGCGGGCCAGATGCAAACTGACTCGCAAGCGTTGCTTGAGCCGATGCCTCATGCCCACAGGCCTGGCGCACCTTTGAGCGCGTGCCAGTGAATTGTTATGTTCCGGCAGGCTGATACCAGATGAAGCAGGTCGGGCATGATGTTTTTACCCATTTTCCAACACGTTCTAAACGCGACCCCATCAGCGCCGCATCTGCAAAAAATATATCTTACTCTATATCTACTCCCGGCACTATGCAGCGACGTACTTTCCTCCAGCTGTCGGCCGTAGTTCCGGCCGCCTTTGCATTGCCCGCTTGGGTTTCCCTGCCGTCCGTAGCCAGGCCCGCGGGGCCGCCCGCTCAGGCCGTACTGGTTCGCAAGGGCCAGGACCGCTCCGGGCAGCCGTTCCGCTTTCTGGATGCCGAGTTTACCGTGAAGGTTTCGGGCAAGGACACGGACGGGCGCTGCGTGATTTTCGACACCATCCGCCACTCCGGCGCGGGCCCGGCCCTGCATTACCACAAGGACTGCGAAGAGTGGTTTGAGGTGCAGGAAGGCGAATTTAAATTTCAGGCAGGCGAGCAGACCCTGCGCCTGAAAGCCGGCGACACGCTGCTGGTACCCCGGGGTGTGCCGCACGCGTTTGTAAAAACCAGCGCCGGCCCGGCCCGCCTGCTCGTAATGCACCAACCGGCCGGCACCATGGAAGAGTACTTTCGGACGGGCAGCACCCTCACCGACCAGCGCATCGAAAGCCGCAAAGCCCTGGCCGCCCAGCACGACATCCACATCATCGGCCCGTCGCTGCAGCCGGACTGAGCCCGGGTACCCACGTTGCAGCAGCCGCTTTCGGTGCTTTTGCACGCTGACCGCGGCGGGGCGGGCAAGCGGCAGGCGTAAACCGGTGATTTTGCTTCCCGAACCTTCAGCCACCATACCGCCTGGGTTTGCGGGCATTGCGAAGCGCCGATTTCTACTGATGCATTGCGGTGGCCCTTGTTTCCGGCCGGCACCGGAACGACAAGCCCGTGGCCGTTGCGTGCACAAACAGCGTCACGCTTTATCCGACACCGGCTTGTCAGAGCACGACGCCAAGCGGAGTGAATATTAGCCTCCGGCACGTCATGCTTCGCCCGCGCTTAGCATGACGTGCCGGAGGTTTATTCTCCGCTTGCTCGACTACTCCCCCCTGCTTAGCTGGTCCCGATCAGAGGCTGAGTTGCCGGTAATTGGCACTTTCACCAGGTGGTTATCAGGCTGACGCTCACTACAGCTTAATGCCCTGCGCCGCCATGGCCTGCTCCTGCTGGGCGTGGTTGGCCTTGAACCCTTCGTGCTGGGCCTCGGTGCGCTCGGTGCCGAGACTCTGCAGGTTCTCGCGCAGCTTATCGGCCGGCATATCGGCGCCGTAGGCGGGCGTGCCCGGCTGCTGCCGCCACGACTGGTGCAGCGTGCCCGCGTCCACCGCGTCGAAGCCCAGCTCGTCGACCAGCTGTATTACTTTCTGCTTGGCGGCGGCATCGTCGGAGGCTACGGGCAGGCTGATGCGGCCGGGCGTGCCCTTGGGCTGCCCTTTCTCCACAATGTGGTGGGCGTAGATGTTGTTGAACACCTTCACCACCGGGCGGCCCAGGTGCTGCTGCACCCACTCGCTCTCGGTCAGGCTGCCGGTTTCCAGCTCCTCGATCTTGCCGTCGCGCAGCTGCGGGTAGTAATTGCTGGTGTCGATGATGGGCACCTCGCGGGGCACGCTGGCCAGCAGGTCCTTGGGCAGGTCGGGAATGTTCTTGAGTGGGATGGTCACCACAATGAGGTCGGTGCCGCGCCGGGCGGCTTCCTCGGCCGTCACGGCCTGAGCGCCTGTTTTCTGTTCCACGTCCTTGAGAGTTTCGGGCCCGCGGGAGTTGGCAATGTATACCTGGTGGCCGAGGCCCGTCAGCCGCACGGCCAGGGCGCTGCCGATGTGGCCCGCGCCGATGATTCCGATGTTCATGGGTTGTCTGGTTTGGTTCGCGCGCCGGTGATGTGCCGGCGCAGGGTGGTAAACAGCGGAAGCGGGCGTTTGGGTTTTTTCTTCTTTAGGTGAACAGGTAACGAGGCGAGCTACTGCCAATGCTCTTTCTACTTGCGCCTTGCCTTCTGTTCGGACGGGCTTATACACGTTTTAACCAGCGCGTACCGCTGCTCGTTATTGCAGCTGAAAACCTTCAATACACCATTTGTATCACCTCCAAGATAAAAATCAGATACCTGCGGGTACTCTGACACAAATGTCCTCAAAGCAAGTGGGTTATTAGGCGACTTCTGCGATAGATAATAACGAACTTCTCCGTAGCACAGAAATATTCTTTTGCTATAAGTAAAGTAGCCCATAAAGCTTGCTGAAGCCAATCTACTTATATCGACAGGGCTTATGCTAAGCAATAATTTCCCTTCTCTCGTGCTACCAGAAAAATAGTACCCAATTTTATTACTACAGCTCTTATCATTTTTAATAATATCATCTAATAATTCCGATAAGCAAGGGTTGACTTCATACTTCGGCAGTTTTACTGAGCCCTTTTCTATAGCCCCAGTTACTGTATCAAGCCCTGATAGAAGTGTGTCTGTTGGCATATTACCCCGACTCTGTCCCGATGTTGTTCCAAATAAGGAGCTAGTATCTATCGGAGCGGTATTGCGATGAGTATTGGCTACATCGGTTGAGCTGTCAATTATTGTGTGATTCAACTTCTCACTTTTCGATTTACACGATTTCAATACAACTGAACAAGCAAAAGCTAATAAAAGACACTTTCTATTATAGCCAGTCATTGCTTACGTTTTATAGGCGTATTTAGGACTTGTGGCTCATCCCGCAGCAGTTCTGTCTCACAGCAGCGGCAGCTGCCCGGCGTCGTGCGGGTTCAACACTAGCAGGCCACGCACGGCGCTAAAGTCGCTGGTGTTGCGGGTGAGCAGCGGCAGGCCGTGGGCCAAGGCGGTGGCGGCAATAATGGCATCGGGAAGTTTGATGCGGTGTTGCTGGCGCAGCAGGATGGTTTGCTGAATGACCGGCTCGTCGAGCGGCAACACGGTGCAACTGCCAATAAACTGCAGCAACGCCGCCTCTTCCGCAGCATTGGCCGGCTTGATCAGCAATTCCATTCGATTGATTACCGACAGGAATCCGGCCCCGGCATCTACTACTTGCACCATCCACTGCAGACTAGCTGGCGGTAGCAGTTGACTTTGAAACTCAATTGCCGCGTTTGTATCAATTAAGATTCCCGCTCCCATTCGTCACGTAGTTCAGCATTTTGTTGCAGCATCCGCTTCGCTGACTCAGGCGAAATGCTTCCGATGAGAGAAGCCACTGAAGGTTTGGGTGAGGGCTGGGCTAAAGGTGGCTTCCTTACTCCTTCATACGCATCGCCCGATTGCTCTATAATACCCACCACGCGTACATTCTTCTGTAGCCGGAGAATCTCGACGGCGGCTTTATCGGGAACTTCTACAAGCACGAGTGTCATTGTCTGAACTGGTTGTTTCTGGAAGATACGAAAGCAACAACGGCGGCGGGCAGAATATTCCGCCCGCCGCCGTTGCGCTGTTTCGGAGCTACTACTTCCGGCCCGGAATCTTCACCCCGCGCTCCTCGGCTACCTGCTGGGCCAGCTCGTAGCCGGCGTCGGCGTGGCGGAAGACGCCCATGCCAGGATCTGTAGTCAATACCCGCTTTAGGCGCTCGGCTTTTTCGGGGGTGCCGGTGGCCACGATGACCATGCCGGAGTGGGTGCTGTTGCCGATGCCCACGCCGCCGCCGTTGTGCAGGCTCACCCAATCGGCGCCGGAGGCGGTGTTGGCCAGGGCGTTGAGCAGGGGCCAGTCGGCCACGGCGTCGGAGCCGTCCTTCATGCCCTCGGTTTCGCGGTTGGGCGAGGCCACGGAGCCGCAGTCGAGGTGGTCCCGGCCGATGACGATGGGGGCCGAGACTTCGCCGCGGGCCACCAGGTCGTTGATGACCAGACCGAACTTTTCCCGCTCGCCGTAGCCCAGCCAGCACACGCGGGCGGGCAGGCCAATGAAGGGCACCTTGGCCTGGGCCTTCTCGATCCAGCGGGCCAGCATCTTGTTGTCGGGAAAGGTTTCGAGCAGGGCGCGGTCGATGCGCAGGATGTCTTGCGGGTCGCCGGAGAGGGCCGCCCAGCGGAAGGGGCCTTTGCCCTCGCAGAACAGCGGGCGGATGTAGGCGGGCACGAAGCCGGGGTAGAGGAACTGCCCGTTTTCGTCGCGCACCTTCAGGCCGCCTTTTTCGGCTTGGCCGCGCAGGTTGTTGCCGTAGTCGAGGGCCACGGCTCCGCCAGCCTGCATGTCGATGATGGCCTGGCAGTGCTTCACGATGGAGGCCAGGGCCTGGCGCTTGAACTCCTCGGGGTTATTTTTGCGCAGCTCCAGCACCTGCGTGATGTCGCCTTCGGGAATGTAGTCCATAAGGTCGTGGGCCGAAGTCTGGTCCGTCACAATGTCGGCCTTGTAGCCGCGGGCCAGCAACTCGGGCAGCACGGTGGCGGCGTTGCCGGTCAGGCCGATGCTCCAGCCTTGGCGCGCCTGCCTGTACTGCTCCATCAGCTCCAGGGCGTGGTTCAGGTCGCGGGCCTGCTCATCGAGGTAACCTTCCTGCACCTTCTGCTTCACGCGGGCATCGATGGGCTCAATGACTAAGCACACGCCGTCGTTCATGGTCACGGCCAAGGGCTGCGCGCCCGACATGCCGCCCAGGCCGGCGGTGATGGTAACGGTGCCGGCCAGCGTGCCGCCGAAGTGCTTGTCGGCCACGGCGGCGAAGGTTTCGTAGGTGCCTTGCAGGATGCCCTGGGTGGCAATGTAAATCCAGGAGCCGGCCGTCATCTGCCCGTACATCATCAGGCCCAGCTTGTCCAGCTCGTCGAAATACTCCTGGGTGCTCCAGGCGGGCACGATGTTGGAGTTGGCAATGAGCACCCGCGGGGCGTGGGGCCAGGTGCGCAGCACGCCCACGGCCTTGCCCGACTGCACCAGCATGGTTTCGTCGGCTTCCAGGTTTTTGAGGGTCTTGACGATGGTCTGGTACTCCTTCCAGTTGCGGGCCGCGCGGCCAGCGCCGCCGTACACAATCAGCTCATCGTACACCAGGCTCACGGCCGGGTCGAGGTTGTTTTCGAGCATGCGCAGGGCCGCCTCGGCTTCCCAGGTTTTGCAGCGCAGCGTGGTGCCGTGCTGGGCTTTCACCGTTTCCGCGGGCTTGTACTCGTAGTACATCGGGCGCTGGGCGTTTTTGCCGGTGGCCGAGGATTTGGAGTTGGCTTCGAGGTTGAGTTCCGGGGTTTCGAGGGCGGAGTGCGACATGGGTGGGGCGGGAGAATTCGGGAGTAGGTGGAGCGGCGAATATAGCGTTTTCAGCGGCTGCTGCCGGTGCTTTTTGCCCCGACGTGGCTTAACCAGCCGGCGCGCAAACGCCCATCCCAAAGTCCGCAGCGGCCGTTGTCGGGAACTGGCTGCGCAGTCCCGTGAGGGGCGGCAAATGACTATTTACCGCCAAGCTCGACATTAAAATAATCTTATTGAATGAGCTTACAGACGAGCTTAGTGCAACAAAGACAGAAATTTTTCATAAAAGAAGGTTACCTGCGCATCAATTCAGTATCAACGGGCACGGTGCTGGTTATTCGCCCGCACCAGAACTAACCACCTTCACCAAACACCTTACCCATCATGAAAAAGATTCTGTTTATGGCCCTGGCCGCCGCCTCGTTTACGTTCGCCTCCTGCGGGGGCAATCAGCAGGAAGGCGGCGCCGGTGGCACCGGCACTGAGAGCGGCACGGGCACCGACGCCAGCGGCGGCGCTGCCGGTAGCGGCATGGAGTCGGGCGGCAGCGACGCCGGCATGAACTCCGACACCAGCATGAGCGGCGGCGCTGGTGGCAGCACGGCCGGCGGTGGCACCACCGGCGGCACCATGACCGGCAGCGGCACCACCGGCACCACCACCATGGGCGGCACCACCGATGCCAGCACCGGCGGTACCACCACCGGCGGCAGCACCGCGGGTGGCACCACAGCCGGCGGCTCCACCACGGGTGGCGGCAGCACGGCCGGCGGCACCGGCTCGACGGGCGGCGGCACCACGGGCGGCCGCTAATCGCGCAGCCTTGCCTTATGAAGCCCCTCGCTCCACGCGAGGGGCTTTTTTTGTGGGAGCCGACGCCGTTTTGTTGCTCGGCTTCTGAGGCCAGGGCGGCTGAGCGGACGCCCGAAGGCGCCACAAGCGGGACCCGGCTTCTACCCGCGCCGCCGATTTGCGTATGGCAATTCCTACACAGCACAACCAATTTGCCGCGGCATTGCACGGTCCGGGCGTCAGCCTCAGCCGGCCTCGGCTCCAACCACCTACCCCTATGAAAAAGATTCTGTTCCTCGCCCTGGCCGCTGCCTCGCTGGGCCTGGCCGCCTGCGACCAAAGCAAAACCAACGGCGCCGAAGGCAGCGCCTCCGGCTCGACCATGACCAGCACGAGCTTCGACGACGCTGACGGCGACGAAGGCAAAGTCGACACGGTGCGCACCGATGCCGGCACGCCCACCGACCCGACGCCCACCGACACCATGGCTGGCCACTAAGCCGGCGCCCGCCTTACGCAAAACAAAAAAGCCTCCGCCGACCGGGAGGCTTTTTTTGCGCGGCCGTCCAGGCCAGTGCTCATGGTTTAATACGCCGAATGCACCCCGACGCGCGCCGACTGCGTACTCCCTAGCTCACTATAACTGCCCGACGCGCATGAACCAGGTAGCCGCTGGCGTCACCCAGCTTCAGATCCAACGCTTCGTCAACGTGTACTTCGTGGAATCCAGCAACCCCGGCGAGTGGGTGCTGGTGGATACCGGCCTGCCCGGCTCCGAGAAGGCCATCATCGCGGCGGCCGACCACATTTTTTACCCCGGCACCCACCCCACCGCCATCCTGCTCACGCACGGCCACATGGACCACGCCGGCTCGGCCCGCGCCCTGGCCGAGCACTGGCACGTGCCGGTGCTGGCCCATCCGCTGGAGCTGCCCTTCCTGCAGGGCCGCGCCGTGTACCCGCCCGCCGACCCCACCGTGGACGGCGGCGGCACCCTGGCCATTGCCGCCCGCTTTTTCCCGCCGCAGTCCTTCCAGCTCTCCGACCTGGTGCAGCCCCTGGCCACTGACAACGACGAGGTGCCCTACTTGCCCAGCTGGCGCTGGCTGCACGTGCCCGGGCACGCCCCCGGCCAGGTAGCGTTGTTCCGCGAATCGGACCGCACCCTGCTTGGCGCCGACGCCTTTGCCACGGCCAACCACGAGTCGGTGCCTGCGCTGCTGATGCAGCGGCCGCAGATCAGCGTGGCCGGCGCGCCGTTCAACTACGACTGGCAGCAGGTACGGGCCTCGGTGCAGCAGCTGGCAGCGCTGGCGCCGCAGGCCGTCGGCTGCGGGCACGGCCCGGTGATTCAGGGCGCCGCGGCCAGCACCGGCTTACGCGAGCTGGCCGACCATTTTCCGATGCCGGCCCACGGCCGCTACGCGCAGGAGCCGGCCCGGCTTGACGAAGGCGGCGTGCAATACCTGCCGCCGGCGCCCAAAGACACGCTCCCGGCCAAAGCCGCCCTGATCGGCGCCGGCGTAGCGCTGGCCGCCGCAGCGGGTGTGGCCCTCCTCAACCGGCGGCGCCAGCCGAAGGTGTACGATCAGGCCGCCCGCCGCACCCGTCGCCGCAGCCAGCAGGTGGAGCTGAATTCGGACTCGTATCCCTACAAAGAAATTCGGTACTAGGCGCTGCGGGGCCGTTCCTGAACCGCTTTAAAAGCCAAGGGCAGTCGTGGTGAGCTGCTGCGCCCCGCCGAAGCAGTTCCACGTTCCGGTTGCTTTAGCCAGGCCTGCCGGGAATACGTCCTGCGAACGGCTGAGCCCCATCATTCCAGAGGCCGGTGTATGGCTCCGGGCTGTTGGCCAGGTGCTTGGCAGGCGCTGGGTTTGCACCCACCAGGGATAAAAACTACGGGCCGCCCTTGCTGATGCAGGAGCGGCCCGAACTTGTTTGTGGGAGCGGATTTGGAAGATACGACAAATTACTTGCCGACGCGGCCCACCCGCACGCCGCCGTTGGTGGTGACGGCTTTTACGGGGGCGCCGCCCTTGCCCAGCGCCACCGATACTTCGCGGCCGATGGTGCCCTGCACCTTGGTGGGGAAGTCGGTGTTGATGGGGCCGTGCTGGGTGCTGGTGAAGAGCTGAGCCGAATAATCGGCGGGCACCTTCCAGGTGATGCCGCCGTTGGTGGTGGCCACGTCGAGGCCGGGGCCGTCCCATTGGGAGCCGGTGAGCGTGATGCTCAGCCCGCCGTTTTCGGTACGGCCCTTCATGTCGCCGCCGGCGCCGGTGATGCTTACGCCGCCGTTGTGGGCCGCGAAGGTGACGGGCCCGCGCAGGTTCTCCAGGTGAATGCCGCCGTTGTGGGTGGTCAGCGCCAGCGCGGTTTTTTCGGGCACGAAGATTTCGTAGCTCACAGCGTAGCCCTCGTTGCCGCTGCCGTCGGAGCCGGTCGCGCGCAGGGTGTTGCCCTCGGTGCTGATCTTGATGCCCGCCACCTGGGCTTTGGCCGTGGCTTCGTCCCTGGACCAGGCCTGCACTTTGGCCCGCACCCGGATGTCGGCGCCGCTGTAGCCCTTCACCGTGATGCCCCCGTTGCGCAGCGCGTCCACCGTCAGCTTGCCCGATTTGATGGCCGGCAGCGTCAGGTCGCGGGTTTCGCAGTAGCGCTTCTGCTCGGAGCTGCCCCAGCGGCCTTCCTCACAAGTTGACGTAAAGGCGGGAGCCGATTGGGCCGCGGCGGCCAGGGAAGCGGTGCTGAGCAGCAGGGCGGTGAACATGCGTTTCATAGCGTGAAAGGGGGTTGGAATGAAAGGATGCCCCACTGACAAGCGCCGAATATCAGAGGATGCACATACAACGAAAATTTTCGTAGATAATATTTCTACCCCAACAAGGACCGCAGCGCGTCGGCGTGGGTGCGGCTGACGCGCACCACTTTGCCCCCGTCCAGGGTGGCGTAGTAGCCCCCGTTCCCGTCGCGCTCCAGCTCGCGCACGGCGTCGAGGGCCACCAGTACCGAGCGGTGGATGCGCAGAAACCGCTGCGGATCGAGCCGCTCCTGCAGCGCCGAAATGCCGAGGTTGCTCAGGTGCTGCCCGGTGGCGGTATGCAGCGTGGCGTAGTCGCCAGCGGCTTCCACCCACCGAATGGTATCGACGGGCACGGCCACCAGCCGTGCGCCTTGGGGCACGAACAGCCGCGGCGGAAACACGGCCGGCGCGGCGGCGGGGCGCGCTTCGTCGAGGCGCTGCAGCAAACGCTGCATGGCCGCGTCGGGCGCCGCGGCGGGGCGCTGCAACACCCGCTCCACGGCCTGCCGGAAGCGGGCCCGGTCGTAGGGCTTGAGCAGGTAATCAACGGCTCCGGCTTCGAAGGCCTGCAGCGCGTACTGGTCGTAGGCCGTGGAAAAAACGACGCGCGGCACTTCCGGCAGCCGGGCCAGCACCTCAAACCCGGTGAGACCCGGCATTTGTACGTCCAGAAAAACCAAGTCCGGGCGCAGGGCCTCGATCTGCGCCACGGCCGTCAGCCCATCGGCGCACTCGCCCACGACGTGGACCTGGGGAAACCCGGCCAGGTACTGGCGCACGATGGTGCGGGCCGGGGCTTCGTCGTCGATGATCAGGGTGTTCATGCGCGGTAAGGGGAGGTAACGTGTAGCTACCCGGCACCGACGCGGTACCGGGCACTATATCGGCAGCACAAAGGATACCCGCAGGCCGTGTGGCCGCTGCGGCTCCAGGCGCAGGCCCGGACCGCCCAGGGCCAGCAGCCGCTGGTGCGTGTTGCGCAGCCCCACGCCGGGCGCGGCGGCCAGCAGCGCCTCCAGCGAATCCCGGTCCGGGGGCAGGCCTGCGCCCTGGTCGGTCACGCTCACCCGCAGCTGCGCACCCGCCAGGCCCTGCACCACCACCACCACCTGGCTGCCCGCCACCAGGGGGGCCACGCCGTGGCGCACCGCGTTTTCCACCAGGGGCTGGATCAGCATGGGCGGCACGGGCACGGCCAGCAGGGCTTCGTCCACTTCGAACCTAACCTGCAGGCGGGACCCAAACCGCGCCTGCTCCAGCTCCAGGTAGCTGCGCAGAAACGCCAGCTCGTCGCCCAGGGGCAGCCGCTCGTGGCGGGAGGCGTCCAGGGCAAAGCGGAAGGTATGGGCGAGGCGGGCAATCAGCTCGCGGGTACTCTCCAGCTCGGGCGGAACCGAGGCGCTGATGGAGTTGAGCGTGTTGAAGAAAAAATGCGGGTTGATCTGGGCCTTGAGCGCGGCCAGCTGGCTGGTGTGGGCCTGCGCCTGCAGCCGCCGCGTCAGCTCGGTGCGGTGGCGCAGCTGCTGCACGAAGCGCTGGACGTGCAGCACGCCAAACTGCACGCCGTAAAACAGGGCCGGAATGTAGACGTCCCAGACCCGGCCGTTGCCGCTCATGGTGCCCTCGCCGAGCAGGTGAAGCAGGCCGTAGTAGCTCCCAAACCACGCCGCCACCCACAGCGGCCCCAGCACCAGGTGCGCCAGCAGCTTGCGCGGCCACGAAGCCCGCTCCAGCCGGGTTCGGAACAGCAGCCACCACACGGGCAGCGTCCACAGCGCCTTGAGCGGGTAGTCGAACAGCAGCACCCGCCGCAGGTAGTCGGCGTAAGCGCCGGGCTGCACTTCCTGCACGGTGTAGGCAATGGTGCAGGCGTAAAACACGGCGAACCCCACGTAGAACCCGGCCATGGCCAGCAGCCCCCGCCCGGTCAGCCCCGCGGGCTGCTCGGCCGGCAGCTGCGGAACCGGGCCCGGCGCGGCCAGCGTCCCGGCGTTGGGCACGGCGGGAGGCGCCGCCGCCGAAGGCGCAGCGGGCGGCGGGGCGGGTGATGCGGTCAGCATGAGCAGCAGCGTGAACCGGCAAATTAGGGAATCAAGGTGGCTAATTTGGCCGCCAGCTCCTGGCCGCGCAGGTCTTTGGCCACCACGCGCCCCTGCGGATCAAGCAGCACCGTGAGCGGGACGGCGCGGGCATCGTACACCTCGACACTGGGGCTGCGGAAGCCCTGCAGGTCCGACACCTGAACCCAGGGCAGCTGATCGGCGGCAATGGCCTTGAGCCACTGCTCGCGCGAATCGTCAAGGGAAACGGCGTACATCTCGAACCCGCGGGCGTGGTATTGCTGGTAGAGCCGCACCATGGCTGGGTTTTCGGCCCGGCAGGGCTTGCACCACGAGGCCCAGAAATCGAGCAGCACGTAGCGCCCGCGCAAGGACGCCAGGGCCACCGGCTGTCCATCGGGGCCGGGCAGGACGAGGTCGGGCGCCACCCGCCCGACGGCCGTGACCTGCCGGGCGGCGCGGCGCGCCAGCAGCGCCCGGGTGTAGCGGCTGGCCGGCAGCGCCGCGGCAAAGTGCGCGGTGGCCGAATCCAGAAACGACTCCTCGCGGGAGTAGCCGCTCAGGTCGACCAGCGCGTAAGCCGCCACCCACGAGGCCGGGTGCCGCCGAATCAGGTGCTTGGTGTCGGTCAGCCGCTCGCCCCAGGCCGCGTTCCAGGGTTCGGAGCGCTGCTCGTTCTGCCGAATCAGCTCCTGCGTGCGTTGGCGGTGCCGCTGGAGCACCGCCTGCAGGGCCTGCAGCAGCTGCGCGTCGGCCGTGCCGGTTTGCCGGGCCGTAGCCAGCGGCTGCCGGGCATCGGCCGCGAACTGCACGCGCGCCCCGGGGCCCAGTGCCACCGGCACCGGCTCGGGCTGTTCGGGCAAGCGGAGCGCGTACACCGCCGCTTCCGCCACCCGGCCCCGCAGCCGGAAGCGGCCCTGCGCATCGGTGACGGCCGAGTCCAGGCGCCCCGGCGCCTGGGGGCTTAGCTCGGTCAGCAGCACGCGGGTGCCGGGCGCGGCATGGCTTAGCTGCCCGCGCAGCTCGTAGCCCTGGCGCTTCGCGGCCCCGGCGGACGGCGCCGGCGACTGCGCGGCCGTCGGGCTACCCCAGGCCCCGGCCCACGCCAGCAGGCCGGCGGCAAACGCGCGCCGGGCAAATCGGGAAAAAGTCAGCGAATGAACCATAGGCGCAGGGATGACACTGCTCCCAAAGCAAGACCTGCCAACGGGCCCGCCCAACAACGAACCGGCCAGCCGCGGCGGGCTTCGCCCAACGGCGGCCCCGGCCGACAACCAGATTCCGCGCCGGAACGGCGCGGGGTACGAGCGTTAGCCCGAGGCCGCTACGCCCGTCAGGTAGGCCGTAAGGATGGTAGCCGCCAGCCGGGCCGTCATGAAGTCGCGGTCGAGCACGGGGTTGAACTCCACCACTTCGAAGAGACGCACGTTTTCGCGCTGGCCGGCCAGAAAAGCGGCTTCCGTGGCCTGCCGCGGCGTCAGCCCGTCGGCGCTGGGGGCCGATACGGCGGGCGCAAAGGCCTGGGCCACCGCGTCGGCATCGAAGGAGACGAAGGCCGGGCCTTCGGCGGCCGCCCGGCGCAGGGCCCGCTCCATGTACAGCGGCATGCCATCCTGCTGCACGTGGGCCAGCGGCACCACGGTGGCCTGCTGCTGGTGGAGGAAATCGATGTCGTCCCAGGTATTCAGGTTGGAGTGCAGCCCGATTTCCGTGAAGCGCGCGCCGCTCACGAAGCCCTGCCGCAGCAGCTTGCCGTAGGGCGTGCCGCTGCCCAGGTCGGGGCGGTCCTTCACGTCGGCGTGCGCGTCGAGGTTGATGCCGCCCACGGGCTGGCCGCCGGTGGCGTCGACGAGGCCGCGCACCGTGCTGAAGGTGCCGTCGTGGGAGCCGCCGAGCACCACCACGCGCCGATACCGGCCGAGCAGCTCGCCTACCCGCTCGCGGATGCGCTGGTGGTGGCGGGC
The DNA here is from genome assembly GCF_054783195.1 of Hymenobacter coalescens. Lineage (NCBI taxonomy): Bacteria > Pseudomonadati > Bacteroidota > Cytophagia > Cytophagales > Hymenobacteraceae > Hymenobacter > Hymenobacter coalescens. The sequence goes on along the minus strand of NZ_BAAGRA010000014.1, from coordinate 478,040 downwards.
GTGGTCGTAGGGCTGGCCGGGGTCGAGGATGTCGCCCGCGTCGGCGATGCGCAGCGCGTCGAGGCGCACGTGGTGCTCCAGGTTGTAGGTTTTGTGGTAGCGGCGCAGCTCGCGGCGGATGGCGGCCGGGGCGCCCACGGCCCCGGCGCGGCCGCCTTCGAGCACGGTGCCGTGGTCGAGGGGCAGGCCCACGAGGCAGACGTCGGCGTCGGGCAACTCGGCGGCGGGGCGGATCAGTTCGCGCAGGAAAGTGGGCATGGCGGGGCGCATCATGTGGGTGCGCCGGCAAAGCAAGCAGATGCGCGGGCGGCCTGCAAACGCGGCGCGCCGTAACTTTCGGAGCGCGTCCGGCTGTACGGCGCGCCTTCTGCCCTATGCTTTATCGTTTGTTGTTGAGCGGCCTGCTGCTGGCCCTTTGCCTGCTGGGCCCGGTTGCCGTGGCCCAGCAGCGCTCCGCCGCCCGCGCCACCGCGCCCCGCGCCGCCAAACCGGCCCCCGCCCGGGCGTCCACGGCCAGCTTCTTTGCCACGTACACCTACACCTCGTTCACCATCTTCGACCAGAGCAACGGCCCCGAGCCCATTGCGGCCGAAGGCGTGGGCGGCACGCTCACGCTGCGCCCCGACGGCACCTACGAGCAGCACCTGCGCCTGGGCGGCGCCACGCCCACCTCGTTCGACCGCAGCGGGCAGTTCACGTTTCAGGGCGACCAAATCAGCTTCCGCTACGTGCGGCAGGGCCAGGAGCGCACCGACAACGGCACCTTCCGCTTCGACCCAAAAAAAGGCACGCTGCTCATTACTATCATTGGATTTCCCGCCGGCAACCGCAGCGTCTACACCCTGCAGGCCGCCCGCTGAGCCCACGCCGGGCCGGGGAAAGGAAGCCCGCCTGCTGCGCGGACTGTGGCTGCCGCCTGGGGTTGCCCTTGGTCCGGCTTTCGGCTAACTTGCGGCCCCTTTGGCAGCCGCCCCCTCGGCTGGCCCGCTGTCAACGTACTAAATCACCATTTCACCATTTCACTATAGATGGGACGCGCATTTGAATTCCGCAAAGGCCGCAAAATGAAGCGCTGGGACCGGATGTCGAAGGATTTCACCCGCATCGGCCGCGAAATCGTCATTGCCGTGAAGGAAGGCGGCGCCAACCCCGACACGAACTCGCGCCTGCGCACCGCCATCCAGAACGCCAAGGGCGTGAACATGCCCAAGGACCGCGTGGAAGCCGCCATCAAGCGCGCTTCCTCCAAGGAAGAGGGCAACTACACCGAGGTGGTGTACGAGGGCTACGCTCCGCACGGGGTGGCCATCGTGGTGGAAACGGCCACCGACAACCCCACCCGCACCGTGGCTAACGTGCGCATGTACTTCAACCGCGGCAACGGCGCCCTGGGCACGGCCGGCTCGTCGGACTTCACCTTCACCCGCAAGGGCGTGTTCAAGCTGGCCGCCGAAGGCCTCGACCGCGACGAGCTGGAGCTGGAGTTGATTGACTTCGGCGCCGAGGACATCTACGAAGACTCCGAGGAAGACGAGCACGGCCACGAGAAGCACTACATCGTGGTCGAAACGGCCTTCACCGACTTCGGTCAGATGCAGAAAGCCCTGGAGCAGAAAGGGCTGAACGTCATCAGCGCTCAGCTGCAGCGCATTCCGAACACGACGGTGCACCTGGAAGGCGAGCAGCTGGAAGAGGTGATGAACCTGATCGAGAAGTTCGAGGACGACGACGACGTGCAGGCCGTGTACCACACGCTGGGCTAGGTTCCCGGCTTTTGCTGCAAAACCAAACGCGGGCCGCTCCACACCGGGGCGGCCCGCGTTTGGTTATACCTTGTCCCCGTTTTAGCGCGTTGTACCTTGTTTTCGTTTGTCCGAATGAGATTGGCCCTTGCCGCCCTGCTCTGCTTTACCGCGTTTGTTGCCGCGGCCCAGCAGCAGGAACTAACTGCTTTGCTGCAAAAAGCCAGCGTGCCGGGCCTGCAAGTGGTGTACACCCGTGGCACCGTGGTGAAAGTTTACAGCGCAGGCGTGCGTCAAGCGGGAAACCAGGCGGCAGTGGACGCCACTACCACTTTCCAGGCCGCGTCGTTGAGCAAAGTGGTGCTGGCCTACCTCACCCTGCGCCTGCACGACCGGGGCATCATCAACCTCGACCAGTCGCTGCTGAGCTACTACAGCTACCCACGCCTGCGCACCCAACCGCGGGCCGCTGCCATTTCTGCCCGCATGGTGCTAACACATACCTCCGGCCTGCCCAACTGGGCCGAAAACCCGCTTGGAGCTACCTGGGAAACGTCGGCGCTGCAGCTGAAGCACGCGCCCGACAGCTGCTGGAATTACTCGGGGGAGGGCTTCGTGTTTCTGCAGAAAACCCTGGAGCACCTCACCGGCAAGCCGTTGCAAACGCTGGCGCAGGAAGAGGTATTCGGGCCACTGGGCATGGCCGGCAGCAGCTACGTATGGCGCGTGGCCTTTGGGCGCAACGCCAGCTACGGCCACAACCAAGCCGGCAAGCCCACGGAAATCCGGCGGTTTGCCGAAGCCAACGCCGGCTTCAGCCTGCTCACCACCGCCACCGACTACAGCCGGTTTGTGCAGGCTCTGATGCTCGGCCAAGGTCTCAAGCCCGCCACTGCCCAGCTGCTCACCGCGGCCGCCAACCCGGCCAACCGCTGCGGCCAGCGCTCCACCCCCACCGACGCCCACATTGCCTGGGGCTACGGCATCGGCCAAGCCACCACCAGCGCAGGCCCGGCCCTGTGGCACTGGGGCGACAACGGCGACTTTAAAGCCTTTTTCATGGCCTTTCCGGCGCAGAAAACCAGCCTGGTCTTTTTCACCAACGGCGCCAACGGGCTCAAGCTCACCGACGATGTGCTGCGCCTGTTTATAGGCCCCGGGGAGTACCACACTACCCAGTGGCTGGCGGAGGAGCAGTAGGTCCGTTCCCCAACTTTACGGGCTCGGCGTGGCGTGGGGCCACGCGTGAAATATGACTAGGTTTAGCGCACCGGCCAAGTGCCGGTGCGTACATCCGTCTCCAGTTTTTTCCTCGTCATGAAGCACGCTTCTACTTTGCTTGCGGCCGGCATGTTGCTGGCGGGTTTGTCCACTGTTTCCTGCACCCAGCAACGCGAGGAAACCGCAACCAGCGGCGCCGCTACCATCCCCGCCGCCTACTTCGCCGGCGACACGGCCCGCGTCAAGGACGGGGGCGTGCAGATGATACCGATAACCACGCCCAAGGGCACATTCAAGGTGTGGACCAAGCGCTTCGGCCACAACCCGCGCATCCGGCTGCTGCTACTCAACGGCGGCCCCGGCGCCACGCACGAGTACTTCGAGTGCCTGGAAAGCTTCCTGCCGCAGGAGGGCATCGAGTTCATCTACTACGACCAGCTCGGCTGCGGCAACTCCGACACCCCCAAGGACACCAGCATGTGGAGCCTGCCGCGCTACGTGGAGGAGGTGGAGCAGGTGCGCCAGGCCCTGAAGCTCGACCAGGACAACTTCTACCTGCTGGGCCACAGCTGGGGCGGCATCCTGGCGGCCGAGTACGCCCTGAAGTACCAGCAGCACCTCAAGGGCCTTGTCATCTCGAACATGATGATGAGCGTGCCGGCCTACGGCAAGTACGCCGAGCAGGTGCTGGCTCCGCAGCTCAAGCCTGAGGTGCTGCGCGAAATCCGCCAGATCGAAGCCCGTAAGGATTTCCAGAACCCGCGCTACATGGAGCTGCTGCTGCCCAACTTCTACGTGGAGCACATCCTGCGCCTGCCGCTGGACCGCTGGCCCGAGCCGGTAAACCGCTCCTTCGCCAAGATGAACCAGAGCCTGTACGTGACCATGCAGGGCCCCAGCGAGTTTGGCGTAGCCGGCAAGCTGCTGCGCTGGGACCGTACCGCCGACCTGCCCAAACTCGCGGTACCGGTGCTCAGCATCGGCGGCAAGCACGACACCATGGACCCCGAGCACATGCGCATGGTGGCCCAGAAGGTGCAAAACGGCACGGCGCTAATTTGCCCCCGCGGCTCCCACATGAGCTTCTACGACGACCAGCAGACCTACATGCGCGGGCTGATCAAGTTCATCAAGGGCGTGGACGCGGGGCAGAAGAAAGTGCAGCTGTAGGGCCGCATCAGGAACCTATTCCTTAACTCAGTTTTTTATAAACCGTGGACAAACAACTTGTCGGCCTCTCAGGTGAATACTTCGTGGCAGCGGAGCTACTGAAACGCAATTTTCAAGTAGCCGTGACGCTAGGCAATGCTAAATCGGTGGATCTGTTCATCCGCAACGAGGCTAGTGGACAAACCTGTGGAGTCAGTGTGAAAACCCTACGGCAGAAGCCCAATTGCTTCACCTTGCACTCCGACAAACTAGAACCTGATACCGTATATTTTTTCCTGTACTTGAACCCCGTAGGTCACGGTCCGGACTACTTTATTTTACGCGGCGCCGATATTTTAGCCGATTTACCCCGCTTTTATGGCGCCAGCTACGGGCGGGCTGACCGTCGGGAAACGATAAATCATGGACCTTTGCAGCCGTACCACAACAACTGGGGCGTGCTGCCCTAAGCACGCGCCATAGCTTTTCCACCCGACATGTCCACCCGCCTCAACAAATACATCAGCGAAAGCGGCCTTTGCTCGCGCCGCGAAGCCGACCGCTTCATCGAGCAGGGCGTGGTGTTCGTGAACGGCAAGCGCGCCGACGTGGGCACGCAGGTGGAGCCCACCGACAAAGTGGTGGTCAACGGCAACCGCATCGAGCCGCGCGCCGCCGAAGACGCCATCTACATTGCCTTCAACAAGCCGCCGGGCATCACCACCACCACCGAGCGGGGCGTGAAGGACAACATCATCCGTTATATCAAGCACTCGGAGCGCATCTTCCCCATTGGCCGCCTCGACAAGGACTCGCAGGGCCTGATCCTGCTGACGTCCAACGGCGACATCGTCAACAAGATCCTGCGCGCCGGCAACGAGCACGAGAAGGAGTACATCGTGATGGTGGACAAGCCCATCCGCGAGGAGTTTCTGGAGGGCATGCGCAACGGCGTGCCCATGCTCGGCACCGTCACCCGCAAGTGCGAGGTGCACAAGGAAACCGACTACATCTTCCGCATCATCCTGGTGCAGGGCCTGAACCGGCAGATACGCCGCATGTGCGAGTTTTTCGGCTACGAGGTGGTGCAGCTGGAGCGCTGGCGCGTGATGAACATCACCCTGAAGGGCCTGGGCGTGGGCGACTGGCGCGAGCTGACGGAGAAAGAGCTGGACGGCGTCTTTAAGGCCATCGAGCACTCCAGCGGTACGGTCAGCGGCCGGCGCCCGAAGCGCACCAAAACGCCCCAGCAGATGGCCAGCGAGGAATGGCTCAGCGAAGCCCCGCGCCCCAAAGAGGCCAAGCCGCGGCCCAAAACCTATGGCGCCGAAGCCCAGGCCAAGGGCCGGCACCGGCCTGGCACGGGAAAGCCCAAAGCCGCCGCGCCGGGCGCCACCGCTACGCCCGGCACGGGCAGCCGGCCCCGGCCCGCGGGCAAACCGGCCGCCGGGAAACCCGCCGGCAAGTCCCCGCGCAGCGCGGGCAGCAAGCCTGCCGCCCGCTCGGGCCGCAGCAATACTGGCGGCGGCCGGGGCCGCACCCGCTGATCGGGCGGGGCCGGCTAAGACCGGGTCTTACCGAGGAAGTACCGTGTTTTCTGTGCGATGCAAGCAGTAGAGCTTATCCCAGTGCTGGACATCGGCTACTACAGCCAGGAGTTGCCCGCGCCCGCGCTGTACCCGCGTAAGCAGCACGCGGCGGCCTGGGACGAGTACGCCGCCCCTTCGCCCGCGCTGACCGGCTTCCCGGAGCCGCTGCGGCCGTATGCGCCCGGCCTGCACTTTTACCGCGCCGTCGACATCGGGCAGGGCAACCTCCAGAAGGTGCTGGCCGACCACTTGGCCGGCTGCTTCAGCGGCGAATGGCTGCTGGCCGAAACACCCTCCCTTTACGGGGGCTATGTGCTGCGCCTCGATGGCCGCAACGCCTTGTTTCCGCAGTGCTGCGGCGAGTTGTCGGACATTATCTACTGGAAGCGACTAACGCAGGCCCGCGAAGCGCTGTACTAGGGCCACCCGGCTCCCAATGTGACGTTTGCGGCCGACGAGGTAATTCTGGATTGCCGCGTCCGCCACGACTACGACGAACCGTTCGAACCGGCTACGGCCCCGGAAATCCGGGTGCACCGGCAGGCGCTGCCGGTGCCCTTGGGCGACCTGGGCGACCTGCTTATCTTTCACAACGTGGAGATGCCCGACGAACAGCCCTGAGCCGGGCAGCGCCGCCGGCACCGCCCGGACGGCACGCGGCATTTCCTGCTGAGCCGGTGAGAGTTAGCAACCAAGCAGCCGCCCGCGGCCCTGGCCTTGATCTTCCGAATCGCGCCGACCACCTACCTTCGACCCGCCAAAGTCGCCTGCTACGGCTTCGGCGGGCCGTTTTCGTGGCCGCGAACGGCGCCATCATTCCCCACAACCACTCTCCCACCGTCTCCTATGCTCCGCACCGACTGGACGCTAGCCGAAGTACACGCCCTTTACCACCAACCCGTGCTGGAACTCGTGGCCCAGGCCAGCGAGGTACACCGCCAGCACCAGACCACCGGCGAGGTGCAGGTGTGCACGCTGCTCTCGGTGAAAACCGGCGGCTGCCCCGAAGACTGCGCCTATTGCCCCCAGGCCGCCCGCTACCACACCGGCGTGCAGGCCCACAAACTGCTGCCCGACGCGGAAGTGCTGGCCGCCGCGCAGCGCGCCAAGGACTCCGGCTCTACCCGCTTCTGCATGGGTGCCGCCTGGCGCGAGGTGCGCGACAACCGCGACTTCGACCGGGTGCTCGGCATGGTCACCGAGGTCAACAACCTCGGCCTGGAGGTGTGCTGCACCTTGGGCATGCTCAACGAGTACCAGGCCGAGCGCCTGAAGGAAGCCGGCCTCTACGCCTACAACCACAACCTCGACACGAGCGAGGACCACTACAGCAACATCATCACCACCCGCACCTACGACGACCGGCTCAGCACCCTGGAGCACGTGCGTAAGGCGGGCATTTCCGTTTGCTCGGGCGGCATCATCGGCCTGGGCGAGACGGACGAGGACCGCGTGAAGATGCTGCACACGCTGGCCACCCTGCCCGCCCACCCCGAGTCGGTGCCGGTGAATGCGCTGGTGCCGGTGGAGGGCACGCCGCTGGCCGAGCAGCCCCGCGTGAGCGTGTGGGAAATGCTGCGCATGATTGCCACGGCCCGCATCCTGATGCCGCAGACCATGGTGCGCCTCTCGGCCGGCCGCCAGGAAATGCCGGTGACGGAGCAGGCCCTGTGCTTCCTGGCCGGCGCCAACTCCATCTTCTCCGGCGAGAAGCTGCTGACCACGCCCAATCCCGACTTCGACGCCGACCGGGAAATGTTTGCGCTGCTGGGCCTCAAGCCCCGGCAGGCCTTCAAAAATCAGGTACCCGAAGGCGCGACGGTGCTGGCGGCCATCAACTAGTGTTTGTGCGGGGCTGGCCCGGGCCAGCCCCGCACGAATTCCTATTCATCCTTTCCCTTCAATCATTATGACCATCCATTTCGAACTCAACTTGGACCATACGTTCGCCGAAGCGCTGCGGGCGCAGTACGAGCCACTGGTAGCGCAGGAGGAAATCGGCGAGCTGGAAGACAAGATCGGGGCGGCCGTCAACCTCGTGTTTCAGCGCCACGGCGTGCTGCCCGGCGTCGGCGACCGGGTGGAAGTCGATTCGGAGTGGATGGTCATCACGGCCCGCACCTTCGGGCAGGATGGCTCGGTGTGGCTGTCGGTGGCCCGGTTTCAGGCCTAGCACATGCAGCGGCTGAAGCTCGTCGTGGCCGGGCTGCTGGGTCTGGCGCTGCGCGGCCCCGCGGCGGCGCAGACGCTGGCTACGCCCGGCCTGGCCGGCCTGGATTCTGCCTACACGGTGCACGGCATCCGCCTCGGCGCGGCGGAGGGCAGCGTGCCTTGGCTGCGGCCCACCAGCAGCGGCTTCGGCAAACGCTGGCGCCACACCCGCCTCTACGCCCCGAAAGCCGATACCGTCACGCTGTGCCGGCAGCGGGCCGACGCTAGTTTCTGGTTTCGGGGCGGGCGCTACATCGGGGCGACGTACCTGCTGCCGAAAAGCGAACAAAAAACCCGGCGGGTACAGCAGATGCTGACGCGCCGCTACGGCCCGCCGCGCCCGGCCAACGTGCCGAACACCTGGTACTGGTTGGGCCGCCGCACGTACATCCTGTACGAAGACGGCATTCCGCAACCCATCGTGCACGTGGCCGGCCTGGGCATGCTCAACGAGCAAGTGATGGAAACCAGCGTCCGCCAGGAAGCGCGCACCGCCCTGGGCTGGCAGCCTGACTCGCTGGGCCTGCCCCGCCAGTTCGACCTGCCCGCCGCCAAGAAAAAGTAATGCCCGCCGCATCCCCCCTGCTCGACCGCCTGGCCCGGCAGCTCCACCAGCGGGAGCTGGCCGGCACGCGCCGCCGCCTGGCGCTGCCCCCCGCGAACCTGGTAGACTTCAGCTCCAACGACTACCTCGGCCTGGCCCGGCACCCGGCCCTGCGCGCCGCCGTGCAGCAAGCAGCCGCCGGTGAACAGCCACTGGCCGGCAGCACCGGCGCGCGCCTGCTCACCGGCAACTCCGCGGCGGCTGAGGCGCTGGAGGCGCAGCTGGCGGCCTTTCACCACGCCGAGGCCGCGCTGCTCTTCACTTCGGGCTACGCCGCCAACCACGGCTTCTTCGGAGCCGTGCCCGGGCGCGGCGACGTGATTCTCTACGACGAGGCCTCGCACGCCTCGGTCAAGGACGGCATCCGCGCCTCCTTTGCCACGGCCTACAGCTTCCGCCACAACGACGCGGCCGACCTTGAGCGCCGGCTGGCGCGCCTGGCCCTGCCGGCGGGGGCCGCCGTGTTCGTGGCCGTGGAGGCCGTGTACTCCATGGGCGGCGACGCGGCCCCGCTCGGCGCGCTGGCCGCCGTGTGCCGGCAGGCCGGAGCGCAGTTGGTGGTCGACGAAGCCCACAGCGTGGGCCTGTACGGCCCGCGCGGCGAAGGTCTGGTGACGGCGTTGGGCCTCGACGATCAGGTGCTGGCCCGCGTGGTAACCTTCGGCAAGGCCCTGGGCGGGCACGGTGCGGCGGTGCTGGGCGCAGCAGTGCTGCGCGACTACCTGCTGAATTTCAGCCGGCCCTTTATCTACACCACCGCCGCGCCGGCCTACACGCTGGCGGCGCTGCGGGCGGCGTACGAGCGGCTGCCGGGGCTGCACGAGGCCCGGCAACGGGTCTTCGGCCTCTCGGCCTACCTGCAGCGGCAGCTCAGCCGGGTACCGGGCCTGCAGGTGCCCGCCGAGAGCCGGGTGATCCTGCCCCTGCGGCTGCCCGATTATACCCCGGCGCAGGTGCGGCAGCTGGCCGCCGCCGTGCAGGCCGCGGGCTTCGACGTGCGCGCCATCGTGCCGCCCACCGTGCCGGCGGGGCAGCAGTGCCTGCGCGTAATCGTGCATAGTTTCAACACCGAATCCGAAATCGATGACCTCATTTCCGCCCTCCGTTTCGCGCTGGCCTGAGCACCCCCAGCGGTTGTTTGTGACCGGCATCGGCACCGACGTGGGCAAAACCGTGGCCGCGGCCGTGTTCACCCAGGCCCTCGGCGCCGACTACTGGAAGCCCGTGCAGGCCGGCGGCCTCGACCATACCGACTCCGACGAAGTGCGCCGCCTGGTGACGCACTCCGGCAGCGGCTTTCACCCCGAGCGGCACCGGCTGCAGATGCCGGCCTCCCCGCACCGCGCCGCCGCGGCCGAGGGCGTGCGCATCCAGGCCAGCGACTTTGCCTTGCCCGCCACGCACAACCACCTTGTGGTGGAAGGCGCCGGCGGGCTGCTGGTGCCGCTGGCGCCCGGCCTGCTCGTGGCCGACCTGGTGCAGCAGCTCGGCCTGGGCGTGGTGGTGGTCAGCCGGCACTATCTGGGCTCCATCAACCACACCCTGCTCACGCTGGAGGTGCTGCGGCAGCGTGGCATTGCGGTGCGCGGCCTCGTCTTCAACGGCCCCGACGACCCCATCACCGAGGAGGCCATCCGGGCCTACACCAGCGCCCCCGTGCTGCTGCGGCTGCGCCCCGAACCGGCCCTGACCCCGGCCGTGGTGGAAGCCTACGCCCAGCAGGTAGCCCTGGCCGATTTGGCGCCGCAACCCAACAAGTAGCCCGCCAAACAGGTTTCGCAACTCCGGCGCGGCCCCGACTGCGGGCGCCGCGCTTCGCACTTCTTCTTTCCCGACATGACCCTAGCCGAACGCGACCAGCAGGTCATCTGGCACCCGTATACCCAAATGCAACAGGCACCGGCCCCCATTGCCGTGGTGCGCGGCGAAGGCGCCTGGCTGCAGGCCGACGACGGCCGCCGCTACCTCGACGCCATTGCCTCGTGGTGGACCAACCTGCACGGCCACGCCCACCCGCACATCGCGGCCCGCGTGCACCAGCAGCTCACCACGCTGGAGCACGTCATCTTCGCTGGCTTCACCCACGAGCCCGCCGTGGCCCTGGCCGAAGGCGTGCTGCGCCTGCTGCCCACCAACCAGCAGAAAGCGTTTTACTCCGACAACGGCTCGACGGCCGTGGAGGTAGCGCTGAAAATGGCCCTGCAGTACCACCACAACCTCGGCCGGCCGCGCCCGCGCATCCTCGCCTTCCGCGACTCATACCACGGCGACACCTTCGGGGCCATGAGCGTGAGCAGCCGGGGCGCCTTCACCGCGCCCTTCGCCCAGCTGCTGTTTGAAGTGGATTACCTGGACGTGCCCGTGCCCGGCCGCGAAGCCGAAGTGCTGGCTCAGGCTGCGGCCTTGCTGGCGGGCGGGGAGGTAGCCGCGTTCATCTTCGAGCCGCTGCTGCTGGGCACCGCCGGCATGGTCACGTACGCGCCGGATGTGCTGGATGAGCTGCTGCGCCTGTGCCGGCAGCACGGCACGCTCGCCATTGCCGATGAAGTGCTGACGGGCTTCGGGCGCACCGGCCGGCTCTTCGCCAGCCTGTACCTGCAGGAGCAGCCCGATCTGATGTGCTTTTCCAAGGGCCTGACCGGCGGCACCATGGCGCTGGGCCTGACCACCTGCTCGGCGGCCATCTACGAGGCTTTCCTGAGCGAAGACCGGCTGAAAACGCTGTTCCACGGCCATTCCTACACGGCCAACCCCATAGCCTGCGCCGCCGGCCTGGCCAGCCTGGAGCTGCTGCTCAGCCCCGAAAGCCAGGCCAACCGCCAGCGCATTGCCGCGGCGCACGCGGCGTACGCGGCGCGCCTGCACGGCCAGCCGGGGGTGCGCGAGTGCCGCACCCTGGGCACCATGCTGGCCGTGGAGCTGGCCGTCCCCGGCGAGGGCACCGGCTACTTCAGCCGCCTGCGCGACACGCTCTACGCGCACGCCCTGAGCCGCGGGGTGTTGCTGCGGCCCCTAGGCAACATCATTTACACGCTCCCGCCCTACTGCATCAGCGACGCCGAGCTGCAGCAGGTGTACACGGTACTTGACGAGCTGCGCGAGCTGACCTTGCGCGCCGCGCCCGCGCCCGCTGCATGAGCCCCGAGTACCCGCACATCGTTATCCGCGGCTGGGGCAGCGTATCGGCCGGCGGGCTGCGCGGCGCCGAGCCGGCCGCTGGTCCCTCCTTCCGCACGGCCGCGCCCTCGGGGCTGCCCGTCGCGGCGCTGCCGCCCGCGGCCGAAGCAGCCGTGGCCGCCTTGCGCCAGCGCCGCCCGGCCTACCGCGCCCTCGACCGCAGCGTGCTCCTGGCCCTGCTGGCCGCCGAGCAGGCCGTGGCGGAGGCGGGCTGGCAGCCTGCCGACCCGCGGCCGCTGGCCGTCAGCCTGGGCTCCTCGCGCGGCGCGACGGAGCGGCTGGAAACCTTTCACGCAGCGTTTCTGACCCACGGCGAAGCGCCACCGGCAGCCTCCCCGCTCACCACCCTGGGCAACGTGGCCAGCTGGGTAGCCGACCACGCGGGCGCTACGGCCGGGGCCATCAGCCACTCCAGCACCTGCAGCACGGCCCTGCAGGCCCTGGGCAACGCCGTGGCCTGGCTGCGCGCCGGCCTGGCCACGCGCTACCTCGCCGGGGGCACCGAAGCCCCGCTGACGGCCTTCACCCTGGCCCAGATGCAGGCCATCGGCATTTACTCCGCGCGGCCCGCCACCGACTGGCCCTGCCGACCAGGCGCGGGCGGGGCTTCTACCTTCGTGTTGGGCGAAGGCGCGGCGGTGCTGGCGCTGGAAGCCGTGCCCGCCGCCGCGGTGCGCCCAGGCGAGTTGCTCCTCGAAAGCGTGGGCTTTGGCTTCGAGGCGACGGGCACCAAAACCGGCCTTTCCCGCGACGGGCAGCACTTTCAGCAGGCCATGCGGCAGGCGCTGCACCTGGCCGGCTGCCCGCCCACCGACGTGGACCTGCTGGTGCTCCACAGCCCCGGTACCCGCGCCGGCGACGCGGCCGAGCGGGCCGCCGTGCAGCAGGTATTCGGCGCCGAGCATCCGGCCTGCGCTTCCAATAAATGGCAGCTGGGCCACACCCTGGGCGCTTCCGCCGCGCTCAGCCTCGATTTGGCCCTGCACACGCTCCGTGCGCAGCAAATGCCGCCGCCGCTGCCTTTTGCCTCGTGGCTGAACGAGCGACCGGCCCCGCCTCGCATCCGGCGGGTGCTGGTGAATGCAGCCGGCTTCGGTGGCAACGCGGCCAGCGCTTTGGTATCGGTGGCTGGGAGGTAGGGACTTTTGACGTGCGCACCTGCGCCCAAGCCCGCTGCGCTTCAGCGCACGTATTGGGCCAGCAGCCGGCGCAGCTCCGCCCCCTGCCCCGGCAGGGCGTGCAGCCGGGCATCGGTGTCGTCGATAACCCGGAAGAAGTCCTCGTACTCGGCGGCCGTGGCGGACACAAACCCGTCGGTGCCCCGCGCTTCGGCCCAACCCTGCCGCAGGCGGGCCAGGGCTTCGGGGTGAGCGGCCTGGGCTTGCAACAGCACCTGCCGCAACGCCTGCTGTTCGGCGGCCGGCAGGGTGGCGCGGCACACCACCGGGCCCAGCGGAATGGCGTCGGAGGTCCAGAGCAGCTGCAGATCGGCCGCTTGGCCCGCACGCTGCAGCTGCCGAAACTCGCCCAAGCCGCAGGCGCCGACTTCGGCCTGCCCGCTGCGCAAGGCGCTGAGCACGGCCGCGTGGCTGCCCGCGTAGCTCACCTGCCGAAAGCTCGTTTCGGCGGCCGTCAGGCCCTGCGTGGCTAGCCACAGGCGCGGCACCAGGTGGCCCGACGTGGAGTGCGGCCCGGCAAACACCAGCCGTAGCTCGGCGGCGCGGTCGGCCACTTCGGCCACAGAACGTACTGCCGCGGTACGGCGCGTCACCAGGCAGGCCTGATAGTCGCCGCTACTGCCGGCGGGCAGCTGCAGGCGCGCCAGGGGCGTCACGGCGGCCGGCGCCGCCGCCTGGAGCGCCACGTATCCCAGGGTGTTGAGAAGGGCCACGTCGACTTCGCCGGCGCGAATGGCCGTCAGTAGCGCCGGCACCGAGGGAAAGCTGCGCACCTGGGCTTCGCGGCCCACGGCGCGGGCCAGCTCGGCGGCCAGCGGGCTGATGTGGGCCACGCGGTCATTGGTATCGTAGGCGTAGGTGGCCACCACCAGGGGCCGGGCCGGGGCACTGGATTGTGCCGAAACCGCGGTCAACAGCCCCAGAAAGGCCCCCACGAAAGCAAGTAAACGTTTCATAGCCAAGTCGTTGTTGTGTCGACAAAGCTAGCTCGGGATGGCGCCGGCACGGTAGCGGCTGCGGCTCAAAGAATGTCGGGCGCGGCTCAGGCCGGCAGCAGCTCCGCCGCCTGCCCGGGCGTGCAGCCAAACCGCTCCCGGAACGCCTGCACGAAGTGCGAGGTGCTCACGAAGCCCGCCTCGTCGCCGACCTGCCCGACGCTCAGGCCGGTGGTGCGCAGCAGGAAGCGGGCGTGCTCCAGGCGCTGGGCGCGCAGCCACTGGGCCGGCGGCTGCCCGAAAGTGGTCTGAAAGTCGCGCTTGAATGAGGCCAGGCTGCGGCCGGCCAGGAAGGCAAATTCGGCTAGGCTGAACGGGCGCTGGAAGTTCTGCTCCATGAGCAGGCGCAGGTCGTAGCGGGCGGTGTGGTGCAGGTGCAGCAGAAACGGCTGGTAGCGCGCCGCGTCGGGGCCGAGCACGAAATGCAGCAGCAGCTCCTGCAGTTTGAGCTGCAGCAGCGGGGCCTGCGCGGGCTGGTAGGTGCCGAAATACGGCAGGATGGAAGCCACAAACCCCTGCAGGACCGGCGTGATGGGAAACGGCAGGCTGGCGGCGGGCTCGGCGGCAGCCGGGGCCGCATCGGCGCTGAAATGCGCCCGGTACTGCTGCACGAACTGGCGCACGGGCTCTTCCTTCAGGAAAAACAGCACGCTCTCGTAATCCTCGCCTTCGGCGCCGCGCACCGACGACATCAGGTACAGCCCCTTGCGGATGAAGGCCCCCTCACCGGCGCCGATAACCAGATCGGGGGCTCCGGCCATGCGCACGATCTTCTGGCCACTGAGCACGAGCAGCAGCAGGTTTTCGCTCAGGTGCACCGGCGTATCGCGCGAGTCATGGTCGCGGCGGTACGAGGCCAGCGTGGTGGCGGCCAGCTCAATGGTGCGGTACGCGGCATCCTGCCGGAAGTACTGGGGCAGCTCGATTTGCATACCACCAAGATACTACCCAGTTTCGTAAGCGCAGACGCGGCCGTTGCCGGCCGTTTTCCGTCTGTTTTCATTTCTCGATCTGCCCCTGCTCATGCTCCGTTTCCCCGTCACTGCCGGCCTGCTGGCCGCCGCCCTGCTCTCTGCCTCTGCCCTGCGCGCCCAGAACGCCCCCGCCGCATCCGTCGACGCCGAAATCCAGAAAATGGTGGGCGAGATATCGGCCGACCGCCTCAAGGACGACGTCTACAAGATGGTATCGTTTGGCACCCGCCACACGCTGTCGGACACCCAAAGCAAGAAGCGCGGCATCGGCGCGGCCCGGCGCTGGGTGGAGGACGAGTTTCGCAAGTACGCCAAGGCCAGCGGCGGCCGGCTGAAGGTGGAGCAGGACACCTTCACGGTGAAGCCCGACGGCCGCCGCGTGGACGTGAAAACCGTCATGGCCAACGTCATGGCCACCTTGCCCGGCACCGACCCCGCCGACAACCGCGTGTTCATCGTCAGCGGCCACCTCGACTCGCGCGTGACCGACGTGATGAACCGCACCGCCGACGCGCCCGGCGCCAACGACGACGGCTCGGGCGTGGCCGTGGTGCTGGAGCTGGCCCGGGTGATGAGCACCCGCAAGTTTCCGTGCACCATCGTGTTCGTGGCCGTGCAGGGCGAAGAGCAGAGCCTGATCGGCTCGGGCTACCTCGCGCGCAAGGCCAAGGCCCAGAACTGGAACATCGTGGGCATGCTCAACAACGACATCGTGGGCAACTCCACTGGCCACGACCCGGAAATCAAGGACGCGGGCCGCGTGCGCGTGTTCAGCGAGGGCGTGCCGGCCAACGAAACGCCCGAGCAGGCCCAGCTGCGCCGCCAGCTTTCCTCGGAGAATGACTCGCCCTCGCGCCAGCTGGCCCGCTACGCCAAGCAGGCCGGCGAGCAGTACGTGACCGGCCACAAGGTGGAGCTGGAGTACCGCCCCGACCGCTTTCTGCGCGGCGGCGACCACACGCCCTTCAACCAGCAGGGCTACGCGGCGGTGCGCTTCTCGGAGATGAACGAGGACTTCACCCACCAGCACCAGGACCTGCGCACCGAAAACGGCCGCCAGTACGGCGACCTGCCCGAATTTGTGGACTACGAGTACCTGCGCAAGAACACCGGCGTGAACCTGGCTACGCTGGCGGGCCTGGCCCTGGCCCCGGCCGCTCCGCAGAACGTGGGCGTGCTCACCAGCGGCCTCACCAACCGCACGCAGCTCAAGTGGGAAGCCCCGGCCACCGGCCGCCAGCCCGCCGGCTACGTGGTGTTGATGCGCGAAACTTCGTCGCCGGTGTGGCAGCAGCGCTTCGCGGTGCAGGGCCTCACGGCCGATCTGCCGCACAGCAAGGACAACTACATCTTCGGCGTGGCCGCCGTGGATGCCCAGGGCCACGAGAGCCTACCGGTGATTCCCAAGCCGGTGCGCTAACGCTTTGGTTCACATGATCAAGTACTTGTTTGCCTGGCTGCTGCTTGCCGGCTCCGCGTGGGCCGCGCAGGCCCAGCCCGGCGGGCCCGCGCCCGTCGACCTCGACGGCGTCGCCACCATCATTTTTCCTGTGGCTCCGAACGTGCTGGATACGTTGGGTCAGCGCATCTACTCAGCTCAGGATGCCGGACTGACTTACATGGTCATGAGCCGGCACGTGGATGCGCAGCCGGGCTTCCGCCTCGCCGATGGCGACTTGGATGGCTTTTACCAGGGCCTGGCCAAGGGCGTGGTGGCCGCCAGTCAGGGCAAGGTGGTGGCACAACAATCGTTCGACGTGCAGGGCCTGCGGGGTATAGAACTGGTGTACACCAACACCCGCAACCCCGTATTCCCACCGAAAATAACCAGCCGCACCATTTACCTGAACGGTTACCTGTTTATCTACCAGGTGCTGCCCACTGGAGAAGCCCAGCCCGATTTCACGGCCCGGCAAGGAGCCTTTTTTACGTCGTTTGCCCTGCAGCCCAGCGTAGCCCAGAACGGGCGGCAGTTCACGCTCGACGCCGCCGGCCAACCCGACCAATCCACGGCGGCTCGGTTGGGACAACTGAGCGGGCGCATAGCATTTTACGCGTTGCTCGCGGGTCTCGTGTACTTTCTGCTGCGGCGCTTCAGGCTCATCGGCCGCAAGGGCAGGTAGCAGTGGGCGTAGGGTTTCCAGGAGGCTGCAAAACCGGGGGTAGGCCGAATGCCTACCCCCGGTTTTGCTTAGGGCCAGCGTGCAGCTAAATACCCCAGCCCACATTTTTCCGTCGGCCAGTTTCGCGCTGTCTTATACCGCCGGCCCCGCTCAGCGCTACAGCAAAGCCAGATGATTTATTTACTATCGATAATGATAGTAAAACTATTATTGCTTACTTGCGCCGCTTTTCGCGGTGCTGGTGGCCAACAGCAGCGGAGGCACCTCCCCACGCGGCACATTTCCGCTGGCGTACGGGCCGCACCCCGGCCCCAATTCTGCCCTCCTGCATGGACACGCACCTCCTCATTGCCAACCTGACCAATCCCACCCTGCTGTTCTTCGTGCTCGGCATCGTCGCCACGCTGGTGAAGAGCGACCTGGAGATTCCGCCGACTACCACCAAGTTCATTTCGCTGTACCTGCTATTTTCCATCGGCTTCAAAGGCGGGCAGGAACTGGCCCACAGCCCTTTCAGCAGCGAAATCCTCTATTCGTTGGGCTTCGGCTTGCTCATTGCCAGTTTGATTCCGCTCTACTCCTTTTTCATTCTGAAGCGCCGGCTCAGCGTCAGCGACGCGGGCGCCGTGGCCGCCGCCTACGGCTCGGTTAGCGCCGTGACGTTCGTGGCGGCCGTGTCGTTTCTGGAGGCCCAGCAGTTGAGCTTCGGCGGGCACATGGTGGCGGTCATGGCCCTGATGGAGTCGCCGGCCATCATCGTGGGCGTCATCCTGCTGATGCGCTACGAAGCGCCGGCAGCCGACGAAACGCAGCCCCGGCTGGGCGCCATCGTGCAGCACTCCTTCACCAACGGCAGCGTGCTGATGGTGCTCGGCAGCCTCGTCATCGGCCTGATTGCCGATTCCAAGCAAGCCGACGGCATCAAGCCTTTCACCACCGACATCTTCAAGGGCTTTCTGGCCATCTTTCTGCTGGAAATGGGCATGGTGACGGCCCGGCGCTTCGCCGCCTTTATCCGCTACGGCCGCTTCGTGACGGTATTTGCCGTGCTCATGCCGCTGCTCAACGGCTGCCTGGTGGCCGCGGCCAGCCACGTGGTGACCGACAGCGTGGGCAACCGTTTCATCTTCGCCATCCTGGCGGCCAGCGCCTCCTACATCGCCGTGCCGGCCGCCATGCGCCTGGCGGCGCCCAAGGCCGATCCGGGCCTTTACATTCCCATGGCCCTGGGCGTGACTTTCCCCATCAACATTACCTTGGGCATGCCGCTGTACTTTGCCATCGTGCAGCACTCCTGAGCCGGGCCTGCTTGGCTTTCTTGCACGCGGGCCCGGCGCAGGATGCGCAGCACTGCTTCACGGGCATCACATAAACGGGTGGCCTCGTGCAGCCGGCCGCCGCACGGATTGTCGGTGCCGTAATCAACTTCTTCCCCCGATGCCCAGCCTCACCTACTACCTGACCGCAGCCGTAATCAAGCTCAAAGGCCTGAAACAAACCTTCTCGGAGTCGCCCATTAACTATGCCCTGCTGCGTCGGGACGACGTGCACGCGCCCACCAAAGGCCAGACGCTGGGGCAGGCCAGCCGCGCCATCAGCCTGAGCCAGTCGACCCTTACCGAGATAACACCAGCCCAGGTCAGCCAACCGGACGTAGCCATTCTGTACTGCCCCGGCGGCGCTTTCGTGTACGGCCCCACGGAAATCAACTGGCACGGCGTGGCCAGGCTGGCCCGCCAAACCCAGCTGAAGGCCTACCTGCTGGATTACCCGAAAGCGCCCGAGAATCAGATTGGCGCCATCAATCGCAGCCTGGATGAGGCTTACGCTTACCTGCGCGAACGGTACGCGGCCCGAAACATCATCCTGCTAGGCGACTCGGTGGGTGCCACGCTGCTCACCCTGCTGGTGCAGCGCCTGCTGCGCACGCCCAGCCCGGCACTACCGAATAGCCTGATCCTGGTTTCGCCCGTGGCCGATGCCAGTCTGGCCAACCCCGACGCGGCCGCTTTGGATAAGCGGGATATTATGTTGTCCGTGGCGGGCGCGCGTTCGGCCAAGCAGCTCTGCGCCGGCAGCACGCCCCTGCAAAGCGAGGAGATTTCGCCGCTCTACGGCCGCTTTCAGGGCTTTGTGCCCACGTACCTGTTCATTGCCGAGCGCGACATCATGCAGCCGGACGCGCAGCTGATGGCCGAAGCCATGACCGCCGCCGGAGTGCCGCTGCGGGTGGTGCACGGCGCGGGCATGCCGCACATCTGGCCGTTGCTGCCGGTGATGCGCGAAGCCCGTCAAGCCCTGAGCAGCATTGGCGCCATCATCAGCGCAAACGCCCGGCAGCCTGTCGCGGCTGTTGTTTCTGCTTGAGCCGAGCGGGCGCCGCGGCGGGCTGCCCCGGCGCTAATAGCTCACAAACGGCATTTTGCCCACGAACTTCTCGCTCTCCACCTCCTGCAGCAGAAAAGCGGCTAAGTCGGCGCGGCCGATGCTGGTGCTGGCATTCACGCCCACCCAGCCCACGCGGTACCGCTCGTGGGCGGGCTCGGCGGTGAGGCGCGGCCCCCGCACAATTTCCCAGTCGAGGCCGCTGGTGCGCAGCACGTCGGCGTGGCCCTGGGCGTCGGTGAGCACGTGGGGCACGGCCAGGCGCATGATGCCCCGAATGAGCTTGTCGGCTAGCTTGGGCTGGTCTTCGGCGTAGGGCAGCCCGCCGCCCGAGAGGCTGATGATGCGCCGTACCCCGTGCTGCTGCATGGCGGCCACGATGTATGCGGTGCCGCGCGTCTGCACGTCTTTGGGTGAGTTTTTCACTTGCCCGAACAGGCTCACCACCACGTCGGCGCCCTGTACGGTGCGGGCCACCGCGGCGGCGTCGAGCACGTCGCCGGGCAGCACCTCCAGACGGGGCGAGCTTTGGGGAATGGAGGCCGGGTTGCGGGCCAGGGCGCGCACGGTGTAGCCGCGCTGCAGGGCTAGTTGCAAAAACTCCTGGCCGGTGCGGCCCGAGCCACCAAAAAGGGCAATGCGTTTCATGAGAGAAGCAGTGGTTTGTGGGCAAAGAACCGTAGCTTGGGAGTACCGGTTGTATTGGCCGGTACTTACATAGAGGTAAGAAATGGACGCTGTCCCCGTAGCCGTCACCGCCCGTTGCCCAATTCGCACTGCCCTGGAGCTGGTAGGCGGCAAATGGCGCCTGCTGGTGCTGCACCAACTGGCCCCCGCGCCGCGCCGCTTTGGCGAGCTGAAACGCCTGCTGCCCGACATCAGCGAGAAAATCCTGGTGCACGAGCTGAAGCTGCTCACCGACGCGGCCCTCATCAGCCGCCACAACTACGGCGAGGTGCCGCCCCGCGTGGAGTACGCCCTCACGCCCGCCGGCCGCGCTGCGCTGCCGCTGGTCGCCGCGGCGGCTGAGTTTGGTCAGGAATACCTGCGCCTGCTGCCCACCTGAGCCATGGCCTTCCGCAGCCGCCTTAGGGCGGCCTGGCCCGTTCCCTACCTTGCTGGTCGCACCGGCTCGGCACTCCGGCCTGGGCTTACCGTCCTGCTACCTGCCCGGGCTGGCGCTGCTCGTGGGCGGGGTGCTTTGCCGCCGTACATTCTACTGCTAACCAATGGTTTCCGCGCCCGGTATCGACCAGCCGAAGGCCGCGTAGGCGGGGCCGGCTATTGTCTGCTGGTGCTGCCCGCCCCGCCTACACTGAAGGTGCCGCAGTAGCACCCTCTTTCCTTTCCCCTCCACCCTATTACCCCCAACGCCATTATGACCTTTCGCGAAGCGCAGCTCGACGACATTCCCCAACTCGTGCGGGTGCGGGGCGCCGTGCGCGAAAACGTGCTGTCCGATCCGGCGCGGGTCACGGAAGCCGATTACGTGGACTACCTCACCCGGCGCGGCCGGGGCTGGGTGGCCACGGCGCCCAATGGCCTCGTGGCCGGTTTTGCCATTGCCGACGTGCCGGGCCACAACGTCTGGGCCCTGTTCGTGCACCCAGATTACGACCGGCGGGGCATCGGCCGGCAGCTGCACCGGCTGATGCTGGACTGGTACTTCGCCCAAACCGATGAAACGGTGTGGCTGAGCACCGGCACAGGCACGCGGGCCGAGGAATTTTACCGCCGCCAGGGTTGGCAGGAAACGGGGCGGACCAAGAGCGGGGAAGTGCGGTTTGAAATGCCAGCGGAATTCTGGCGGCAGCGGCCCGCCACACAAGCAATTAACCTACTCACTAACAATGCTTTCTTACAGCGAACGGCAGATTAATGGTATTGCCCAGGACCGCCTGTCCCTAAGGGCTGGCGCGGCATGGTTTGCAAGCCTGGATGAGGCGGAGCAGGAGTCGGCATTGATGCAGCTTTGGATGTACATCCAACAGGCGCACCCCAGCCCGGAGGAAGTAAGCCAAGCCATCGAAACGGCTCCTGTAAAACTTACCGCTACTCCGTTGGTGCTTCTGCGTACGCACCCGCTCCCCCTGGCCCTGCGCAAGCTGGTCAATCTGCCAGCACAGGAGCGGACGGCAACCTTTCAGGTGATGATGACGCTGTTTCGGTTGGCCGACACGCGGCGTCGGCTTACGGAGTGCCGGGGCAGCTGTTCGCACGAATGGCACCACCTGCCCCAACAGGACTGAAGGGCGGCGTCCGATCTAGCCCCCTGCTCAGCGCTTCACTGTTACTTGCGCCGTTATTTTACCTATTAAGAATCAACACTATCTGACGCACAAGCACATCAGGAGCCCCGCACAATCGGCGCATCCCTGTACTTTCGGCGCATGACCCGCCCCTTGCTCACCCTGGCCGCCGCGCTGTTGGCCCTGCCCGGCCTTGCCCAGCGCCTCCACTCTCCTTCGCACAAGCTCGCGCTGCAGTTTAACCTGAATGCGGCCGGCGAACCAACCTACCAGCTCACCTTCGGCCCGCGCACCGTGCTCCAGCCCAGCCGGCTGGGCGTGCTCATCCAGGGCCAGTCGGGCTTTGCGCAGGGCCTGACGGTAGTGCAGATCGACTCGGCCCGGCACGACGACACCTGGACACCGGTGTGGGGCGAGGTCAGCCAGATCCGCAACCGCTACCAGGAGCTGCTGGTGACGCTGCAGCAGCCCGGCCCCGAGCAGCGCCGCATGCGGGTGCGCTTCCGCCTGTTCGACGACGGGCTGGGCTTTCGTTACGAGTGGCCCGCGCAGCCGCGGCTGCAGTACTTCACCGTGACGGACGAGCGCACCGAGTTCAACCTGCCCGCCGACCACAAAGCGTTCTGGATTCCGGGCGACTACGACTCCAACGAGTACGCCTACACCACCTCCCGGTTGAGCCGGGTCGACAGCTCGCCCATCAAGCCCATCGAGCAGCAATCGGCGCCGCAACGGGTGCAGACGCCGCTGATGCTCAAATCGGACGACGGGCTGTACGTGAACATTCACGAGGCCGCGCTGGTGAACTACCCGGCCCTGATGCTGGACGTGAACCCGCAGTCCTTCGGGCTGGCCTCGCACCTGGTACCGGCTGCTACCGGTGCCAAGGCTTACCTGCAGGCCCCCGAGCACACGCCCTGGCGCACCGTGGTGGTCAGCGACAAAGCCCCCGAGGTGCTGGCCAGCAAGCTGATTCTGAACCTGAACGAGCCGAGCAAGCTGCCCGACACGGGCTGGATCAAGCCGCAGAAGTTTGTGGGCGTGTGGTGGGAAATGCACGTGAACCGCAGCAGCTGGAACTACTCCGACGCCTCCAACCTCAAGCTGGCCGCCACCGACTGGAACGCCCTGAAGCCCAACGGCCGCCACGGCGCCAACACCGCCAACGTGAAGCGCTACATCGACTTCGCCGCCCGCCACGGCATCGAGGGCGTGCTGGTGGAGGGCTGGAACGTGGGCTGGGAGGACTGGGCCGGCAACTGGAAGGAAGAGGTGTTCGACTTCGTGACGCCCTACCCCGATTTCAACGTGGCGGAACTGCAGCAGTACGCGGCCGCGAAGGGCGTCAAGCTCATCATGCACCACGAAACCTCCGGCTCGGTCACCAACTACGAGCGGCGGCAGGACGCGGCCCTGCGCTTCATGAAGCAGCACGGCTACGACGCGGTGAAGACCGGCTACGTGGGCCGCATCATCCCGCGCGGGGAGCACCACGACGGGCAGTGGATGGTAAACCACTACACCCGCACCGCCGAGAACATGGCCCGGCAGCAGATCATGGTGGACATGCACGAATCGGTGCGCCCCACCGGCCTGCACCGCACCTACCCCAATTGGCTGGCCGCGGAGGCGGCGCGCGGCAACGAGTTCAACGCCTGGAGCGAGGGCAACCCGCCCGAGCACGAAACCATCCTGCCCTTTACCCGCCTGATGGGCGGCCCGATGGACTACACGCCCGGCATCTTCCAGATCAAGCTTGACAGCTGGAACCCCGAGCGCAACCAGGGCAAGCAAGTGCACACCACGCTGGCCAAGCAGCTGGCCTTGTACGTGACGATGTACTCGCCCCTGCAAATGGCTGCCGACCTGCCCGAAGCCTACGAGCAGCACCTCGACGCCTTCCAGTTCATCAAGGACGTGCCGGTGGACTGGGACGACACGCGCATCCTGCAGGCCGAGCCCGGTGACTACCTCACTACCGCCCGCAAGGCCAAGGGCCGCCCCGAGTGGTACCTGGGCGCCATCACCGACGAGCAAGCCCGGCAGCAGGCGGTGAAGCTGGATTTTCTCCCGGCCGGTCAGCAGTACGAAGCCATCCTCTACACCGACGCCCCCGGCGCCTCGTGGGACAAGAACCCCATGGCCTACCGCATCCGGCGGCAGAAAGTAACCCGCAACACGACGCTGAAGCTGCCGCTGGCCCCCGGCGGCGGCGCGGCCGTGAGCCTGAAGCCTATTGGACGCTAAAGGTTTTCGGTACCGGGCGCCCGGCGCTGGCGCAGCAGAAAGGCAGCAGGCGCGGAGTCCAACCTCCGCGCCTGCTGCCTTTCTGCTGCGCTCCACATCTTTTGGAGCGAATTCCTGCTATTTCTTTCCGCCGACTTCCTTCAGCAGCTGCTCGTTCAGGCGGGTGTATTCGTCCTTGGCGTGGGGGTTTTTCTCGCTTTTGACCAAGGCCATCGATTGCCGCGCGGCCTCGGCAGCTTCGGCCTTGCGGTCGGCTTTCTGCAGCATCTTGCCTTTCCAGTAGTACGTGTAGTAGCTGGGCTGCTGCTTGATGGCCTCGTCGAGCCAGCTGATGGCCTGGTTGATGTCCTTGCCGGTGCTGTAGTAGTACTGCGCGGCCTGGAAGTAAGGCTTCTTGTCGCCCTGCATGGCCTGCTGAATCTGCGCCATGATGCGCGCATCGGGGTCGGCCACGATGGGCACGCTCACGCGCGTCTTGTCCCAGCGCAGGGTGAGGTCGGCGGCTTCGGGCTGCAGGTTTTCGAGCAGCATGGAGAAGGACTCCATGGCCGTGTTGGAGGTGCGCGGCTTGGCCTTCACCCGCACCAAGTCTAGTTCGGGGCGGTAGTCGTAGGCGCCCCACTGCGAGGTGTCCTTGTTCAGGATGATGGTCCACTCCTTCGGGTCGGGAATAGTAAAGAGGGCGTAGGTGCCGGCCGGCACCACCTGCCCGCCAAAGTTCACCTCTTCGCCGAAGCGGATGCGCGTAGACGAGTTGGCGCCGGTACGCCACACGGCGCCGTTGGGCACCAGCTTGCCAAACACCTCGCGCCCTTTTTTGGAAGGCCGGGCGTAGGTCAGCTCAATAAAAGAAGTAGAGAAATCCTGCCGCATCCGCACGGTGGGGCTCATGGCCGGCAGTTTCAATTGCTGCGCCTGCAGCGTGGGCGCCAGCCAACACAGGCCGGCGGCAAGGAAGAGAGTCGAAAGTACTTTCATGCGATGTACAGGGGTGAGAGCTGCTAGCCCTAGCAAACATCGGACCCAGCGCCCGCCCAGTCGGCGGCGGACTTCTGCCTTCTTCACCGCGGCAACGCCAAGCCGGACCCGGGGCCCAATTTCCACCCCCTTCTAACGCCCTCGTCAGGCTGGCATTGCCTTCCGGCGCCTGCAATGGGCTTCCACGTGTCCTTGCCTTTCGTAACCAGCCGGTTCGATGGCTGGCTGCGCCGCATGCGCGCGCCCTGGTTATCGGGCCACCGTCGTGGCAGCCCGAGGCTTCTGCAGCGGCACGCGCCGCGTGACGGCGCCTGCCACCGGTCAGCCGCACGGCAAATCAGCTGTCCTGAAGTCCCTGCAAACCGCAGCCACGAGTGCCCAGGTCACAAAAAGCCGGCCGGGCCGATTCCGATTTGCCGAAATATGTCCGTACTTGCGGCCGCAACGCCGTACGGCCCTTGTCGGGCTTGCACGGCTTGGTTTCTAGTATGCTAGCGTTGACCCCGCGTTTTTCGGCTTTTTCTGCTCCGGCAGCCCTCTTCGCCCCGGCGACGAAGGGCAGCCTGTGTCTGGTAAGCAAGAAATGCAAGGGCGCCAAACGGGTGAAATGTACCCGCAGCTGACCGTCGCCCATTGTTGCTTGTCTTCCCGACTTTCAAGTAGCCAGCGCCGGTTTCCAACCGGCGCTTTTTTTATGCGTTTCACTTTGCAGCCGCCCGCGTCGGCGGTTGCGCACACTGACCTCTCACTTTCGCTGATTCCATGAAAGTTCTCAAGTTCGGCGGCACGTCCGTCGGGACGGCCGAGCGGATGCGGGCCGTAGCCGGGCTGATCCAGGCCCCCATCGGGCCGCGCATCGTGGTGCTCTCGGCCATGTCGGGCACCACCAACGCGCTGGTCAACATTGCCAAGCTCCTGTTCGAGGGCGACCTGACGGCCGGCTCCCTGCAAATCGAGGTGCTGCGCCAGCACTACCACATCGTCACGCGCGAACTGCTGCCCGACGAGGAAGCGGCCGCCGAGGGCCTGAAGCTGGTCGACGACTCGTTTAAGGCCATCTTCAACCTCACGCGCCAGCCGCTCTCGCCGGCCGGCGAGAAGGTCATCCTGGCCCAGGGCGAGCTGCTGAGCACGCGCCTGTTTCACCTCTACCTGACGCGCATCCGCGGCGAGCGGGCCGTGCTGCTGCCCGCGCTGGAGTTCATGCGCCTCGACCAGGACGAAGAGCCCGACGCGGCGTACATCCGGGAGCACCTGGCCGCGCAGCTGGCCCAGCACCCGGGTGAGCAGCTGTTCATCACGCAGGGCTACATCTGCCGCAACCAGCAGGGCTCCATCGACAACCTCAAGCGCGGCGGCTCGGATTACTCCGCCTCGCTGATCGGGGCGGCGGTGGGCGCCACCGAAATCCAGATCTGGACCGACATCGACGGGCTGCACAACAACGACCCGCGCGTGGTGGAGGGCACCTACCCCATTCGCGAGCTGTCGTTCGACGAGGCGGCCGAGCTGGCGTACTTCGGCGCCAAGATCCTGCATCCCAGCTCGGTACTGCCGGCGCGGGAGCACGGCATTCCGGTGCGCCTGCTCAACACCATGCAGCCCGAGGCCCCTGGCACGCTGATTTCGGCCCGCACCGGCGCGGAGGCCATCAAGGCCGTGGCCGCCAAGGACGGGCTGACGGCCATCCGCATCAAGAGCAGCCGCATGCTGCTGGCTTTCGGCTTTCTACGCAGCATTTTCGACGTGTTTGAGCGTTACCGCACGCCCATCGACATGGTCACGACCTCGGAAGTAGCCGTGTCCCTGACCATCGACGACGCGGCGCACCTGCCCGACATCCTGGAGGAGCTGCGCCGCTTCGGCACGGTGGAGGTGGATACCGACCTGACCATCATCTGCCTGGTGGGCAACCTGGTGCAGGAGCAGCACGGCGCCGCCGGGCAGGTATTCGACACGCTGCGCGACGTGCCGCTGCGCATGATCAGCTACGGCGGCTCGCCCAACAACATCAGCATCCTCATCAACACCGCCGACAAAACCCGCTCGCTGCACGCGCTCAACAACGGCCTGTTTCGCTCCGCCACCGTAACTCCGTAGCCGCGCCACCCCCACGTAGCGCGGGCTAAAGCCCGCGCCCCCGGGATAGTACCCTTCCTTACCGAGAGCTTACTATCTGACCTACGCGGGCTGAAGCCCGCGCTACCGCTTTTCCTCTATGCCCCTGCAACTTCCGGCCGACCTCTCGACCCGGCCCACGCCCTTCTACCTCTACGACCTGGCCCTGCTCGGCCAGACGCTGACGGCTGCCCGCACCGCCGCCCAAGCGCACGACATTCAGGTGCACTACGCCCTGAAGGCCAACGCCAACGACCCCATTCTGCAGCTGGTGCGCGAGCATGGCTTCGGGGCCGACTGCGTGAGCGGCAACGAGGTGCGGCGCGCCCTCGACGCGGGCTTCGCGCCCGACCACGTGGTGTTTGCCGGCGTGGGCAAGTCCGACGCCGAAATCAACCGCGCCCTGGCGGCCGACATCTGGTGCTTCAACGTGGAATCGGCCCCCGAGCTGGCCATCATTGATGAGCTGGCCGGGGCGCAGGGCCGCCGCGCCCGGGTGGCGCTGCGCCTGAACCCGAATGTGGACGCGCGCACCCACCACTACATCACCACCGGCCTGGAAGCCAACAAGTTCGGCATCAGCATGGGCGACCTGCCGCAGGTCATCGAGCTGCTGGAGCGCCTGCCGCACGTGGAGCTGGTGGGCCTGCACGTGCACATCGGCTCCCAAATCACCGACTTGGGCGTGTTTGAGACGCTGGCCCACCGCGTGAACGAGCTGCAGCGCTGGTTTGAAAGCCGGGGCCTGCGCCTGCCGCACCTGAACGTGGGCGGCGGCCTGGGCGTGGATTACCACGAGCCGGACGCGCACCTGGTGCCCGACTTTGCCAGTTACTTCGGCCTGTTTGGCCGCCTGCTGCAGCGGCGGCCGGGCCAGCAGGTACACGTGGAACTGGGCCGTGCCCTGGTGGCGCAGTGCGGCACGCTGGTGAGCCGGGTGCTGTACGTGAAGGAAAGCCAGCAGACGCACTTCGCCATTCTCGACGCGGGCATGACCGAGCTGATCCGCCCGGCCCTCTACCAAAGCTACCACCGCATCGAAAACCTCACGAGCCAGGCCCCGGAGCGCGCCTACGACGTGGTGGGGCCCATCTGCGAGTCGTCGGACACCTTCGGCCGCAAGGTGCTGCTGCCCGAAACCCGCCGCGGCGACGTGGTGGTGCTGCGCACGGCCGGCGCCTACGGCGAGGTGATGTCGTCGCACTACAACCTGCGCGACAAGGCCGAGGCCGTGTACGTGTAGCAGCCCCTGGCCGCGTCGTTGTTACCTAAATGAACAGCGCCCGAAACTCCTGGTGAGTTTCGGGCGCTGTCTGTTGATAGAATGGCGGGTTGTTTTGCCCGCTGATGCTGCCAACCGGGGCGCGTGCTCGTGCCCCCTTACCAGCCGCCGTAGTAAATCGTCCAGGGGCCGACGTGCTCGTGCTCGGGCAGTCCTTGCACCAGCCACCGGCGCTCGGCGGGCAGCTCGCCTTTTACCAGGAGCACCGGGTGTTGCCGCAGCAGAGGGCCCAGCACGGTGGTGTCGGCGGGGTTTTGCAGGTTGATCAGGTTCTGGTGCCACGCCTCCCCTGCTTCAAACTGCGTTTCGCGCTGCAGGGCGTGGTTGCCATCGTAGAGCGAGACGGGCAGGCGCTGCTGCTCAAAGGCCAAGGAGGGCAGCAGCTCGTTGTAGACGAGCACCGGGCGGTCGGTCAGCTGCAGTTCGGCCAGTCGCCGGGCTACCGGGCGGCTGCCGTTGGCGCGGGCCTCGATCTGGCCCAGAATGGGCTTGGCCGCCGCCAGCAGGCCCACCGTGAAGAGCACGGCCAGCACCAGCAGACGC
The DNA here is from genome assembly GCF_054783195.1 of Hymenobacter coalescens. Lineage (NCBI taxonomy): Bacteria > Pseudomonadati > Bacteroidota > Cytophagia > Cytophagales > Hymenobacteraceae > Hymenobacter > Hymenobacter coalescens. The sequence continues at coordinate 449,275 of NZ_BAAGRA010000014.1, read as the reverse complement.
GGGGCGATGCGCACTTCTTCCCAGAACATGTGCACGAACAGCAGCAGCAGAATGCCCCCGGCGGGCCACAGCGCGTTGACGGGCTTGATGTTCAGGCCAAAATCGGCGCCGAGCAGCGGCAGCAGGCACAGCCCGCCGAGCAGCAGCCCAAACAGCGCCGTGAAGCCCACGTACCAGCGCAGCAGCACGGCATCGGTGCGGCGGCCGAGCAGCTCCACCGTCAGCAGGGCCACGCCGGGGAAGATGGGCAGCACGTAGAGCAGCAGCTTCGACTTGGAGAGCGAGAAAAACAGCAGCGGCACCAGCACCCACCACAGCAACACCTGCTGCCAGCGCCGCCCGAGGCCGCGCCAGCCCGTGCGCACCAGCTCGGCCAGCAGCGCCGCCGACCACGGCAACGAGCCCAGCGGGGCCAGTACCAAGTAAAACCACCAGGGCTTGCTGCGGTTGAAGGTGGCCGCGTTGGCGAAGCGCTCCACCGTATGCTCGAAAAGAAAGTAGCGGACGAATGCGGGGTTGTCGGCCATCAGCACGAGGTACCAGCTCAGGCCTACCAGCGCAAACAGCACCCCGGCCAGCAAATGGTGCGCGCTCCACGCGCGGCGGGCTGTGCCCTTGGTCAGGTGCAGGCTGATAACGGCCATGGCGGGCAATACCACCGCCACCGGCCCCTTGGTCAGAAAGCCCAGCCCCAGGGCCACCCAGCCCAGGTACAGCCAGCGCGCCGCGGGGCGAGGCGGCGGCGTGCAGTGGTAGCGTACGAAGGAGTAGGCGGCCAGCAGCTCCAGCGTGGCCAGGTAGGCATCGGTGGTCACGTTCAGGGCCGAAATCAGCACCACCGGCAGCGTGCCGTACACCACGGCCGTCGCCAGGGCCCGGCGCCGGTCGCCGCTGAACATGAGCAGGGCCAGGGCGTACATCAGCGCCACCTGCGCCAGCACGGCCAGCACCGGCAGCACCCGTACGGCTCCGGCCGAGCCGCCGAACAGGCCCAGGCCCGCGGCCGTGAGCCAGTAGGTGAGCGGTGGCTTGTGAAAGTGCTGGATGCCAAGCAGCCGCGGGTGCAGCCAGTCGCCGCCCACGAGCATTTCGCGGCCGATTTCGGCGTAGCGGGCCTCGCTGCTTTCGAGCACGCCCCAGGCGTTCAGGTTCAGCAGAAACGCCCCGCCGAGCGCGGCGAGCAGCAACCATAACCACAGGCGCGAGGACATCGGAGGCAAAGCAGGCATAAGCGGAGTGCGGGTGAAGCGGGGCAAAAATAGCCCAAAACCGGCCGTTCCGGCGCTTAGCGCACCCGGTCCCAGACTTCGCCCGTCACCGACTCCATGCGCACGATGCCGTACTGCCGGTCGTAGTACAGACGGTTGATGCGCTTGGTCCCGGCGCAAAACGAGCATACGCTACCCGAGCTGGCTAGAGTAAGAACTTCCCCGTATGCCTGCCCCCGTACCAGCAATGCCCCCGTCGGCGGGTGGGTTGCCCCAAACGTGAAACCGGGAGTAAACAAGTCGTCCAGGTTGGTTCCCAACAAGTCGTCGCCCTGCACCTGTACGCCGAGTACGCTGCCCTGCTGCGGTGGATTGGTTTTATCGATGCCGGCAGGCAAATCCCGCCTGAACCGAATCTGCAGGTACTCCAGCGAATCCACGCGGGCCCAAAGAAGCTCCCGTTGGTCGTAATAGTAACGTACCGTTGCACCGAGCGGCCCGAAGTTTCCCGTGGAATATACCTGCTTCGTTTCCGTCGTTTCCCGCAGCCGATAACGCCGTTGCCGGCCCTGCGCATTTTCGAATACCCATTCAGCGCCGGCTCCGCCCAAGAACCACGCCCGGTCATCAGCGGTGAACTGATAATAGGGTTTGCCAGGCGTCGGCTCCTCCTGCGCACAACTGCTCAGGGCCCATAGCCCGACCACGGCTAACGAATAGGAATGAGGCTGCTGCATAGTCAGTAACCTACCACCGTGGATGCTGGGTTACTATCCGATTTTGTGAATTTTCAGACTTTATCCGGCCATTGTTTTATCGGTCTCGTTTTCAGATAACCCGATTGTCATCAGCGAATAACGACTTCCGCATGCGCATCCTGCTCACCGGCGCCACCGGCTACATCGGCCAACGCCTGCTGCCGCTGCTGGTGGCGGCCGGCCACGAGGTCACCTGCCTCGTGCGCGACCCGCGCCGCTTTGCGCTGCCGGCCCCGCTGCAGGGCCGCGGGGTGCGCATTGTGCAGGCCGATCTGCGCCAGCCCGATACCCTGGCCCAACTTCCCACCGACTTCGACGCGGCGTACTACCTGGTGCACTCCATGAGCACCAACGGCCGGGACTTCGCGCGGGCCGAGCAGGAATCCGCGCGCCACTTCGTGCAATACCTCGACCGCACCCCGGTGCGGCAGGTGGTCTACCTCTCGGGCATCGTCAACGACGAGCACCTCTCGGAGCACCTCCGTTCGCGGCGCGGCGTGGAGGACGAGCTGCGGCGCGCGGCGCGGGCGCAGGCCACGGTGCTGCGCGCCAGCATCGTCATCGGCTCGGGGTCGGCATCGTTTGAAATCATCCGTGACCTGGTGGAAAAGCTGCCCGTGATGGTGGGGCCGCGCTGGCTGAACTCGCGCTGCCAGCCCATCGGCGTGCGCGACGTGATGCACTACCTGCTGCAGGTGCTCGACCACCCGGCCTGTCTGGGTCAGAGCTTCGACATCGGCGGGCCCGACGTGCTCACCTACCGCGCGATGCTGGCGGGCTTTGCCCGCCAGCGCGGCTTCCGGCGGCGCATCGTTACCGTGCCGGTGCTCACGCCGCGGCTCTCCTCGCTGTGGCTGTTTCTGGTCACGCGCACCTCGTTTTCGCTGGCCCGCAGCCTGGTGGACTCGCTGCGCAACGATACCGTGGTCAGCCCGGCCCGCAGCATCGGGCGGGTGCTGCCGCACCGGTGCATGACGTACCCGGAGGCGCTGGCGCTGGCGTTTCAGCGCATCGAGCAGAACGAGGTGGTCAGCAGCTGGAAGGACGCGGCCAGCAGCGGCGTGGCCGACCAGAACTACATGGATTACGTGCAGATTCCGCAGCACGGCATGTTTTTCGACCGGCAGACGCTGCGCTTTACCCGCCCGGCCGACGAGGTGCTCGACAACGTGTGGCGCATCGGTGGGCGGCGCGGCTGGTACAAGGTGGACTGGCTCTGGCGCATCCGCGGCGTGCTCGATAAGCTGGCGGGCGGCGTGGGGCTGCGCCGCGGCCGCCGCTCCCCCTTCGACCTGCGCCCCGGCGACCCGCTGGACTTCTGGCGGGTGCTGGTGGCCGACCGCGCCGGGCGGCGGCTGCTGCTCTACGCCGAAATGAAGCTGCCCGGCGAGGCCTGGCTGCAGTTTCGCATCACCGACCACGACGACGGTTCGCACACGCTGGAACAGCTGGCCGCCTTCCGGCCCGACGGGCTGGCCGGCCGCCTGTACTGGTACGCATTGGTGCCCTTCCACTTCGTCATCTTCCGGGGCATGATTGAGAACATTGTACAGTACCCGCGGCAGATGGCGCCGCAGCCCGCGCCGGGGCCGGGCCTCCGATAATATCCTCCGCCATCAACGACTATGCCTTTTCAATCAAGCAATTACCCGTATGAATCCACTATAAAAAAGTCTGATTCGGGGCAAATTTAGTGGTAGGGCGAAGCAGCCGCGCGGCTATCTTGAATAGCTGCGCGGCCACTGCTGGCGTGTGCCGCCCCGCTGCCTATGCCCCACCTCGACGCCTTGCTGCTTCCCTCCCCGGTGGGGCATGCTTATTACACCACCTGCTACGTCCTGGCCTTTCTCTTGAACCAGGTGTTGCTGCTGTGGGAAGGCCACCGGCGCGGCTACCCGCTGCGCCCCTGGCTGCTGCTGACCACTGGCAGCACCTTGGCGTTCATTGTGGGCACCAAGCTGATAGCCATGTCGGCACCCGAGTGGGCCGCGCTCTGGCAGCAGGGCGAGTGGCCATCCCACACGGCGCGCTCGGTGCTGGGCGGCGCCGTCGGGGGCACGCTCGCGGGGCTGGTGCTGCGGCGCTGGCTGGGCTTCGGCTGGCACGCGTTTGATGCTTTTGCCCTGCCCATGTGCGCGGCCTACGCCCTGCAATGCGTGGGTTGTCTGCTCACCGGCTGCTGCTTTGGCCACCTGGCCCCCGCCGGTTTCTGGGGCGTGCAGTACGCGCCCGGCACTTTGCCCTACCTCGCGCAGCTGCACCAGGGCTTGATAGCGCCATCCGCCGCGCACTCCCTGCCGGTGCTGCCCACCCAGCTGTACACGGGCCTCACGGCGCTGCTCACCGGCGCCATTCTCTGGCTGACGCGCCACCGCCCCTGGCCGGGTGGCAGCTGGCGCCTGCTGCATCTGGCGCTGCTGCTGGCCGCGCGCTTTCTCATCGAGTTTGGGCGCGACCCAGCCGGCGAGCAAGTGGGCGCGGCCCTGCGCCCGATGGCGGACCTGCCACTCAAGCAGGTACAATGGGCTCTGCTGCCCTTGGTGCTGCTCGCGGTTGGCTGGTGGCTGTGGCGTACGCGCGCACGGCCAGGGCGCGTGCCCCCCCCCGAAATCATTCCGCCCAGCCGCCCGCTACGCAACCTGCTGGCGGTAGCGAGTTTGCTGGCGGCTACTGCCCTGCTCGGTCCCGGTGCCCTCACCCTGCCCGAAATGTTGGTGGTGAAAGCAGCCCTGACGGTCGTGCTGGTGCTGGAAGTAGCGGCGCTGCTGCACCGGGGCACCGCCCAGCCCCGCCGGCTGGGGCTGCCGCTGGGCCTGGCTTCGGCCGTGCTGCTATTGACCAACCAAGCTCCGCCACCAGCTGATAGCGCCCGCGCCCGCCATTCCCTGACCCTGAGCGTAGGCAGCAGCGGCGGCGCCTACGACGAGGACCGCGTGGTGACCCCACCAACGGGCTGCTCGGGCTCGGGCGGAGCGCCGGAGCGCCGGGCCTACTACCACCGCTACGCCGTTCACGGCGGCTCAGCGGAGCTGACCATCGACAATCCGCGCAAAGCCGTGAGCGGCGTGGGGCTGGGCGTGTGGCTGGGGCCGGAGCAGCAGGGCGTCCGCACCCTGGTCCCGGGCGGGCCCTTCCTCACCGGCAGCCCCGACAGCAGCAGCACCCGGCGCCTGTTCTCGCTCAATCCCTACGTCGCCTTCCACGAAGCCGACGGCATCGGCCGCTTGTACCTGGATTACCGCCTGGGCCTGCACCTGGGCCAGCTGGCCTATCCGCACCACCGCGACAAGTCCTTTGCGGTGGGCCGCGTGCCGGTGCTGCCCGATATGCTGCTGCGCATCGGCAAGCCCGGCGGGGCGTTCGGGCAGTTTGAAACGGGCTACGGCCCGGCGGCCGTGGGCAATTACTCAGCCCGCCTGGGCGTGGGCTGGGGGCTGCGCGACGCCCGTAGCAGCTACGTGCTGGCGGGCGTCGGCCTCGCCAATCACCACCCGCACGCGGCTATGGGCTTCGTCAGCGGGCGGGTGCAACTGGGCCGTTCGGGCTTTGCGCTGGAGCCGTACGCGGCCACCAACTTCGGCCGGTTGTACCAGCTCAGCGGGCGGCTTTTCTACAGCATTCCGCTGCAGCGCGGCCGCTAGCCGCTCGTAGCTTTGCGGCATGACGCGCCTACGCCTCGGCTTCCTGCTTGCCACGAGTTGGCTGCCCCTGTACGGGGTGGCCCAATCCACCACCCCGGGCCGCACCGTGGAACGCCTGTCCGTAGCGCAGGCGCACGCCTTGTGGGGCAAGCTGCCGGGCACTTTCCCGGACACTTACCGGGCATTGGGCGCCACAGTGGCCTACCGCAACCGCTGGCGCGAGGCCGATGCGGATTACGACACGGACGTCACCATCGGCCTGCGCTTTGGATTGGGCAAGAGCACCCGCACGGGCTACGCGCCCGGCAACCGCTCGGTGGAAACGAGTTTGCGCGGCCTCAATCCCTTCGTGGCGGCCGATGGGCGCTACTTCGGCGCGGCGCTCGGCGCGTGGCTGGGCAAGCTGGGGCGGTTTCGGGGCTCCGGCACCGTGCATGTGGTGCCGCAGGTGCGGGTGCGCGCCGGCCGCCTCGACGGCTGGCACGCCCAAATCGACTACGCCGAGGAGTTGCTGGGCTTCGGCAACCCGCCCGCCCGGCTCGGCGGCGGCACGCGCCTGCCGGGCACGCCGCTCACCGTGCTGGTGGGCGCGGCTATTCCGACGGCCGCGGCCGAGGGCAGCGAAGTACAAGCCTTTGCGCGCGTGGGGCTGCGGCTCGGGCGTACGTTTGAGGCCAGCAGCTACGCGCAGCCGCGCTTCAGCGCGGCCGCCCCGACGCAGCTTGGCTTCTCCTTGGGCTACGTGCCGTGAAACATCCTTTTGCAGGTGCCTCCGCAGACGCACCAGCCCGTTTAACGGCACATCCATGCACCGCGTCGGGTGACGAGGGCGTAGCAGCAGAAGCGGGGTTGTTCGGTGCGGCACCTCAGCACCGGCGGCCCGACCCGAAGAGGAATTAACCATCAGTAACCGTAATCTTCCAGGCGGCCCAGGGTTCGACTGTGCTCAACCGGACGTTCTTTTTTCGATACGACTACTGACCAGCTCTTCGGGAGCCATACGTCGCCCCACCGCTCCCCCGGCCATTACCCGGCTTGGGGCCACTTTCGGCGCGGGTACGTATCTTGAGCCTACACCCATTTTGCTCACCTTAGCCTTTTCTGCATATGCGCCCTTCGCTACTCCTTTTCCTGTTCTGGCTGCTGACTGGTAGCGCTTGGGCGCAGGCGCCCACATTTCAATGGAGCGTAGCGGCCGGCGGCACGCTGGCTGACGAAGCCCGCGGCCTGGTAGCCGACGCGCAGGGCAACAGCTACGTGGCGGGCATCTTCCGCGGCACGGCGAGCTTTGGCACGGGCACGGCGGCGGTGCAATTGGTGGCCACCCCCAGCGGCGGCACGGCCTCCACTTCCGATGTGTTTCTGGCCAAATACAACGCCGGCGGCGGGCTGGTATGGGCCCAGCGCCACGGCGGCTCCGGCAACGACGAGGCCCTGGGGCTGGCCACCGATCCGCAGGGCAACCTGCTGGTGGTGGGCACCTTCACCGGCACGGCTACCTTCGGGGCGGGCGCGGGTGCCGTGGCGCTGGCCTCGGCCGGGGCCGACGACGTGTTCCTGAGCAAGTTCGACCCCAATGGCGCCTTGCTCTGGGCCCGCCGCTTGGGCAGCGCCAGCACCAGCGCCGAAAACGGCTACGCCGTAGCCACCGACTCGCTCGGCCACGTGGTCATTACCGGCGACTACCGCGACGGGGCTACCATTGATGGCTCGACCACCACGCTGGCGGGCGGGGGCGGCTCGGATGTATTCATCGTGAAGTTCGACGCGGCGGGGGCGCTGCTCTGGGCCCGCCGCGGTACCAGCGCCGGCACCACCGACGCGGGCCGCGCCGTGGCCATCGATCGAGCCGGCAACGTGCTGGTGACCGGCTCGTTCCGCGAAACCATGACCTTCGACGGCGGCAGCAGCCCCGCCCTACGCCTTCGCTCGCGGGCTTCCGCCGACCTGTTCGTGGTGAAGTACGACCGCAATGGCGCCGCCCTGTGGGCCCGCCTGGGCACGGGCGGCGCTTCGGAAATCGGGCGGGCCCTAGCTACCGACCGCCGCGGCAATGCTTATTTGCTCACCTCCTACCGCGACTCGGCCTACTTCCTGGGCGCGGCCAACGATTCCGTGCGCGTACGTAACCCCGCCGGCAACGGCGACGACATTGCCCTGGTGCAGTACTCGCGCGCCGGGGCCGTGCAGTGGATCCGCAGCGACGGCGGCGCCGGTTCCGACGAGTCCATCGCCCTGGCTACCGACGAACAAAACAACGTGTACGCGGTGAGCTACTTTCAACTTACGGCCCGTTACGGTCCGGCCGGCACGGGTGTCACGTTCACCTCGGCCGGTACCTCCGACGTAGCCGTGGCCAGCTACACCAGCGGCGGCGCCTTCCGTTGGGCCCAGCGCCTGGGCGGCCCTTCGAACGACATCGGCTACGCCGCCGCCGTGGACGGCACCGGCCAATTGGCCGTGGCCGGCTATTTCACGGCCGGACCCTTCACGGCGGGTGCCGGACAGTTTCCGTTGTTCAGCCAGCCCAGCACCACCCGCGACATCTTCGTGGCCAAAACCACCCGCGTTACCACCGCGGCCCGCCCCGGCGCCGCAGCTACCCGGCCCGTGGGCCTGTACCCAAATCCTGCGACCGGTTCCGTGCGGGTAAGCCCGGCCGGCGCGGCCGCCTCCCTGCTGCTGCTCGACGGCGTGGGCCGCCTGGTGCGGACGGCCTCCGTACCGGCGACGGGCTTCACCCTGAGCACCGCTGGGCTGCCGGCCGGCCGCTACACGGTGCTGCTGCGCTGGGCCGATGGCCAGCAACAGGCGGCTCCGCTGCTGGTGCTGCCCTAGCGCCCGCCGCTATCCGCCCAGCCGCCGCCACAGCCACAGCAGCGCGCTCAGCAGCAGGCTGATGAGCAGCATCGAAACGATGGGCGCGTAGAAGCGGAAGCCCGGCCGCTCCACGCGGATGTCGCCAGGCAGGCGACCAAACCAGCTGAACAGCGAGCCGCCGCCCAGCCAGATGATGGCGCCGAGCACGGCCAGGCCAAGGCCGAGGAGTACGAGAAGCTTACCGAGTTGGGAAGGCATAAGCGTTAGCGGGCGGTAGTGGGTTGCCATTGCTGGGAAAGGCGCAGCTGGTACAGCTTGTCGTAGAGCAGGCGCAGGCCAGCCGACGCAGCCAGGCCGTAGTCTACTACGCTCGTCTGCTGCCCCCCGTCGTAGGTTATGGTCAGCAGCACGGTGGGGTGGTCGGTAGCAGGTACGGCGTAGCGGCCCGTCAGGCTGGGCAACGGCAGGTAGTCGATCAGGGCCGTCAGCTCCTTCCAGGAGGCTGCGTCGATGCTGGCTGCAAACCAGCCGGGCGGCCCCGGACGGGCGCCTGATTCCTCTAGAAGATGGTAGCGGGCCTGGCCTGGCGCATCGATTTCCAGGGTGAACACCGGGCAGGACCCGTAACAGGAGCCGGCCGCAAAACTAATTCGCTCGATGCGGCGCCGCACCGGCCGGGCATTGTACTCGATCAGGCCGCCGTGGCGGAACACCAGTGTGTCGCGCTGCGGCTGCAGCGGCGCATCCGATTCCCGGCCGTTGCGCGGCGTCACGTGGTGGTACAGCACGATGGCCGGCCGGCCCTCCACCCGCGTCACGACGGGCAGCTGGCAGGCCCCCAACCCGCGACTGGTAAACCCCAACGGCTGGTAGCGCTGCGGCCCCACGGCCATGAGCAACTGCGCGCTCGGGCAGTTGCGCGCTTTGCCCAGCACCAGCAAATCGGTGTAACCGTTGCCGTCAACATCCGCCGCGACCCAGGGCTGGGGCCTGCCAGCTACGGTCAGGGGGGCAAAATACCTGGCCGGGTAGCGGACCGCGGTGTCGACTTCGAAAGGTGGATAAGACGGATAGGCCTGGGTCCGCCGGACCAACGCCGTGACCTGCGCGGCGGTGCGCAGCTCGTCGACCTCGTTGGGAATACGCGCCGGTACTACCAGCGGGGTTAATTGCGCCTGGACGGGTGTTCCGGGCAGACAGAGCAGCCCAGCTGCCAGCAAGGCCTTCTTTCCGCGGTTGCTAAAGCTCGCCATCCGCTATGCCACCCACCCGAGGTAAACGGCCGTGATAACCACTACCAGCAGGCTATACGCGCCCAAGGCCAGCCATTCGGCGCGCTGTTTGAAATCGTAGGGAAAGCGTTGCCGGATGCGCTGCTGCACCCACACCGACGCCATGAAGCCCACCAACACGATGGCCAGCGCCACCGAAGCGGGCAGCACCTGCCGAAACAGCAGCAGCAGGGCCAGCAGCGGCACCAGGCCCACGAGGTAGCCCAGCAGCCGGGCGCGGAACAGCGCAGCGGGGCGGACTTTGGGAGGTGGAGCGGGCGTGGGTGTTGGGCGGCGTTGGATGGGTTTCTTAGGCATGCGTCTTGCAATTACTTAATGGGTTGCCACTGCTGTGTTTTGTGCAGTTGGGCCAGCAGTGCGTACAGCCGCATGAGTCCGAAAGTACCCTTCTCCCCATAGTCGAACACTTTCTTTCTGCGCCCATCGTGGTAAGATAAGGTCAGGTAGGTGTAAGGATTGTGATTCATATATACCCGATACTCCGGCTTGAGCTTATCCGGGACGATATACCCAAGCAGCCCATTGATTTCGGCCATAGCAGGGTCGGCTACCTGCGTTTTCTTATGCACGAAGGTCTTTTTCCGCTCATCCGGCACCGGGTATTCGCAGGAACGATATTCTGCCTGCCCCAGCGCAGTCAGCGTCAGTTTCTGCATCAGTACATCGTCGTAGGCGAAATCGGAGGTGTACGTGAGGCTGTCTATGCGCAAGCCGGGGTCAGGCCGTTCATTATACTCCACAAACCCACCAAACTTGTACGTCAGCAGAAACGTCTGCTCGTCTCGTAGGCTATCTATGTAAAGAATCGGCGGCGCGAAATCGTGATACTGCAACAGCGGCCGCCCTTGTCGGTACACCACACGGGCTATTGGGCCGTACCGCTCGTATTCCCGGTTCAGGTTATCGAGCACCAGTGAGTCGCCCATATCCAGCAGGCACACGACCTGACTGGTTTCCGGGTAAGGGGCACCGTAGTCCAGCCAGCCGGTTACTACTACGTCCGTCCGGTCATTGCCGTCCAGATCAGCTTTGTACCAGGCTTTGATACCGGCCTGCCGGTAGCGCCGCTCTACCCGCTTGTCTTGTAGTCGCAGCACGGTATCGATGGTGAACTGATTGTACAGCGTATCGACGCTTCGCAGCAACTGCTGCAGCTGGGCCGCCGTCTGCGCAGCTTCGATTTTGCTGGGTACGCTGAGAGCCTTGTGGTCTGACTGACAGCCGGTGCTGCACCAACTTGCCAGTACTGCCAGCACCAGGCACCCGCTCACGCCTCTTCCCCTAATAGCTGCGTTCATATCGAAAGGCTGCTACTTACTGCTCTATAACTTGCCAGCGCAGCGAATTACGCAGGCCCAGGATGTTTTCATACAGCAGCTCCAGCCCCATCGAGCCTTCGCCGCCGCCGTCATCTATCTGCTTGTAGCCACCTTCGTACGCTACCGTCAGGTAATAATGCGGGTGGTGGTTGCCGCTGCGGGTATATACCGACCGGCGGCGGGCCACTGCCGCGTAGTTTACCAGTGCGGCCAATGCTTCAAATTCCTCCTTCGTCAGCATAGCCACGCGGTTTTTCACCACGCCATCGGTTTCCTCCCGGCAAACGACAAACCCGGCATCGGTGAGGGTCATATCCAGTTTTACCTTCTGGTGGTAGGACATGAAGTACGACAGGGCAATGCTTTCGACCCGCCGGACACCGGGCCGGGTGTTGTATTCCACCAATCCACCGTATTTATAGACCAATCGGTACTGCCTGGACTGCCCGAGCTGACCGCCGAATTTGCGCCGATAGGCTTTGACGGCCAGCAAAGGTTGGCCCCCTTTCCTGATTAGCGTTGGCAGAAAGCAGTACTTGCTGCCGTAGTTCGCCCTCTTGACGGTATACCGTTCGCCGCCGAACGCCATCATCAGCATCACTTCCTGCCGATTATCATCGCCGATAGCCAGCAAATCGGTGTAGCCGTTCCCGTCGAAATCCGCCTTTGTCCAGGGTTGTACCCCCCGCTTGCGGGCTTGGCATTTACAGGCTCGGTTCCGGATGGAAAGCGTATCCGAAATGGTCACGCGGGCAAAATGGCCCGCCGTGTCGGCGGCGTGGAGCAAGGCTGCGGCTTCCTGAGCGGTCTTGATATTATCAATCCGGTTGAGCCCAGGTTGCTGCGCGTATCCACGCACGAGCCCCCACCCGAGCACGAGTAGCCCGACCAGACAGGGAATCTTGCCTAGCCGCCTCACGCCTTCTTCTCAAACACGAACTTCACCTCGCCCTCGGCCGTGACTTCCAGCGCGGCCTCGAACTTCTGCCCCGTGCGCTGCGAGGTGAAGCCGCGAATCACGTCGGACTTGCCCCGGCGTAGGAGCTTGGCCACCTGCGCGTCGGTGAGCTGGCGGCCGCACAGCTCCAGCGGCACGCGGAACTGGCAGTCTTCGCGGAAGCGGGAGCAGCCCCAGGCGGTTTTGCCTTTGAGCATGGTGCCCAGGCGGCACACCGGGCAGGGAATCTGCTGGGGCTTGTCGTCAACGGCGGGCTTGCTTTCGGCGGCGCGCAGCAGCTCCGGCTCGTGGCGCGCGTTCAGGGCAATGGCCGCGTCGAACTTCTGCCCTACGTCGTCCACAAAGCCCTTGATGACGGGCGTGCGGCCCTTGGTGAAAAGGGCGCCGAGCTGCTTATCGGTGAATTTCTTGCCCTCGAACACCAGCGGCAGGCGAAACTTGCAGCCGTCCTTCCAGCCCGAGCAGCCGTAGGCCGTCTTGCCCTTGAGCACGTGACCTTTGCCGCAGGCCGGGCAGAGGCCCAACGCCCCTTCCGGGCCGGGCGCGGCGCCAGCGGCCGGCTTGGCAACGGCTTTGGCCGGGGCCTTGCTGCCGCCGTTCTTGGCCGCCGACGAAGCGGCTTCGGTGGCCGTGGGCGGCAGGGCCACCATGCGGGCGCGGTCCTGCTTCACCTCCTGCACCATTTCCTGCACCAGCGCCTTCAGCTCGGCCAGGAACACGTCGGACTCCAGGTTGCCGGCCTCAATCTGGCGCAGCTTCCGCTCCCACTGCCCGGTCAACTCGGCCGATTTCAGAGTGGGGTTGCGGATCAGCCCGATCAGCTCCACGCCGGTGGGCGTGGGCACGATGCGCTTTTTCTCGCGCTGGATGTAGCCGCGCTTAAACAGCGTTTCGATGATGGCGGCGCGGGTGGACGGCCGGCCGATGCCGTTTTCCTTCATAGCCTGGCGCAGTTCCTCGTCGTCCACGTTGCGGCCGGCGGTTTCCATGCCGCGCAGCAGCATGGCCTCGGTGTACTCGCGCGGGGGCTGGGTTACTTTCTGGTCGAGCTTGGGCTTGTGCGGGCCCGATTCGTCCTTCACGAAGCTAGGCAGCACGGTGTTCACCACGTCGTCGTCGCCCTCGCCGGCTTTGGCGGTGCTGGGGGCCTGCTGCTGCATGGGGTCGCCGTAGACGACGCGCCAGCCCGGGCTCAGAATCTGCCGGCCGCGCACGCGGAAGGGGTAGCCGGCCGCCGCGGCCGTCACCGTCGTGTTCGAGACTTCGCAGTCGGGGTAAAACGCGGCCAGGAAGCGGCGCACGATGATGTCGTACACGTTCGACTCCCAGGTGCTCAGCCCGCCGGGCGCCGCACCAGTGGGAATGATGGCGTGGTGGTCGGTGACTTTGTTGTTGTTGAAGACCTTGGTCGACTTGCGGATTTTCTGGCCCAGCAGCGGCTGTACCAAGCTGTGGTACGGCCCGCTGATGCCCTGCAGGATGCCCGGAATCTTAGGGTACTGGTCGTCGGGCAGGAAGGTGGTGTCCACGCGCGGGTAGCTGACGACCTTCTTCTCGTAGAGCGCCTGCACGGTTTTGAGCGTGTCCTCGGCCGAGAGGCCCAGCTGGTTGTTGCACTGCACCTGCAGGGAGGTCAGGTCGAACAGCGACGGCGGCGACTCCAGGGCCTTCTTGATTTCGACGCCGGTAATAACCAGCGGCACGTCCTTGACGGCGGCCATGGCCTTGTCCGCTTCTTCCTGCGTCACGAAGTAGCCGCGGGCCTTCAGGCGGGCCTTTTCGTCGGGCTCATCGTCCTCGGCCTTGCCCTTCTTGGGCGGGGCCACGTGGCTGAACATGGTGCCGCGGTATTCGGTGCGCAAGACCCAGTAGGGCTCGGGCTTGAAGTTCTGGATTTCGTGGTAGCGGTCCACCAGCAGGGCCAGCGTGGGCGTCTGCACCCGGCCCAGGCTGAGCACCTGCCCGCGGCCCTGGGCGTACTTGAGCGTGAAGAGGCGCGTGGCGTTCAGGCCCAGCAGCCAGTCGCCGATGGCGCGGCTCTTGCCGGCCATGTAGAGGCGGTCGAATTCCTTGCCGTCGCGCAGGTTGGCGAAGCCCTGGCGGATGGCCTCCTCGGTCAGGGACGAAATCCAGAGGCGCTTGAAGGGCTTGCGGTACTTGGCCTCGGTGAGCACCCAGCGCTGAATCACCTCTCCTTCCTGCCCGGCGTCGCCGCAGTTGATGACTTCCTCCGCGTCGGCCAGCAGCCGCTTGATGGTGGCAAACTGCTTGCGCACCCCATCGTCCTGCATGAGCTTGATGCCGAACTGCTCGGGCAGCATGGGCAAATCGTGGATACTCCAGCGCTTCCACTCGGGGTGGTAGTCCTGGGGCTCCTTCAGGGTGCAGAAGTGGCCGAAGGTCCAGGTGACCTGGTAGCCGTTGCCCTCGAAGTAACCGTCCATGCGCAGGCGGGCGCCGAGCACGTTGGCAATTTCGCGGGCCACGCTGGGCTTTTCGGCAATGCAGACTTTCATGACCGCAGATGGGCTGTGATGAGAAACGGATAACTATGAGGAGGCATAGTCAGGCGTTGAATCAACAAAGATAAGGCGAGAAAAAGTCGGTTAAAGCGAGGGAAGTTGGGGCAATACGCTCCGGCCGGCCTTTCTGCCGGGAGCGGCAAAAACGGCTATATTTATTGACTATTCACATCCTGTTAGATATGTCGTATCACTGGCTGCTTGCCTTCTTGATTATAGCCACTGCCTGCGGTCAGGAGGCGGCCCACACCCCAGCAGCCACCGCCCCGTCCCCCGCCGAACCATTACCCCGCCTTCGCCCGGCAGCAGGCCCCGCGCCGGATACGCTGCCCCCGGCGAGGGGCCTGGCCGCGCCCCGTTCCGGCCCGGAAACCAGCACAAAACCGGATGACCTAAGCTAGCCCGTCGATTCGGCGGTTTACGCCTGCCAGTTGCTGCCGGCAGACGAGAGCCGCCAGGATGCTTTCCTTAAGGCCTATTTGGCGCGCCTCATGCACATCGTGGAGGCGCGCGACGTGCGCGGGCTGCTGTCCTTGGTCGATACCCAGACCGTTTCCAGCTACGGTGGGGGCGAAATGGGACGCCATGCTTTTGCCAAAACCTGGAAGCTGCACCGCGGCAAGGCTTCGCCCATCTGGCCGGAACTGCGCCGCATTCTGGCGCTGGGCGGTGTATTCAGCACCGGCGACGAGGGCCGCGAGTTTCGCCTGCCCTACGCCCAGGCCACAGAGCGCATCAGTTGCGAGCTGGAAGACGCCGATTGGTATTCCGTGGCCATCTGCCTGAAGCCCGCCACGGAAGCACACGTTCGGCCTTCGGCCGAATCGACGGTGCGGGTACGCCTGCCGTACAGCGTGGTAAACGTAAATGAGGAGCAGGATGCGGGCAGCGCACCCTGGGTGCGCGTTTCGGATATGCAGGGCCACGCCTTGGGCTACGTTCGCACGGATGACCTGTGCTTCACGGCCGATTACAAGCTGATTTTGACGCCTAAGTCACCGGGCCACTGGCGCATGGCCGCCTACGCGCCCTACGACTAAGCCTTAGACCGGGACAACTTCAGTCGCTCGGCTTCCCCGGTCACCAGGGCCACTTTCAGCTGCTCCATGCTCCCGATGACGCCCGAAAACTGTGCGGCCGCAAACCGCTCGTGGTACTGGTGGTACTGGCGCAGCAGCTTGTCGAGCACGTACTGGGTTTCCTCGGCGTAGCCCTGCTGGCCCACGCACAGCAGCGCGTCGAAAATCAGGGCCTTGATGTAGTCCAGCCGCTGCACCGACCAGGCCAGGCACAGGGCGGTAATGACCTCGCGGCGGAAGCCCGGGGCGCGGGCCATGCGGCGCTTCCACTCGTTGTGCTGCACCTTGTGCGTCATGTACACCACCGCGTCGTTTTCGCCTTGGAAAGCTTTGTTGAGCGTGCCCTGGGCCGAGCGCCAGTCCTTGTACTGGGCTGTGAGGTAGCTCACCAACGGAATGAGCACGGCCAGTAGCGGCGCGTAGCTCCGAAACAACGCCCAGCCCGTGGTTTCGGCGGGCGGGGCCGCGGCGTATCGTTGCCCAAACCCATTGGCGGCTATAAACAGCAGGGGCACGGTCGGCAAGCGGGCGATGATAGCAGTACTGGAAGGCATTAGTCAGACCAAGGCCGCGCAGGGCCGGCTACGTCATAAAACCGGAAGATACAAGCTGCACCCGAAGCTGCCACGCCTGAGGGGCGGTCAACGGACCACAAGCCCGTGCTGAGCCAAGCCAGCCGAAAGAATGGCGGGGCAGCCGTGGGCTTCACGTGACCTTGCTTTTCGCACTTGCGGCAGTGAGTGGATGGCCCGGAAACGTACTGCGGCGGAGCGGGGTCGAACTGCAGGCCGCCCGGGCACAGCGACTGTTACTTGAGCACCTGCGCCCGGCCGGCCACGGGTGGGCACAAAAAAACCTCCGCGCCAAAGGCAGCGGAGGTTTATGGGCGGGTGGGCGAGCTATAGAACCCACTCCGACCCACGGATTAGGCGGTACGCGTAGCTTCTTTTTTGCCTTTTTCTTCGTTGGGGGCCGCTGCCGGAGCCGGCTCGGCCGGGTTGTTGGTCTGCGTTTCCTGCAGTTGCTCCAGCAGTACCTGGGTGCCCGCCGTGAGCACGGGCCGGTCGCGCAGATAGATGTGGCTGAATTCGTCCACCTCATTGGTGTCTACCTCCAGGTCTTTCAGAATGCCCTCGCGGATATCGTAGACCATGCCATGAATCATAGGCGGGTTGGGCCGCTTGCGGGCGTTCTGGATGATGTTGGTCTTGGCCAGGTTGCGCACCTGCTCAATGACGTTCAGCTCCACGAGCCGGCGCACCCGCTCGTCTTCGTCCTTGATGCGCAGCAGCTCGGTTTCGTGCAGTCGGATGACGTCGCGGATGTTCGTCAGCCAGTTGTCGATCAGGCCGTATTGCTTGTTCGACGCGGCGGCGGCTACGCCCCCGCAGCCGTAGTGGCCCACCACCAGGATGATTTCCACCTCCAGCACCTCCACCGCGTACTGCAGCACCGACAGCATGTTCATATCGGTGCTCACCACCAAGTTGGCGATGTTGCGGTGGGTAAACATTTCGCCCGGCATGGTGCCGGTGATGGCCGAGCCGGGCACGCGCGAGTCGGAACAGCCGATGAAGAGGTAGCGGGGCTTCTGGCCCATCGACAGCTTTTCAAAGTACTGCGGGTCTTTGGCGAGTTGCTCTTTTACCCAGCGGCGGTTGCCTTCGAGAATTCGTTTCATATCGGGAGTGGGGGTGTTCGTGGAAGAAGGGGCTACAGCAATGCAGGGGTGATAAGTTGGGAAACGCCGGCAGCAGCTACTGCTACTCTACGCAAATCCCAACAATCGTATCACCCAGAATCCGCTTAGTGGCCCAGTACATGGACCTGCGGAATGTCGCGCAGCTCCACGTTGATGCCGCGTTCGGCGGCACCCTGGCGGAAGCTTTCAATAGCTTCCAGCACGTCGTAATCGATGGTAACCGAATCGGAGCCGTCTAGAATCACGCGCGTGCCGGGGTGAAAGCGGTCGAGAGTGGTGGCAATGGCCGCCTTGTTCAGGAACGTCACGTGCTCCGATAGCTTCAGGTGCACGGTGCCGGGCACGTGGTCGGGCTCGTAGTGGAAGAAGTACGCGGATTCGGCGTGGTCCTTCAGGATGATAAAAGCGGCCACGGCCAGACCGATACCGACTCCTTTGAGCAAGTCGGTGAAGAGAATGAGCACTACCGTGACGAGGAAGGGCACGAACTGCTTCCAGCCCAGCTTCCACTGCGACGCGTACAGGGCGGGCTTGGTGAGCTTATAACCTACCAGCAGCAGCACGGCAGCCAGCGCCGACAACGGAATCAGGTTCAGGACTTGGCCCATGAACAGTACCGCGGCCGCCAGCAGCAAGCCGTGGAAGAAGGCCGAGATGCGCGTTTGACCGCCGGCGTTGATGTTGGCCGACGAGCGCACGATAACCGCCGTGAGGGGCAAACCACCAATCAGGCCGGAAAGCAGGTTGCCCGTACCCTGGGCCAGCAATTCCCGGTTGGTGGGCGTGCGGCGCTTGAGCGGATCCAGTTTATCCACGGCTTCCACGCTCAGCAGCGACTCCAGCGAAGCCACCACGGCAATGGTCAGGGCCAGCGTGTATACGTGCGGATTGGTGGTCAGCACGCTCCAGTCAGGGAAGCGCAACGCCCCAAGCACATCGTCGAAGTTCTTGATGGGCGGCAACTTCACCAGATGCGAAGTCGCTACTTGCCACTCGGGGCGGACGCTGCCCAGCACGGTGTTGATCAGAATGGCCAATGCCACCACAATCAGGGCTCCCGGCACCAAGTTGAGCACTCTGTTGCGCTTGATGAAACCCTGCTCCCAGAGCACAAGGACCAGCATTGATACGCAGCCAATGAGCAAGGCCCCCGGCTGCAGCCCCGCCACGGCCCGGCCAATGGCCGAGAACGTGTTCAAGCCGTCGGGCTGAAAGAAGTTCAGGTCTTCAAAAAAGTCCTCGTCACCACCCAGGAAGTGCGGTATCTGCTTCAAAATCAAGATCAGGCCAATGGCAGCTAACATTCCCCGGATAACCGAGGTAGGGAAGTACATGCCAATAATACCGGCCTTGAGCAGCCCGAGGGCCATCTGCACTACCCCAGCCAGCACCACGGCCACCAGAAAGGCCTCGTAGCTGCCCATCTCGGTGATGCCTGCCAGCACGATGGTCGTCAGGCCGGCGGCCGGGCCGCTTACGCTGAGCGCGGAGCCGCTTACCCAGCTCACTACCAGCCCGCCGACAATACCCGCAATCAGGCCGGAAAGCAACGGGGCCCCGGAAGCCAGGGAAATGCCCAAGCACAGCGGCAACGCCACCAGGAACACGACCAGCCCGGCAGGCAAATCCTTGCCCAGGGTGTTCCCCTTCGGAAGCTGTGGCGCGGCGCTACCCGAACCTGCCGGCTGGGCATGGGTCGGGGAAGGCGACGAAGTAAGAACGGTGGATGATTCCATGCAGTATAATTGCCAAACCATACGCAGGTGTTGCTTGCATTGGTGCAAACGTGACACACTACCTGATTTCGAGTCTAATCTCCCTGTTTGGTCTTAACCTCCGGTTAAAAGCGAATTAAAACGGCATTAAAAGGTCAAAATAAAATGCCTTTCGTAAAAATGGGAGCCTGACGCCGGATTAACTTGGGATTTCTATTACGCCTAGAGTAGCAATTCTACGCGCGGGGCAGTTCCAGCACCACCTGCGTGCCTTTGCCCAGTTCGCTTTCCACCCACACGGCCCCGCCGTGCAACTCCATGATTTTATGGGTGAGCGGCAGCCCGATGCCGTGCCCCGGCACGCCGCGGGCGTTATCGGCCCGGAAAAAGGGCACAAACACTTGTTGGCGGTCGGCTTCCGTCATGCCTACCCCCCGGTCGCGCACTTCCAGCTGCACCCGGCCGTAGGCGCCCCGCAGCGTGGCCAGCACCGGCTGGGCCGACCCTTGTGAAAACTTGCAGGCGTTTTCGAGCACGTTGAGCACCGCCGAAAGCAGCAGGGCCTCGTTGCCGCGCACCAGCGGGTCTGGGGCCTCGGGCGGTAGCTGAAAGTCCAGGTCGATGCGGCAGGTGGGATGGCGGCGCTGCACTTCCTCGTGGGCCTGCAGCAGCAGTTCGTCGAGGTGCAAGGGCTTGAGCGGCACTTGCGAGGGGTCGTCGGAAGCACGCGCAATCTGCAGCAAGCCGTTCGTGAGGTCTTTGAGCAGGCGGGCCGCGTCCAGCGTGTTGCGCAGCACCTGCTGGTAGCCCTCGGTGGTGCGCGACTGCAGCAAGGCCACTTCCAGCTCCCCGATGATGACCGTGAGCGGCGTGCGCAGCTCGTGCGAGGCGTCACGCACGAAGGTGCGCTGGCCCACGAAAGCGGTTTCGAGGCGGTCGAGCAGGCTGTTGAAGGTGCTGGCCAACTGCGACACCTCGTCCTGCCCATCGGCGCCGGAAAGCCGGCGGTGCATGTCCGAAGCGGTGATACTCCCCATTTCCTGCACGGCGCGCCGCATGGGGCGCAGCGCCTGCCCCGCAAATACCCACCCGCCAATACCCGTGAGCACCAAGGCCACAAATAGGCCCACGCCCAGCACGCCGCGCAGGGTGCGCAGCTGCCGCTGGCTGTCCGAATCGACGGACCAGGCGACGACCAAGAAGCGGCCGCGGCCCGGCACATCATAATGAATGCCCACGGTGTAGCGCAAATCGGGGCTGCGCTGCAGCAGCAGCCCGCTGGTGGTGCCCAACCATTCGGCGGGCACGCGGCGGCGGGTGGTTTGCCCCTCCCGAAACAGCACACGTCCGCTGGGGGAATAAATACGCACTTCCTCGTCAGGCAGGGTGCGGTACAGCTGGCGCAGGTAGCGGCTGTAAGCCGCGCTCTGCCGCTCGTCGTTGCGCGGGTGTTGCGCGTCGAAGTACACGTGGGCCACCACCTGCGCGCGGTTGCGGAGGCTGTTGGTGAAGAACTGCCCGCGCGAGTAGTACGTGAAAACGTAAATCAGCGCAGAAAACAGCACCAGTGTAATGGCCACGATGGCCGCAAACTGCAGCGCCAGCCGCAGACGAATGGACATGCTATGGAATGGCTAAATGGTTAAATGGTTAAATGGTTAAATGGCTGATCGTTCGGACGCCCCGTTGAACGGCTAACCATTTGACCATCCAGCCATTTAGCCATGCAAATCACTCGTTGACTTTGGCCACGTAACCCATGCCCACCAGGGTATGGATGAGCTTGGGCGTAAAGTCTTTGTCGATTTTCTTGCGCAGGAAGTTGATGTACACGTCGATGACGTTGGAGCCGGTATCGAAGCTGGTTTCCCAGACGTGCTCCAGGATGTCTACCCGCGACACGACGCGCCCCTGGTTGCGCAGCAGGTAATGGAGCAGCGCAAACTCACGGGCCGTAAGCTGCACCGGCTGGCCCGCCCGCGTCACCACCTTGCTCGACGGGTCCAGCGTGAGGTCGGCCAGGCGCAGTTTCGGCTGGCTCGGGGCATCCTGCCGGCGGCGCGCCAGCGCCCGGATGCGGGCCAGCAGCTCCTGGAACGCGAAGGGCTTCACGAGGTAGTCGTCGGCGCCCGCGTCGAGGCCGCGAATTTTGTCGTCTGTTTCCCCCAGCGCCGTGAGCATCAGGATGGGCACAGCGGAGTTTTGAGCCCGTACTTGCCGGCACACTTCCAGGCCGCTAAGGCCCGGCAGCAGCTGATCCAGAATGATCAGGTCGTAGGGCGTCGACAAAGCTTGGCGCAGCCCCAGCAACCCGTCGGCTGCCACATCAACGGCGTGGGTTTGCTCGCTCAGCCCTTTTTGTAAGAAAGCAGCCACTTTGGGCTCGTCTTCAACCAAGAGAATCTTCATACACGCAGGGAATACGCAGCCGAAGATAGGCAGTTGCCCCGGGTTGCTGGCCGGCTTCGGCGCATTTAACGTGGCTTTAATACCACTCCGGCCCACCCTTACAACAAAAACTATTACAAATATTTATGAGAATAATTTAAGATTAACTTGACTAATAGAAATAAGTCCTATATGTTTATAGAAAAATTCTATCAACACGATCCTCCACCGCTTCCCGTGCTGATTTACTCTTTTGGACCGTCCAGCTGCGCCACCAGCTTTTGGACTGATTGAGCAAACCGGCGGTTAAGCCAAATGCCTCCACCACCATGGCTTACCTGTTGATTCGCCGCTTGCGGCTGGCCTTGCTGTGCCTGCCCTTGCTGCTGGCGTCCTGCATTGCGCAGCGCCGTCTGCCCTACCTGCAGGGCAACGAATACTCGACCCGCACCCCCGTGGCCGTCCCGAATGAACTGCAGCCTTACCGCCTTCAGCCCAACGATGTCCTCTCCGTCCGTGTGCAAAGCGTGCAGCCCGCCCTGAACGACATGTTCAACGTGACGGATTCGCGCAACATCATGGGCGGCGACCCGGGCAACATGTTCCTGGCCGGCTACAACGTGGACGCCGGCGGCACCATCAACCTGCCCACCGTGGGCAAGGTGAAGGTGCAGGGCCTGACCATCGACGAGGCCCAAAGCCTGGTGCAGCAGCAGGTGAGTCGTTACGTGCGCGACGCCAACGTGCTGGTTAAGCTCCTGTCCTTCAAAATTACCGTGCTCGGCGAGGTCAGAAGCCCCGGCCGTTATTTCGTGTACAACGGGCAGGCCACCGTGCTCGAGGCGCTGGGCCTCGCCGGCGACCTAACGGAGTTCGGCAACCGTCAGAACATCAAGCTCATACGGCCGACCAGCACGGGCAACCAAGTCGTGCTGCTGGACCTCACCGACCCGCAGCTGCTGGCTTCGCCCTATTTCTACCTGCTGCCCAACGATGCCCTGTACGTGGAGCCGCTGGCGGCCCGCACCAACCGCGCCAACGCCGGCAACCTGGCCCTGCTTTTCTCGGGCGTTTCGGCAATCGTGCTGATTCTGAATTACATCAAGATTACCAACTAGGGCCCTGCGGGGAGCTGCCTTCCCCGCAAGGCTCCGCAATCTGCTCCGGCCATGGAACCACGCACCGCCCATTCCGATGAACTCGACCTTCACCTGCTCTTCTTCAAGCTGCGGGCCCGCTGGCCCCTGTTTCTGATCGGGTTGCTGGTGGCCGGGGCCGTCGCGTTCCTCTACTTGCAAGTAAAAGCGCCGGTCTACGATTTCCGCGCCACCATGCTGCTGGGCGACCAAAGCTCGGGCTCGAAGCGGGCCCAGGAGCTGCTGGATCTGCTCGAGGTAAAGGACAACGGCATCAAGATGGAAGACGAAATCGGACTGATCAGCTCGGCCGGTATGGTGCGCCAAGCCGTGCAGCGCCTGCCCGAGTTCCAGGTCAGCTATTTCGCGGCTCCGGACAACTGGCTCAACCAGCTCCGGCCCCTGCAGGTGCGCGA
Source organism: Hymenobacter coalescens (assembly GCF_054783195.1). NCBI lineage: Bacteria > Pseudomonadati > Bacteroidota > Cytophagia > Cytophagales > Hymenobacteraceae > Hymenobacter > Hymenobacter coalescens. Next base: position 426,321 of record NZ_BAAGRA010000014.1, on the reverse strand, counting down.
GCGGCCTGCCGGCTCGGTTCCCTTCCGCATCGTGCCGGATGCCGCAGCGGCCCAGCTTAGCGGCGTGCGGGTGCAGGTGCAGCCCCTGCCCGACGGGCGCTTTCGCTTGCAGGCCCGGGCCAAAGAGGGCCAGCTGACCAGCCTGCCCACCGGCGAGCTGGTGCGCGAGGTGCTCGGCGTGGACATCGACCAGACGGTGCGGGCCGGCGAGACGCTGCGCCACCCGCTGCTGACGCTGACGGTGCAGGCCGAGCCCGGCGTGCCCGCCGACCCGCACGAGCACTACTACTTTGTGCTGAACGACCTCGGCAGCGTGGCCGGCGACTACCAGGGCCGCTTGCAGGTGCGCTCCATCGACCACGAGTCGCGCATCATCGAGCTGACAACCAAGGGCACGGTGCCGGCCAAGGAACGGCAGTTTCTCGACACGCTCATGCGCGTGTTTATCGACGCGGACCTGCGCGAGAAAAACGTGACCGGCCAGAAAACGGTGGCCTTCCTCGACAGCGAAATCAACAAGCTCAACCAGGCCCGCCAGCAATCGGCGGCGGCGCTGAGCACCTTCCGCGCCACCCGCGGCGTGGTGGACGTCACGGCCCAGTCGTCGGCGGGCATCCAGCAGGCGGCCAGCCTGGAGCTGGAGCGCAGCCGCCTGACCTCGCAGCGCAGCTACTACCAGAACCTGCTGGCCCAGCTGCGGGCCGACCGCACCGTGACGGCCGCCTCGGCCTCGGGCGTGCAGGACGGCGTGCTCAGCTCCCTGATTCTGCAGCTGGCTGACCTCTCCAACCAGAAAGCCGGCTTGGTGGTGAATGCCAGCGTGAACAACCCCTTGGTGACGGTGCTCGATGAGCGCATCAAAACCACTAAGGCTTCGCTGGAGCAGAACCTGGCCAGCATGATCCGCAACATGGACATCCAGATGGCCGACATGGGCGGGCAGCTGGGCCGCCTGCGCACCGACATGAGCCGCATGCCCGAAAACGAGCGGCAGCTGGCCGTGCTCAAGGGCAAGTCGGACTTCAACGACAAGAATTACAACTTCCTGGTGGAAAAACGGGCCGAGGCCGCCATTACGCTGGCCACCAACTCCACCGATAAGAAGGTTATCGACAGCGCGGCCATGAACGGCGACGGGCCCTCCGCGCCCCGGCCCATGTTTGTGGGGCTGATGGCGGTGTTGGCCGGCCTGCTCGGGCCGCTGGGCCTGGCGCTGCTGCTTGACAAGGCCAACCGCCGCATCCAGAGCAAGGAAGACCTGACGCGCGTGACCGACATTCCGATGCTGGGCGTGGTGGCCCACGGCAGCAAGGCCGAGCGCGCCGGCATGCTCAACAACCCCAAGGGCCCCATCGCCGAGTCGTTCCGCTCCATCCGGGTGAACCTGCAGTACCTCTCGGCCGGCCTCGACAAGAAGGTACTGGGCGTCACGTCGTCGGTGCCGGGCGAGGGCAAAAGCTTTTGTGCCGTGAACCTAGCCGTGGAGCTGGCCCACTCGGGCCGCCGGGTGGTGCTGGTGGAAACCGACCTGCGCCGCCCCACCATCGCCGGTTACTTCGACCTGGACCGCGAGGCCCCGGGCCTGGCCAGCTACCTCACCGACCAGGCGCCGCTGGGCCAGTGCCTGCGGGCCAGCTCGGTGCCTCACTTGGATGTACTGATTTGCGGCCCGATTCCCGTGAACCCAACCGAGCTGCTGGAAAGCCCGCGCATGGCCGCGCTGCTGGAGCAGCTGCGCGCCGAGTACGACTACGTGCTGCTGGATACCCCGCCGGTGGGCTACGTGTCGGAGTACTTCGTGCTGCTGCGCTACCTCGACGCGAACATCTACGTGGTGCGCCAGAACTATACCGACCGCTCCTTCATCGCGCAGATCAACGAGCTGCATGCCGAAGGCAAGATCAAGCACGTGTACATGGTCATCAACGACATGCACTTCAACAAAACCTACGAGTACCGCTACAAGAAACAGGCTTATACCTACGGCTACAGCTAACCGCCCCGTCTTTTCCTGCCCTCCCACCGCGCCCTCTCCTCCACCGCCTTTTACCCCGCGCGTATGGCTACTACTGCTACTTCTCCTGCTCCGGCCGAACAAAGCCTGACGGCGGCGGCCGTCCACGGCATGAAGTGGACCACGGCCGCCACCCTGACCACGTCGTTGCTCCAGGTCGGCTACACGGCTGTGATGGCCCGGCTGCTTTCGCCCGCCGATTTCGGCCTGGTAGCCCTGGCCGGCATCCTGCTGCGCTTTGGCTCTTACTTCGCCCAAATGGGCATGGAGCAGGCCATCATCCAGAAGGCCGAGCTGACCGACCGCGACGTGCGTGCCGCCTTTACCTCCTCCGTGGGGCTGAGCGTGGTGTTCGGAGGGCTGCTGGTGCTGCTGGCCCCGGTCGGCGGCCACCTGCTGGAGCAGCCGACGGTGGTGCCGGTGGTGCGTGCCCTGGCGGGCGGCCTGCTGCTCACGGGCCTGCACGCCACGGCCATCAGCCTGCTGCGGCGCCACATGCGCTTCCGCACGCTGGCCGCGGTGGAAGTCACGGCCTTCCTGACGGGCTACGCGGGCGTGGGCATCGTGCTGGCGTGGCGGGGCTACGGCGTGTGGAGCCTGGTGGGCGCGCAACTGGCCCAGGCCACGGTGCTCACGGTGCTGGCCTACGCGGCCACCCGCCACCCGGCCCGGCTGCTGTTTCACTGGCCTACGTACCGCCCGCTGGTGCACTACGGGGGCTGGTCGTCGGTTATCAGTTTCTGCGAGTACATGACCGGCGAGCTGGACAAGCTCAGCATCAGCCGCCTGTGGGGCGCGGCCGCCGTGGGCCTTTACTCGCGGGCCTGGATGCTCATCGGCCTGCCCATCTACACGCTTTCCTCCAGCGTGGCGCGGGTGGCGCTGCCCTCCTTCAGCCAGGTGCAGCACGACCGGCCGCGGCTGCGGGCGGCCTACCTGCGCAGCCTCGTGCTCATCGGCAGCGTGATTCCGCCTATTTGCCTGGGGGCCGCGGCCGCCGCGCCGGAGGTGGTGCGCGTGATGCTCGGCGACAAGTGGCTGGAGGCCGTGCCGGTGTTTCGGCTGGTGTGCGGGGTGTACGCCCTGAGCATGATGAACATGTTCGCCGCGACCGTGGCCGACGCCACCGCCACGCTCACGCGCAAGTTCTGGCTGACGCTGGCCCACGCGGCGGCGCTGCTGGTGCTGTTTGCGGCCCTGCGCGGGTTCGGGCTGCTAGGAGTGGCCCTCGGCGTGCTGCTGGGCGAGGCGCTGCGCACGGTGTTCTACGTGCTGCTGATGCGCCGCGTGCTCGAGGTGCGCCCCCTGGCCGTGCTGCAGTGCTACGTGCCGGCCCTGGTGCTGGGCGCGGGCGTGGCCGCCAGCATCGGGGGAGTGGCGTGGCTGGGCGCGCAGCTGCACTGGCCGCTGGCCCTCACCTTCAGTGCCGAGCTGGCCGTCGGTGGTCTGACCCTCCTGGTCCTGGCCCTGCTGCTGCCGCTGCGGCAGCTGCAGACCGAGGTAGCCTGGCACCTGGGGCACCTGCGGGTACCGGGCACCGATGGGCTGCAGTCTTGGCTGCGCCGCCGCGAGCCCGCCGTCGCGGCTACTTCGCAAACTTCTTCTAGCGTGCTGGCGTCATGAAAATCAACCTTCGCTTCCTGCTGCTGCCGGCCATTGTGTTGGTGCTTTTCATGGACCGCGCCTTCACGCAGCTGTTCTTCGAGCTCGAAGAAGACCCAGCCCTCGGCCAGTACATGTACCTGCTGACGGGGCTGAGCTTGGCGGGCGGGGTGCTGTACCTGCGCGCCATGGAGCCGCTGATGCGCACGTGGTTTGTGCTGGAGCTGGCCTGCCTGGGCGCACTGGCGCTGGAATCGTACCACGGCTGGGGCCGCTGGGCCGTGTACCCGCACGTGTTCAGCAAGCTCACGATGCTGCTGCCGCTGTTTGCCATCTATGGCTACTACCGGCGGCGCGGCCTACCGCCGCTGCGCCCGTTGGTGTGGCTGATTCTGCTGGGCCTGTTCATCAACCTGGCGTTTTTCAACGTCGATGCCCTGTCCCTGAACTCGTTTCTGGACAATGAGCGGGGCTTCACCGCCACTTCGGCCTGGCTGCTGCTGCCCTGTGCGCTGCTGGCCCTGAACTGGTACCTGGCCCGCGGCAGCTGGCTCTGGATGCTCACTTTTCTGGTGTGCGTGGCGCTGATCGTGTTCCTGCAGCACCGCACCGTATGGATTGCCACCACGGTAGCTCTCACGCTCAACGGGTTGCTGCTCTGGCGTAAGGTGCCGGGCGCCAGCCTGGGGCTGCACCGGCTCGGGCCGCTGGTGCTGGTGCCCATCATTGCGTTGTCGACCGGCGGCTTGGCCGCGGCCCTCGACAACCCCAACGTCGTCAAGAAGCTCATCAAGGGCATTGAAGACATTCAGAACCCGACCAAGCAGGGTACCGGCAGCTGGCGCATGCAGCAAATGGAAGTATACGCGCCTTTCGTGGAGAAGCGGCCACTGCTGGGCTGGCGCCTGGAGGGCTTCGAGCTGCCGGTGCAGTTCTACAGCACCGATACCGACGCGCCCATCTGGCGCAACGGCACCGGCCACCACTTCCACAGCTTTTACCTCGACCGGCTTTTCTACTTCGGCGTGGCGGGCCTGCTGCTGGTGGTGCTGGTGCCGCTGGTACTGGCCGTGCGCCGGATAGCCCACCCCGCCCCCCTCACGCCCGAAACCGCGGCCCTGCTGGCCTACGCCGCCAGCGGCCTCAGCTACGGCATTTCCTACGACTGGCCCGTGGCCCACTACGGCCTGCTCGGCCTGGTGCTGGCCGCCATTGCCCAACCGGTAGCCCAGCCCGCGGCGGCCCCACGCCGCCCCGTGCCCGGTGTTCCCGTTCATTCTCCCCTTCTCCCCCATGTATCCGCCTGACGCTGCCCAAACCCTGACGCTGCACCCTCCGCGGGCGGTGCAGGTGCCCGCGCCCCCACCCGCCCCCGCAGCCCGTCCGCTGCGGGTGCTGTGGCTGGCGCCCTACCCCTACGCGTACGGCCCGGCTACGCACCCGGTGCCGTGGGTGGTAGCCCTGGCCCGGCAGCTCGCCGCCCGCCCGGCTGAAGTCGACCTGACCATCGTGAACTGGGACGAAACCATGGCCACCGAAGAGGAACACTACTCCCAGGACGGCCTGCACTTCGTCTTCCTGAAGGTGCCCCGCACCCGCCACGACATCCTGACGCTGTACCGTTGGCGGGTGGAAATCGTGGCCCGCTGGCTGCGCCGCCACTACCGGCAGTACGACGTGATTCACCTGCACGGCTCCGAGCTGCAGCTGCCCGCCGTGGTGGCCCAGCTGCCCACCGACGAGGTTCCGGTGATTCTGTCGGTGCAGGGCATCGTGTCGGAGTGCGTGAAGTACGTGCCGGAGCTGTCGTGGTACAAGGTGCTCTGGACGCTGGCCGGCTACTACGAGCGCCGCTACGTGCCCCACATCCACCACTTCCTGTGCCGCACGCACTGGGATGCGGCCCACATGCAGCGGCTGAGCCCCGGCGCCCGCATCCACCACAACTGGGAAATGCTGCGGCCGGAGTTCTACGAGGCCGCCGCGCTGCCCCTGCTCCTGCCCGACGTAGCGCCGCACCCGCAGATGCTCTTCGTGGGCGGGCACCAGGTAATGAAGGGCTTCCGCGAAACGCTGGCCGCCTACGCCCTGCTGCGCCGGCAGGTTCCGGGCCTGCAGCTCATCGTGGCGGGCTACGTGGGCGAGCGGGAATGGGCCGAGGAGACGCGCCGCGCCGGCCTCACCGACCTGCAGCCCCACGACATTCAGCGCGTGGGCAACCTCACGGCCGCGGAGCTGGTGACCTGGGGCCGCCGCTGCTTCTGCCTGCTGCACCCCTCCTACATCGACAACAGCCCCAACAGCGTGTGCGAGGCCCAGCTGATGGGCCTGCCGGTGGTGGCCTCCGACGTGGGCGGCGTCAGCTCGCTCGTGGCCGACGGCGTCACCGGCCTGCTCAGCTCCCTGCAGCCCGCCGAGCTGGCCACGCAGGTGCTGCGCCTCTACCACGACGCCGACCTGCGCCACGGCCTAGCCGCCGCTGCCCAGGCCGAGGCCCGGCGCCGCCACGACCCGGCCACCATCGTGCAGCGCACCCTCGACGTGTACCGCTCCCTGCGCTGATTTCCCTGCCGCGACGCTCCTCCGCCTTCTTTCGCCGATTGCCATGCGCCCCGCCTCCGACTCCTTTGCAACCCCCGTCCTGCTGCTGGTTTTCAACCGCCCCGAGCCCACGCGCCGGGTGCTGGAGGCCCTGCGCCAGGTGCGCCCGCGCCACCTGTACGTGGCCGCCGACGGCCCCCGCGCCCACCGCCCCGACGACGCGGCGCTCTGCGAGCAGGTACGCGCGCTGGTGCAGGCCGCCGTGGACTGGCCCTGCGAGCTGCGCACCCTCTTCCGCGACACCAACCTGAACTGCGGGGTAGGCCCGGCCACGGCCATCAGCTGGTTTTTCGGGCACGAATCGGAAGGCATCATCCTCGAAGACGACTGCGTACCGACGCCCGACTTCTTCCCCTTCTGCCAGGAAATGCTGGCCCGCTACCGCCACGACGAGCGCGTGATGCACGTGGGCGGCAACAACTTCGGCCGGGAAGCCCGCCAACCCCTGGCCGCCGGTGCCGACTCCTACTTCTTTTCCGGGCAGGTGAACAGCTGGGGCTGGGCCAGCTGGCGCCGCGCCTGGCACCTCTACGACTTCCACCTGAGCCTGTGGCCCGAGCTGCAACGCCGCGGCCTGCTGCGGCAGCTGTACCCCTCGGCGCTGGAGCGGCGCTACTGGCTGCCCAAATTCCGCGCCCTGCACGGCGCTCCGCAGCCGCCCGACATCTGGGATTACCAGTGGCACTTTGCGGTGGCCGCGCACTCCGGGCTGACCATCGTGCCGGCCGTGAACTTGGTGCGCAACATCGGCTTCGGCGACGACGCCACCCACACCTTCGACGCGGCCGACGCCCACGCCGACGTGGCCACGGCCGAGTTGAGCTGGCCGCTGCGGCACCCCGTGGCCGTGCTCCGCGACCGGCCCCGCGACCGGCGCCGCTTCCGGGAGTTTATGCTCAGCCGCCTCGTGGCCCAGCTGCTGCGCCTGCCCGCCCGCCTGCTGCCCGCCCGCCCGCAAGCCGCGCCGGTGGCACTGCCTGCGGCCACCGCGCCCGCCGCCGGGCTCTCCTCCACCGCCAACCTCGCCCGCTCATGAACGTGCTCCTTTCGGCCTACGCCTGCAACCCCCAGCAGGGCGGCGAGGGCGGCAACGGCTTCCACTGGGCCTGGGAGCTGGCCACGCAGGGCCACCGCGTGTGGTGCCTCACCACGGAGTTTGAGCGCAAGGACCTGACGCCCTACCTGGCCGCCCGCGCCACCGACCCGACGGCCGCCCGCATCGAAGTGGTGTATGTGGCGGTGGCGGCCTGGGTGCAGTTCCTGTACCGCTGGCAGTTCGGCGTGTACCTGCACTACCTGGTGTGGCAGTACCAAGCTTGGCGCACCGCCCGCGTGCTCGACCGCACCGCCGACTTCAGCCTGGTGCACCACGCCACCTACGGCAGCCTGCAGATGGGCTCGTGGCTGTGGCGGCTGGGTAAGCCGCTGGTGTTCGGGCCGGTGGGCGGCGGGCAACGGGCCCCCAAAGCGTTCCGGCGCTACATGCCGGGCTGGTTCAAGACCGAAACCCTGCGCGACTTCATCGGCTGGGCCCTGATCAGCTTCGACCCGAACGTGCGCCAAACCATGCGCCACGCCGCCGTGGTGCTGGCCGGCAACCGCGAAACGGCGCAGATGGCCCGCCGCCTGGGCGCCCGCCGCGTGGAGCTGTTTCTCGACACGGGCCTGCCCGAGTCGTTTTACGGGCAGCACTTCCAGGAGCGCGGCGCCCACCCCGAGCTGCGCCTGCTGTGGCTGGCCCGGCTCTACCCGCGCAAGGCCCTGCCGCTGGTGCTGGAAGCGCTGGCGCAGGTGGCCCCCGCAGTGCGCTTTCACCTCACCGTCATTGGCAATGGCCCCATGGGGCCGTTGGTGCCGGGCTGGATCCGCCAATACGGGCTGGAAGACCGGGTAACCTGGCGTGGCGAAGTGCCCTGGACGCAAATCCGCGAGGAGCTGCTCAGCCACGACGTGTTCCTTTTCGGCAGCCTGCGCGACTCCTTCGCCTCGCAGTTTCTGGAGGCCATGGCCTGCGGCCTGCCCATCATCACCCTCGACCACCAGGGTGCCCGCGACTTCATCCCCTTGTCGGCGGCGGTAAAAGTGCCGGTGACTTCACCCGAAGAAACCTCGGCCGCCCTGGCCCGGGCCGTGGAGCAGCTGGCGGCCAGCCCCATCCGCCGCGCGGCCATGGGCCGGGCCGCCTACCAGTTTGCCCTCACCCAGACCTGGCCAGCCCGCGGCGCCCGCTTCCGCGCCTTGCTCGACTCGCTGGCGCTGCGCCGCCCCGCCACCACGCGCCGGCCTTCGCCCGGGCCGCCGGCTCCGGTACTGGCCGCCAGTTGAGCCCGCCGCCAACGCGCCCCGTCTGCTTACTGCTAATTCCACCACTGCTTACTCCTTGCCCGATGCTGTACATCGTTATTCCCGTTTTCAACCGCCTGCGCTACACCCGGGCCTGCCTCGACGCGCTGCGCCGCCAGACGGTGCAGCAGTTTCGCACGGTGGTGGTCGACGACGGCTCCACCGACGGCACCGCCGAGGTGCTGGTCCGCGACTACCCCGAGGTGACCGTGCTGCCCGGCACGGGCCAGCTGTTCTGGACGGCCGGCGTGAACCTGGGCCTGCGCCACGCCCTGAACCAGGGCGCCGACCGCCTCATGACCATGAACAACGACGTGGAGGCCGCGCCCGACTTCGTGGCCCGTATGCTCTACTGGGCCGCCCGCCAGCCCGAGGCCCTGCTGGGCGCCCTGGAGCTGGACATCAGCACCGGGCAGCCGGTGTACGGGGGCGAGCAGTTCAGCTGGCTTACCCACCGCAGCCGCGACGTGCTGCCGCAGCTGGCCCCCGAGCAGCAGCGCGGGCTGCACGCCGTGAGCTACCTGCCCGGCCGCGGCCTGCTGATTCCGGCCGCGGTGGTAGCCGCCATCGGCCTCTTCGACGAAAAGCGCCTGCCGCACTACCTGGCCGACTACGACTACACGACCGTGGCCCGCCGCCACGGCTTCCCGGTGTACCTGAACTACGACGCGCGCCTGCTCACCTACCCCGAAGAAAGCGGGCAGGAGCAAACCCGCCGCCAGCGCAGCCTGCGCGGCTACACCGAGCACCTGTTCGGCATCCGCGGGGGCGGCAACCTGCGCAACTTCACGCACTTCGCCCTCAAAAACTGCCCGCCCCTGCTGCTGCCCACTTTTCTTCTGAACGGCTACGCCCGCCGCCTGGGTGGCTATTTCCTCCGCTAATTCTACCTGCTCCCCTGCCATGGTAATCATCGTCAAACGCTACGGCGCGCTCGGCAACCGCCTGTTTCTCTTCGCTCACCTCATTGCCAACGCCGTCGAGCACGGCTACAGCCTGGCCAACCCCAGTTTCAACGGCTACGCCCGCTACTTTCAGGCCCCGGCCACCAACGACTTCGGCGGCCTGCCCATCCGCCTGAACGTGCTGCCCGACGCGCCTTATTCCGAACGCTGGCTGGGCCGCGTGTTCGATCTGGTGCAGCGCGACTCGCTGTTTGCCACCCTGGGCCGCGTGCGCCGCTCCCTGCCCGCCCCGGCCCTGCCCCAGCTGGTGTACCTGCCCAACGAAGATGGCTACGACCTGACCCAGCCCGACTACCTGCGCATGGCCCAGGGCCCGCACCCGGTGCTGCTGCACGGCTGGCGCTTCCGCGACCGGCCCAGCCTGCGCAAGCACGCCAAGCTCATCCGCGAGCTGTTTGCCCTCGTGGAGCCGCACCGCTCGGCCGTGGCGGCCGTGCTGAAACGGGCCCGCCAGAACGCCGACGTGCTCGTGGGCGTGCACGTGCGCCGCGGCGACTACGCCACCTGGCACGGCGGCCAGTATTTCTACGACGACGATACCTACGCGGGCTTCATGCGCCGCATCGAGGCCCAGTTTCCGGCCGGCACGCGCGTGGCCTTTCTGATTTCCTCCAACTTCCCGCCGCCCCCCGAGCCGTTCGCGGGGCTGCAGATTCACTACGCCGACAAGCACGACATCGAGGACATGTACGCGCTGGCCGGCTGCGACTACCTGATCGGCCCCCCCAGCACCTACTCCATGTGGGCTTCCTTCTACGGCGAAGTGCCGCTGCTCCACCTCACCTCGGATACGCACCCGGTGCCGCTGGCCGAGTTTCAGGTGTACCGCGACCAGTACGAAGGCTAGTCCCCGTTTCCTATGCTGCGCCTGCTCGTGACGCTCTTAGTAGCCGGCTGCCTGGTGCTGCCCGCCGCCCGCACGGGCCAGGGCCCCGGCGCCCCCACCCTGATAGTCCGGCGCGGCGGCACGTACACGGGCACGTTTCGCAGCCCCGACGCGGGCAGCCCGTGCGTGCGCATCCTCACGGATGAGCCCGTGGTGCTCGACGGCTGCACGCTCGAGGGACCAGGTACCCTCATCGAGTGCCTTACGCCCGGCGCCCAACTGACGGTGCGCCGGTGCGTGGGGCGCGGCCTGGCGCCGATGCAGGACCAAACCGCCCGCGGTCCGTTTCTGGCGGCCGAAGAAGCCCGCTCGGTGCGCGTGGAGCAGTGCCGGCTGGAGCACACCACGGGCATCTACATCTACAAGTGGAGCGGCGACGGCAGCCCCGGCCAAACGCTGAAAATCCTGGGCAACGTGGTGCGCAACATCGACGGGCGCTACCGCGACGGGGGCGGCACGACGGCCAGCTTCGTGGGGCTGAACCGCGTGCACGGCGTGGCAGGCATCGAAATTGCCTGGAACGAGGTCGTCAACGAGCCCGACCGCTCCATGGTGGAGGACAACATCAACCTCTACAACTCCTCGGGCACGCCTGCCGCGCCCATTCGCGTGCACGACAACTACGTGCAGGGCGCCTACCCCTACCCGGCGACCGGTGAAAAGTTCTCGGGCACGGGCATGACCACCGACGGCGACGGCAGTTCGGCCCTGACCACCACGGCCTACGTGGAGGCCTACAGTAACCAGTTCGTGTCGATCTGCAACTCGGCCATGAACATCGCCGCCGGCCACGACGTGCGCTTCTACAACAACCGCATCGTCACCAGCGGCCTGCTCCCCGACGGGCGCAAGCTCCGCGCCACCTACTGCGGCGTGTCGGTGTTCAACCACTACGAAAAGCCGGCTTCGGTATTCTTCGCCAACCGCATCGACGGCAACGTCATCGGGTACGTGCGCTGGGGCTACCAGCTGCCCTTTCCGGACCGCCACGACCTGAGCGACGGCAACTGCGCCACGTGCCCGGATAACCAGCACTTACCCAACCCGATAACCTTGGACTCGGAGCGGGAGGAGTGGCAGCGGTGGCAGCGCAAAATGCGGTCCTCCAAACCCGGCAAACGGCTGGTAACCGGGACTTTCCGCGCCGTTCAGTAATTTTTTTTCCTATCTCGGCTTTCTCGGCCCCTTGCCAGATGTCGCGCTCAGCGGCTGGCAAGGGGCTTTTTAGCTTCACCCCTACTATTGTCGATTAAAATAGTGCAATAAAAAAAATATCGTCAGTTCGATTGTTGATTATGTTTTTTTATACATTTGCATCGAACACTTGGCACTGGTTTATGACTTTTCCCAGTCACCCAGTCAAGATTCTTCGCCTGATACTTGCTGAAGCTGCGGTGGCCGAATGCATCAGATACAGGCAAGAAGCTGAGCGAGGCGGTTGTTATCAGAGCAACGCCTGATGATGTTGGCACGGTGTGATGGGTACGCTCAATCTTGAATTTCAGCTTACTACCAAACAAAATTGTTTTTCTTCGGGCCGTTGCGGCATAACTGGGTTGCGCTGGCCGCTCCCACTCCGTGGCAACGGGCAACGGCCCCAAAGTTGAACAATAACGCGGAAAAGCTGGAAAAAGGAACCAAAGCACCTTTTTGAACAAAAACAACTCTGACGCCGGGAACGAAATTGACTTTGTTCGCGGTTGCGGGGTAACATTAAACAATAGAGATTTTTCTCTAAACCATTTCAGAATGCAAAAAACCTCTGGAACCTGCTCGCGGAGCTTCCGCCCCAGCCCATCCTCTGGTGCACGCTTTCTGCCAGTGTTGGCGTTCGTGCTTCTCGTACTAGGTCTGCGCCCGGCGCCGACCCTGGCCCAAGCGCCAAACGTTTCCTACAGCGGACCGCTTACCATCACGCAGGGCGGTACCTACTCGGGTAACTTCCGCAGCAACGACTCGGACGTGCCGGTTATCCGCATCGCGACGTCGGACCCGGTCATCATCGAAAACAGCATCCTGGTGGGTGCTGGCGACATCATCTGGGCCAACAACGGCGGGGCCAACCTGACCGTGCGCAACAACCAGGCGTTCGGCACGACGCCGACCGTGGACAACCGCGCCCGGGGCCGCTTCCTGGCGGCTTCGTCGGCCCGCAACCTGCAGGTTAGCAGCAACTACCTCGAAAACACCACCGGCTTCGCCATCTACCAGTGGACCGGCGACGGTTCGGCCTCGCAGACGGTAAAGATCCTGCGCAACAAGGTGAAGAACCTGGACGGTCGTCACCGCAACGGGGGCTTCACGATGGTGAACTTTGTGGGCCTGAACTCGGTGCGCAACGTAGGCAACATCGAAATTGCCTGGAACCAGGTCATCAACGAGCCCGACCACAGCTCGGTGGAAGACAACATCAACTTCTACAACTCGGGCGGTACGAGCAGCAGCATCGCCCGCGTGCACGACAACTACATTCAGGGTGCCTACCCCGTGAATGCCACTGACCCTAACTTCTCGGGCACGGGCATGACCACGGACGGCGACGGCAACACGGCCGCCACGGCCACGGCCTTCCTGGAGGCCTACAACAACCAGTTCGTGTCGACCTGCAACTCGGCCATGAACATCGCCGCCGGCCACGACGTGCGCTTCTACAACAACCGCATCGTCACCAGCGGCCTGCTCCCCGACGGGCGCAAGCTCTACGCCACCTACTGCGGCGTGTCGATCTTCAACGCCTACCAGCAGCCGAGCTCGGTGATGTACAACAACACGATTGACAACAACGTGGTGGGCTACGTGCGCTGGGGCTACAGCTCGCCCTACCAGGACCGCCACGACCACAGCAACGGCAACTGCGGCAACTGCGTGAACACCACCCACCTGCCGAACCCGGTGACCATTCAGACCGAACAGAACGAGTGGACGCTGTGGAACCAGAAGCTGAGCCAGAACGGCATCACGCTGGGTGTAGGCGGCAGCGGCGGCACGACTTCGCCCGCTCCGGCTCCCGCCCCCGCCCCGGCCCCGGCTCCTACGCCGGCTCCCGCTCCGACCCCGGCCCCCAGCCCGGCTGACGCGACGTTCTTCCGCGGCATCAACATCGGCGGCGCGGGCCTGACGCTGGACGGCCACGCCTGGGTGGCGGAAAGCGCCGGCAACGTGACCATGAACGGGACGGCCACCACGGCCCCCTCGCTGACGCTGGCCCCGGCCACGGACGCGGCCCGCGCCGGCATGATCCGCGACTTCAAGTACTCCAACGCCTTCAACGTGGCCGTGGGCGGCGTGAGCAGCGGCACCTACAGCGTGTACCTCTACGTGCTGGAGAACATGAACGCGAAGACCTACAGCATCTCGGTGGAGGGCCAAACGGCCCAGAGCAACTACAACAGCGGCGAGCCGGGCACCTGGCGCCGGTTGGGCCCCTTCACGGCCAACGTCGCCGACGGCACGCTCAACATCGGCACCACGGGCGACTACGCCAACCTGGCCGGCATCGAAATCTGGAAGAGCGGCTCCACCACCACCGCCCCGGCCCCCGCGCCCGCTCCCGCCCCCGCCCCCGCTCCGGCTACCACTACCTTCTACCGCGGCATTAACATTGGCGGCTCGGCCGTGACCCTGGATGGCAATGCCTGGGTAGCCTCCGCTGGTGCCGCCAACCTGCGGGTAACCGGTAACGTCTTCTCCAACACGCGCACGGTGCTTTCGCCGGCTACCGACGCCACCCGCGCCAGCATGCTGACCACGGCCGTGGGCGGCAACAAGGTAGGAGCTACGCTGACCAACGTACCCAACGGCACCTACAGCGTGTACGCTCACGTGTGGGAAGACAACTTCTCGGAAACCACCAACTTCCTGATCAACGGCACGACGGTGCGCACGGGCTACCAGACCGGCAGCGCCGGCCACTGGGAAAAGCTCGGCCCGTTCCAGGTGAACGTGACGAACGGCACCATCGACCTGACCTCGTCGGGTGGCCACCCCAACCTTTCGGGGGTGGAAGTGTGGAAGCACAACCAATAGCAAGTAGCCTGCGGGGCTTCCCGGTACACCCATAACTCCTGAGCAACAGCGCCCGACCATCTGGTCGGGCGCTGTTTTTTTATTTCTACCGCAGTTGCACTGCTTTGGGCCGAGCAGACCCGCCCCGTAGGTCGGCTGCGCGGGTGGTAGTTGGCGAGGTCAATATCTAGTGCCCGGGGCTACTGCCCCGGGCTTTTTTGTGCTTCACCCTTACATATATGATTATTCTTTTTGATAAAATAATTTTTCCTACAGCAACCATTGTTTTTACCAAATCAAATACAATTATTTGCTGGCAAAGTTCTAAGGCATCAGATTTTGCCTCTCCACCACTTCACACTTTCATGACCATGAAGCGTGCCCTCATCACCGGCATCACCGGCCAGGACGGAGCCTACTTGGCCGAACTCCTCCTCAGCAAAGGCTACGAGGTTCACGGCATCAAGCGCCGCTCCTCCTTGTTCAATACCGACCGCGTCGACCACCTCTACCAGGACCCGCACGAAGCCGACATTCGCTTCAAGCTGCACTACGGCGACCTGACGGATTCGACCAACCTGATCCGCATCGTGCAGGAAGTGCAGCCCGACGAGATTTACAACCTCGGCGCCATGTCGCACGTGAAGGTGTCCTTCGACACGCCCGAGTACACGGCCGAGGTCGATGGCGTGGGCACGCTGCGCCTGCTGGAGGCGGTGCGCATCCTGGGCCTCACCCACAAAACGCGCATCTACCAGGCCTCGACCTCGGAACTGTACGGGCTGGTGCAGGAAGTACCGCAGCGCGAGACGACGCCCTTCTACCCCCGCTCGCCCTACGCCGTGGCCAAGCTCTACGGCTACTGGATTACGGTGAACTACCGCGAGGCCTACGGCATGTACGCCTGCAACGGCATCCTGTTCAACCACGAGTCGCCCCTGCGCGGCGAGACCTTTGTGACCCGCAAAATCACCCGCGGCGCCGCCCGCATCGGGCTGGGGCTGCAGGACAAAATCTACCTGGGCAACCTGGACGCGCGCCGCGACTGGGGCCACGCCAAGGACTACGTGGAAGCCATGTGGCGCATGCTGCAGCAGGATACCCCGGAGGACTTCGTCATTGCCACCGGCGTGACGACCACCGTGCGCGACTTCGTGCGCATGGCCTTCGGCGAGCTGGGCGTGGAGTTGACCTTCTTCGGCGAAGGGGCTGACGAAACGGGCCACGTGGTGGCCTGCCACAACCCCGAGTTTCAGCTGCCGCTGGGCAAGGAAGTAGTGGCCGTGGACCCCACCTACTACCGCCCCACCGAGGTGGAGCTGCTCATCGGCGACCCCACCAAGGCCCAGCAAAAGCTCGGCTGGATGCCGCGCTACGACCTGCCGGCCCTGGTGCAGGACATGATGCAGGCCGACCTGGACGTGTTCCGGCGCGATGCGGTGCTGCGCGAAGCCGGCCACCGCGTGCTCAATTATTATGAATAGGGTGTGCGGGTAAGGGGGTATGCGGGCAGGAGTTCACTGAACAACAACTCCGGCCTCCTGCCCCCCCTACGCGGCCAGACTCACACCTTTCGACACTCTTACCCTCATCCCCTGACTTTATGGACCTCAACGCCAAAATATACGTGGCCGGTCACCGGGGCATGGCCGGCTCGGCGTTCGTGCGGCGGCTGCGCCGGGCGGGTTATACCAACCTGGTGATGCGCACCTCGCAGGAGCTGGACTTGCGTGACCAGGCCGCTGTGGCTGCTTTTTTTGCCCAGGAAAAGCCCGAGTACGTGCTGCTGGCCGCCGCCAAGGTGGGCGGCATCCACGCCAACAACACCTACCGCGCCGATTTTCTGTACGACAACCTCATGATTGAGGGCAACGTGCTCGATCAGGCCTGCCGCCACCACGTCAAGAAGCTCCTGTACATGGGCTCCTCGTGCATCTACCCCAAGATGGCCCCCCAGCCCATTCGGGAGGAATATCTGATGACCGGCCCGCTGGAGCCCACCAACGAGCCCTACGCCATTTCGAAAATTGCCGGCCTGAAGATGTGCGAGGCCTACCGCGACCAGCACGGCTGCAACTTCATCACGGTGATGCCCACCAACCTCTACGGCCCCCACGACAACTACGACCCGGAAAACTCGCACGTGATGGCCGCCCTGCTGCGCAAGTTCGGCGAGGCCGTGAGCCTGAACCTGCCCCGCGTGACGGTGTGGGGCTCGGGCACCCCGCGCCGCGAGTTTCTGCACGTCGACGACCTGGCCGACGCCTGCCTGCACCTGATGCTCACCTACGATGGCCGCGAACCCGTGAACGTGGGCACCGGCGAAGACCTGACCATCCGCGAGCTGGCCGAGCTGGTGGGCGAGCTGTCGGGCTTCCACGGCGAGCTGGTGTTCGACGCGTCCCGCCCCGACGGCACCCCGCGCAAGCTGCTCGACGTGTCGCGCCTGCACGCGCTGGGCTGGCGGCACTCCATCGGGCTGCGCGAGGGCCTGCAGCGCGTCATTGCCGCGGCCGAATGGCGCGCCGCGCCGCGCCCCCCGCAACCGGTGCCGCTCCTGGCCGCATAATAAGGACGGTTTCCACTACTTCTCCACCATCCGTATGCACCAGTTTCTTCACCGGGCCCAGCGCCGCGCCGGCCGCCTGCTGCGCGAGTGGCTGCCCCGCAACCAGCACTACCGGCCCGTGGGCGTGCACGCCGATAGCCGGGCCCTGGCCAGCCAAGCCGCTGCGGGCGCTACGTACCATGAAGTGGTGGCGGCGTACACCTCCTACTGCCACTTTCCGAACGCCTTTTACGAAGCAGCTTCCGCGTACAGCGGCCACCTGCACAGCAAGCCTCCCCGCAGCGAGGAGGTACCCGCCGCCTTTGTGCTGGAGCTGCGGCGCGGCCGTCTGTATGCCGACAACCACGACTCCGTGGCCATCATCGCCGCCGATGGCTGCCTGGTGGGCGACGTGTCGTTTCAGTACACGAGCAAGACCTGGGAAACCATCGAGCCAGCCGACAACAACATCTTTCGGCAGCGCTACTTCCTGGAACCCGTGCCCGTAGCCGGCACCGTCTGCACGCTGCTGGCGGGCGGCGGCGCGGCCATCGGCAACTTTTACCACTGGCTGGTCGATTCCTTGCCGCGCCTGCACCTGCTGAAAGCCTCCGGGCTGCTGGCCGAGGTGGACTACTTTCTGGTGTACGACCGCCACTGGGACCTGGTGCGGCAGGCGCTGGCGCCCCTGGGCATTCGCCCCAGCCAGCTCATTGATGTGCGTACCCACCGCCACCTTGTGGCCGACCGCCTGCTGGTGACCTCGCCGGTGCGCGGCACCGGGGCGCACACCCCCCAGTGGGCCTGCGACTTCCTGCGCACCACCTACCTGCCCCCCGACCCGGCGCTGGTGAAGGCCCGCCAGTTCAGCCCCTACGTGTACATCAGCCGCCGCGACGCCGAGGCCCGCCACGTGCTGAACGAGGCCGCCGTGGAAGACCTGCTACGGCCCTTCGGCTTCCGCAGCTACGTGCTCAGCCAGCTTAGCCTGGCCGAAAAGGTGACCCTGTTTGCGGGGGCCCGGGCCGTCATCGGGCCGGTGGGCGCGGGGCTGAGCAACCTGGTGTTTTGCGCGCCCGGCACGGCCGTGCTGGAGCTGCTTCCCCAAGGCTTCGTCATGCCCGACTTCCTCGAGCTGTCGTACCGCGTCGATCTGCGCTACGACTGGCTGGTGTGCCCCAACGCGCACCCCTCCACCAACATGGGCGACGCCCGCCGCGAAGACCTGACGGTGGACCTGCACGCGCTACGGCCGCGCCTGGCCCGGCTGCTCGGGCAGCCCGCCGCCCTTTCTGCCTGACCTGCGCGCCCGGCCGCCACGCCGGGCCGCTATCCTCGTCGCCTGACCTCCGCCAGTCATGGGTGTTACTTCCCCTTCCGTTCTGCTGTCCATCGTCACCTGGAACAGCGCCGCCAGCATCGAGGCGTGCCTGCGCTCCGTGTTGGCGCAGAGCTACCGTGATTTTACCGTCTGGGTGGTCGATAATGCCTCCGCCGACGACACCTGCGCCCGCGTGGCGGCCCTGGCCGCCTCCGACGGCCGGGTGGCGCTGCACAAGCTGCCCGAAAACACCGGTTTCTGCGGGGGCCACAATTATGCCATCGACCGCACGCGCATGCCCTACGTGCTGCTGGTGAACCCGGACGTGGAGCTGGCCCCCGATTACCTGGCCCGGGCCCTCACGGCCATGGCCCGCGAACCGCGCATCGGCATGGTATGCGGGCTGCTGGTGCAGAGCCCCGAGCCAGACCCCATCA
The DNA here is from genome assembly GCF_054783195.1 of Hymenobacter coalescens. Lineage (NCBI taxonomy): Bacteria > Pseudomonadati > Bacteroidota > Cytophagia > Cytophagales > Hymenobacteraceae > Hymenobacter > Hymenobacter coalescens. The sequence goes on along the minus strand of NZ_BAAGRA010000014.1, from coordinate 407,599 downwards.
TCGATTCGGCGGGGCTGACGGCCCTGCCGGGCGGCCGCTACGGACTGCGCCTGCACGGGCAGCGCCTGAGCACGGCGCCCGTCGTGTCGGGTTGGGTAGACGGCGCCGACGGCGCGCTGCCGCTGCTGCGCCGCCGCTTCATCGACGACCTGCGGGTGCAGGGCCAATTCTTCGACGAGCGGTTCTTTGCCCACAAAGAGGACTGGGACGTGGCGTGGCGCGGGCAGCTGTACGGCTGGCGCACGTGGCTGGAAACCGGCTGCCGCGCTGTGCATCCGCGGGTGTTTCGTCCCGGCAACCTGGCCCTGCGCCAACGCTTGGCGGGCGCCATCAAAACCGACGCGGTGAAAAACCAGCTGCTGCTACTGCTCAAGAACGCGCCGGCCGGGCAGGTGCTGCGCCATTGGCTGCAGGCCCTGCCCCGGCAGCTGGCCATTTTGCTGTACATCCTGGTGCGGGAGCCCCGCTCGTTGCGGGCTTATGCGTACGTGTGGCGGCACCGCCGGGCCGTGCTGGCCACGCGCCGGCGGGTGCAGGCCCGGGCGCGGGGCGGCTGGCAGCCCCCGGCGGCGCCCCCGCCCGGCACCACGCCGCTGCTGAGCATCTGTGTGCCCTGCTACCACCGCCCCGATCTGCTGCGCCGGGCCCTGGGTTCCGTGGGCCCTTTGCCGCCCGAGGTGGAAGTAATCGTATCGGACAACTCCACCGCCAACGACCAATGCGAAGAAGTGGCCCGGCTGCTGCTGGAGCCCCAACCGGCCGCGCAATGGCGCTACTACCGCAATCCGGCCGGGAGCACGGCCGTCGACAACTTCAACTTCTGCCTGCAGCGGGCCCGCGGCCGCTACATCCTGCACCTGCACGACGACGACTACCTGCTGCCCGAGGGACTGGAGCAGATCCTGGCCACGCTGCGCCGCCTGCCACCGGCCCACGCGGCGGTGCTTTTTGGAGTGGAGCTGGTGGACCTGCAGGAACGGGTGCTGCGCCGCCAGTTGGCCCCGCGCGAAACCTACCTGCCCCCGGCCGAAGCCGTAGAACAACTGCTGACCAACTCCTCCTTCGTGCGCATCCCGGCCATCGTGGTCAGCCGCGCCGCGTACCAGGCCACCGGCGGCCTCGATCCGGCGCAGGGCAGCACCGGCGACACCGACCTGTGGGCCCGCATCTTCGGCGTACACGGCGTGCTCCAGGTACCCGCGCTGGTGGCGGCGTACACCATTCACGCGGGCGCCATCACGGCCCACACGTTCAACGAGCTGGCCATCAACCAGCTGCTGGGCGTCTTTCACCGAACGCAAGAAACCGGCCTGCTCAGCCCGGGGCAGCTTCGCCGCGCCAAAGCACGGTTTTTTCACCAGTTCATATTGGCCGGTTCGTACCGCAGCCTGCAGCTGCACAACGTGGCCGTGGCCCGGCAGGTACTGGGCTTGCTGCAGCTGCCGGCTTTGCGGCCGCTCCCCATGCCCGCGCGCTGGGCACCCGCCCGCCTGGGCCTGACGGCCTTACTGAACGCCGCCGATTGGCTACCCCATGCCCGCGCTGCCGCCCCGGCGGCCGGTGCGGACCTGAACGTGGCGCACGCGTCGTCGTCTTCTTCGCCCTGATCCTGCCGCGCCGCTTTGCCAAACCGCCCTGGTTGGCTTTCCGCCTTTTCTCCACCACCCCATTGCCCACTGACATGGTTATCATCGACAAACAGCTGGAGGCCCGCCAGCGTGCCGGGAGGCCCATACGGGTAGGTCTCTGGGGCGCCGGCGAAATGGCGCAGGGCCTGGTCAATCAGGTGATGCGCTACACGCCTGGCATGGAGGTAGCCGTGGTGGCCAACCGCACCCTGCGCAAGGCCCACCAGGCCTATGCCTACACCGGCCACACGGCCCAGGAGTGCCCCGACCGGGAATCGTTGCAGGCCTGCCTCGACGCGGGCGGGCGGGCCGTGACCGACAACGGCGAGCTGCTGTGCGAGGTCCGGGGCCTGGACCTGCTGGTGGAGTGCACGGGCACCATCCACTACGCCGCCGACCTCATCATGCGGGCCATTGCGCACGGGCAACACGTCTTGCTATTCAACCCCGAGGTAGACGCCCTGATCGGCCCCATTCTGAAGGTGTACGCCGACCGGGCCGGGGTGATGCTCAGCGGCTGCTCGGGCGACCAGCCCGGCTGCATCATGGACCTGTACCGCTTCGTGAAGGGCATGGGCCTCACGCCGCTGCTGTGCGGCAACATCAAGGGCCTGCAGGATTATTACCGCAACCCCACCACCCAGGCCGGTTTCGCGGCCCAGTGGCACCTCACGCCGGAGATGGTCACCAGCTTTGCCGACGGCACCAAAATCAGCATTGAGCAGGCCTGCGTGGCCAACGCCACGGGCATGGGCGTGGCCAAGCGCGGCATGCTCGGCTACCGCCACGACGGCCACGTGGACGACATGACTACCTGGTACGACGTGGAGGAACTGAAGCGGCTGGGCGGCATCGTGGATTACGTGGTGGGGCCCAAGCCCGGCCCCGGCGTGTTCGTGTACGCCACTACCGACGACCCTAAGTCGCAGCACTACTTGGCTTACGGCAAGCTGGGGCCGGGCCCCCTGTATTCCTTTTATCAACCCTACCACCTCATTTACGCCGAAATTCCGAACTCCATTGCCCGAATGGTGCTGTTTCAGGACGTCACCATGGCCCCGCTCGGCGCGCCGGTGGTGGAGGTTATTACCCTGACCAAGACTGCACTGCCGGCCGGTCACCGCCTCGACGGCCTCGGCGGCTACGACACCTACGGGCAGTGCGAAAATGCCCGCACCGCACGCCTCGAAAACCTGCTGCCCGTGGGCCTGGCCGAGGGCTGCGTGCTCAAGCGCGCCGTGCCGCGCGACACGGTGCTCACCTTCGACGACGTGGAGCTGCCCGCCGACAACCTCGTGCAACGCCTCTGGCGCGAACAAACGGCGCTGTTTTTCCCGCATCTGCAGCCACCGGCCGCGGCCCAGCAACCCGCCGCCGTTTCGGCCCTCCTGGTCTAACCGGCGGCGCGGCTGATTCGGGCTTCTCTCCACCTTTTTGCAGCCCACCATGACGCCCTCTGTAGCCACCCGCCCCGTCAACCGCGTGCTGCAGGAAGACCTGGCAGCCGTATACGCCACCCTTTCCGAGGCCGAAAAAACCAAGCTGCGCGGCGCCACCGTGCTGCTGACCGGCTGCGGCGGCTTTTTGGGGCACTTCTTCCTGCACTTCTTCGCCGCGTACGCCCGGGAGCTGTCCTTGCGCCGCGTGGTGGCCCTCGACAATTTCCTTACCGGCACGCGGGACTGGCTGGCGGAACTGGCCGCCCGCCACGCCGGGCTGATCGAGCTGCGCACGTTCGACGTGATTACCGACTCGGTGGCCGACGTGCCCGGTGCCGACCAGGCCGACTTGGTTCTGCACCTGGCTTCCATCGCCTCCCCCAGCTTCTACCGCCGCTACCCCATCCAGACGGTGGACGCCAACACCACCGGCCTGCGCCGGCTGCTCGATTACTACGCCGAACGGCCGCTGCGGGGCTTCCTATTTTTTTCGAGCAGCGAAATCTACGGCGACCCGCCGCCCGCCTGCATTCCCACGCCCGAGGACTACCGCGGCAACGTGGCCACCATCGGCCCGCGCGCCTGCTACGACGAAGCCAAGCGCTTCGGCGAAACGCTGTGCTACCTCTTCGCCCAGCAGTACGGCATGCCCATCGGCATTGCGCGGCCCTTCAACAACTACGGCCCGGGCCTGAGCCTGCACGACCAGCGGCTGCCGGCCGACTTTGCCAAGGCCGTGGTGGAAGGCCGCGACCTGGAAATTTTCTCCGACGGCTCGCCCACGCGCACGTTCTGCTACATCTCCGACGCCATCAGTGGCTACCTGAAGGTGCTGCTGCACGGCCGGTTCGACGTGTTCAACATCGGGCAGGACCAACCGGAGCTGTCCGTGCGCGAGTACGCGGAGCTGTTTACCGAGGCGGGGCGCGCCATTTTCGGCTACCCAGGCCGCATTTCCTTTCGAACTTCTGCTGACAAAGACTATCTTACCGATAACCCGAACCGTCGTTGCCCCGACCTGACGAAGGCCCGCGCCGTGCTTGGGTACGCGCCCACTGTGGACGTGGCCACCGGCATCCGCCGCTACCTCCAGTTCCTTTACCATTCTACCCGCAGCGCCTTATGATTACGGTAGTCGGACTGGGGTTTGTCGGCTTGACCACGGCCCTGGGCTTCAGCAAGAAGGGCTTCAAAGTCTACGGCGTCGACGTGGACCCGGCGCGGATGGCCAGCCTCCGCCGGTACGAGGTGCCTTTTTACGAGCCGCACCTGCAAGCCGCGCTGCGCGAAGAGCTGAACCGGAATTTTGTGGTGGATGCCCCGCTGCGGGACGCCGTCAACGACAGCCGCGTCGTCATCCTCTGCGTGGGCACACCGGGCCTGCCCGACGGCCGCGCCGACCTCACAGCCCTTTTCGACGCGATACGCCAGGTGTTTGACGTGTCCGACGCGCAGTACCGGGTACTGGTCGTCAAATCCACGGTGCCGCCCTCCACATTGGCCGAGCAAGTACAGCCCTACGTGACCGAGCTGGCCCGGCGACACGAGCGGACGATAGGCCTGGCTTCCAACCCGGAATTTCTGCGCGAAGGCCGTGCCTGGGACGACTTCATGCACCCCGACCGGGTGGTGATAGGCGTGGACGACGAGGCTGCCCGCAGCGTGCTCAGTGACCTGTACCTACCCTTCAACGCGCCGGTACATTACGTCAACTTCAGCACGGCGGAATTCATCAAATCCCTTTCCAACGCGCTGCTCTCCACGCTCATCAGCTTCGCCAACGAGATGTCCATGATTGCCGACCACATCGGCGGCATCGACGTGCCGGCGGCTTTCCGCATCCTGCACCAGGACCGGCGCTGGAGCGGCTCACCGGCTCCCATGGCCAGCTACGTATTCCCGGGCTGCGGCTACGGCGGCTATTGCCTGCCCAAAGACACAGCCGCGCTCAACAGCATCGCGCAGGCGCACGGCTACGAGCCGCGGATGCTGCCCGCCAACCTGCAGATCAACGAGGACATCCAGGAGGTAGTGGCCGATAAGATCCTGGCCAGCGTGCCCGCCCACCACCGCATTGGTATCCTGGGCCTCTCCTTCAAGAGCGGCTCCGACGACGTACGCCGGAGCCCGAGCCGGGCCATCATCGAAAAGCTGCTGGCCCGCGGCCGCACCCGCTTGGTCGCCTACGATCCGGTGGCCAACGCGGTATTTGCCCGCGAAACGCGCTTGCCCATCGCCTACGCCAACTCCCTGCCCGAGCTGCTCGCCCAAGCCGACGAGCTGGTGCTGCTCACCAGCTGGCCCGAGTTTCGCGAGCAGCACCAGTTGCTGGCTAGCAAGCCCCTGCACGACTTCCGCTACGCCCTCACCGACCTGTGCAAGCCGCAGGCGATGGTGCTGCCGTTTGCCACCCGCTAAAACCACCACCCGGCGGGGCCTCAAAAACTTCTTTTTCACCGAACCAGCGGCGCTGTAAGGGGCCGGCCGTGCGCCAGCAGCCCTACGCATCGTCCCGCTCCGATACCGGCTGCTCTGGCTTTCTTCCTCCCTGCTGCATTCAAATAACAACGCCGCCGGCCTCTTGCGAGACCGACGGCGCGGCACCTAGGCGACGAAACTGCTCCACCTTTCAGTTTCGGGCCCGGTACACGGGTTGCACGGCGCGGCCGTGCAGGTGTTGGTCCAGCCCCTCGTCGAGGGCGCGGCGGTAGATGGCCAGCGCGTCGTGGATGCGCGCGGCGGTGAGTTCGATATCGGCGGGCTGGTGGGCGTAGCTCACGATGAGCGAGGGCAGCAGCAGGCCGCGGCGCAGCGTTTCCTGTAGAAACAGAGTGCGGTAGCCTTGCGAAGGTTGCTTGTCGGCGTCGCGGGTGGCGTAAGTGAGGCACTGCGGCGGCCCCTGCACGCTGAAATAGCCGGTAAGGCCGTGCTCGGCAATGGACTGGGCCAGCAAACGGCGTAGGTAGTCGCCCGCCTGACGCAGGTGCTCAATCACCGGCTCGCGGCGGTACGTGGCCAGCACGGCGCGCATGGCCGCCAGCCCATGGCTCTCGGCGCCGTAGGTGGTCGAGAGCAGGAACACGCGCTCCTGGGCGTGCTGCAGGCCGCCAAGCTCCATCAGCTCGCGCCGGCCCGTGAGGGCCGCCACGCTGAAGCCGTTGCCGAGGGCCTTGGCCCAGGTGCTCAGGTCGGGGCGCACGCCGTGCACGGCCTGGGCGCCGCCCACGTGCCAGCGCAGGCCGGTAATGATTTCGTCGAAGATGAGCACCGCGCCGTGCGCGTCGCAGAGGCGGCGCAGGCCCGGCAGAAAGCCGGGCGCGGGCGGCACATCTTTCTCCACCTCCAGCACCAGGCAGGCAATCTGGCCCGGATGGTCCCGAAACAGTTGCTCGGCCGACGCCAGGTCGTTGTAGCGGAAGCCCAGCGTGAGCTGCCGCACGGCCGCCGGAATGCCGGCGCGCACCGCCGTGGTGCCGATAAACCAGTCGTCGGTGGAGAAAAACGGGTGGTCCTGGCAGAGGGCCACCAGGTCGCGGCCGGTAGCGGCGCGGGCCAGCTTCACGGCGGCAGTGGTGGCATCAGACCCGTTCTTGGCAAACTTCACCATGTCGCCGGCCCCGGTGGTTTCCAGAAAATCCTCGGCGGCGCGCAGCTCCAGCATGGTCGGCCGGCCCACGTTGGTGGTGCCGCGCAGCATCTCGCGCTGGGCGGCGCGCAGCACCGGGCCGTAGGCGTGGCCCAGCGTCACGGCCCGCAGGCCCATGCCGTATTCCAGGTATTCGCGCCGGCTGGTGTCCCACACGCGGCAGCCCCGGGCGCGCACCAGGTACGGCGCCATGGCTTCGGGAAACTGGTCGTCGCCTTTGGCATAGGTATGGCTGCCGCCGGGAATAGCCGCGTGGAAGCGGGCGGTCAGCTCGGCGTGCGGAGCGGCTTCAGCCCCGGGCGCCTCTGGCAAAACCAGGGGCTCCGCGGCGAGCGTGGACGCGGGCGGTGAATCGGCAGCGAGTACGGCGGAAGTCATGGCTAGCATTGGAAATGGTGGAGGAAAGCAGGCGTTGGGGCCGAAGGAGGCAAGCGGAGCAGGAAAAGATGAAGGCTGGTTTTCTTGGTTGAAGAGCAAGCTCAGCCGCGGTATCAGAGCACGAGGAAGTCGCCCTGAAAACCGAGCTGGCGGGCCTGGGTCTTGATTTCGTCGGCGTAGGTCGGGTTGGTAATCAGCAGCACGTCGGGCCGGTAGCCGGCCATGTCCTCCGGGGCAATGACCGGGTGCGCCGTCAGGGGCAGAAACTGACCCTGGCGGCGCGGGTTGATGTCGACCACGGCCAGCAGGGTGTCGGCCAGATCGAAGGTGTTCAGGAAGGTGATGGCGCGCGAGCCGGCCCCCCAGCCCACCACGCGCTTGCCGCTGCAGCGCAGCGCGTCTACCCGCTCCTGCCACTGCTCCATCACGGCGCGGGCCGAAGTGCCGAAGGCTCGCACGGCGGCGGGCGTCGTGGGGTCGTCGGTGGGTGCGAGCGTGGCCGCAGCGGGCACGGCCACGGGGCGGGCCGTGAGGCCCAGGTACTCGCCGTGCCAGCAGGGCTGCACGTCCAGCACCTCGAAGCCGGCGCTGCGAAACAGGTACGAAAGGGACGCGGGCGTAAACCAGGAGGCGTGCTCGTTGACGATGTTCCACACCACCTGCTCCCCAATGTCGTAGAGGGCGTTGGGCACTTCCACGTACACCAGCGGCGCGGTGCCGGCCGGAATGGCGGCCCGCAAATCGTGCACGAACTGCGTGACGTGGCTGGCCAGCACGTTGAGCATGTGCCGGCAGCTGATGAAGGTGGCCCCTTCCAGCACCTGCGCCGTGGCCGGCCCGAAGTAGTCTTTCACGAAGGTTACGCCCAGCGCCTCGTTGGTGCCGGCGGGCAGGCCGGGCGGCGAGGCGTAGCCCGGGTCGATGCCCAGGCCGGAGTTGTGGCCCAGGCGGCAGAGCGTGCGCAGGAAGTCCCCGTCGCCGCAGCCGATGTCCACGATGCGCCCGTTGCGCAGGTGGTAGCGCTCGATCAGCTCGGTGGCCAGCCCCAGGGTGAAGGCCCGGAACGAGGGCGAAAACTCCAGGGAGAAGTCGTTGCGGGTGTGGGTGATTTTGCTGGCCTCGTACGCCTCGTTGTGGATGTAGTGGCAATGCGGGCAGAACGCCAGCCGGATGTCGGTGGTGGGCGCCTGCCGGGCCGCATCGGCCGTCGGCCAAAGGATGCCCGACTGCGTGGGCACGTCCTGAACCTCAAAAAACACTTCGCCCGCGGCGGAGCCACACACCGGGCAGGGCTGGGTGGCCGCGGCCAGGGCCGGGGCAGTTGCGAGCAGTTCGGTTTCCATGGGAGTCTGGTGGACAGTAGTGGTGGAGAAAAAGTCCGTTAGGCGGCCGCCGGTAGCGGGGCTAAGAGGTCGGCGGCCACGAGCTGATCGGCCGCGCGGCGGATGCTGGCAAAGGGCAGGCCGCTGCGCTCGGCAATGTGGAGCAAATCGTGCTGCCCGTCGGAGTAGCTGAGCACCCAGAGCAGGGCCATTTCGGCCTCGCGGGGGTTGCCGTGGCCCTTCACGGCGCCGTAGAGGCCGCGGCGGCCCAGCTGCGGCTCGCCGTAGGGCTGCCGGTTCTGGTAACGGCCGTTGCCTTCGAGCACCGTCAGCACCTGCTCGTACAGGGCCAGCGAGTCGGCCAGCTGCGCGGGCTGCACGAAGGCGCAGTTGTCGGCCGAGGTGTGGTACTCCGGAAACTCGCCGTGCGGGGTGCGCGAGAGGCAGCCCACCGGCAGGTCGAAGCCCGGCGAGCAGTACTGCCGCTCGTCGTAGCCGTAGGGCACGTAGTCGCGCAGCTCGTGCGGCTGGCCGCCGCTGCCCAGCACGTAGGCCACCACCCGGTCGATGTCGGCGCGGCCCAGGCGGGTGCGCTTGTAGGTGAAGGCGCCGGGCCCGCCCAATAGGGTGGCCACCAGCCCGTGCCGGATGCGCGCCAGAGCGGCGGGCGTTTGCCGGCTCAGCCAGGTAATCGGCCCGATGGTGCCGGGGCTGAACACGAAGCGGTACGACAGGCGGTGTGGGCGCTGGCTGAGCTGCCGGGCCAGCGTGGCCGCCACCACCAGCCCCGAGAGGTTGTCGTTGGCCAGCGAGGGGTGGCAGATGTGGCAGGAAATAAGCACCTCCTCCTCCACCTCGCCCGGCAGCAGCAGCTCGCCGTACGTCAGGCTGCCGCCAGAGTCCAGCTCCGAGTCGATGCAGACCTCGTAGAGCGGCTCGTCGAGGGCTTCCAACTGCCGCTGCGTGAGGCAGAAGCCCCAGTTGGCGTGGTAATACGAGGTGCGGTACGGAATCAGGTCGGGCTGCTCGGGCAGCGCGTGCAGGTGCGGGCGCAACTCGTCTAGCGTCAGCCAGCTGTGCACGGGCGTGCTGTAGCCGAGCACGTGCAGGTTGTGTTGGTGAAAGTCAATTACACGCTCCCCGCTGGCCGTGCAGATGTACGCGTCGCGGATGCGCCACTCCGGCGGCACCGTCCAGTCGAGCACGGGCGTGCCGCTGGGCACCTCGTGCACGCGCAGGCCGGGCAGCAGGCGCTGCTGCACCAGGCGCAGCGTCTGGCGCACCCCGTCGCCGGTGAGCGAGCGGGGCAGCGGGTACAGCTCCGTCAGCAGCGCGTGCAGGGCCGCGCCGCGTTCCGGGGCGGCAGCCGGCGGGGCCGGCGCCGCCTTAGCAGACGGGGGCGGTGCGGGCGCGGCTTGCATGGACTTCGCTAAAGATGTGCAGGCTCGGAATGGCCGTCACGAACTGCCCGCCCCAGGTGCGGATGTAACTCAGGTTGTCGGCCACTTCCGCGCTGATGTTCCAGGGCAGAATCACCACGAAATCGGGCTGCTCCTCCCGGATGGCCTCCGGCGAAAGCACCGGAATGTGGCTACCGGGCAGGTACTTGCCCTGCTTGTAGGGCGAGGCGTCGACGACCACCGGCATGAGGTCGGTGCCCTGGATGCCGCAGTAGTTGAGCAGGGTGTTGCCCTTGGCGGCGGCCCCGTAGCCCACCACCTTCTTGCCGAGGCGGCGCTGCTCCAGCAAAAACTCCAGGAACTCGGCCCGCACCGATTCCACGCGCGGCTGAAAATCCTGGTAGTACTCCAGGGTGAGCATGCCCGCGGCCCGCTCCCGGGCCAGCAGCTCGCGCACGGCCTCCGTCACGGGCTTGGTGTGGTCAGCCGTGTGGCGGGCGAAGATGCGTAGCGACCCGCCGTGCGTGGGCAGCTCCTGCACGTCGAAAATGGTCAGGCCCTGGGCCGCAAACACGCGGGCCACGGTGCTCAGCGAGAGGTAGCTGAAGTGCTCGTGGTAGATGGTATCGAACTGGCAATCCGTCACCAGGTTCAGCAGGTGCGGAAACTCCAGGGTGGCCACGCCCTCGGGCTTGAGCACCTGCTGAATGCCGCTCACGAAGTCGTTCATGTCGGGCACGTGGGCCAGCACGTTGTTGCCGATCAGCAGGTCGGCCTGCTGCCCCTGGCCCACCAGCTCGCGGGCCAGCTGGGCGGTGAAGAAATCCACCACCGTGCGCACGCCGCGGTCGGCCGCAATGCGGGCCGTGTTGGCCGTGGGGTCGATGCCGAGCACCGGCACGCCCTGCCGGTGGAAGTACTGCAGCAGGTAGCCGTCGTTGCTGGCCGCTTCCATCACCAGGGAGTCTTCGCCGAAACCGAAGCGCGTCATCATCATCTCGACGTAGCGGCGGGCGTGCTCCAGCCAGGAAGTAGAGTACGAGGAGAAGTAGGTGTACTCCTCGCCGAAAATCTCCACAGCCTTTTTCACTTCCCCGATCTGCACGAGCCAGCAGCTGTCGCAGACGTACGTTTTGAGGGGGTAATTCAGCTCGGGCTCCTCCAGCTGGGCCGCGGAGAGCATGGAGTTGGAAGGCGGGCAGTGACCGAGGTCGGCAAACACGTGGACCAGTTCAGTTCCGCAGTGACGGCAGTTCATGGTGGTTATCTTTAAAAGGCGGAGAGGTCAGGCAGAAGGCAAGCGAGGGCGGAGCGAGTCCACCGAGGGGGTTAAAGCAGATTGTCGATGCTAAAGCAGCAGCTTGGAAGCGTAAAAGGCCTCGGCATAGCCCCCGGGGCAGGCGGCCTGCAAGCCACGCAGCCGAGGCAGTGCCCGGAAAGTTTGCGCGTCAAACCAATGCTTGCTCGCTTGGGAGGGAAAGTGCGTCAGGAGCAGCTCCACTTTGCGCTCGAGCACCGCCCCGGGCAGTTCCACGAAGAAGCCTGGATTGCCCAGGTCCCCGTCGTACTTAGGAATCTCGTATTCGAGCACCATGTGGCTGCGAAACGTGTTCCACGTCAGCTCCGCGAGCAGGCGGTGGTCTTGGTGCTGATCGTAGCGGTGGTGGGTCAAAATCAGGTCGGGGTTGAAAGCTTTGAGCTGCTCGAAAGTGGCTTTGATAGCGGTGGTCAGTTGGGGCAGCACGCCATCCTGAAAAGCCAAGATGCGGATGTCGCAGCTGGCCTCAGCTGGTGCCTCGGCCAGAAAAGCTTTGGCGCTGGCCCGGGCTTCGAAGGCCCGGGCCGGAGTGCTGCTGAACACCACCCAGCACACGGCCGCTACGCGTTGTTCGGCGAGCAACCGCAGCAGCGTGCCGCCGGCCCCAATCTCGATGTCGTCGGCATGGGCTCCGAGGCAGAGCACCCGCAGGCCGGCGCTTCCGGCGGGCGCAGCGAGCCGCATCCGCATCATGCCGCTAGCTCCGGCGCTTGGTGTTGGTTGAACCGCATTTTCTGTTGGGCTTCCGGTAGTCGCCACACCTCCCAGGGCGCGGGCCCGTGAGCGTGGAGCTCATCCAGCGTTTGCTTGTCTTTAAACGTATCCATGGCGGCCCAAAAACCCTCGTGCCGGTGGGCTAGCAGGCGGTCCTGGGCAATCAGGCGCTGAAATGGTTCTTCCACGAGCTCCTCCCCGTCGTAGAGGTAGTCGAAGATCTGGGCCCGAAGGACGAAGTAGCCGGCGTTGATCCACAGTCCCGACTTGGCGATGGGGCTGATGGATTCCACCCGTGAGTCCTCGCCCAGGGTTACCACGTGAAAGCTCTGCGTGGGCTGGTAGGCCATGAAGCTGGCCACGGCGTTAGAGCACCGCAGGTTCTCCACCATCACGTTCACATCGAGGTCGGTCAGGCCATCGGCATAGTTGGCGAGAAACATTTCCTCGTCTTCCAGCAGGTGACGTACCGCCAGCAGACGTTGTCCGATGCAGGACGTCAGGCCCGTGTCCACGAAGGTGATGTTCCAGTTGTCGATGTCGGTGCTCATAGGCTTCACATCCTTGCCGCCATTCGAAAACACGAAGTCGTTCGAGAGGCATTCGTTGTAGTTCATGAAGTACTGCTTGATGGCGTCGGCTTTGTAGCCCAGGCAAAGGATGAAATCCGTGTGGCCGAAGTGCGCGTAGTAGCGCATGACGTGCCAAAGTATCGGGCGGTAGCCCAGCGGAACCATGGGCTTGGCGGTCGATTCGGAAAACTCGCGCAGGCGCATTCCAAAACCGCCGCAGAACAACACAACTTTCATGGCAAGGGGGAAGTCTAAGGAGGCAGCATAGCTCAGCAGCTGGTTTAGAGCGGAAATGGGGTCATCCGAGAATGGTAACCTTGGGAATGGGCACCACGAAACGGCCGCCCCAGGCCCGGATATCGGCCATCTGCTGGCAGATTTCGGCGCTTAGGTTCCAGGGCAGGATCAGCACAAAGTCGGGCTGCGTTTGGCGGATGCGGTCGGGGGCGTAAATCGGGATGCGGGTGCCGGGCAGAAACAGCCCGTGCTTGTGGGGGTTGGCATCCACCGTGTAGTCAAGAAAATCGGTGCGAATGCCGCAGTAGTTGAGCAGGGTATTGCCCTTGCCGGGGGCTCCGTAGCCCACCACCACCTTGCCGGCGTTCTTGGCCTCGATGAGAAATTGCAGCAGTTGGCGCTTGGTCTGCTTTACCGCCTCGCCAAAGCCCGTGTAAAAGGCCCGGGTGCACACGCCAGCCTCGATTTCGCGCCGGAGCAACTCCCCTACTCGCTCGCTGACGGGCTTGGTGCGGTCGGCCGTGTGGCAGGCGAAGATGCGCAAGGAGCCGCCGTGCGTAGGGAGTTCCTGCACGTCGAAGAGCGTGAGGCCGTGGTGGGCAAATACGCGCTCCGCGGTGTAAAACGAGAGGTAGCTGAAGTGCTCGTGGTAGATGGTATCGAACTGACGGCCTTCGATCAGGCGCAGCAGGTGCGGAAACTCCAGGGTGATGATGCCGCCCGCCTTGAGCAGGATCTTGAGTCCGCCCACAAAGTCGTTGAGGTCGGGCACGTGGGCCAGCACGTTGTTGCCGATCAGCAGGTCGGCTTGGCCATGGCTAAGCGTCACTTTGCGGGCCGTTTTGCGGCCGAAGAACTTGCTGATGGTTTCAATGCCCCGCGCCCGGGCGGCCTCGGCCACATTGCCGGCGGGTTCTACGCCGAGCACCGGTATGCCTTTCTCCAGGAAGTACTGCAGCAGGTAGCCGTCGTTCGAGGCCACTTCCACCACCAGTTGCTCGGGGCCGATGCCAAAGCGCGCAACCATTTCGTCGGTATAGCGGCGGGCGTGCTCCAGCCAGGTGGTGGAGTACGAGGAAAAATACGGGTACTCGTCGCGGAAAATGTCTTCGGGCCGCACAAAGTCGCCAACCTGCACTAGAAAGCAGTTGTCGCAGACGCGGGCGTGCAACGGGTACACCGGCTCGGCGCGGTTAAAGTGCTCGGGGCGCACCAGGTCTTCGCACAGCGGCGAGGTGCCCAGGTCCACCAGCGTGGTGTGCAGCGCGTGTCCGCAAAAGCGGCAGCGCGGCTTGCCCGCCGACGCGGCCCGGTGGGGCAGCAGGCGGCGCGCCTTGGGCGGCAGCATGGTCTGGGCCCGCGCAGAAGCTGATGGGAAAAGCGAAGACATGTAGCGCGGGGTGGCGGCGGTGAAGGAGAGGAAGAACGGCCTTGCGGCGACTTCAGGAGTGGGGCACGAGCAGCCGGAAGTCGGGGTGCCGGCGGTCTTTGTCGGAAATGACGACCGGCTGCAGGGGCCACTCGATGCCGATGGCCGGATCGTTCCAGCGTAGGCCCCGCTCGTAGCCCGGGGCGTACTTGGCCGACACCTGGTAGCACACGTCCGAGTCGTCTTTCAGGGTGATGAAACCGTGGGCGAAGCGGGCCGGCACGAACACCATGCGGAAGCTTTCGGCCGTCAGCTCCACGCCCAGCCACTGCCCGTACGTGGGCGACTCCTCGCGCAAGTCCACGATGACGTCGTAGATGGCGCCGCGGGTGCAGCGCACCAGCTTGGTTTCGCCGAAGGGCTCCAGCTGGTAGTGCATACCGCGCAAGGTGCCGCGGCGCGGATTGGAGGAGAGGTTGGCCTGGAGCGGGGGTGTCAGGATGCCGTGGGCGGCGAATTCGTCTTCGCACCAGGAACGGGCAAAGAAGCCCCGTTCATCGGACATGCGCTCCACGTCGATGATGAAGGCGCCGGCGAGTTCGGTTTCGGTGAAGATCATGGGAACGTAGCGGTGGTGTGGAAGGAGGCGGAAACAGAGCGGAGCACACGGCTCAGGCCACCAGCTCCGCATCGGCCACCAGCGGCCGGGCGGGCACGGCCGTGCGCTGCCACTCGAGGTTTTCGTTCAGGCGGCCCGCTTCGCGCAGGGCCGTGAGCACCCGCAGGCGCATTAGCTGCGAGGCCCGGAAGTCGGCGTCGTGGAACCCCATGCCGACTAGGTTGTCGCGCAGCTCGGCGATGGTGTCGGGCAGGGTGCGCTGCGGCTGGTGAAAAGGCGCCAGCCGGCGAAACAGGCTGAAGTCGACCCGGTACGAGCGTTTGTCGGGGGCCGCTTCGGGGTTGAGGGTTACTTGGGTACCGGGCACGGCAGCGGCCACGGCGGCGGCCAGCTCGTGTACCTGGTAATTCCAAGCGTCGGAGCCCACGTTCACGGCCAGAAAAGCGCCGCCGTTGGCGGCCGGGCGCTCCACGGCCCACTCGATGGCGCGGGCCATGTCCTGCACGTGGATGAGGGGGCGCCAGGGCGTGCCGTCGCTCAGGATGTTGATGCGGCCGGTGGCCACGGCTCCGGCCACGAAGTCGTTGACAACTAGGTCGAGGCGCAACCGCTCGCTCCAGCCGCAGGCCGTGGCGAACCGCAGGCAGGTCACGCGGAAGTGCTCATCGGCCAGCGGCGCCAGGTCCTGCTCGCTGAGCACCTTGGAGCGGGCGTAGGCCGTCAGCGGGTTGAGCGACGCGTTTTCGGCGCGGGGAGCATCGGCCCCGGCCCCGTACATGCTGCAGGAGCTGGCGAAGATGAACGTGCGCACGCCGGCTACCTTGGCGCGCCGGGCCAGCTCGATGCCGGCGCGGTGGTTCACGGCCAGCGTCACGTTTTCGTACATGTGGCCCATCGGGTCGTTGCTGATGGCGGCCAGGTGCACGACGGCATCCACCCCGCTGAGCAAATCGAGGGGCAGGTGGCGCACGTCGCCGAACAGCTGGGCATTCAGCCGCGTTTCGGGCAGGCAGTCGGCCCCGGTGAGGCAGTGCGCGAAGAAGCCCAGGTCGTAGCCGATCAGCTCGGCTGCCGGAAAGGCCTGCCGCAGCCGGCGTACCACGCCCGGCCCCACGTAGCCCATGTTGCCGGTAATAAGAATTCGTTTCATAGAGGTGGAGGGAGTAAGGCAGTTGCCAGGGGTCGGTTGGCAGTTGTCGGGGCAGCCGTCAGCACGAGCTGACGTTCTGCAACCCACAACTTCTTTAGTCGAGCGGCATCAGGGTGGGTCCGGCCACGCGCTGGCCCTCCGGGGCCTGCACCGGGGAGGTCAGGATGTCGGCCAGCACCGGGTCCTGCTGAACGAGGGCCGGATCGTCGGACCACATTTTCCAGCTGGCCTTACCGCTCTGCCACAGGTCTTCCAGCAGGTTCCGGTCGCGCAATGTGTCCATGGGCTGCCAGAAGCCCTGGTGCCGGTAGGCGGCCAACTGCCCGGCCGCGGCCAGGCGCTCCAGCGGGGCCTTCTCCCAAGTGGTGTGGTCGCCCTCGAGGAAGTCGAACACGCCGGGCTCCAGCACGAAGAAGCCGCCGTTGATCCAAGGCGTCTCGCCGCCCTCGGGCTTCTCGGTGAAGGCGCTGACGTGGCCCGAGCCTTCCGCCAGGTTGAACACCCCGAAGCGGCCGGGTTGGCGCACGGCGGTCAGCGTGGCCAGTTTGCCCTGCTCCCGGTGAAAGCGAATGGATTCGCGAATGTTCACGTCGCCCACGCCGTCGCCGTAGGTCATGCAGAACGTCTCGTCGCCAACGTATTCTCGCACGCGGCGCAGGCGGCCGCCGGTCATGGTTTCCTGCCCTGTGTCCACCAGCGTTACCGTCCAGGGTTCGGCGTGGTGGCGGTGCACCTGCATTTCGTTGCGGTCCATGCGGAACGTCACGTCGGCGCTGTGCAGGAAATAATCGGCGAAGTACTGCTTGATCAGGTGCCCCTTGTAGCCGCAGCATACCACAAAGTCGCGGATACCGTGGTGGGCGTAGATCTTCATGATGTGCCAGAGGATGGGCCGGCCGCCGATTTCGACCATGGGCTTGGGCCGAATCCCGCTTTCTTCGCTGATGCGGGTGCCGTAGCCCCCTGCCAGTAATACTGCTTTCATCGCGCAGAATTGGAAATGGTGGAGAAAAATTCGAACCTGCCAGAAGGCTTGATATCGGTGGTGCAGTCCCGCGCTTCGTCCCACACTCATTATGACTAAAGGTATTTTTAATTATAATTTATCAACAACTAATAGTTCTATTTATTTTCAATAGTCTAATTTGAATGGGAATAGTTATAAATATTCATTATTCGGCATATCTATCCTGGGGCAGGCTTACCGCGCCCGGGCTACGGAGCTGCTGCAGGGCGTGGCCCAGCACGAGCCATACGAAGCGCGAGTTGGTGACCAGGTAGCGGCGCCACAGCCGGCGCGGCTCCAGCCACAGCCGGTAGGCCCATTCCAGCCACAGGCGACGTGCCCACGGGGGCAGGCGCCGCTCCAGGCCGGCGTACGTCATGAAGGCCTGTCCGACGCCCAGCATGCAAGCGTGGATGCGGCCCTGGTGGGCGGCCATCCACTGCTCCTGCCGCGGGCAACCCAGGGCCACAAACACCAGGTCGGGGTCCGCCGCGTTGATGCGGGCCACGTCGGCGGCGTCTTCCTCGGGGGTCAGCGGGCGAAACGGGGGGGCGTGCAGGCCGGCCACGCGCAGGGCGGGCAGTTCCCGGCGGATGCGGGCTTCTATGGCGCCGAGCACCTCCGGCGTGGTGCCGTAGAAATACACCGATTGGCCGCGGCGCTCCGCTTCGGCCAGCAGCAGCGGCAGGGCGTCCATGCCCGCCACGCGCGACTGCGCGGGGCCGCCAAACCAGCGCACGGCGGCGGCCACGGGGCTGCCGTCGGGTGCCACCACGGCGGCGCGGTTTACCACGGCCCCGAACTCGGGCTGGCGGTGGGCTTCCACCACCATGTGCACGTTGGCGAAACACACGTACGACGAGGTGCGCGCGGCGCCCAACCGCAGTACTACATCAACAAAGGCGGCGGGCGGACCCGTCGAAATCCAAGAGGCCAGAACAGGGTAACGAGGTAGCACGGCGCAGGCGGTGGAGTGGCAGGGAAACGGGGGCGCCGGGGTTCAAAGCCCTGACGCAACGCGGCCTCGGCAGAGCCGAGCGGTTGGCCAAGACTTTGACACCCCGGTCCACCTCCGGGGTAGCTTGCGGTGAGGTGGCGAAATGGCGAATTGGCGAGTGTCGTTCTACCAGCGCAATGCTGGCTTCCTGAACAGTAAACTCACCCTTTTACCATCTCCCTAATTCACCGTTTAATAGGCGTTTTTCTCGCCGCGAACCATGTTCCAGACGGTCTGCCCGATAATTTTCATATCGAGGCCGAACGACCAGTTTTCCATGTATTTCAGGTCGTATTCCACGCGTTTCTCCATGGTACCGGCCTCGCGGGTTTCGCCGCGGTAGCCGTTGACCTGGGCGTAGCCGGTGATGCCGGGCGTCACGGCGTGGCGCAGGTGGTACTGGCTGATGTGCTTGGAATATTCCTCGAGCTGCGAAATCATGTTGGGCCGCGGCCCCACCACCGACATGTGCCCGAGCAGCACGTTGAAGAACTGCGGCAGCTCGTCGAGGTTGTACTTGCGCAGGTAGGTCCCGATGCGGGTAATGCGCACGTCGTTTTTGGTGGCCTGCAGCTCCGTGCGGCCGTGGTCGGTGCGCATGGTGCGCAGCTTGTAGCAGGGAAAGAGCTGGTTGCGCTTGCCCGGCCGCATCTGCTTGAAGAACACCGGCCCGGGCGAATCCAGCTTGATGAGCAGCGCCAAGATGGGCATGATGATCGGGAACACCGTGCAGATAACCGTCAGCGAGAAGCCAATGTCGAACAGGCGTTTCAGCAGCTGGTTCGTGCGGATGCCCAACGGCTCGTGCCGGATGGTGAGAATGGGCAGGTGGTCGTAGAAGTACACGCTCACGTCCTTGCGCACGGTGCCGCTGAAATCGGGCACGATGCGAAACGAGAGGAAGTGCTGGTCGGCAAATTCGGAGAGGTCCTCGATCAGGTCGCGCCGGTCCAGCGGCATCGAGAAGTAGATTTCATCGATGCGGTTGCGGTGGCAGTACTCCTTCATTTCGGCCAGGGTACCCCGCACGAGGTGGCGCAGGTTGCTGGGCACGGGCTCGTCGGCGAAGAAGCCGGCAAACTCATTGCCATCCGGGTCGTGCGACATCAGGAAGCGGTACAGGCTCTGTCCGCTTTCCCCCGTCCCGACGATGACGTAGCGGCTGCTGGGCCGGGCCAGGTACTTCACGTACCGGCGGTAGGTGAAAGCCAGTACAAATCGCCCGGCCACCACGGACAGCGCCGACAAAGTGTAGGCCGACAGCAGGAAGCGGGCGGGCACCCAGTACTGCTCCAGCAGCACCGCGACGCTCAGCAGCAGCACCGCGTGCAGCAGGAAGGTGCGCACCACGTACAGCAGCTTCTCGGGGTACGTAATGAGCTTGTCGACGCGGTAGATGTTGGCGTAGCGCCCGGACAGAATCCACCAGAGCAAAGCAAATACTGCGTAAAAAGCCGGATACAGCCCGTTGAACGACCATAGGCCGGTGGTCACGTAACCAGCGAAGCGGAAGGCGCCCAATATGAGCAGCACATCCACCAAGGGGAGCACGACGCCGGAGGCGTCGGAATAGTGGCGGTAGCGTTCCATAAGGTGGCGGAGAGGAGCTACAGGGTACAGGACACAGCTGACGGCTTGCTGCCCGTCAGCTTTCATGAGCAAGGAACAAACTTTTATGGTTTAAGCAATATTTATTTACACTTATTTTATACATAATCTTATACACTCCCCTATTGTCCAATTCTACGGCGGCAGCCGCAGGCCTGCGGGGATGGGTCCACATGGGTCCACCCCCTTACTACGCAAGCGGGCCACGACTGAAAAGCCGTGGCCCGCTTGCGTATAACTATCAGAAAATCTGAATCTTGCCTTCAACCCCAGCGCATGTAGCAATACGCTGAACCCTTATCCGCAGGGTACGCACAGCCACCAGGCCAACCCGCCCTTGATTATCAACCTGCCCGACCAACCAGACACCCGGTTGGATTGGCTTGCGGATGCAAGCACCTAGGGATTTTTCGCGGCGCTGCGGGCACTTTCCGGCGGGCCAAAGTAGCTTGGTTTCAGCCCGCCGCAGTCGATGACGAGCTTTTCGAGTACCACGCCGGGGTCGACGCGCCAGAACTTGAGCACATGCTCGCCGGGCTTGGTCAGGGTGTGCTTGGAGGCTTTGATGAGGATGTTCTGGGCCACGGCCTGCTCCCAGGGCCGGTTGCCGTTGTCGGCCACCAGCCCGGTGTGCAGGTTGACGATTTGCGGGGCTTCGTCGTCGAACGACACAGCGTAGCGCAGCCCCTGCCCGCCGGTAAAGTCCAGCGTCGGGGCCAGAAAGGCCTGCACCGTGACGGGGCCGCTGCTGCTGAGCTGCACCCGGTACTGCAGGTGCGGCGTAGCGGCCGCGGGCAGCTGCGCCGGCGCCGTGACCGGGAAGCTGCTCACCGCCGAAAGCGTGCGGCCCAGGTCGGGAATGATCTGCCACTTCACCGCGGCTCCGTCCACGGCCTGGTCGAAGTGCTCGGCCTCGATGCTCACGTAGCCCTCGGCCTCCACGAAGGCCCCGCCCCCCGCTGCGGCTTGCGGCCGGGCCGGGCCGGCCGGCGCCTTGCCGGCGACCACCGTAACGCCGGGCGCGACCAAGGCCGCGAGTTTATCCGTCGGTATGGTCACCACGTCGGGCATCTTATCCGCGGGCGGCTGCTGCCAGTTGGTGTAGCCGATGTGCGTCTGGTCCATCATGTGGTTCCACTTGCCGCCGGCCAGGGCGTGGTAGCGGGCCTTGATTTCGGCGTCGCGGGCAAACAGGGCTTTGGCCTGGTCGGCCAAGCCGTTGGTGGTATTCCAGTTATTTTTCGCGGCCTGCCGGTTCTGGGCCACGGTGTAGTACAGCTCGTTGAGGTTGGCGCTGGCCTGCACCGGGTGCAGCACCAGCTGGTAGTAGGCGTCGCGGTGCGCGGCGGGCAGTTGCTTTTCCAGCTGCTCGGCCTGGGTGCGCAGCTGCTGCCAGTCGGCTACCACCGTCGCCCACTCGCCGTAATTGGTCAGGCTGTAGGTATCGGCGTCCAGCAGCTCGGGTTTGCGGCGGGCGTTGTACTTGGCGTACCGGGCCAGCATCTCGGCAATGGCGGGCGCGTGCTTGGCCCCAAACTGGCCGGCGGCCCACTGCTGGTGGTACTGGCCAAGGCTGGTGGCGGGCCACTTGCTAGGGCGCCAGGCGTAGTCGAGGAAGAAGCTGATGGGAAATTCCATGGGCTTCAGGTCGCCCACGTTCACAATCCAGATCTGGTTGGCGCCGTACGCGTGCGCCAGGTGCATCTGCTCCCAGATGCGCGGCAGCGGGTTCGTGTTCAGCCACTTGTAGTTGCGCGGACCGCCCACGTAGTCGAAGTGGTAGTAGATGCCGTAGCCGCCGGGGCGGGGCTTCTCCCCTGCTTTGGGCAGCTTGCGGATGTTGCCCCAGTTGTCGTCGCAGAGCAGCAGGGTCACGTCGTCGGGCACGCGCATGCCGCGGTCGTAGTAGTCCTGCACTTCCTTGTAGAGGGCCCAGAGCTGGGGCGTCTGCGCGGCGGGCTTGCCGGTGGTTTCGGCAATGATCTGGCGCTGATCGGCCACGATGCGCTCCAGCAGGGCAATGTTGCTTTCCTCGCTCATGGGCTCGTCGCCGTCGCCGCGCATGCCGATGCTCACGATGTTTTCGCGCGTGCCCATGCGCTCCATGCCGCCACGCCAGAACGCGCGCAGCTGCTCGGCGTTGGTCTGGTAGTTCCAGGGGCCCTTGCCGAAGCGGCGCCACTCGTCGTGGGCGCGGGTGAGCGGCTCGTGGTGGGAGGTGCCCATCACGATGCCGTACTCGTCGGCCAGCGCGGGGTTTTGCGGGTCGTCGGCGCTGAAGGCGTTGCCCCACATGGCTGGCCAGAGGTAGTTGGCTTTCAGGCGCAGCAGCAGCTCAAACATGTGCCCGTACATCTTGGAGTTGACGCCGCCAAACTTCTCCTGGGCCCAGCCCTGCAGGGCCGGTGCCTCGTCGTTGATGAAGATGCCGCGGTACTTCACCGTCGGCTCGCCCAGGGTGTAGCGGCCCGGCAGCACATACAGCGCTTTTTGCGGGGCCACGGGCACGTCGGCCCACCAGTACCAGGGCGACACGCCCATCTGCTGCGACAAATCATAGATGCCGAAGATGGTGCCGCGCTTGTCGCTGCCGGCCACCACCAGGGCGCGGTCGACGCCGGGCAAGGGCTTATCGATGGTCTGTACCACGAAGGTTTCCCACTTGCCGGCCAGCCCGCTCGCGTCCAGTTTTTTCTCCCGGATCAGCTGATCAATCAGTGGGCTTTTGCCCACCGTGCCGATGATGACCGCCGCTGTGCCGGCGGGGGCCTTGTCGATGGTCAGCGTGGGCTGAATGCTGGTAACGCGCCGGATGTCGGCCTGCAGGTCGCGGGCGGCACGCAGTACGCCGGGCCAGTCCTGGGCGCTGGCAAACAGCGGCGCGCCCTTGCCGCCGGCCACCAGCGGAAAACGATCCTTGCCCTTGTCGGGCACCACGTAGGCCTCAGAGCCGGGCACCGCGGGCGCGGCCAGCCCGAAGCGGGTGCCCAGCAGCCACAGCAGCAACGGCAGCCAGCGCAGGCGGAGAAAGTATTCGGAGCGGGAAAACATCATGGGAATGCGGGGTAAGCAGGAGCTGCAGCGGCTCATCGAAGGTGGCCGCCAGCTCCCGGCAAAGGAAAGCCTGGGGAGGCTGAAAGGCCGAAGCGGGGCAACCTCCGGCCGACGAGCCCGGCCCCCGGCCCTCCTCGGCCGGGGTGGGGAATAGCCGCCGGCCGTTGGCACGGGTCCGGCGGGCAGCGCTGTTAGAAATTCACGACTTCCTGAAAAGCCTTTTTGGGCTTCAGGTTCTGGTCGAAAAGCAGCGGGTAGTTTTTGCGGCCGGCCACGGGGTAGGTATCCAGCCACGAGTACTTATCCGACACGTTCCAGAACGTGACGCCGGTGAGTACCTTTTTGTAGTCGCGGAATACGCGGAAGAACATCTTGTACTGCGCCGCCTGCTGCTGTTCCAGCGCGGGCGTGTAAGCATCCGACTCGTCGGGACGCCGGGCGCGGCGCTCCTTTTCCCAGGGGTAGATAGACACGTCCAGCTCGGTAATCTGTACCTGCAGGCCCAGCGAGGCGTACTGCTCGATGGCCTGGCGCAGTTCGGCCTCGGTGGGCTCCTGCAACGACCAGTGCCCCTGCAGCCCTACCCCGTGAATGGGCACCTTGGCGTCCTTGAGCTGCTTGAGCAGCTTGTAGATCCGCTCCCGCTTCTCCGGGCGCTCGGTGTTGTAGTCGTTGTAGAAGAGCACGGCCTTGGGGTCGGCGGCGTGCGCGTACTCGAAGGCCTTGGCGATGAACTCGTCGCCGCAGATCTGGTACCACTCCGAGCGGCGCAAAAACTCCTGCGGGTTGTCGCTGATGGCTTCGTTGACCACGTCCCAGGCGTAAATCTGGCCCTTGTAGCGCTTCACCACCGTGTCGATATGGTCCTTGAGGCGCTTGAGCAGCACGTCCTTGCTGACCGGCTTGCCCTGCGCATCCTTGAACAGCCACTTGGGCGTCTGCTCGTGCCAGAGCAGGTTATGGCCGCGCACCCGCAGCTTGTTGGCCCGAGCGAAGCGCACGATGGCGTCGGCGTCCTGCCAGTAGTAGCGGTTTTCCTCCGGGTGGATCGGGCCCATCTTCATGGCGTTTTCCGGGGTCACGCTGTTGAATTGCGCCTTGATCAGGGCCGCCTCCTCCCCTTGCAGGGACTGCGGCCCCACGGCCACGCCGACGGGGAAATAATCCTTGTAGTAGTCCTTCAGGCCTTTGTCGGCGGCGGGGCGCTGGCTGCTGAGCAGGGTGGTGGTGGCCAGCAGCAGGCCGCCGATAAGCAGGCGGCGGCCACGGCGAGCGGGCGGAGGGAAGATGGTCATATGATCAAAGAGGATTGTCCGGTTGCGCCTGTCAGACCAAGAGGTCGGCGCTAGCCAAGCAGCCCTACCGCTTCGTCGGATACCATTCACTCACCAAATGCATCTGATGTCGACAGCAGAGATGCTTGGCTAACGCCGACTTCCCGGTTCGGCAGGCTCAGCAGGATGCTCCAATGGGGTTTCGTGGTGGCAGGGCCAGGGAGGGGCCCGGTTAGTTCAGCGTGAGCACCACCACCGATTTCGGCGGCAGCTGCACGACGAGCCGGTCGCCGCGCTTGCTGGCCCCGCGGAAGTCGGCCAGCTTCACCCGGTCGGGCTTGTCGAAGGTGTTGTGGTCGTTTACGTTAGCGGAGGTCAGCACCTGGCCGCTCACCGCCTTCCAGCTTACGCCGGGCAGGCGGGTTTCCAGCGGCAGCGCGCGTTTCGCGTCGAGGTTCACCAGCGAGATGTGCACCACGCCGTTCTGGTCGCGGGAGGCTGAGGCGTTCAGCGCCGGGACTTTCTCGTTGCCCACGGCGTACGCGGGGCTCTCGAACTGCACCGGCAGCCATGTGGCGTCCTGGTGCACCTGGTAGAGGTCGAAGACGTGGTAGGTGGGCGTGAGCAGCATCCGCTCCTTGTCGGTGAGGATGAGGGCCTGCAGCACGTTCACGGCCTGCGCCAGGTTGGCCCCGCGCACCCGGTCGCAGTGGTTGTTGAAGATGTTGAGCGTGGTGCCGGCCACCAGCGCGTCGCGCAGAGAGTTCTGCTGGTACAGAAAGCCGGGATTGGTGCCCGGCTCCACGTCGGTCCACACGCCCCACTCGTCCACCAGCAGGGCCACCTTTTTCTCGGGGTCGTGCTGGTCCATGATGGCCGCGTGCTTGCTGACCACCGTTTCCATCTTCAGGCAGTTGCGCACCGTGTTGAAGTACTGCTGCTCGTCGAAGCCCGTGGCGGCGCCCTTGCTGCCGGTCCAGCTGCCGGTGGGCAGCGTGTACTGGTGCAGCGTGAGGCCCCACATCAGGCTCAGCGGGATGCGCTTCATGCACGTTTCGGTCCAGTGCGGGTCGTCGCCGTTGGCCCCGCTCACGATGCGCTTCAGCGGCGGCGAGCCGGGGTAGTTGTGGGCGAAGGTGGCGTAGCGCTTGTACACGTCGGTGTAGTACTCGGCCGTCATGTTGCCGCCGCAGCCCCAGCTTTCGTTGCCGATGCCCCACCACGTCACCTGGTACGGGTCGGGGCGGCCGTTGCGGCGGCGCTCCTGGGTGAGCGGCGTGTCGGCGTTGGAGTTCAGGTACTCCATCCAGCCGGCCATTTCCTGCACCGTGCCGCTGCCCACGTTGGCCGCCAGGTAAGGCTCGGCCCCGATGAGCCGGCACAGCTCCAGAAACTCGTGCGTGCCGAAGGAGTTGTCTTCCACCGCGTCGCCCCACCACGTGTTGATGGTGCGCGGGCGCTGGGCGGCGGGCCCCACGCCGTCGCGCCAGTGGTAGGCATCGGCAAAGCAGCCGCCGGGCCAGCGCAGGTTGGGCACCTTGATGCGCCGCAGCGCCTCCACAATGTCGAGCCGCAGGCGGCCCTGCTTGGGCACGTTCAGCGCCGGGTCGGCCCAGAAGCCGTCGTAGATGCAGCGGCCCAGGTGCTCAGCAAAGTGCCCGTAGATGTGCCGGCTGATGACCGGCCCATTGGCCGGGGCCGGCTGCACGGTCAGCTGCACGGTTTGGGCGGGCAGGGAAGTCGCGGCCATGGCTACCAGAACGATGGTGGAGCTGAGTTGACGCAGCCGGCGGCCGGAGTGTTGCGCAATGGAGCGCAGCCATGCCGGACCAGAACGGCCATGCAGAGCACTGCGAACCGAAGGAAAGGGTAAGCCAGGCATTTCGCGCGCGGCCGCCGAGCCACGCTCCTCCCCCGGCCTTGCAGAGAGGGGCCGGGGCAGGGGTGCTCCAACGAAGCGGCAGGGATGCTCGGCTACCACCGACCGGCAGCTCGACAGGCTCGGCATGACGTTCAGGCTCAAAGGCAATGTTAGATGTACTGGTTGATGATGTTTTCCAGCCACTCCTGCTTGCCGCTGCGCGGCGTCGGTTCGCCCTGCTCGTGGGCAATGCGGCGCAAATCTTCCAGGGTCAGCTGGCCCTTTTCGAAGGCTGCGCCGTCGCCGGCGTCAAACGAGGCGTAGCGCTCCTGCCGGAACTTGCGGTAGGGCGACTTCTGCAGGATGTTGTCGGCCGTCACGAGGGCGCGGGCGAAGGCGTCCATGCCGCCGATGTGGGCCACGAAGATGTCCTCCAGGTCGGTGGAGTTGCGGCGGGTCTTGGCGTCGAAGTTGATGCCGCCGTGCTTAAAGCCGCCGTGCTCCAGGATGATGAGCATGCTCTCCGTCAGCTCGTTCAGGTTCACTGGGAACTGGTCGGTGTCCCAGCCGTTCTGGTAGTCGCCGCGGTTGGCGTCCATGGAGCCGAGCATGTTCGCATCAGCGGCCACCTGCAGCTCGTGCTCGAAGGTGTGGCCAGCCAGCGTGGCGTGGTTCACCTCCAGGTTGAGCATGAAGTCGTCCTGCAGGCCGTACTCCTTCAGGAAGCCGATGACGGTGGCCGCGTCGAAGTCGTACTGGTGCTTGGTGGGCTCGGCCGGCTTGGGCTCGATGAAAAACTTGCCGGTGAAGCCCTGCTTGCGGGCGTAGTCGCGGGCCATCGTCAGGAAGCGGCCCATGTGCGCCAGCTCGCGCTTCATGTTGGTGTTGAGCAGGGTCATGTAGCCTTCGCGGCCGCCCCAGAACACGTAGTTCTCGCCGCCCAGCGCGATGGTCGCGTCCAGCGCGTTGAGCACCTGGGTGCCGGCGTGGGCCACCACCTGAAAGTCGGGGTTGGTGGAGGCGCCGTTCATGTAGCGCGGGTTCGAAAACACGTTGGCCGTGCCCCAGAGCAGCTTCACGTCGGTCTCCTGCTGCTTTTGCTTGGCATATTCCACGATGCGCTGCAGGTTGCTTTCGTACTCGCGCAGCGAGGAGCCCTCGTCCACCAAATCGATGTCGTGGAAGCAGTAGTAAGGCGTGCCGATCTTGGTGAAGAACTCGAAGGCGGCGTCCATCTTGTCGTGGGCGCGGCCCAGGATGTCGCCCTGCTGGTCCCAGGCAAACTGCTTGGTGCCGGGGCCGAACGGGTCGCCGCCGGTGCCGGTGAAGGTGTGCCAGTAGGCCGTGGCAAAGCGCAGGTGCTCCTTCATGGTTTTGCCGGCCACCACGCGGTTTTCGTCGTACCATTTAAAAGCCAGCGGGTTGTCCGACTCGCGGCCCTCGAACTTGATGGGCTGAATGCCCTTGAAATACTCGGTTTGGGAAAGCGTGCTCAGCGACATGGCGTTGCGGGTAAAAGGAAAAAGGGGTAAGGAAAAGGGCAACGGCTCCGGCCAGCCAGCCGGCCGGGGCCGTTGCGGAAAGGCGTTATTCGACCAGCAGCTTGCTGGTTACCAGGCTGCCGTCGCGGTCGGTGAGCTGCACGGCGTACAGCCCGGCGGGCAGCCGCAGCTGCAGGGCCACGGTGGGCTGCTGCCGCAGCGCCTGCTCATGCACCACGCGGCCCTGCAGATCGGTGATGCACAGGCGGGTGATGTCGGCGGTGCCGGTGAAGGTCACGCGGCCGTCGGCGGCCGGGTTCGGGTACATCCGAATGGCCGTGTGGCGCAGGTCTTTGGCGGCCAGCACGGTGCTGCGCACGTAGTTCTGCAGCCACACCAGGGCCGCGCGCTCGGTGTTGTCGGCGTTGGCCAGGTACGCGCCCTGGGTGGTACGCCAGTGGCCGGGGCGGTAGCCCCAGAGCGTGATGCCGCGCACGGCTGGGTGCTCCCACAGCGCGGGAAACACGCGCTGGTACTCGGCTAGCTGCACCGCGTCGTCGAGCTGGTTGGAGCTGTTCACGCCGTCGATATCCAGCTCGGTGATGTACAAGGGCTTACCGGCCGAGGCCAGCGTCGTGAGGTTGGCCGCCAGCGTGGTGGCCGGAATACCCCGCGTCTCGAAGGCGTGGCCCTGAATCCCGACGCCGTCGACCAGATTGCGGGCCGTCAGCAGGTTCACCAGCGTGAGGTAGCGCTGGGCGTTGGTGTTGTTGGTGATGACGCCGTAGTCGTTGATGAGCAGCTGGGCGTTGGGGAAGTATTGCCGCGCCAGTTGGAACGAGGTAATGACCCAGTCCCAGCCCGTAGTACCGGCCCCGCCGAGGGCGTTGTAGTAGTTGCCGGCCCCGCTGCCGGGAGTGTTCGGGCCGTTGTTGCCGGTCGAGCCGTTCAGGGGCAAATCGTTCAGGGCCTCGTTTACCACCTCAATCTGGTCGATGTTGGGGTAGCGTTGGGCCACGGCCTGAAACCACTCCCGGATTTCGGTCAGCTGCTCGGCGTCCGACAGCGTCTCAATCCAGATTGGCTGCTGCTGGGCCCAGATCAGCGTGTGCATCTTGAAGGGGAAGCCGTTGCGGCGCGCCAGGTTGTAGGCCGAGTCCAGCTCGGCCCAGTTCATCTGGTTCCGGGTGGCTTCCACCGAGCCCCACTTGCCCGCGTTTTCGGGCGTCACCTGGTTGAAGTAGCGGTTGAAGAACGGTTTCTGCGGGGTGCTGTACACGCCGCCCAGGAACTTGGGCTTGCCCTGCGCCATGGGCGGGCCGGCGGGCGTAAACGTGACGGGCGGGGTGCTGGTGCCCTGCTGGTTGTTGTCGAGCTGGGCGGGCGTGAAGTAGAGCCCGGTCTGGCCAAACACCAGCTTGTCGATGTCGAGGCCGTCTTCGCGCGCTCCGATCTGGAAGGTCTGGGTAAGGGCACCGGCAGCTACGGTGAAGCTGATGGGCGGCTCGCCGCCGTTGAACTTCGAGAGGTTGATCCACTTCCACACACCTGTGCCAGCCCCGCCGGCGCCCTCCACGGCCACGTTGCCGCTGCCGCTGGCGTAGCCCACCGCGTTGAGCTGGTTGACGGTAATCCAGTTCGTGTCGTCGGCCGGCAGCTTCGTGCCGAAGCCGTTACCGTAGTAAAAGCTGTCGTCGTTGGCCCCGCCGCTGTTCACCCGCACGCGGGCGTACAGGTCGTAGCTGCCGGCGCCGGGAAACGTCACCGCGTACGTGATGACGCGCGCCGCCGTGCCGGGGTTTTGGGCGTTGATGGTGGCCGTGGGCGTGATGGTCACGTACTGCACGCCGGCCTGGGCCGGCGGCGTGGTCCAGTCGGCGCCCAGCGTGCCGCTCTCGGCCTGTTGCAGTACGGGCGCGTTCTGCGCCTGCGCGGCGCCGAAGCTGAGCAGCCCCAGCAGGCCTAAAAATAAGGTAGAGGTGTTTTTCATGGGTTGTGGTTGGGAAAGGCAGGCCGCGCAGGGCCCGGGTAATTGGAAATAGGTACCGGAAAGCGCGAAGAATTGCTGCTTAGTGGCCAGGCCGGGCTAGCGCACCGTCAGCCGGGCCGTGGCGGCTGGCCCGAGGCCCAGCTGCTGGCTCCGGGCCGAGGGCAACGAGCCGCCCACCGACACCGTCACCGGGCCGCCGGGCGCCACGGCCCGCCCCTGCGCGTCGATGCGGGCCAGCTGTTGGGGCGTGAGCGTGAACTTCACCGTCTGGCTGGCGCCCGGGGCGAGCTGCACGCGGCGGAAGCTTTTCAGCGTGTAGAGCGGCGTCTGGCTGCCTTTGGGCGCGGTGTGCGTCAGGTACAGCTGCACCACTTCCTCGCCCGCCACCTTGCCGGTGTTGGTCACGGTGGCCTGCACCTCCACGGGCCGGTTCTTGGCCGCTTTGTTGGGCAGCTTCAGGCCCGAGTAGGCGAAGGTGGCGTAGCTCAGGCCGTAGCCGAAGGGGTACATGGGCTCGGCGGCCTGGTAGCGGTAGGTACGGCCCTGCATGCCGTAGGCGTCGTAGGCCGGCAGCTGGTCCAGCGACTTGGGGAAGGTTATCGGCAGCTTGCCCGAGGGCGACACCTTGCCGAACACGATGTCGGCCACCGCGTGGCCGCCTTCCTCGCCGGGGTACCAGGCCAGCAGCACGGCGTCGGCCAGCTCGTGCACTTCCTGCAGGTTCATGGGCGAGCCGCCGGTAATTACCGCCACGATGGGCCGGGTGTTGCCCTGGCGCAGCTTGCGCAGGAAATCAATCTGGTTCTGGGGCAGGTTGTAGTCGAGCCGGTCGCCGGCGTGGGCCGAGGCAATGGACTCGCCTTCCTCCCCTTCGATCTGCCCGGTGATGCCGAGCACCACGATGGTCGCGTCCGACTTTTTGGCGTCGCCCGTGGTCCAGTCGGCGGGGTTCACGTTGGGCCGGTCCAGCAGGATGCCGGGCTTATACTGCATCTGGCTGCCCGGCTCGATGGCGCCCACCAGCCCTTCTAGGATGGTGGTCATGCGCGGGTTCACGCCGTAGTAGTTGCCGATGAGCGCGTCCACGCTCGTCGCGTTCGGGCCGCACACGTAGTACTTGGCCAGGTCGTTGCGCAGCGGCAGCGCGCCGTTGTTTTTCAGCAGCACCACCGATTTGTGCGCCACCTCGCGGGCCAGCGCGCGGTGCGCGTCGCTGTTGACCACCGAGACCGGAATGTTGTCGTAGGGCGAAGCGCCTTTGGGGTCGAAGAGGCCCAGCTTGAAGCGGGTGCGCAGCAGAATGGCCAGCGCGCTGTCGACCTGGGCTTCCGTGACGAGGCCCTGCTTGACGGCCTCGGCCAGGTTGCGGTACTCGGTGCCGCAGTTCAGGCTCACGCCGCTTTTCACCGCCATGGCCGAGGCCTCGGCGGCGTTTTTGGCTACGTGGTGACCCGAGGCCGAAAAGTAGTCTTCCAGCGCGCCGCAGTCCGTCACCACGTGGCCGCGGAAGCCCCACTCCTTGCGCAGCACGTCCTGCAGCAGAAACTTATTGGAGCAGCACGGCTCGCCGTTGGTAGCATTGTAGGCGCACATCACGGCCTCCACGCCGGCCTCCTGCACCAGCGCCTGGAAGGCGGGCAGGTAGGTTTCGCGCAGGTCCTGGGGCGAGGCCACGGCGTTGAACTCGTGGCGCAGCTTTTCGGGGCCGCTGTGCACGGCGTAGTGCTTGGCGCAGGCCGCCACCTTCAGGTAGCGCGGGTCGTTGCCCTGCAGCCCCTTCACGAAGGCCACGCCGATGCGCGAGGTCAGGAACGGGTCTTCGCCGTAGGTTTCCTGCCCGCGGCCCCAGCGCGGGTCGCGGAAGATGTTCACGTTGGGCGTCCAGAACGACAGCCCGCCGTATTTCAGCCGGTAGTCTTTGGCCACGGCCGCGTTGTACATGGCGCGGGCCTCGTCGGCAATGGCCGAGGACATGCGCAGGGCCAGGTCTTCATCGAAGGTGGCGCCGAGGGCAATGGCCTGCGGAAACACCGTGGCCGCGCCCGAGCGGCCCACGCCGTGTAGGGCCTCGTTCCACCAGTTGTAGGTCGGTATGTTCAGGCGCGGAATGGCCGCGCTGTAATCCATCATTTGGCTGGCCTTTTCCTCCAGCGTCAGCTTGGCCATCAGGTCCTGCACGCGCAGGTTCAGCGGCTGGCGGGGGTCGAGGTAGAGCGGGGCCGCCGTTTGGGGGGCTTGGGCGCGAGCCCCCGCGTGGAGGCTCAGCAGCAGGACAGCGCTCAGTAGGCTCTTGGTGGTCATGGATGCGGGCAAAAAGTTCGTCGGGGTAAGCGGCGGGCGGCCGCGCAGGCAAGGCCGGCAGCCTTCGCCCGGCAGCTCCACGGCTGCGGGCGAAGGCTGCCGCCTGCCAGCACGGGTCTCTCAGGCCCTGCTGTTGAGCGGCCTCATCCGGGCTCCCGTCGGGGCCACCTCAGCGGTGGCCCGACTGCACACTCCCCTTGGCCCGGCGCCAACGCGCCGGCTGTGCGTCCGGCACACGTTCCCACGCGTGTGCCGAACCGGGTAGCCCGGATGGGTCGGCCGCTCGCCGGCCCCCTCACGGACCGGATACTGGCGGAGGCGGCCGCGGCAAGCGGAGCCTCCAGGCGGATTACTGGGAATCGGTGCGAAAGGGCGAGGCCGGCAGCCCCGCCTTGTTGTAGAGGTTGGCGCCCTGCGGATTGTCGGCCCAGGCGTAGCGCACGGCCACGGGCGTGGCCACTTGCTCGCTCCAGACCACCACGTTGTCGCCTTCGATGCGGGCCTGGGCCCACACCCACTGCTGATCGGGACCGGCCACGGCGAAGTGCTTCAGCGCTCCGTCGCCTTTGGCCACGAGCCCCCCTCCCACGTTGCGGAAGGACAGCGTGGCCTTGTTGCCGGTGATTTTCATGCTTTGGTACAGCGGCCCGGAGGCCACCACGCTGGTTTCGCCGTAGGCTTCGCGCTGGGCCTGCAGGGCCAGGCGGTGGCCCACGGTTTCCTTATCGAGCGGGTGAATGTCGTTCCACTCGCCCGCGTCGATGGCCACGGCCATGCCGGTGTGCGGCACGGCGTTCAGCGTGCGGCGCTGGGCCTCGCGCAGCTCGGCCCAGCTACTTTCCACGGGCTGGTCCTTGGCCTGCATGAAGTTGGCCAGCTGCACGTAGAGGAAGGGCATTTGGGGCTGCTGCCAGGCCCGGCGCCAGTCGCCAATCAGCGCCGAGAACAGCGGCAGGTACTCCCGGGGCTGCCGCGAGGCGTTCGATTCGCCCTGGTACCAGATGACGCCCTTTACGGCGTAGGGCGCGATGGGCGCCACCATGCCGTTGTAGAGCACGCCGGGCTGCCACTGAAAAAACGTGGGCGCGGCCAGCGGCGCGGCCGTGGTGCCAAGCTGGTACTGCCAGGCCCCGCGCAAATCCAGCCGCTGCCCGGCGGCCTGCAGCTCGTAGGTTTTGTCGGGCGTGAAGCCGCCGCGGCCCGCGCTGTTGATGACGCGCACCACCAGCACGTTCTTGCCCGGCTTGAGGGCCGTGGCCGGCAGGTTGTACTTGCGCGGCGGGTACTGGTACGACGTCGTGCCCACGAACTGCCCGTTCAGGTACACCGAGTCGGCATCCACGATGGTGCCCAGCTCCAGCCGGGCGGGCTGCCCCACCATGGCGGCCGGCACGTCGATTTCCCGGCGAAACCACACCACCCCGTTGACGGCGCCCAGGCCCTGATCGGCCCAGTAGCCCGGAATGTTCATGATTTTCCAGCCCGACGCGTCGTAGCCGGGTGCGGTCCACGGGGCCTGGCCTTTGGCGAAGCCCCGGTCCTGCTCGCGCAGGCGGCGGTACCAGGCGTTGCTGGCCGCCTGCTCCTGCTGCTGCACGGCGGCCACCTGCGTGGCGCTGTCCTGGAGCTGCGTGGCGCGCTGCTGGTAGGCCGGAAAAGCCTTCAGCGCGTCGGCACTCAGCCACGACTCGGCCGGCGAGCCGCCCACGGCCGCCCGGATCAGCCCGATGGGCACCTTGTACCGGGCGTACAGCTCGCGGGCGAAGAAGTAGCCCACGGCCGTAAACTGCAGCACCGACCGGGGGTCGGCGGCCGTCCAGCGCCCCGACGGCAAGTCGCGCTGCGGCCCCCGCACGGCGTAGCGCGTGGGCGCGTCAAACTGGCGGATCTGCGGGTTGGTGGCCTGGGCCACCACGTCGGGGTACTTGTCCCGCACGCGCGCCATCGGCAGCTCCATGTTCGACTGGCCCGAGCACAGCCACACGTCGCCCACCAGGATGTCGCGCACGGTGAGCTGGTTGCTCCCCTTGAGCGTCATCTCGTAAGGGCCGCCGGCTTTGAGGGCGGGCAGCTGCACGCGCCAGCGGCCATCGGGGCCGGCGGTGGCGCGGTAGGTTTTGCCCTGGAAGCTCACCGCCACGGCCTCGCCCTTGTCGGCCCAGCCCCACACCGGCACCGGCACGCCGCGTTGCAGCACCATGCCGTCGCCGATGAGGCGGGGCAGGCGCACGGCGGCCTCAGTGGCCGGAGCCATCAGCAAGGGCAGGCCCGCGGCGGTAAAGAGCAGCGGCAAGGGTAGTTTCATGGTGGATTTAGAGAGTGGAAAAGAGCGGATAACGGCACGGCGAAGCCGGCGCCGGTGTTGAAGCCGCCGCCGGCTTACCGCTTAGTTGTAGCCCGGGTTCTGAATGATTTTACCGCCGGTGCGGTCGATTTCGGTTTGCGGAATCGGGCGCAGCACGTGGAAGTCCTTGATGTTGCGGGCGGCATCGGAGCCGTAGGGCCCTGCGGGAGCCGTCGTCACGCTGCTGCTCGGGGGCACCTTGGCGCGCACGCGCTCCACCAGTTTGTTGGTACGCACCAGGTCGAAGTAGCGCATCTGTTCGCCGCACAGCTCGCGGGCCCGCTCGTCGAGGATGAAGTCGATGTTGAGCTGCGAAGCGGTGATGTCCATCTGCGTTTTGCGGCCCACGGCCCCGGCCCGCTCGCGCAGCGTGTTGATTTGGCTCACGGCCGGGCCGGTGTTGCCCAGGTACATGTTGGCTTCGGCCGCAATGAGGTAGGTTTCGGCGAAGCGGTACACGATCAGCGGACGGTCGGAGGGGTTGTTCACGGCCGTGCGCGTCACGTCGTCGAACTTGTTCATCACCGGCGAGAACAGGTTGCTGTAACCGGCGGGCTCGATGACGGTAAACGGTCCGTTGGGGCGGGCCGCAATGCGGCTCTTTTCGGCTGCCGCGAGCGGCCGGCCGGTGTACCAAGCGGCGGTATCGCCGAGCACGGCGTTGGCGCGGCCGCCGTTGGCGGCGCCGGGGCCAGTCGAATTCACGCGGTACACGGTGGTAAACCACTTGCTGTAGCGCGTATCGGTGCTGCGCAGGCTGCGGCCCGTTTCGCCCGGCAGGATATAGGAGTCGAGCAGGAAGGGCGTGGGGCAGAAGCGGCCGTAGGGGCGGCCGTTCGGAATGTCGCGCGCCATGTTGGGCAGCAGGTCGTAGCGGCTGCGGAAAAAGAAGTTCGTCTGGTTGGCGCCGGTGGGCGAGAACGGGTCCTGACCGGTAAAGGTGGGGTCGGTGTTGAACTGCACGTTCATCAGCACTTCCTTGCCGTTTTCGTTGCCTTCGCGGAACACGTCGGCCACGTCGGCTTCCAGGTCGACGCCGTAGCGGGCCCGGTTGTTAATCAGGTCCTCCGCGTACTGCTTGGCCTTGGCGTAGTCGTCGCCCTGGCGGGCGGTGGAGGTGGCGCGCGTCAGGTGCACCTTGGCCAGCAGATGCAGGGCCGTGGCGCGGGTCACGCGGCCGGTGCCGGTGGCCGCGTAGCCGGTGGTGCGGTCGGGCAGGCTGTTGAGCGCGTCGGTCAGGTCCGCGATGATGGCGTTGTACACGTCCGCCTTCGGGGCGCGCGTGATGTCCTTGGTAGGCGCGTCCACGAAGCTGAGCATCAGGGGCACGTCGCCGAAGTACTGCACCAGCATGAAGTAGAAATTGGCGCGCAGCAGCTTGGCCTGCCCCACCACCTGGCTGATGGTGGCCGGGGGCAGCCCTTGCACGGTGCCGGCGTACTGAATCACGCCGTTGGCCCCGTTGATGTAGCGGTAGATGATGGCCCACTGGTTGGTCACGGCCGAGTTCTGCGAGTTCAGCAGCGCCTGGCTGTAGTCCTCGTAGCCCTGGGTGGCGGCAAAGCCGCGCATCCACTCGTCGGTGCCCTGCACGGCCATGTATTCGGCTTCTTCGTTGCCGTACACGTTGCGCAGGCCCGAGTACACGCCCGTCAGGCCGGCCTGCACGCCCTCGGGAGTGCCCAGGAACGAGGGCACCAGGATGGAGCGCGGGTTTTCGTCCAGCAGGTCCTTGTCGCAGCCGGCCACGGCCATGAGCAGCGCCAGTGCCGAACCAGTTAACAATACTTTTTTCATCGTCGAATGCGGGCGTCGGGCGCCCCGGGAAAGTTGAGGGAGAGGAATTAGAAGCCCAGGTTCAGGCCCACGATAAAGGCGCGGGTGGCGGGGTAGTTCACGCCGCGGCCGGCAGTAGTGCTGTTCACGTTGCCGTTCAGGTCGCCCTCGGCGAAGGCAATGCCGCTGGGGCCCGAGGCGGAGAAGCGCGTGGAGTAGGACAGCGCGTCGACGTCAATGGCTTTGTTTTTCTGGTAGAATTCCAGCGGCGACCAGATCAGCGGGTTCTGCACCTGCACGTAGAGGCGGGCGTTGCTCACGCGCACTTTCTCGGCCCAGCTGGCGGGCAGCGAGTAGCCCAGGTCGATGCTGCGCACCTTGATGAACGTGCCGCTCACGTAGGCCAGCGTCTGGCTGTAGGGCGGGAAGTCGCCGTTGCCTTGGCGGGGCTGCGGGAAGGCGTTGGTCGGGTTCTGGGGCGTCCAGTAGTCGAGGTTGATCTGGTTGCGGCGGCCTTCGAAGGTGGTGAAGTAGGAGTTGCCGAACAGCAGCGGATCGACGATGGTGGCCCCCACGCGCGTCAGGCCCACGGCGGTCAGGTCGAAGCCCTTGAAGCGCAGGCGCTGGGTCATGCCGGCCTCAAACTTGGGCTGGCGCGAGCCGATGATTTGCCGGTCGCCCGGGTCGATGGTGCCGTTGTTGTTGGTGTCCTGAATCTTGATCTGGCCGACTCGGGAATTGTAGCGGGCCGCGTCGGCGGCTTCGTTGGTCTGCCAGATGCCGCTTTTCTTGTAGTCGTAAATCACGTACAGCGGCTGGCCGATGAAGCGCTGGTTGCCGATGTCGCTCTTGGGGTTGCCGTTTTCGTCGTTGCCCAGGCCCAGGTCGAGCACCTTTTCGCGGTTCACCGTGAAGTTCCAGTCGGTGCTCCACTCAAAGCCGCTCGCCGTGCGCACGTTCACCGTGGTCAGGCTGATTTCCAGGCCGCGGTTCTGCGTCTGGCCGATGTTGCGCGTGAAGGCGCTGTAGCCGCTGGCGGTCGGCAGCGCGTCGGGCAGCAGCAGGTCGGAGGTGCGCTGCTGGTACACCTCCACCGAGCCGGCCACCCGGTTGTCAAAGAAGCCGAAGTCCAGGCCGAAGTTGGTGGTGGTGGTGTATTCCCAGCCCAGGTTCGGGTTCGGAATGGTGGCCGGCACCACCCCGATCAGGCCCGTGCCGCCGGAGTTGTAGTAGCCGTTGCCCAGCGCCGACTGCAGGGAACCCAGCGTCTGGTAGGGGTTGACGGCGGTGCTGCCCACCCGGCCCAGGCTGGCGCGCAGCTTCAGGGCGCTAACCCAGCCCCGGTCGCGCAGGAAGCTTTCGTTGGCCAGGTTCCAGGCCACGGCCGCCGAGGGAAAAGCCTTGTACTTGTTGCCCGGAGCCAAGCGCGAGGAACCATCGACGCGCACCGTACCGGTCAGGGAGTAGCGGTTGTCGAACGAGTAGTTGACGCGGCCCATGTACGAAATGATGTCGAACTGGCTCTGGTAGCTGTTCGGGGCCGTGGGCGTGCCCGCGCCGAGGTTGTTGTTGAGCTGGTAGTTGGTGGGCAGGTTTTGCGAGCCGGCCCCGAAGCCCTCCGCCCGGTATTCCTGGGCGCTGTAGAGGGCCGTCAGGTTCAGGTCGTGCTTATCGGCGAAGGTGCGGTTGTAAGTCAGGATGTTTTCGGCCAGCAGGTTGAAGGCCAGGTTCTGCGAGCGGGAGGCCGCGTTCTGTCCGCCGCCGCGGGCCGGGGTCTGCGAGGCGAAGTACGAGTCGTTGTTCTCCGAGCGCCCGTCCAGGCCGATGTTGAGGCGGTAGTCCAGCCCTTTCAGGATGTTAACCTGCCCGTACAGGCTGTTGAACGTGCGCAGGCGGCGGCGCTTGTCCAGGTGCGCGTCGGGAGTGTAGAAGGCCAGCGGGTTGCCCAGGGCCGTGTCATCGTTCGGAAAAAGCAGCGGAATGCCGTTCGCGTCGTAGGGCGAGGCCAGCGGGCTGCCCGTCAGGATGCCGTTGATGATGTTCAGCGTCGGGTCGTCCTGGTCGGTGTAGCTGTTGAGCGTGTTCAGGCCGATCTTGACGCGCTTGCCGATCTGCTGGTCCAAGGTGGCGCGCAGCGAGTAGCGCTGCAGGCGCTGCACCGGCACGATGCCGGTTTCGTCGTAGTAGCCGAGCGAGGCCGAGTACTGCGTCTGCTCCGTGCCGCCCGACACCCCCAGCGAGTGGTTCTGGATGTGGCCGTTCTGGAACAGCAGGTCCTGGTAGTCGGTGGTGCGGCCGGCGGCCAGGTTCTCCCGCTCGCTCTGGTTCAGGAAGCCCGGCGTGTTGTCCGGGTTGGCAATGCCGTTGGCCAGGTAGGCCTGCCGGCGGAAGTTGTAGTACTCCTGCCCGTCTTGCAGGTCGAAGAGGCCGTACGCGCGCTTCGTGCCGTAATAGGCGTTGTAGGTGGCGCGCGGGGCGCCCGCCTTGCCGCGCTTGGTCGTAATCAGGATGACGCCGTTGGCGCCGCGGGCCCCGTAAATGGCCGTCGAGGAAGCGTCCTTGAGCACCTCCAGCGAGGTGATGTCGTCCGGGTTCAGGTCGTTCAGGTTGCCGTCGTAGGGCACGCCGTCCACCACCAGCAGCGGGTCGTTGGAGCCGGCGAAGGAGCGGTTGCCGCGGATGCGGATGACCGGGTTCTGGCCCGGCGAAGAGCTGGCGCTGGAGATGTTCACGCCCGCCGCGCGGCCCTGCAGGGCCTGCCCGATGTTGGCCACCGGCACGTCGCGCAGCGCCTTTTCGTCCACCGAGGAAATAGCCCCCGTCACCTGGCTTTTCCGCTGCGTACCGTAGCCCACCACCACCACTTCGTTGATGTTCTGCACGTCCTCCAGCAGCCGCACGTCGACGGTGCTGCGGCCCCCTACCGCCACGCGCTGCGAGGCGTAGCCCACGAAAGAGTAGGTGAGCGTGGCCCCGCCCGGTACGCCCTGCAGGTTGTAGACGCCTTCGGAGTTGGTGGTGGTGCCCTGCGAGGTGCCGGCCACCACCACGCTCACGCCGGGCAGCCCCGAGCCGTCGGCCGCCGTCACGCGCCCCGACACGTTTTGAGTCGTTTGGGCCTGGGCGCTCTGCGGCGCCACGGCCAGGGTCAGCGGCAAGGCGGCCGCCGAAAGCAGCGGCCAGCTTAGCAGCAGCGCCGTTCTGCGTAAAGGTGTAGACATGGAAGTGAGAGTGGGAATTGTGGAAAGGTAGATCGGTTTGGGCTTGGGCGGCCGCAGCGCGCTAGAAGCCGATGGAGTTGCCGCCGTCGACGGGCAGCGAGACGCCGGTGATGTAGCGGGCCGCGTCGGAGGAGAGGAACACGGCCGCGTGGCCGATGTCCTCGGGCTTGCCGAAGGAGCCCATGGGCGTGCGGCGCAAGGCGCGGCTTTTGCGGTCCGGGTCGGAGTTCATGGCCGTGCGGCTCATCTCCGTTTCGATGAAGCCCGGCGCAATGGCGTTGACGCGCACGTTGTCGCCCGAAAACTCCGAGGCCAGCACCTTCACCATGCCCTCCACGGCCGACTTCGAGGCCGCGTAGGCCACCACGCGGTCGATGCCGTAGTAGGCCGCCATCGAAGAAATCATGAGGATGACGCCGCGGCGCCGCGCCACCATGCGCTGGGCGCAGGCCCGCGTCAGCGAAAACACCGCGTTCAGGTTGGTGTGGATGATGCGCGTGAATTCCTCGTCGGTGACCTGCAGCGCGGGCTTTTTCATGTTGATGCCGGCGTTGTTCACCAGCACGTCGATGGGTCCGTACGTGGCCTCGATGTGCGCCACCAACCCGTCGAGGGAAGGCAGGTCGCAGATGTCGTTGACGAGGTATTCTGCCCGTTCGCCCAGGGCTTTTTTGGCGTCCAGGAGCACGGCCTCCCGGCGGCCGGTGATGACCACCGTTGCGCCGGCCTGCACCATGCACCGCGCTATTTCCAGCCCGATGCCGCTGCCGCCCCCGGTCACCAGCGCCAGCCGGCCTTCCAGCGAAAACACCTGCTGGTGCGTCGGGTGGCCGGCCGGTCGCGGGCCTTCCTGCTCGGGCCGTCCGTTCGGGCTGATGAGTTCAACAAAGTTCTCCATGCGTAAGCGGTAAAGGGTGATGAATTCCGGGAAGGAGGTTAGCGCAGCTGGTAGAGCTCCACGAGGCGCTTGACGTCGGCCAGGCTGCGGGCGGGCGGGGCAAACGGCGCCGGAATGGGCCGCCGCGCCCAGGTCTGGAAGTAGAGCACGCACGCGTCGCGCCACCAGAGGGCTTCCTTGTGCTGGGTCTGCAGGCGGGCGGCCACGTCGGCGTGCAGGGCGGCATCTACCTGCGGCTGCACCTGCGCCCACTGTTGCTGTAGCCACCGCACCGAGTCGGCGCCGGTGTAGTAGCGGGTGCACAGCTCGTCCCAAAGGGTGCGGCCGGTGCTCAGCCGCTGGCGCCAGGGCACGTGATGAAACCACAGCAGGTAGTCCGGCGCAATCGTTTGCGCATTGCCCCACAATTGTTGCACTTCGGGCTTGTACAAGGCCAGCGCGTTGCTTCCCCGGGCCGTGCGGTCGAAGCCCAGGCCCACGGAGTCGGCGCGGTGGTAGTAGATGGACGTCCAGTCGGGGCGGGCGCTGCGCTCCAGCCAGGGCTGCGGGCCGTAATGGATGCTTTCGCCCATGATGTGGTGCAGGCCCAGCGGCGTGGTGTAGCGCACGTAGATGCTGCGCGTCTGCTGCAGCAGGCCGGCAATGGTCTGCACGGCGGCGGGCTCAGCGGTCAGCGTCTGCCGGGCCCATTCCTCGGCAATGGCCTTGGAGTCAAGCGTGTGGTCCCAGGCCAGGCGGCCGTAGGCGTACCAGTTGGCCTGCCCGACGGGGTGGCCGGTCCAGTTGCGGTCGGCGCCGATGTTGGCCACGCCCGCCATGCCGCTTACCGCGTGCCGGTCCACCGAGCCGTCGACCACGCGGGCCACCGTCGAGCCCTGGCCCTTGGCGTAGGTGTCCGCGTCGAGGCACTCCTTGATGAGCGGGGCCAGGTACACGGCGTGGGTAGCAAAGCCCAGGTACTCCTGCGTGAGCTGCACCTCCAGCATCAGCGGGGTGCGCGGCATGCTGCCGAACAGCGGGTGAAACGGCTCGCGGGCCTGAAAGTCAATCGGCCCGTTCTTGACCTGCACCAGCACTTTCGGCGCAAACTTGCCGTCCAGGGGCAGAAACTCCTCCGAGGCCGCCTTGAACCGGTCGCCTTTCGGATCGGCTTTGTACACGAAGGCCCGCCACATCACCAGCCCGTCGTGGCCCTGCAGGGCGGAGGCCAGCATGTTGGCGCCGTCGGCGTGGTTGCGGCCGTAGTCCTGCGGGCCCGGCTCCCCTTCCGAGTTGGCCTTCACCAGGAAGCCGCCGAAGTCGGGGATGATCCGGTAAATCTCGTCGGTTTTGGCCTTCCACCACTGCTGCACCTTGGGGTCGAGCGGATCGGAAGTGGGCAGCCCGCCGATGACCTTGGGCGCGGCCCAGAACACCGACAAATACACCCGGATGCCGTAAGGCCGCAGCACGCCGGCCACGGCGGCTACTTTGTGCAGGTACTCGGCCGTGAGCAGGCGCGGCGAAGCGTTGACGTTGTTGAGCACGGCCCCGTTGATGCCCACCGAGGCATTGGCGCGGGCGTAGTCGCGGTAGCGCGGGTCCACCACCTCCGGCAGCTCGTACCACTTCCAGATGGAAGAGCCCGCGTAGCCGCGCTCCACCGTGCCGTTGGGGTTGTCCCAGTGGTTGAGCAGGCGGCGCTGAATCTTCGGCACGCTGCTGATTTTCAGCCCGTCGAGCGGCTGCCGCGTCTGCACCTGCCGCAGCAGGGCAAAGGCGCCGTAGAGCACGGCCACGTCGCGGCGGCCGGTGATGACGAGGTTGTTTTTCTCGGAGTAGATGCGGTAGCCCTCCTCCCCCAGCCCGGCGTTGTCGGCCGCGGCGGCGTCTACTTTCAGGATGATGCCGCCCTTTTTGCCTTTGGCGTCGGCCAGCACGGGCACTGCCCGGCCCAGCAGGCCGCTCAGGCCGGTTTGCAGCTCTTCGGCCGCCACCTTTAGCGTGGCCGACTGCCCCGCGGCGCTGATAAACTGCGCCGCCTGCTGGTATTGCTTGCGTTGCCCGGCCTCCTGAATCAGGTCGTACTTCAGCCACAGCCGGTAGCCGTCGTCGGCCACGCCGCGGGTGGCGGCGCTGACGAATAGGCACAGCAAGAGCAGGCTGGTACGCAGGA
This sequence comes from Hymenobacter coalescens, assembly GCF_054783195.1. Lineage (NCBI taxonomy): Bacteria > Pseudomonadati > Bacteroidota > Cytophagia > Cytophagales > Hymenobacteraceae > Hymenobacter > Hymenobacter coalescens. Next base: position 365,841 of record NZ_BAAGRA010000014.1, on the reverse strand, counting down.
ACATAAGGGTGTGGGAATGCGGGGAGGGAAAGCGGAGGCAGGGCGCCGGCACCAGGCCGGCGGGAGTTCCGCGCAGCGGCGCGGGCGCAACAGTTCGGGGGAGCTTAGTTCAGCAGCCGGGCCGCGGCGTGGGCGGCCACGGCCGCATCGGCCGGCGCGGTGGGCGCCGCGTCGATGTCGAGGGAGCGGCGGATGCCCAGCTCCAGGCCGCGCAGCTCGGCCAGGCCGCGCAGGCGCCCGATGGCGGAGTAGCCGGGGTAGGCTTTCTTTTGCAGGTCGTCGAGCATCTGGTGGCCGTGGTCGGGGCGCATGGGCAGTTGGGGCTGCCCGAAGCCCTTGCGGTGGCGGCGCTGCTCCTGCAGCACCAGCTCGCGCACCACGGCGTACATGTCCACGTCGCCGGCGAGGTGGTCGGCCTCGTGGAAGTTGCGCGGGTTCTGCTCGCGCTTGGTGGCGCGCAAATGCACAAAGTGGATGCGGTGCCCCAGCCGGCGCACAATGCCCGGCAGGTCGTTGTCGGGGCGCACGCCCAAGGAGCCGGTGCAGTAGGTGATGCCGTTGCTGGGGTGGTCGTAAGCGGCCATCAGGGCCGTCAGGTCGGCTTCGGTGCTCACCACGCGGGGCAGGCCCAGCAGCGGGTAGGGCGGGTCGTCGGGGTGAATGCAAAGGTTTACGCCCACTTCGGCGGCCACCGGCCCCACCTGCTGAATGAAGTAGTGCAGGTTCTGGCGCAGCGCGTCGGCGTCGATGGCGGCGTACTGGTCGAGCAGCTGCTGAAAGCCCGCCAGCTCAAACGCTTCCTCCGAGCCGGGCAGGCCCAGCAGCACCGTGTTGGTGAGTTGCTGGCGCTCCGCGTCGCTCATGCGGGCGTACTGGTCGCGGGCCGCGGCAATGACCTGCGGCTCGTAATCGGCCGCGGCGCCGGGCCGGCGCAGGATGCACAGGTCGAACACGGCGAAGTCCTGCCACACGAAGCGCAGGGCGCGCGAGCCGTCGGGCATCTCGAAGCTCAGGTTGGTGCGCGACCAGTCGAGCACCGGCATGAAGTTGTAGCACACCGTGCGGATGCCGCAGGCCGCCAGGTGGCGCAGGCTTTGCTGGTAGTGCCGGATGTACTGCTCGCGGGCGGGCAAGCCTTTCTTGATGGCTTCGTGCACCGGCAGGCTTTCCACTACCAGCCAGTGCAGCGGTGAGTACTCACTATTGTCAGCCTCGATGAGCTGCTGCCGGGCCTGGATGGCTTCCACCGGCCACACCTCTCCTACCGGAATCTGGTGCAGAGCCGTGACGACCCCCGTGCAGCCAGCCTGGCGCAGCGCAAATAGGGAAACCGGATCGGACGGACCGAACCAGCGCATGGTGGGAAGCATACGCGTGCTTTGAAAAAATACAATTACCTAGCCACCTACCCATCTTACTACCGCAACTCAACGGGAAGCGTTGCGGGGGTGGGTGAGTGCTGACTTCTGTTCGAAGATAGGCGAACGTTTTTCGGAAAATCCAGTGATTAAACCGCTCATACACGCTGATTTCGAAATAAAAATACCGAAACCGTTTCCGCAAACGGTTTCGATAGGTATCTTTAGTTGCGGATGGGATAATTTTTTTTCCTCAGATTATCTTCAAATAATGAAAGGCTTCCCGCAAGCCTGCTCGCTCCTTCTGCCCACCGGATTTTTGAAAAATCCCATTCCCATTCCTACCCCTTATGATGAAGTGCAGCAAGTGCAACTCCCCCGATGGAGTGCAGCGCGCCGGCTTTATCCGCGGCCGTCAGCGGTTTTTCTGTAAGCTCTGCGACTACCACTTTATCGACCAGCAGGTGCCGCGCGTGCCCGAGCGGCGCCGCCACCAGACCACCATCAGCGACGTGGCCAAGGTGCTCGGCGTGGCCCCGTCCACGGTGTCGCGCGCGCTCAACGGCCACACCGACATCAACACCAACACGCGCTCGGCCATTCTGGAAGTGGCCCGGCAGCTCGACTACCAGCCCAACCTGCTGGCCCAGAGCCTAAAAAGCAGCGCCACGCACACCATCGGCGTGGTGATTCCCGACATCGAGCGGCCGTTTTTTGCCACCTGCGTGAGCGGCATTCAGCAGGTAGCGGCCGAGGCGGGCTACCGCGTGATGATTTGCCAGTCGAAGGAGTCCTACGAGATGGAAGTCAGCAACGTGCAGGCCCTGGTGGCCTCGCGCGTCGACGGGCTGCTGATCTGCCACTCCCGCGACACGGAAAACTTCGACCACGTCAAGCAGCACGCCAGCAAGGGCGTGCCCATCGTGCACTTCGACCGCGTGTGCGACGAGGTGAACAGCGCCCAGGTGGTGCTCGACGACTGGGGCGGCGCCTTCGCCGTCACCGAACACCTGATTCAGGAGGGCTGCCGCCGCATTGCCATCCTGGCCGGCCCCGAGTCGTTGCTGATCAGCCGGCAGCGCCTGGGCGGCTACCTCAACGCGCTGCACCACTACAAGCTGCCCATCGACGAGGCGCTGCAGGTGCACAGCAACTTCCAGCCCGAAGCAGCGCTGGCTGCCCTCGACCAGTGGCTGGCCCTGCCCGAGCCGCCCGACGCCATTTTTGCCATCAACTACCGCAACGCCTTCGACATCATCATGGCCCTGAAGCAGCGCGGCCTGCGCGTGCCCGACGACATTGCCGTGGTCGGCTACGGCGACGAGTTCCTGGCGGCCATGGTGGAGCCGGGCCTGACCACCGTCAACCTGCACCCCTACCGCCTGGGCCAGCAGGCGGCGCGGCTGTTTCTGGAACAGGTGGAACAGAAGGAGCGGTTTCAGCCCCGCACCTTCGTGGTCACCGGCGACCTGGTCATCCGGCAGTCTTCGCTGAAGGGCCGCGGCGGCGTCTTCTCGCTGGGCATCTGAGCGGCTGCTGGGCCTGGGCGTGGGCACCGCTTGCCGGCCTAGCGCCCGTGAGGTAAAGCAGGACTGCCCGGCCCGGAAACCGGGCCGCAGCCCTGTGGTATCCGAAGCTTTGCGTTCTTCGCGTTATCGGGCCGGCGCCCTGCGGCAGCCCCTCACTTACTTTCTCGTAGCTCAATGCTGGACTTGGTTATCGACGCGCGCCAGGCGGCCCTGGCGCCCGGTTTTGATGTGCGGCGCATTTTGCCGTTTCGCCAGCGGCGCATGGTCGGGCCGTTCATTTTCATGGACCACGCCGGCCCGGTTTCGCTCACCGCCGAGCAGGTGCCCGCCATGGACGTGCTCCCCCACCCCCACATCGGGCTGTCGACGGTCAGCTACTTGTTTGGCGGGCAGGTTACGCACCGCGACAGCCTGGGCGTGGAGCAGATCATCCGGCCAGGCGAGGTGAACTGGATGACCGCCGGCCGCGGCATTGCGCACTCCGAGCGGTTCGAGGACCCGGCGGCGCTGGTGGGCGGCGCGCTGGAAATGATCCAGACCTGGGTGGCGCTGCCCGAGGCCGACGAGGAAAGCGCCCCTGCCTTTACCAACTACCAGCCCCACGAGCTGCCCGTCTTCACCGACCACGGCGTGTGGATGCGCCTGATTGCCGGCGACGCCTTCGGGCTGCGCAACGACGTCAAAACCCACTCGCCGCTGTTTTACCTGCACGTGGTGCTGCAACCCGGGGCGCGCTTTGGGCTGCCGCGGGGCCACCAGGAGCGGGGCGCTTACGTGGCCAAGGGCCGCGTGGAAGTCGGCGGCCACCGCTACACGGCCGGGCAGCTGCTGGTGTTCACGCCCGGCCTCGACCCGGTGCTGCTGGCCCTGGAGCCGAGCACGCTGATGCTGCTGGGGGGCGAGCCGCTAGGCGAGCGGTTTATCTGGTGGAACTTCGTGTCCTCGCGCCGCGAGCGAATCGAGCAGGCCAAGGCCGACTGGGAGGCCGGTCGCATCGCGCTGCCCCCCAACGACAACGCCGAGTTTGTGCCCCTGCCGCAGGACCGTTCGCGCCCCGCCGGCTCGGGCGGCACGCCTCCGCAGCCCCAGGCGCTTTCCTGAACTGCCCCCAGGACCCGGCCACCTGCTATTGGCGGCCGGGTCCTGGGGGCAGTCACCATTCTGCCGGGGCTGAACTGGCAGGCGCTACAGCACCAGCTGCACGTGCAGGCGGTCGAGGGCGGCGGCGGCATCGGCGCAGAGGCCGGGGTGCACGGGCGAAGTCTGCAGCACGGTGCTGCGCTGGGCGGTAAGCCAGCGAAACCGCTCGGCGGCGCCTAGCCGGCCGATGGCGCCGCCCTCGGGCCGGCCGCGGCAGATCTGCTCGAAGGCCCGCAGGCGCAGCGCCAACTCTTCCAGGTCCAGCGCGGCGCCGGCAAAGGCCCGCAGCCGGGCCTCCGAGAGCTGGAAACGACACTGCAGAAAGCCCTGCGCGCGGCAGTAGAGCACCACGCCCACGTTCAGAAACTCCTCGCGCTCCACGCGCGGCACCACGCGCAGAACGGCGTACTCAAATAAGTGCTTGTCGGGCATGCTCGGCTTCCTCCACAAAGGTTTCTGATGCCCGGAGGCGGTCTTCCAGGAATTGGACGTAGGCGGCGCGCTGCTCCTCGGCCGATTTATCGGGCTCCAGCAGCCACTCGTCGGGCACCAGGGCCACGATGGCGCGCAGCACCTCGGGCGTGAGGCGGGCGCGGCTTTCGGCGTCGACGGTGGCCAGCTCGGTGGCGCGGGGCAGCAGCACGTGGTCCTTGATCTGCGGAAACACCCGCCGCCGCGGCTCGGCCCAGCCCGGGCCGCTGTGGTGCACGTACAGCGCCGCCCCGTGGTCGATGAGCCACAGCTCGCGGTGCCACAGCAGCAGGTTGGTGTTGCGCACGGTGCGGTCCACGTTCAGGGTCAGCGCGTCGAGCCAGACTACCTGCGAGGCCAGGCGCGGCGCCACGGGGGCCACCAGCGGGTCGTAGGTGCTGGCGCCGGCCAGGAAGTGCAGCGCCAGGTTCAGGCCGGTGCTGGCGCGCAGCAGGTCCTGGATTTCCTCGTCCGGCTCGGTGCGCCCGAAGGCCTCGTCCAGGCCGATGAACACCAGCTCGGGCACGCGCAGGCCGAGCACCCGGGCCAGCTCGCCCACGATCAGCTCGGCCACCAGCGCCTTGGGGCCCTGGCCCGCGCCGCGGAACTTCACCACGTACAAAAAGCCGTCGTCGGCCTCCACGAGGGCCGGCAGCGAACCGCCTTCGCGCAGCGGGGTGACGTAGCGCGTCACGTCGACGGTTCTCAAAGAAAGAGCACTTACCTGCATATGAAGCCGGAAAATTAAGGAATCGGCGGCGCACCCGCCGGCCGGTGCTTCCCGCATACGGCGGAGCTGGCGCAGGCAGCCGTCCGGCTGGCCGCATAACTGTGCGCGTGGCACACGTATACGCGAGAAAAACCAGCCTACTGCCATGCGTCCCAGCCGTCCGCGCCGCCTGCTTCCCCCGGCCAACTCGAAATACGTCATCATTGTCCTGGTCATCGCGCTGATCTTGATCTGGCTGGCCGAGCGTTTCGGCTGAGCTGCCCGGAACTGCGCGGCGCAGGCGACCATTTCGGCCGCTGGCGCGGGGCCGGGCAACGCCGGCCCTGGGAATGGAGTATTGCGCAGACGCCGGGCTGCCGGCTCCTGTGCTTATTTAGGCCCGGCCGGTGTGGCTGGGCCGCATTCCTCGCTGCCGCATGAGATTTAAGAATAAAGTTGCCATCGTCACGGGCGGATCGGGCGGTATTGGGCTGGCCATAGCCCAGCGGCTGGCCACCGAGGGCGCCCGCGTGGTGCTCATTGGGCAGGATACCGACAAGCTCGAGGAAGCGGCCGCGGCTACGCGACAGGCCGGAGCCCCGGAGGCCTGGGCCCGCGTGTGCGACGTGGCCGACGAGGCCCAGGTAGAGGCCACCGTGGCGGAAACGCTGCAGCGCTTCGGCCGCCTCGACGTCATCGTGAACAACGCCGGCCGGATGGACTTCAAGCCGCTGGAAGAGCTGAGCGGCGCCGACTGGCTGGGCACCCTGAACGTGGACCTGCTCGGGGCTTTTTACTTTATCAAGCAGGGCTTCCGGCACCTGCCGCCGGGCGGCAGCATCGTCAACGTGTCGAGCATCCACGCGGTGGTAACCAGTCCGCTGGTGGCGCCCTACGCGGCGGCCAAGGCGGCGCTCAACTCCCTCACCCGCAGCGCCGCGCTGGAGGGCAAGGCCAAGGGCTTGCGCATCAACGCCGTGCTGCCCGGCGCCATCGACACGCCCATGCTCTGGGAAAATCCCAATGTGAAAAGCGGCGCCGAGCCGCTGGACCCCGCCGATGTGGGCCGGCCCGACGACGTGGCCGCCGCCGTGGCCTTTCTGGCCTCCGACGAGGCAGCCTTCGTGCAGGGCGCCGAAATCCGCGTCGACGGCGGGCGGCTCGCGCGGCTTTAGCCCGCCGCCTGCGTAGGTTAGGGCCCTCCGCCTCACTTCATTTCCTTTATGCCATGCTCCCCTTCCCTTTCCGTGCCGTGCGGCTGCCGCACCATGTTGGTTTTCTGGCGCTGCTGGCCGTGGGGCTGACGGCCGCGCCGGCCTGGGCGCAGCAGCCCGCGCGCCGCGCCGCCGTGGCCTCCTACCCCGCCGGACCGGGCTTCAACGCCGCCGGCTCCGATGCCCGCGCCATCGGCCTGGCCGACACCGTGATGCAGGCCATGGGTGGCTACCAGAACTGGCAGCAGACGCGCTTTCTGGCCTGGGAATTCTTCGGCGAACAGTACCAGGTGTGGGACAAGCACACGGGCGACTTTCATTGGCAGAAGGGCGACCTGTCGGTCAACTACAACCTGAACACGCGCACCGGCAAGGCCTACAAGGCCGGGCAGGACATCAGCGCGACCGAGGAAGGCCAGAAGCTGCTCACCAGCATGTACGCCGTGTGGGCCAACAACTCCTGGTGGCTGATCATGCCCTTTAAGCTCAAGGATTCCGGCGTGACGCTGACCTACAAGGGCCCGGCCCAAACGCAGATCGGCGCGCCGGCGCAGGTGCTGCAGCTCACCTTCGAGAAGGTGGGTGTGACGCCCGAGAACCGCTACGAAATCCTGGTGAACCCCAAGACCGGGCTGGTGGAAGAGTGGGCGTTTTTTCGCAAGGCCAGCGACCCGGCCCCGTCGTTTCGCCGGCAGTGGACCGATTACCGCCGCTACGGGCAGATCGTGCTTGCCGCCGACCGCACCGACGGCAAGGACGGGCGCCGGCTGCAGCACCTGGCGGCCCGGCAGACCGTGCCCGCGGGCCTGATGCAAAGCCCGACGCCCGTGGCGAAGCTGGAGTAGCCCGCGCCAGGGCGGCTTCCAGCCTCAGCCGGCGGCGGGCAGCACCAGCACCGGCAGCGGGCTTTCGAGCAGCACCTGGGCCGTGACGCTGCGGTGAAACAGCCGCCCGCAGAAGCTGCGGCCGCGGGCCACGACGGCCACCGCGTCGAAATCAGCCGGCTGGGCCGCTTCCAGGATGGCCGCTACCGGATCGGCGGCCACCACGCAGCGGGTGCGCACGCCCGGCAGGTCGATGGCCAGGCCCGTGCGCAGTACCGAATCTTCGATGGACGCCAACGCCGACGGGGAGTGGGTGACGGGCGAGCTGTGCAGCAACGTTATTTCGGCTTGCAGGGCGCTGAGCAGGTGCCGGGCCGTACCGGCGTGCTCCCCCAGGGAAAACGGCTCTCCGTCGACGGCCAGCAGGATGCGCCGCGGGCGTGTAGGCCGGGCCACGTTTGCCGGCACCACCAGCATGGGGTAAGGCGCCGTGCGCAGCAGCAGCGCGGCCGTGTCCGTCACGGGCTCGTCATCGGGCTTGGCCTCGGCGGTGCGGCCGAGCACGAGCAGGGCCGGGTGGTGGCGGCGCAGCGCGTCGGGCACGACGGCCGGCAGCGGGCCGTAACCGACCTCCGCCACCACCGGCACGGGCAACTCGCGCGTGAGGCAATTCAGGGCCAGGGTCAGCGCTTCGGGGCTCAGGTTGGTTAGCGACGGGGTTTCGTGGCCGGCCTGCTCGCGCACGTGCATGAGCACCAGCCGCGCGTGCAGGGGCACGGCCAGGTTGGTGGCATAATCCAGGGCGCGGTCGGCCGCGCGGAAGAAATCGGTGAGAACCAGCAAGGACAGAGGCATGGGCGACAGCAGGAGGCGTGTGGGCACTGCCCGTGTAAGGTAAGCAAGGCCTCGGCGAAAAAAGACGTCGACGGTCTTCGCCGGCAGTGACATATATCATGTTTTGGGCCTGCTCGGCCCGGTATACTTGCCCCATGGAAAGCGCGACCGGCCCGCGAGGCCTGCCGCGCCGGCTTCGTTTCGCCTCACGCCCGCTTGCTTTTTCGCTATGCCAACGCCCGCCCGCTACTGCACTCCCCCGCCCCACGCCTGGCTTTCCCGGCCGCTCACGGCCACGGCGGCCCCCGCCGCGCCGCGCCGACCGGCCGCCGATGCCGACGCGGCGCAGCAGGCCCTGGCCGAGCGGCTGCCGCTGGACGTGCACCTGACCTTTCTGGGCGCCGCCGGCTGCGTGACGGGCTCGAAGTACGCCCTCACGCTGAGCAGCGGCCCGCGCCGGCAGCAGTTGCTCGTCGACTGCGGGCTGTTTCAGGGCCTGAAGGAGCTGCGCCTCCGCAACCGCGAGGAACTGCCGCTGGAACCCGCCGACCTGGCCGCCGTGGTGCTCACCCACGCCCATATCGACCACAGCGGGTACCTGCCCAAGCTGGTGCGCGACGGTTTCGGCGGCCCCATCTACTGCACGGCGGCCACGGCCGATTTGCTCGCCATCCTGCTGCTCGACTCGGCCCGGCTGCAGGAGGAGGAAGCCGCCTTCGCCAACGAGGAAGGCTACTCCAGGCACCATCCGGCCACTCCGCTCTACACCGTGGCCGACGCCGAGCGGGTGCTGCCGCTGCTGCGCGCGGTGCCCTACAACCAGCCGGTGGACGTGGCCGAGCGCGTGCGCGTCACGTTCCGCGACGCGGGCCACATCCTGGGCTCGGCCCTGGTGGAAATGACGGTGCAGGGCGCTACCCAAGCCAAGAAACTCGTGTTTTCCGGCGACCTGGGCCGCTACGACAACCCGGTGCTCTTCGACCCGACGCCGGTGGCGGAGGCCGATGTGCTGGTGGTTGAATCTACGTACGGCGACCGGCAGACGCGCCTGCAGGACCCCGCCGCCGAGCTGGCCCGGGTAGTCAACGAGGCCGTGGGGCGCGGGGGCGTGCTGCTCATCGCGGCCTTTGCGGTGGGCCGCACCCAAACGCTGCTGCACTACCTGCGCCAGCTGCGCCGCGAGGGCCGCGTGCCGGCGGTGCCGGTGTACGTCGACAGCCCGATGGGCGTGCGCGTGACCCACCTGTTTCGCCACCACCCGGCCGCCCACCGCCTCGGCTTGGGAAGTCCCTTCGACTTCGACGGGCTCACCTTCGTCACCGACCAGCAGCAGTCCAAGGCCCTGAACCGGCTGCCGGGGCCGGCCATCATCCTATCGGCCAGCGGCATGTGCACCGGCGGGCGCATCGTGCACCACCTGCACCACCGCCTGCCCCGCGCCCAAGACACCCTGCTGCTGGTGGGCTACCAGGCCGAGGGCACGCGCGGCCGCAGCCTGCAGGAGGGGCAGAAACAAATCAAGATGTTCGGCGACTGGGTGCCGGTGCACTGCCACGTGGCCGAGCTCGACGGCTTTTCGGCCCACGCCGACCGCGGGGAGCTGCTGCGCTGGCTGCGGGGTTTCGAGCGGGCCCCCAAGCGCACCTTTGTGGTGCACGGCGAGCCGGCCGCGGCCGCCAGCCTGGCCCAGACGCTGCGCACCGAGCGCGGCTGGCACAACGTGGTGGTGCCCGAATACCTGGAATCCGACGTGCTGTTCACCGGCCTCTAAGCCGCTGCTGCTTTTCCCGTGCGCCACTCCGCCGCCGCTCACCCCGCGCCCTCCACGTTTGTCAGCGCCTGCTCCGGCCGCGAGTTTCCGCTGAGCGAACGGGTGAGCGGCCGCAGCCTGCGCGCCACCCTGCTGGCCCTGGTGCAGCAGCAACACCCGCAGTTCGGGCCCGACGACGCGCTGGCCGTGAGCGAGCTGAACCACTTCCGCCGCCAGTACCTGCAGAACTACCTGCTGCGCGAGGTCGGCGACCTGACGGAGCTGGAGCAAACCGTGCTCGACCACCTGCAGGCCCGCAGCACCCTGACCGACAAGCTCGAAGACGACGCGGACCCGCTCACCCTGGGCCAGCGCCTGGCCGACCGCATCGCCGATTTTGGCGGCAGCTGGCCCTTTATCCTGTCGTTTTTCGGGGTGCTGCTCACTTGGATCGGGCTGAACGCCTGGGTGCTGCGCAACCGCGGCTTCGACCCCTACCCGTTTATCCTGCTGAACCTGCTACTCTCCTGCCTGGCCGCGCTGCAAGCACCCGTCATCATGATGAGCCAGAACCGGCAGGAGGAAAAGGACCGGCAGCGCGCCAAGAAAGATTACATGATCAACCTGAAGGCCGAGCTGGAAATTCGCATGCTGCACGAAAAGCTCGACCACTTGCTGCTGCACCAGCAGCAGGACATGCTCGAAATCCAGCGCATTCAGGTAGACATGATGAACGACATCCTGGCCCGGATGGAGGCGCTGCGCCCCCATGTCCGCGCCTCCTAACCCTCCGCCCCATGCACGTCACCGTTTTCAGCGCCCACGCCTTCGAGCTGCCCTACCTGCAGGCGGCCGCCCACAGCCAGCACACCCTCCGCCTGGTAACGGCTCCGCTCTCCGCGGCCACCGCCGCCCAGGCCGCCGACAGCCAGGCCGTGGCCATTTTCACCAGCGACGATGCTTCTGCCCCGGTGCTGGAGCAGCTGGCGGCTTTGGGCGTGCGCTACGTGGCCGTGCGCGCCGCCGGCCACGACAACGTGGACCTGGCCGCCGCTGCCCGCCTGGGCCTGCGCGTGGCCAACGTACCCGAGTATTCGCCCTACGCCGTTGCCGAACACGCCGTGACGCTCATGCTGGCGCTGAACCGGCAGCTGCGCCGCGCCGACGAGCAACTGCGCCGCCGCGATTACCGGCTCGACGGGCTGGTGGGCTTCGACCTGCACGCCAAAACGGTGGGCATCGTCGGCTGCGGGCGCATCGGCGGCGTAGTGGCCGACATCCTGCGGGGCTTCGGCTGCCGGCTGCTGGGCTACGACGTGCAGCCCGACGCGGCGCTGAGTGCCCGCACCGGCCTGCGCTACGTGCCGCTGGCCGAGCTGTGCGCCCAGGCCGACATCATTTCGGTGCACGCCCCGCTCACGCCCGCCACGCGCTACCTCATCGGGGCCGAGCTGCTGGCCGGCCTGAAGCCGGGCGCGATGCTCATCAACACCGGCCGCGGGGCCGTGCTCGATACCCGCGCGGCCCTGGCGGCCCTGCGGTCCGGGCAGCTGGGCTACCTGGGCCTCGACGTGTACGAGCACGAAAAAGGGCTGTTTTTTCAGGACCACTCCCAGGAGCCGGCCGCGGATGCGCTGCTCGAGGAACTGCTGGCCGAGCCCAACGTGCTGGTAACCGGCCACCAAGCCTTTTTGACGCGGGAAGCCCTGACGGGCATTGCCACCACCACCGTCGACAACCTGAACGCGTGGGCGGCCCGGCAGCCCGCCGCCCACGAGCTGCAGCCCGCGGCGCCCCACCTGCTGCCGGCCTGAGCCAGCGCTGGCACTTGCGGGGGACCCGGAACAACGCCAATCAACCCTTCCTTCCCATGACGTACGCTGCTTCTTTGTTCCGCCCAGGTGCCCGGTGGCAGCTGCGGCTGCTGGTCTGGGTGCTGATGCTGGGCTGGCAGCGGGAGGCCGTGGCACAGGCATCCACCCCCGGCTGGCAGCTGGCCATGCCCACCCCCGGCCAAGTCACGGCTACGGCCGCCGGGCCCCTCGGCGACGTGTACCTAACGGGCTGGTTTCAGGGCTCGGCCAGCTTCGGCAACACCACCCTGACGAGTACCGGCGGCTTTCCGGACGTGTTCGTGGCGAAGTGGAACGCGGCCGCGGGGCGCTTCGACTGGGCCTTGCAAGGCGTCGGAGCCCACGCCGACCGGCCCGCGGATGTGGTTGTGAGCGGCAACAACGTGTATGTATACGGGGAGTTTTTCAGCCCCGACCTCAACTTTGGCGGCCAAAACCTGCACAACGCCAGCTCAATGGGGGCGCCCGCCCCGTCCATCAGCAGCGACCTATTCGTCGTCAAGCTCTCGGATGCGGGCAGCAGCGCCAGCGTGGTCTGGGCCGAGCGCGCCGGCAGCGGCTGGGATGACTACGCGACGGCCCTGAGCGTCAGCGGCAGCAACGTGTACGCCACCGGGTATTTCAGCGGGCTGTACACGTTGCTGGGCACCAGCCGCCTGTTCAACGCCGGCGCGCTGGCCAACCCCGACGGCTTCGTGGCGAAGCTCCTCGACGCGGGCAGCAGCGGCCGCTTTGCCTGGGGCCTGTCCTTCGGCGGCCCCGACTACGAAGAGAGCCTGGACGTGGCCGTCGGCAGCAGCGCCGTGTACGTGGTCGGCACCTTCACCAGTCCGAGCCTGACTTGGGGCACCACCACCCTCACGCGTTTGGGCAGCGACGACAGCTTCGTGGCGAAAATCGTGGACGCGGGGACCGGCGGCAGCCCGGGCTGGGTGCAGCGGCTGGGCGGTACCAGTTCCGACGTCGCCGCCGCCGTAGCCGCCAGCGGCAACCACCTTTACGTGGCCGGCAGCTTCACCAGCGCCTCGCTGGTGCTGGGGGGCACCACGCTGTCCAACGCCGGCGCGACCAACACGGCCGAAGTGTTCGTGACCAAGCTCACCGATGCAGGCAGTACGGCGGCTTTCGCCTGGGCTCACCGCGCTGGTGGCGCCAGCAGCGAATTTGTACGGGGAATAGCTCTCAACGGGGCCGGCGTGTACCTCACGGGGGTCCTGGGCGGTGCGGCCGCCGATTTTGGCAGCACGACGCTTGTTAGCGCGGGGGGCACCGCCGATGTGTTCGTGACCCGTCTCACCGACGCGGGTAGCACGGCGGCCTTTGCCTGGGCCGCTTCGGCGGGCGGCAGCAGTGTCGACCACCCCAGCAGCGTGGCCGCGGCGGGGACCCGCGTGTACGTGTGCGGCGTCGCGGTAGCCCCGGCCCTCTTCGCCCCGCTGACCCTAACGTCCTCGGGCGGTTTTCTCGCCGCCGTGGCCGATCCGGTGCTGGCCGCAGCCCCAGCCCGGCGGCCGGCGACCGTGGCGGTGTATCCAAACCCGGCCCGGGAATACATCGACGTAGCCCTACCCGACTGGCCAGCCGGGACGCGGCCGCCCACGCTGCTGCTGCACGCGGCCGACGGCCGCGTGGTGCGCACGGCCACGCTCCCGCGGCAGCCCGGTCAGCGGCCGTTTCGCCAGCCGCTGGCTGGGCTGCCGCCCGGCCTGTACCTGCTGCAGGTGACAACCGGGACCGTACACCTCACGCAGCACGTACGCGTACACTAACCAAACTACCGGCGGTGCGGCCATTCGCGTTCTTTCTGACCCTTGCTCTGCTGCTGCCCCACCCGTGCTCGGAGCGGCCGCGGGCCCAGTGGCGGGCGGCGCATGCGGCGGCTCACCAAACGCCCGCAGACCCGGTAGGCAGCCGCATTCGCCGCCTGCTCCAAGCAGCCGACCCCGGTTCAGCGGGTGCGGGCCAGCCTTGGCAAAACCTGCCGGAAGTTCAGGCATTTTACCAGCGCGACTCCACGCCGGCCTGGACCCGCGCCGCCGGGCCTACGCCCGCGGCCCGCGGCCTGCTCGCGCTGCCGGCGCAGGCCTCTGCCTACGGCCTGCAGCCGACGCACTACGCCCAGGCCGCGCTGCAGGCCACCCACGATTCGCTGACCGCGCCGGGTGCTTCCGCCGACAGTGCCCGGGCGGCCTGCCGGGCCCGCTTCGACGTGGCCCTGAGCGACGCCGTGCTCACCTTCATGCGCGACCTGCACCGCGGACGGCTACGCCCGGCCGTGCCCTCGCCGCTGGAGCAAGGCCGGGGCGGCGCGTTTCGGCCCGCCCAACGGCTGCGCCAGGGCCTGGCGGCGGGGGGGCGGCCGCGGCCGTGCTGGCCTGCCAGCCACCGCACCGCGAATACCGCCAGCTGCAGGCGGCCCTGGCCCGGTGGTTGCGCCGGCCCGTGCCGCCCGATTCGGCCGCGGCCTTCCGCACCCGTTACGAGCAGGTGGCGCTCAACCTGGAACGCTGGCGCTGGGAAGCCATTCCCGATTCCGAGTACGTGCTCGTCAACCTGCCCGCCTACGAGCTCTACGTGGTACGCGCCGACAGCGTACACCGGCGCCACCGCGTGGTAGTGGGCAAACCCGAAACGCCTACCCCCACGCTCAGCAGCCGCATCCGGTATTTCACGCTGGCCCCCGACTGGCACGTGCCGCGCTCCATCGCCACCCGGGAGATTCTGCCGCACCTGCGGGCCCACCCCGGCTATCTGGCCCGCCACCACTACCTCCTCTACGACCAGCAGGGCCACCTGCTCGACCCGTACCGAATCAACTGGGCGCAGGTATCGGCGCGCGCCTTTCCCTACACCATCCGCCAGTCGGCCGGCTGCGACAACGCCTTGGGCAACGTGGTGTTTCGCTTCACCAACCCTTATGCGGTGTACCTGCACGACACGCCCATGCGGCAATTCTTCGAGCAGCCGCGCCGCGCTTTTAGCCACGGCTGCATACGGTTGGAGCGGCCTCTGCAGCTGGCGGCTTACCTGCTGCAGCGCGAAGGCCGCGCGGTGCGCCTTCCTTCGGAAACGGAGTGCGCCCGGCAGTCCCGGCCCCGCCACGTGGCGCTGCAGCGGCCCATGCCGCTGCACGTACGCTACAGCACGTGCGCGGCCGAAAACGGGCAGCTACGCTTCTACCCCGATGTGTACCAGCGCGATGCGCACCTGCGCCGCGTCCTGTTCGCCCGGCGCCCGCCCTTCTGAGTCTGGCACGGACCGGGGCGGCTGATTCCTGCCAAATGTGGCCGCAACGGGTGACGTAAATCATTGTCGGCGCCCCCCGGGGATGCCACTTTTGCTCAGCGACTGGCCGAGCCGGCAACGTTCTGCACAGCCCAAAGCTCGCCTTTGGCCGCCGCGTCTTTCGTCTTACTTTCTTCTTTCCGCAGTCATGACCCAAAACCGCCTTCAACCGCTGCCCACGCCGGTACCCGCCGCAGAAAACCCGGCTTTTTCGTTGATCGTGCTGGCCAATTTCCTACCGGCTTCGCACCGGGCCATCCGCTATGCCGCCGAACTGGCGGCTCCCCTGGGGGCGCAGCTGGTGCTGCTGCACGTGCAGGAGGTGTCGGAGCTGGAAGGCGAGCTGCTGCCCCAGTCGGAGGAGCGCGACGGCGACCTGCTGGTGGCCGTGCAGGCCCTGGCCGACGAGGCTTACGTGCCCACCAGCGTGGAACTGGTGCCCGATCTGCAACTGGCCACCGCCGCGCAACTGGCCAAGCGCTACGCCCCGGCGCTGTTCGTGCTCGGCCACGCCGCGGACCCCGCCGCGGAGGGCGAAGTCAGTGCGGCCGTGCTGCAGGTGCTGCGCAGCGGGGAGTTTCCGCTGCTGATAATTCCCCAGACCTACCAAGGCCCCGTCACCCCGACCCGCGTGCTGGTGGCCGCCGACGGCGAGCCGTTTGCCCTGGCCAAACCCACAGCCGCCCTGCAACTGCTCGGGGCCCTGGAACCCCGTATAACGGTGGTGACGGTATCGGCCGTGGAAGACGACCAAGTATGCGCCGCCGCGCTGCAGCAAGTCAAGGACAGCGGCCTGGCCGACGTGGCCGCCCATGTGGTGCCGGAGGCCATCCACCACGCGTACCCCGTCGAGGGCTTGCTACAAGCCGTGGCGCTGACCAACGCCGACCTCGTCGTGCTCATTGCCCGGCCCCGCAGCTTCCTCAGCGCCATGTTCCACCGCAGCGTCACCAACCGGCTGCTCGACCGCTGCCCGGTGCCCATGCTGCTGCTGCCCGGCGCCGATGCCACCAGCTGAACCGGCCCGCGCTACGCCGGCGACGCCGTTCGGCCCACCCCAGGGCGGCCAACCAGATAAGTAGCCGGCAGTAACCGTAGTCTTCCGGGCGTCCTGCTGAGCTCCGCACAGCAGGACGTTTTTTCTTCCCGATCATGGCTGCATCATCCCTTAATGCTCGGCCCAAAACAACCGCAGCCTACCGGCCGTCCTGCTGAGCCCCGCGAAGCATCTCTACCGCTTGGCCGGGCTCGTTCAACGAAGCGGTGCAGGTGCCTGGCTGGCGCCTGGGTCGGCCAGCGGACGCCTTACGAAGCAAGGTGTGCGCTACGGTGTACTTGTTTGTGCGCAAGCGCTCAATTCGCACGATTATCCTTCACGTTCAATGACATAAGTCATCGAACCCAGCTTATACTTATCATTTTTATACTGGCGTATTAGCCGCAAGTTTGGCTTGCGCTTCGGCTCGCCCATGCGGGTCCTCCGCCGCTGCGTGGCACTCGTGTTCCAGCGCAGGTTTGCGCTCCGCGCGGCGGGCATCCGCCGCTCCCGGTTCCGCCGGCCGCAGTTGACAGCCGCCTTCACGGGCCTCTATCTGGCGGGCTAGCCCCAGCCTATTACCAACCGGGGCACTTGATCATTTTCGGGCGGCACGCCGGCTTCGGCGTCCGTGATTTTGGCCGCCACCGCGGCGCTCCTGCCCGGCCACGCCGCCGCGGCGGCCTCTTCCCGGCCGGCCGTTTTTTCACCCTCAACTTCCTTGTCACTCATGGCCCAGAATGTAGGTTCCTATGACCGCGTAATTCGCATTGTGCTGGCGGCCGTGCTGGCCAGCGTACTGCTGGAGCAAGACCTGAGCGGCCCCGTGCTCCTGGCCTGGCTGGTACTACCGCTGGTGTTGCTGATTACGGGCGTCGTCGGGTATTGCCCGATATACGGCTTGCTCGGCTTCAGCACCCACCGCCCCTGGCAAAGCTGAGGCGCCGCGGCGGGGCCAACCACCCGGACCCGCCGCGGCGTCTTCGCGGCCACGCCCCACTTTCCGGCCCGCCTGGCATGGCCACTTGCCGTGTAACCGCTGCGGTCCGATGGGCCCGCTACCGCGGCCAACGAGCACCAGCTTGCCCGCATGCGGGGCATTGCCGCGACGCGACTCGATGTGGCAACGCAGGAGGCGTCGCGCGGGCCCTCGCGGATTTCACCGACACCTTGCTCTCCCTCGACCGCGCCGCGAAACTGACCCAGACCGCGCGCGCGGTGGTCCACGAGCTGGGAATCCATCCGCCGGAAATGCCGATCTGCGCCGCAACGCCAGCGGGGCTGCGTGTTTTCCTTGTTTCACCGCGCCGGCCGCGCCGGCTCAACCAATTGTCTTGTGATGGAACCGTCCTTCGTAGTGCTTACTGACCTCTCGCGCGGCGCCGAAGCGGCCCTGACGTATACCACTCGCCTGGCCGCCTTGCTAGCCGGCCGCCTCGTGCTGCTGCACGTGTACCAAGATCCGTTTCTGGAGCCCGAAGCCATGATGGTGGCCATGCCGGCCGTGCTGGAAAGCCGCCAGCAAATCAAAACCGACCTGGCGCAGCGGGCCCGGCAACTGCCGGTGCCAGCCGACACCGAACTCTCTGTGGACACCCTCACGGGGGCTGTGGCCGATGCGGTGCAGCGCCACCACCCCTTGCTGTTGGTGCTGGGCCGAGAACAACCCGAATACCTGCTCGACCGCCTGCTGCCCCACCACGCCGCGGCCGTGCTGCAGGAGGCGCGCTACCCCCTGCTGCTCGTGCCGGCCAGCTGGCCGGAGCAGGAACTGCCCCGCCGCGTGCTCGTGGCCTCCGACGAACATGGCTTCTGGCTCACGGCCCCGGCCCTGGCGTTGGCCGACCTGCTGCGCGCCCTGCAAGCCACCACCACCGTGGTGCACGTGGCCCCGGCCGACGGGCCCTCGCGGGCCGACGTGGGGCTGGCCGCGGTGCAGCGCACCGGCCTGTTTGGCCCGCTCACTGCCAACAGCCTCTACGAGGTGCGCGGCGAAGCGCCCGTGGAGGGCATCCTGCACGCGGCCGCCGAGCTGCGCAGTCAGCTGATCGTGGTGGTGGCCCGGCAGCACAGCCTGCTGGGCGGGCTGCTGCACCGCAGCGTCACGGGGCAGCTGCTGCACCGCAGCCCGGTGCCGGTGCTGGTGCTGCCCACCACCACCTGACGGCGCGGCCGCAGCGGGGCCGCGCTTCGCCGGCCCGCTGCACACCGGCGTGCTAGCGGGCCGGCTCGTAGGCTGCGCGGGTTTGCTTGGCGCGGGCCTGCTTTTTCTGCTGGCGCTTGAGGTAGCCGCGCACCAGGAAGTTGTGCTGCAGGGCCTCCATGCTCTGGCTGAAGCCCGCCGTGCCCTGCTCCACGTGGTGCATGCTCTGGCGCAGCTGCCGGGCAAAGGCGGTGTCGGCCAGCAGTGTATTGAGCGGGCCGTTGCCGGTCTGCACCTGCTGCTTCAGGCTGCCCAGCGTGGCCGCCAGCGTATCGGAGGTGCTGGCCAGGCGCCGGGAAGCGTGCCCGAGCCGGCCGGCAAAGGCGGTGTCGGTGAGCAGGTAGCCGGCCGGCCCGTGGCCCTGCCGCACGCCGCGCGTGAGCAGCTGCACGTCGCGGGACGCGGCCTGCAGCCGGGCGGTGGCCTCGTTGGCCTGCCGCAGGCTCTGGCGCACGTCGGCCGTGAGCTGCTCGTCGTTGAGCAGGCGCCAGAGCGGGTCGCTGCCGTTGAGCTTGCTGGTTATCTGCCGCAGGTCCTGGGTGATGCCGATCAGGTTGCGGTTCGACACGTTCAGCGTGCTCAGCATCTCGTCGATGCCTACCGGTGAAACGGTGCGCAGCACGTCGCCGGGGGCCACGGGCGGGGCGGGCGCGGGCTGTGCGTTGAGGTTCACGATGGTGTTGCCCACCAGCCCGTCGGTGCCGATGGCGGCCACCGCGTTTTTGCGCACGAAGGGCTGTACGTCGCGGTTCAGGTTCATCACCACCCGCACGGTCGTGTCGTTCAGGATCTGGATGCGGCGTACGGTGCCCACCGGGATGCCGCCCAGGCGCACGTTGTTGCCGGTGAGCAGGCCGGAAACGTTGCGAAAATCGGCCTGCACCTCCAGGCTGCGGCTGAATAGGTTCTGTTGGCGGCCCAGCAGAAACAAAACGGCAATCAGGCAGCTCAGGCCGAGGAGTACGAAGAGGCCGAGGCGGACGTGGTTGCTGGTGGTGCGCTGGGTCATGGCGAAGGGGGCCGGGTGGGCGGCGGTCAGGCAAAAAATTCGTGGATGCGCGGGTCGTCGCGGCGCTGCAGCTCCTCGTAGCTTCCCTCGGCGTAGCAGCGCCCGTCGATGAGCACGGCCACGCGGTCGGCGGTGAGGCGCACGCAGTTCATGTCGTGGGAAATAATCAGGGCCGAGGTGGCGTACTTCTGCTGCACCTCGCGGATGAGGTGGCTGATTTCGCGGGCCGTCACCGGGTCGAGGCCGGTGGTGGGCTCGTCGTAGAGGATGATGTCGGGGCGCAGGATGAGCGTGCGGGCCAGCGCGATGCGCTTGCGCATGCCCCCCGACAGCTCGGCGGGCATCATGTCGGCCGTGTGGGCCAGGCCTACGTCCTCCAGCGCCTGGCCGACCAGCTCGGCTTCCTCGGCCCGGCGGTGGGCCAGCCAGTGGCGGCGCAGCGGAAACAGCAGGTTTTCGCGCACGGTCATCGAGTCGTACAGCGCGTTGCTCTGAAACAGGAAGCCCACGCGGGCCCGCAGCTGGTCCATGGCCTCGTGGTCGAGCTCGGTCACGTCCTGGCCCAACACCGTGATGCGGCCCGCGTCGGGCCGCAGCAGGCCGATGATGCACTTGATGAGCACCGACTTGCCCGACCCGGACTTGCCGAGCACCACCACGTTCTGGCCTCGGTGCAGCGTGAGCGAGAAGTCCCGCAGCACGTGGTTGTCGCCGAAGGACTTGTCTACGTGCGCCACCGTCACCACCGGCTCGGCCGGAGCAGCTGGGGCAGCCGGGGCGGCCGTGGGGGCGGAAAGCGGTTCGGGCAACATGGCGAGGGCGGGACAGGGGCTCAGGGGTGGGCTAGTGCAGCAGCCGGTACACGGTCACGGCGGCCGCCACCAGCACCAGGGTCGTGTAAATGCGCTGGGTGTGTCGGGCCAGCCAGTTGGGCAGGTAGATGTCGAAGTTGTCGGTGCGAGCATCGGTATAGCGCCGCGCCAGCAGGGTGAGCGGGCAGGCAAATCCGAAGCCCAGCAGCACCAGGCCCTCGGCGGCCACTAGTCCAAAGCCCACCCACAGCCACAGGCCCAGGCGGCCGCTGATGGCCGCGTACAGCAGGTAAAAAATGACCGCGTTGAAAAACAGCCAGACCAATGTATGCAGCGTCTTGATGAGCGTAAGCGACCAGTGCAGGCTCATGGCTTCGGTTGATTGGTGGTTGCTGATGGTTGATTGATGGTGGCTAATTGTTGATTATCAAGTCCGTTGTTCAGGTAAAATCCGAGAACTGTCAACCACCAATCAACTACCAAGCCCCACCAATCAACCACCTCAGTTCAGGCCCAGCAGGCCGGTAATTTGCACGGCCACCAGATCGAGGATAAAGATGACCAACGACGAAACGACCACGGCCGAGTTGGCGGCCTGGCCCACGCCCTCGGTGCCCTTGTCGGAGTAATAGCCCTTGTAGCAGCCGATCAGCCCGATGGCAAAGCCAAAGAAAAAGGTTTTGAGGAAGGCCGGCAGCACGTCGCCGAACGTGAGGCGCGAGAGGATGTTGTTCACGAACAGCGCCAGCGTGGTCACGCCGCGCATGTTCAGGCCGAGGTAGGAAGCGTACAAGGCAATGGCGTCGGCCAGCACGGTGAGCACCGGCAGCATGAGCGTGGTGGCCAGCACGCGCGTCACCACCAGGTACTTGAAGGGATTCGTGCCCGACACTTCCATCGCGTCAATCTGCTCGGTCACGCGCATGGAGCCCAGTTCGGCCCCGATGCTGGAGCCGATCTTGCCGGCGAAGATGAGCGCCGTGATGATGGGTCCCATCTCGCGGATGATGGTCAGCCCCACCATGGCCGGTATCCACGACTCGGCCCCGAACTGCGCCATGGTCGGGCGGCTCTGCAGGGTCAGCACGATGCCCATGATGAAGCCCGTCACGCCCACCAGCGGCAGCGACTGGTAGCCGATGACGTAGCATTGGTAGAGCAGCTCCTGCACCTCGTAGCGCGGCCGCAGCCCTTCGCGAAAAAACCGCCCGGCGAAGTTCGCTATGCCGCCCGTTTGGGCCAGGAAGGAATGGTTGGGCACGGTGGTCGGGGTTGGAGCCAGGGAAAGAAATCAGGAATTGTCGGGGCCGGCGCGGTTCGCAGGCCCGCCGAGGCGCGTGGTTCAGGCGGGCACGGCCGGGGCCGGCTGCGCCGCCAGGGCCTGCTCGGCCTCCACCATGTTGGCCATGCCGGTGAGCAGCGCGTCCGGGGTGAAGGAAATGCTGTCGATGCCCTGCTCCACCAGGAAGCGGGCGAAATCGGGGTAGTCGCTGGGGGCCTGCCCGCACAAACCGATGGGCCGCCCGCAGGCCCGGGCCGTGCGGATGACCTGGGCCAGCAGGCGCGTCACGGCCGGGTTGCGCTCGTCGAACAGCGGGCTGACGATGGCCGAGTCGCGGTCGATGCCGAGCGTGAGCTGCGTCAGGTCGTTGGAGCCGATGCTGAACCCGTCGAACACCTGGGCGAAGTCCTCGGCCAGGATAACGTTGCTCGGAATTTCGGCCATCACGTAGATTTCCAGGCCTTCGGCGCCACCGCGCGGCAGGCCGTATTCGGCCATCAGCGCCACCACCTTCTGCCCCTCCGCCACGGTGCGGCAGAAAGGCACCATGGCTTTCACGTTGGTCAGGCCCATGTCGCGGTGCACCCGTTTCAGGGCTTCGCACTCCAGCCGAAACCCCTCACGGTACTCCGGGCTGTAGTAGCGCGCGGCCCCGCGGAAGCCGAGCATGGGGTTTTCCTCAGCGGGCTCGAACTGCCGGCCGCCCAGCAGGCCGGCGTACTCGTTGGTTTTGAAGTCGCTCAGGCGCACAATCACCGGCCGCGGGTGGAAGGCGGCCGCCACGAAGCCAATGGCCTGGGCCAGCTGGTCGACGAAGTATTCGGGCTTGCTGGAGTAGTGCGCCGTCAGCTGCTCGATGGCACGGCGGGCGGCCGCGTCCTGCAGCTGATCGAAAGCGACCAAGGCCATGGGGTGAATGCGGATGGCGTTGTTGATGACGAACTCCATGCGCATCAGCCCCACGCCCTGGCTGGGGTAGCGCGCCAGCTGCAGCGCCCGGCCGGGGTCGGCCAGGATGAGCAGCGGCTTGGTGCGCGGCAGCGCCACGCGCGTCAGGTCGAGGTCGGTTTCCTGCCAGCTGAGGCGGCCGGCGTACACGCGGCCCTCGTCGCCCTCGGCGCAGGACACGGTGATGAGCTGCCCGTCCTGAATTTTGTCGGTGGCGTCGAGGGTGCCCACCACGGCCGAAAGGCCCAGCTCGCGGGCCACGATGGCCGCGTGGCTGGTGCGCCCGCCCTTGTTGGTCACGATGACGGCGGCCTTACGCAGCACCACGTTCCAGTCGGGGCTAGTGCTGTCGGTCACCAGGATTTCGCCCGGCTGCAGGCGGTGCCCCTCGGCCGGCGAGTGAATGATGCGCGCCACCCCGGCCGCAATCTGGCTGCCCACGGCCTTGCCGGTGGCCAGCACCGGCCCGGTGCCGGTGAGCTGGTACTCGTGCAGGCGCAGCGCCTGCCGGCCGTGGTGGATGGTTTCGGGGCGGGCCTGCACGATGAACAGCTCTTGGGTAACGCCGTCTTTGGCCCACTCGATGTCCATGGGCATGCCGTAGTGCTCCTCGATGCGCAGGCACCAGCGCCCCAGCAGCTGCGCTTCCTCGTCGCTGAGCACAAACACGGCCTGCTTTTCGGGCGGCGTAGCGGTATTTTCGATGCCGGTAGCCGCCCCGTGGGCGTCCTGGGCGTAGCGCATGGTTTGGGCCTTGTCGCCGAGCTTGCGCGTAACCAGCGCGCGGTGGCCCTGGCGCAGGGCGGGCTTGAAGAGATAGAACTCGTCGGGGTTGACGGCGCCCTGCACCACGTTTTCGCCCAGGCCCCAGCTGCCGGTGAGGTAGATGAAGTTGTCGTGGCCGGTTTCGGGCTCGATGGTGAAGGCCACCCCGGCCGAAGCCAAATCGGAGCGCACCATGGCCTGCACCCCCACCGACAGGGCCACGTGCAGGTGCTCGAAGCCGTTCTGGATGCGGTACTTGATGGCGCGGTCGTTGAACAGCGACACGTAGCAGCGCTGGCAGGCCTGCAGCACGGCCTGCTCGCCGCGCACGTTCAGAAACGAGTCGTGCTGGCCGGCGAAGCTGGCGGTGGGCAGGTCCTCGGCGGTAGCACTGCTGCGCGCCGCCACCTGCAAGGGCTCGGGATAACCAGCACACAGCTCCCGGTAGGCCCGCACAATGGCTTCGGCCACGGGCGGCGGCAGGGTGGCCTGCTCCAGCAGCGCCCGGGCCTGGGCGCCCAGCTCGCGCAGGTTGCCGAACTCCTCCCGGTCTACCTGCCGCAGCAGGGCGGCGAGCGGCTCGCGCAGCTGGTTGTCGTCCAGGAACCGCCAGTACGCGGCGGCCGTCGTGGCGAAGCCGTTGGGGACGCGGATGCCGGCCGGCGCGAGCCGGTTGAATAGCTCGCCCAAGGAAGCATTCTTGCCGCCCACCACGGCCACCTGGTCGTTGTTGAGCTGCCGAAAGAACAGGGTATAGGGTTCGTGTGCCATAAGAGGAGAAAAATAAGGAAACAGCAGCCCGGCGCAGGCCATGGTCGCTCAGTACAGCAGGCCGTCCACGGCCTGCCGTTCGGGGGCACCGGCCGCCGAGTCGGCGGCGGGCAGGAGCAGCAGCGGAATGGAACTCAGGCGCATCACTTCCCCCGTGACGCGGCAGGGAAACAGGCTCCGCAGCAAGCTGCGCGGGCGGGCTACCAGCACCAGCAAATCGGCCTGGATATCGGCAGCGGCCTGCACGATACCCGCGCTGCGCGAGGCCTGCCGCACTTGGTAAGAGCCGCCCGGCGCCCCGGCCGGCACCGCGCCGCCGCGGCGGGCCGCCGCCAAGGCCCGCTGCATGGCGGGCTGTCCCGCGGCCTGCGGTTCGGCCACGTGCACCACGGTGTAGGTGGGGTGCCAGCGGCCGAGGGCCGCGACGAGGTGCCGGGCCTCGGGGGTCAGTTCAAAAGCGTCCCCATCCACGGCCACGGCCAGCTGCCGGGGCAGCGCGGGGTCTTGAGCAGCGGCGGCCGGCACGAGCAGCAGCGGCAGGTGCGTGTCGCGCAGCGCCGGCAGCACGTGGTTGCGCAGCAGCTGGTCGAGCAGATCGTGCTCGGGCGCCAGCCCCAGGGCCAGGAGCTGGAGCGGCCGCCGCTGCTGCAGCGCCTGCAGGGCATCGTGCACGCCGCCGGCCGCGCGGTACACGGTGGCCGGCACCGGCAGACGCTCAGCCACCGCGGCCAGCGCGGCTTCGGTATCGTGCTCCTGCAGCAGTTCATCGGCGGGCGTGAGCACCAAGCCCAGCTCGGGCTCCAGCACCGGCGGTATCGGCAGGTGTAGCAGCACCAGGTCGGCCCCCACGGCCCCGGCCAGCAGCGCCGTCAGGTAGGCGGCCCGGTGGGCTTGGGGCGATAAATCCGTCAGAGCGACAAACGTAGAGGACACCATCGAAACGGGCGGTAAACTGCGGCGGCAACGACGGACCCGACCGGACAAGCGGCTGATTCAGAAGCCGGGTACCGGGGGTATTCCGCGTTTGCTGCGTAAAAATGCAGGCCGGGGGTCAGCCGCAGAATGACTAATACCAGCCTCGCCAGTGACTTTTGTCACATTTGCCGCCGGCCCCGCTTCGACCACCCCGCCCCGCGCAGCAGCGGTAAGTGGGCCCGAAAACCCAGCGGCGCTGCCACCGGCTAACGCACGGCGCCGGCCCGCCATCCGGCCCGGTACCGGGCCGGATGGCGGGCCGGCGAAGCCCACTCCTGCAGACGCGCGCTACAGATCGGGCCAGAGCAAGCCGTCGTCGACGGCGCGACGCGCGGCGGGCCGGCCCGCCGCGGGCTCCACCACCGGCACGGCCAGCACGGGCACCTGGCTGCGCGCCACGACCTGGGCCGTAACGCTGCGGTGGAACAACTCGCCCAAGTAGCTGCGCGCCCGCACCTGCAGCACCACCAGCTCGGCCTGCGTCGCGTCGATGGCCTCGAGCACCCCGAGCGTGGGGTTGGCGTGCAGGTAGCCCTGCAACTCCACGCGGGCCGAGCCGGCCGCCAGCCCGCTGCGCTGCACCGCCTCCAGGGCCATGGTACAGCCGGCATCGTCCTCCACCGGCGAAACGTAGGCGACCGTGAGAGCGGCCCCGAGGCCGCGCAGCAGCAGCTCCACCGCGCGGGCCGAGCGGTCCAACCCGAAGGCTTCGCGGTCGGCCGCCACCAGCACGCGCCGGGGGGGGCAGGGCGGCTCCGGGCCGGCGGGCACCAGCAGCACGGGGAAGCGCGCGGCGCGCAGCAGCTCCAGGGCCGCGGTGGTTAGCTGGGCTGCGTCGCCGCCCTGGCCGGGCGCGGGCAGGCCGAGCACGAAGAGGGCCGGCTGGTGCCGCGTCACCAGGTCCTGCGCCACTTCAGGCAGCAGGTCGGTGGCCAGTTCCACGGTAGCCGGGCTCAGCAGCTGGTTGGCCAGCTGGGCCAGCAGCGCGCTGGTGGTGGCTTCCCGGTTCAGCTCTTCGCGGCGCCAGTCTTCGCCCACGAATACATACGGGTCGTAGAGGGAGGCGCGGTTCACGTGCAGCAGCACCAGCTGGGCCCCCAGGGCGCTGGCCAATGCGTCGGCGTAGTGCACGGCGCGCTGGCCGGGCTGGTAGAAATTGGTGAGGACGATCAGGGAAAGAGCCATAGCCAAGCAAAACAGGTAAAGGGTTTGGACGGCGCACGCGCGGGGCTTAGTCCAAGGCCGGCAGCAGCAGCACCGGAATCGGGCTTTCGCCGATGACCTGGGCCGTGACGCTGCGGTGAAACAGGCTGCTGAGCAGGTTGTGGCGGCGCGCCACGAGCACCAGCAGGTCGGCTTCCAATTCGGCCGCGCTCTGCAGGATGCCCTCGGCGCAGTTCACGTTGTAGACGATGTGCGGGCGGGCGGCGCCGTCCAGCAGTGGTGCCACCCCGCTGCGCAGCACGCTTTGCAGGGCGTCATGTCCGGCAGCAGCCCCGGGGTCCTTGCGGTCGGTGACGTGCACGATGTTGAGCGTGGCGGGCAACTGCTCCAGCAGTTGCTGCACGATGTGCTGGTTTTCGTAGAGCGAAAACGCGTCGCCGTCGACGGCCAGCGCCAAGCGGCGCGGCGGAAACGTATCCCAGCCGACGGTGGGCACAATCAGCAACGGGTAGGGCACGTGGCGCAGCAAATCCAGCGCGGCGCTGGTCACCACTTCCACCGGCATGGTGGCCGTGCCGGGGCGGCCCAGCACCAGCAGCTGCGGCTGGTGGTGGCGCACGGCCTCGGCCACGGCCTCCGGCAGGAAACCCTCCGACACCTCTACCTGCGTGGGCACGGGCTGCTCGCCGGCCAGCGCGTTCAGCGCCTGCCGGGTCTGCCGCTCGCTGGGCTCGGCGTGGCGGTATTCTTCGGGCGAGAGCAGCGCATCGTGGCGCACGTGCAGCAGCACCAGGTGGGCCTGCAGCGGCACGGCCAGCCCGGCCGCGTACGAGAGGGCGCGGTTGGAAACGGCGAAGAAGTCGGTGAGTACGACAATGGCGGGCGTGGTCATGGCAATAAAGGAAAACGAAGGGTTTAGAAAGAGCCCGCGTACGGTCCCAGCAAGTGTTTATTGCGGGCCAGGCCGCTGGCTTCGGTCAATTGGTCGTCGGCCCAGGCACACCCGGCGCCCCGCCCGGCGCCGGACAGCGACGCGGCCGCCGCGTAGTCGGCGGGCGGGCGGCGCGGCGCCACGCGGGCAGCGGGCACTTCGCGCGTCGGGAAAGCAAAGCGGGGGCGGGGGCGGCGGTTCATGGCAGCGGGTAAGCAGGTAGGTAAGCAGAAAAGCACGCGGGTGGGCGACGAGCCGGCACGCGGCCGCGGGGCGCGGCACCCTCAGTCGGCCGAACGCAGGCGCAGGTGGTTGTTCACGTCGCGGGCGCCGCAGGCGTAGGCTTCGGTGGCGGCGCACTGGCGGTCCAGCCGGGTGTCCACGGTGCCGGTGAGCGTCACGCGCCCTTCGTGCACGCCGATGCGGATGGGCTGATCGTGCAGCAGCGCCGACCAGTAATAGTGGTGGCGGATGCGCTGCTCCAGCACGTGGTCGGGCTCGGGACGCCCGGGAGTAGCCGACTCCGCGGTTGGCGCCGCGGTGAGGGGCTCCAGGTTGGGGTAGCACTGCACGTGGTTGGCCACGTCCAGCACGCCCGGCACGCCCGCGGCCACGTCGGCGGCCCACTCCTGGTCGGCGTGCGAGTCCACGGTGCCGTAGAGCTGCACTTTGCCGTTGCTCACGTTGATGGTGAAGTCGTAGTGGCCCACGAACGGGTCGCAGGCCAGCGCCGCCTTCACGTGCTCCTGGGTAGCGGCATCGGGGGCCGGGTAGTCGGCGCGCACCAGCAGCAGGTTGCGCACCTCGCGCACGCCCACCACGTTGGCCGCATCGGCCGCGGCAGCCAGCCGGGCCCGCAGGTGGCTGACGGTGCCGGCCAGCGTCACCACCCCGTCGCGCACGTGCACCGTGAGGCTGAAGGCGCGGCAGCGCGGATCGTAGCCGAGCACGTCGCGCACGGCGCGGGCAATGTCCGCGTCGGCCTTGGGGGCCAGCTTCTGGCGCCGCAGCTCCTTGTCCAGCGCCCAGGAGGCCACGAACAGGTCGTGGGCGTCCACCGAAGTGGCGCCGGCCGTGTATGCCAAGGCCACCACTTGGTCGCGTTCGGCCATGGTACCCACCGTGCCGGCCAGGTGCACCACGCCGCGCTCGGCGTGCACGGTCACCAGCTCGCTTTTCACGCGCAGGTCCCAGTCGAGCAGGGTTCGGATTTCGGCCGTGATTTCCGCGTCGGAGTTGGTCACCTGCCCCCCACGCACCGCCAACTCGTTGGCAATCCGGCGCACGCCGCGCACGCCTTTCAGCGCCTGGAGCACCAGTTGGGCTTCCGCCCACGACTGCACGGCTCCGCGCACAAGCACCTGCCCGTCGTGCACGGCGCAGCGCACGTTGAAATCGGCCGTGACCGGGTCCTGGGCCAAGGCGTATTCCACGGCCGCCTGCAGTTCGGCGTCGGGCACGTCGGCGGTGCGAACGACGAGCTCGTTGATGACCCCGCGCACCCCGCGCACGGCTTTGGCAATGGCTTCGGCCCGCTCACGGGAAAGCAGGCAGTTGGTGAACCCGCTGAGTTGGACGATGCCCTCGTGGGTTTCGACCTCAATGAGCTGCGACGCGACGCCTTTCTTGATCAGAAAATACCGCTCAATGGCCGCCGTGATGTCGGTGTCGGCCAGGCGTTCCTCGGCGGCAGGTGTGGGCTGGGGTATCATGGCAGGAATGGAGTTGGGAACCTGGGCCAAGGTAGCGGGGGCAACCCAGGCCGGACACGCGATTTATCAGGTCAAGCGGCTGACATTCGTCATTTTCACCCGTTCGGGTCCACGCCCGCGACCAGCGGCCCAGCCCCTAGGCGGCCTGCCGCAGCGCGGGGGCCGGGCGGTGCCGCTGCGTGAGCTGCCAGTGCCCGCGCATGGCGGCTTCGTTGAGCAGCCGGGCCTCGGCTTCGGCGGCCTGGGGCCCCGCGAAGGCGGAGCGAAACGTGGCGGTGAGCAGCTGCCGCCACCGCCGCACCTGGGCTTCGCTGCATGGCCAATGGCCGCCGTGCGGCGGCCGCCCCAGGTAGCAGTGGCCGGCCAGGGCCCGCTCCCACCACTCGTACTCGGCCTGCGCCGGCTCCTGGGGCCGCCCGAACACGGGTCCGAGCAGGGCGTCATCGGCGACCCGAGCGGTGAACAGCCGTGCGAACCGGCGGCGCTCGAGCGGGCTGCTCAGGTCGGGCAGCGGCCGCGTGGGTGGGCGGAGAACCATCGGAGCAGGCTTAGGAAATCGATCCGGCATAGCGGGCCGGCCGGGCCGCGTGCCACGTCAAAGCGGCCACCAACAGCACCATCACCGAAAACCAAAACGTGGGCGTAACCATGGCAGTAAAGCAATGAAGGGAAAAGACGGCGCCGGCAAGCGGCCGGCGACTTGTTCAGCAAAGATGCCGCGCCCTGCGCGTGCCGGCAGCGACAATAATCACGTGAAATGTTGATTTTCATCACCTTTCAGCGCTGAACTGCCCCCGACCTTCAGCGCAGTTTCCGGCGGCACGCTTTCCGTTCTCGCTCACCCCCTGCCTGCTTTATATGGTTGCTCCCCACGCCGCTACGCTGCCGCCCGGCCTCACGGAGGCCGAAGTCCGGCTTCAACAGCACCGTTTCGGCCGCAACGTGCTCGTGCGCTCCGGGCGCAGTGACCTCTGGCTCGTGGCGCGGCGCATCCTTACCGAGCCGATGTTCGTGCTGCTGGTGCTCACGGCGGGCGTGTACCTGCTGATCGGCAGTCGAACCGAAGCGCTGACGCTGCTCGGGGCCACGGCGCTGGTCGCGGGCATCTCACTGTATCAGGGCGCCCGCAGCGACCGGGCCCTGCGCGCCCTGCAAGACCTGACGCAGCCCCAAGCCCGGCTGCGGCGCCACGGCCAGCTGGTGGAGCTGCCCGCCGCAGAGGTGGTGGTGGGCGACGTGCTGGTGGTGGCCGAAGGCGAGCAGGTGGTGGCCGACGGGGTGCTGCTGCAAGCCTACGACCTGCTCACCGATGAATCGTTTCTGACCGGCGAATCGCTGCCGGTACCCAAAAACGCTGACGGCCGCCAGCTGGTATACGCCGGCTCGGCCGTCACGCGCGGCTCGGCCGTTGTGCGGGTGTCGGCCGTGGGCGGCGCCACCCGGCTGGGCCGCATCGGCGGCCTGATGCAAACCATCGAGGCGCCGCCCACCCCCCTGCAGCGCCAGATTGCGGATTTCGTGCGGCGCATGGCGCTGGTGGGCGCCGGCGCGTTCGTGCTTGTGTGGGCCTACAACTGGTGGGAATCGGGCAGCCTGGCGCACGGGCTGCTGCACGGCCTGACTTTGGCCATGGCCATTCTGCCCGAGGAAATTCCGGTGGCCCTGGCCGTGTTCATGGCCCTGGGCGCTTGGCGGCTGATGCAACGGGGCGTCCTTACCCGGCTGCCCCAAACGGTGGAAACGCTTGGTTCGGCCACCGTCATCGGCGTCGACAAAACCGGCACCCTCACCCAAAACCGCATGACGCTCAGCCAGCTCTACTGCCCCGGCGACGCGGCGCCCCAGGAGTTTCGGCCCGGCGCGCCGCTGCGCCCCCCGCAGCAGGCGCTGCTGGCCACGGCCATGTGGGCCAGCGAGCCGCAGCCCTTCGACCCGATGGAGCAGGCCCTGCACCAGGCCTACGCGGCCGCCGTGGGGCCGGCGGACGCCCGCCCGGCCTACCGGCTGGTGCACGAGTACCCGCTGGCCGGGCACCCGCCCCTGATGACCCACGTGTTTGGCAACGCAGCCGGGCACCGGGTGGTGGCCGCCAAGGGCGCCCCGGAAGGCCTGATAGCCCGCGCGCACCTGCCCGCCGAGGCCCGCGAGGCCGCCCTGGCGGCGCTGCAAGCCATGGCGGCCACTGGGCTGCGGGTGCTGGGCGTGGCCCGCAGCGAGTGCCCCGCCGCGGGCTACCCGGCCAGCCAGGAAGAATTTGCCTGGGAATTGGTGGGGCTGGTGGGTTTCAGCGACCCGCCCAAGGCCAGCTCGGCCGCCGTGCTGCGGCAGTTTTACGAGGCGGGCATTCAGGTCAAGATGATTACCGGCGACAACGCGCTGACGGCCCTCGCCATTGCCCGGCAAGTGGGCCTGCGCCGCCCCGAGCCGGTGCTGACCGGCGCCGACGTGCTGGCGCTGGACGAAACCGCCCTGCGCGCCCGGGTGGGGGCCGTGAACCTGTACGCCCGCATGTTTCCGGAAGCCAAGCTGCGCGTCATTGAGGCGCTGAAAGCCAACGGCGAGGTGGTGGCCATGACCGGCGACGGCGTAAACGATGCGCCCGCCCTGAAAGCGGCCCACATCGGCGTGGCCATGGGCCGGCGCGGCACCGAGCTGGCCCGGCAGGCGGCCGCCCTGGTCCTGCTCGACGACGAGCTGACGGGCATGGTGACGGCCGTGGGCTTCGGCCGCAAGATCTACCACAACCTCAAGAAAGCCGTCCAGTACATCATTGCCATCCACGTGCCGCTGGTGCTGGCCGTGCTGGTGCCCTCGATGCTGGCGTGGCGCTTCCCCGTGCTGCTGGGGCCGGTACACGTCATCTTTCTGGAATTGCTGATGGGCCCTACCTGCTCCATCGTGTACGAGCACGAACCCATGGAAGCCGGCACCCTGCAGGAGCCCCCGCGCCCGGTCGACGCCACTTTTCTCTCCTGGAATGAGCTCAGCGGCAGCTTGCTGCAGGGAGCGGTGGTGGCGGCGGGGGTGCTCGGCCTCGGCTATTACGTCCAGCAGCAGGCTGCCGCTGAGCCGCTCGTGCGCACGATGGTATTCACGACGCTGGTGCTGGCCAACGCCCTGCTGACACTCGTGGGCCGCTCGCGGCGCTACACGCTGCGCACCACGCTGCGCTACGCCAATCCGCTGGTGCCCGGCGTGCTGGCCCTCTCCCTGCTGCTGCTGGCCCTGTGCCTGTGGGTGCCCGCGCTGCAGCAATTATTCCAATTGCAGCCGCTTACGGCTGCGCAGCTGGCGGCCTGCGCGGCGGTGGCGGCCGGGTCCACCGGTTGGTTTGAAGTGTACAAAGCCGTGCGCTCCGGCTCCGGCCCAGCATAGCCGAGCGGGCGTTGGGGGGCTGGCCGGGCAGCAAATGATCCGGTCAGCAAGTGGGCCGGCACTATTTTATTTGATAGTATTACTATCATTTTCAAAAGCACGCGTATATTTGCAGCGTCAGCGGTGGCTGCGCCGGGCATGGGGCCGGGCGCAACGCCGATTACGGTTTGCTGCTTATGGATGCTTCCCTGCGCGTGGCGCTCAACGAGAAACTCTACCTGCGCGACCCGCAGGACACCGACTTGGGGCGCCGGCTGGTAGCCGAAAGCATCGGGCTCATCGACGAAATCGGGTTTGAGCATTTCACGTTCAAGAAACTGGCCCAGCGGCTGCAATCCACGGAAGCGTCGCTGTACCGCTATTTCGAAAACAAGCACCGGCTGCTCGTGTACCTCGTGTCGTGGTACTGGGTGTGGATGGGCTACCAGTTTCGGTTTCACACCCACAACGTGCCCGACGCCGCCGAGCGCCTGCGCCTGATGCTGCGCATCCTCACCCGCGCCCACCAAGACGACCCGACCACTATGCAGGTCGACGAGGCCGCGCTGTACCGCATTGTGGTGAACGAGGCCTCCAAGGCTTACCTGACGCGCGACGTAGACGAGGATAACCAGGCAGGCCTGTTCCGGGAATACAAGCGACTGGCCGCCAGCATCGTGGCGGTGGTGCAGGAAATCAACCCGCACTACCCGTTTCCGCACGCGCTGGTGAGCACGCTGCTGGAGGCCGCGCGCAAGCAGCTGTTTTTTGCCCAGCACCTGCCTTCCCTCACGGATACGGCCGTCGGCACCGCCGAAGAAAACCTGTACCACTTCCTCGAAAACCTGGCCTTCGCCGCCCTGCGGACCGATGCCCCCCGCTAGGTTTTTGTTTTCGTTCTTAACGCCGCATTACCCGCATGGCTGATTTGCATGCTTCTGCCCTAACGCCCGGCCAGCGCTTCTGGCGCCTGCTGGCGGCCGAGCGCCGCGACATTTTCTACGTGTACGTGTACGCAGCCCTGGCTGGGCTTATCAACCTTTCGCTGCCGCTGGGCGTGCAGTCGGTCATCGGCTTCGTGAGCAGCGGGGCCGTCAGCACGTCGCTGGTCGTGCTCATCGCGCTGATCGTGCTGGGCACGCTGCTGGTGGGGGGCATGCAGGTGATGCAGGTGCACCTGGTGGAGCGCATGCAGCAGCGCCTGTTTGCGCGCGTCAGCCTCGACTTTGCCCTGCGCCTGCCGCGGGTGCGCGCCGAGGCCCTGAACGGGCAGTACCTGCCCGAGCTGATGAACCGCCTGCTCGACGCGCCCACGCTGCAAAAGGGCCTGGCCACGCTGCTGCTGGAGTTTTCGGCCGCGGCGCTGCAGATCCTGTTCGGCATCATCCTGCTGACGTTTTACCACCCTGTGTTCATCGCCTTCGGGGTGCTGCTGGTGGTGCTGCTCGGGCTGCTGCTGCGCGCCACCAGTCCCCAGGGCCTGCGCACCAGCCTGCAGGAGTCCAAGTACAAGTACAAGCTGGTGGCCTGGCTGGAAGACGTGGCCCGTACCGTACACACTTTTCGCCACCCGCCCCGGCAGGCCCTGGCCCTGGACCGCACCGACGACCTGCTGGAGGGCTACCTGACGGCCCGCCAAAGCCACTTTCGCGTGCTGCTGACCCAGTACTGGGGCTTTGTGGCCTTTAAGACGCTCATCACGGCGGCCCTGCTCTCCATCGGCTGCTGGCTGCTCATCAACCGGCAGATGAACATCGGGCAGTTCGTGGCCGCCGAAATCGTCATCATCCTCACGATTTCGGCCGTGGAAAAGGTGCTCATGAAGCTGGATGTGGTGTACGATGCGCTGACCTCCATCGACAAAATCGGGCACGTGCTCGACCTGCCGGTGGTGGACGCCCGCCCCGATGGCCTTGCCCTGCCCGCGGGCACCGGCGGCCTGCGCGTGGAGCTGCGGCAGCTGCGCTACGCGTACCCCGACCACGAGCATCCCACCCTCGACGGCATCGACCTGACGCTGGCCGCGGGCGAGCACCTGGGCCTGGCCGGCTTCGATGGCTCGGGCAAAACCACCCTGCTGCGCATCCTGGCGGGCCTGCTGCAGGGCCACACCGGCGCCTTGTCGTACGAGCAGCTGGCCCTGCAAGACCTGACCGCCGACGCGGTGGGCCGGTACGTGGGCGACAACATCTCGCACCAGAACCTGTTCGACGGCACCTTACTCGACAATTTGACGTTGGAGCAGCCGGGCATCGGCCCTGAGGACGTGACCTGGGCCTTGGAGATGGTGGGCTTGCGCGACGACGTGTACGCCCGTCCGCTGGGCCTGCGCACGCCTTTGGGCATCGGGTTGCCGCTGGCCGAGAGCACCCGCCAGAAGCTGCTGCTGGCCCGCGCCCTGGTGCGCCGCCCGCGCCTGCTGCTGCTCGACGACTTCTTGCCCGGCGTGGAGCCCGCCGAGCGCCTGCGCGTGCTGCGCCGCGTGCTGCACGAAGGCCCGGGCTGGACGGTGGTGCTGGCCTCCAACGACTTGCGCGTGCTTCAGCTGTGTCCGCGCCTGGCCGTGCTGCGTGAGGGCCGCCTCGTGGCCGACGGGGCCTTTGCCGACGTGTCACGGCAGCCCGAACTGCAACCGCTGCTGGCCTAACGACCGGTTTATTTTCTGCTTTTTTTCTTCACTTCCTACGCTTCGTTTGCCATGCCTTTCGCCGAACATCCGCTGGCCGAAACCGATCCGCTGGCCGGTCGCTTCCGGTCGTTTGCGCGGGTGCAAACCCCCTCGTCCGGCCGCACCCTCGCCCGCTGGGCCGCCGGGCTGGGCCTGGTGCTGCTGCTGGCCGGCTTTCTGCCCTGGACGCAAAACATCCGCTCGGCCGGCACACTGACCACGCTGCGGCCCCAGGACCGCCCCCAGACCGTGCCCAGCACCATAGCCGGCCGCATCGAGCGGTGGCGGGTGCGTGAGGGCCAGCGCGTGCGCCGCGGCGACACGCTCGTGGACATTGCCGAAGTCAAGGACAAGTACTTCGACCCGGAGCTGCTGCGGCGCACCCAGGAGCAGCTGGAGGCCAAAATCGCCTCGCTGGAGGAAAACCGCGCCAAAACCGTGGCCCTGGGTACCCAGCAGGAAGCCCTGCGCGCGGGCCTGGAGGTGAGCCTGAGCAAGGCGCGCAACAAGGTGGAGCAGACCCGCCTCAAGCTCAACTCCGACCAGGCCGAGCTGCGCGCCGCCAACAACGACTTCGACATTGCCCGCCAGCAGCTCGCCCGCCAGGAAGCGCTGTACGCGCAGGGCCTCAAGAGCCTCACGGAGGTGGAGCAGCGCCGCCTGAAGTTTCAGGAAAGCACGGCCAAGCGGCAGTCGACCGAAAACAAGCTGGGGGCCACCCAGCAAGAGCTGCGCAACGCCGAACTGGAGCTGGCTTCGCTGCAAGCGGAGTACCAGGACAAGATTTCCAAGTCCGAGTCGGACCGCCGCTCGGCCACGGGCTACCAGTTCGACACGGAAGGGCAGATTGCCAAGATGCGCAACGAGCTGGCCAACCTGCGCATCCGCTCGGGCTTCTACCACATCACGGCTCCGCAGGACGGCTACGTGGTGCGGGCGCTAAAAACCGGCTTAGGCGACATCATCAAGGAGGGCGAACCGCTGATAACGGTGATGCCCGACGCCCCGGCCCTGGCCGCCGAGCTCTACGTGAAGCCCATGGACATTCCGCTGCTTTCGGTGGGCCGCAAGGTGCGCCTGCAGTTCGACGGCTGGCCCGCGCTGGTGTTCAGCGGCTGGCCCGGCAGCAGCTTCGGCACCTTCGGCGGCGTGGTGGCCGTCATTGACAACATCGACTCGCAGGGGCAGTACCGCATCCTCGTCACGCCCGATCCGGCCTTGGAGCCCTGGCCCAAGCCCCTGCGCGTGGGCTCGGGGGTGTACGGCTGGGCTCTGCTGGGCGACGTGTCCATCTGGTACGAACTATGGCGGCAGGTCAACGGTTTCCCTCCCGACTTCCAGCCCACCCCGGTGGCTACTGGCGGTAAAGACAAAGCGAAAGACAGCAAAAAGGCCGCGCCGGCCGATGACGAAGAAGCGAAATGAGGCTGTTACGCGTGTTGACCTTGGGGCTGTTGCTGGTTGCCGCGCATGCCGTGCCGGCGCAGCCGACGCCGCCCCTCGCGGCCGCCGCCGCGGCCCCCGATACCGGTCAGGTCTTTAGCCTGGCCGACCTGCTCACCTTCGTGACGCTGCGCCACCCCGTGGCCCGGCAGGCCGGCCTGCTGCCCGAGCGCGCCGCCCAGGAGGTGCGCTTTGCCCGCGGGCAGTTCGACCCCGCGCTGGCCGGCAAATACTACGGCAAGCAGCTCGGCGGCAAGGAATACTTCCACGACTGGGACTCGCAGCTGCGCGTGCCGCTCTGGTTCGGGGCGGAGGTGAAGGCCGGCTTCGAGCGGGGCGTGGGGCCGTACGTCAACCCTGAAAACTACACCGCTTTATCCGGCCTGAGCTACGTGGGCGTGTCGGTGCCGCTGGCCCAGGGCTTGCTCATCGACGAGCGGCGCGCGGCCGTGCGCCAGGCCCAGGCCCTGCAAGGTCTGGCCGAAGCCGAGCGCCGCGGCGCCCTCAATAAGCTGGTGCTCCAAGCCACCAAAGACTACTGGGACTGGACGGTGGGCTACCAGCGCCAGCAGCTGCTGCGCCAGAACGTGGCCTTCGCCGAAATCCGCTTCCGGGCCGTGCGCGAGCGGGTGCGCCTCGGCGACTTAGCCGCCATCGACTCGGTGGAGGCGCTGCTGGAGCTGCAAAACCGGCAGGCCTCGCTGGTGCAGGCGCAGGTGCAGTGGCAAAACGCCACCCTGCTGCTGAGCACTTACCTGTGGGACGAGCAGCAGCAGCCGCGCGAGCTGCCCGCCGGCGTGCGCCCCGAGCCCCTGCCCGGCCCGGCCCGCTGGCAGCCGTTGCCCGCCGACTCCCTGAGCCTGCTGGCCGAGCAGGCCCGCCAGGTGCACCCCGACCTGCTCAAGAGCCGCGCCAAGCTGGTGCAGCTGGGCGTGGAGCGCCGCTTGCTCAACAATAAGCTGCTGCCCAAGCTCAACCTCGACTACAACCTGCTGCAGCCGGGGGCCCCCTTCGGCGGCGAAACCCGCGCCTCGTTTACCGGGGCGTACCTGCAAAACAACTACAAGCTGGGCGTGAGCTTGGCTTACCCGCTGTTGCTGCGCCAGGAGCGCGCCAAGCTGCAGATCAACCAGCTCAAGTTTCGGGAGACCGAGTTGGACCTGGCCCAGGACGGGCGCGCCATCGACGCGGGCCTGCGCAGCGTGGCCAACGAGCAGGCCGCCCTGCTGGAGCAGCTGCGCCTGCAGGCTCAGGCCGTGCAAAACGCCGAGCGCCTGCGCAACGGCGAGCAAACGCGCTTTGAAGGCGGGGAAAGCTCCGTGTTCCTGATCAACTCGCGCGAGGCCAGTCTAATCAACGCCCGCGTGAAGCTGGCCGAACTGCAGGCCAAATACGCGCAAACGCTGGCCACGCTGCGCTGGGCCGCCGGCGGGCAATA
The DNA here is from genome assembly GCF_054783195.1 of Hymenobacter coalescens. Classification (NCBI taxonomy): domain Bacteria; kingdom Pseudomonadati; phylum Bacteroidota; class Cytophagia; order Cytophagales; family Hymenobacteraceae; genus Hymenobacter; species Hymenobacter coalescens. The sequence goes on along the minus strand of NZ_BAAGRA010000014.1, from coordinate 328,363 downwards.
GCCCCGACGACCGGCGCCGGCAATTCGTCGGTGACGGACCTGAGCCGCGGGCCGCTGGCCCGCGGCTCAGGCCGGGTACTGCCGGGCGCCCGGCTTCGTGGGGAGCTGCGCAGAACCAGCCACCGCCCGGTGCGTAGCTTTACCACCCCCCAATCGCCTTGCCCCATGCCCAGCCCGCTTCTGCCCGCTCTCCGCGTTTCGCCGGGGCCCACCCTGCCCTACCCGGTGCGGCAGCCGGTTCTGGCGTGATGGCCGAGCCCACCACTTCCCTGAGCGAGCTGGCCTGGCTGTTTCTGCGGCTCGGAGCCACGGCCTTTGGCGGGCCGGCGGCCCACATCGCGCTGATGGAGGAAGAAGTGGTACGCCGCCGGGGCTGGCTCAGCCAGCAGCAGTTCCTGGACCTGCTCAGCGCCACCAACCTGATTCCCGGACCCAATTCCACAGAGTTGGCCATTCACATTGGCTACGAGCGGCGCGGCTGGGCCGGGCTGTTGGTGGCGGGCAGCTGCTTTATTCTACCGGCCATGCTGCTGGTCATGGGGTTTGCCTGGGCCTACGTACGCTTCGGCACCCTGCCTGCCCTGACGGGGGTGCTCTACGGCGTGAAGCCGGTTATCGTGGCCGTGGTAGCCCAGGCCCTCTGGAGCCTCGGGCGCACGGCGCTGACCACCTGGCCGCTGCGGCTGGTGGCGGCCAGCGCCTTGGTGCTGGGCCTGCTGGGCGTCCACGAGCTGCTGCTGCTTTTTGCGGCGGGGGTGGCCACGGCCGCCCAGCGCTGGCCCACACTGCCCCGCCGCACGGTGCCGCCGGCGTTGCTGCTGCTGCTCGGGGCCGTCGCGGCGCTGGCCTCGCTGCCCCTGCTGCTGGCGCCCGGCGGCCCCGGCGGAGCAGCCGGGCCACCAGGCCTGGGCCCGCTGCTGTTGATATTTATCAAAATCGGCTCGGTGCTCTACGGCAGCGGCTACGTGCTGCTCGCGTTTCTGGAGGCCGATCTGGTGCAGCGCCTGCACTGGCTGCGCGAGGCCCAGCTCCTCGACGCGGTGGTGGTGGGCCAAGTGACGCCCGGCCCCGTGTTTACCACAGCCACGTTTATCGGCTACGTGCTGAGCGGCTGGCGGGGGGCGCTGGTGGCCACGGTTGGGATTTTCCTGCCCGCGTTTGTGTTCGTGGGCCTGAGCATTCCGCTGCTGGCGCGGCTGCGCCGGTCGCCGGTGGCCGGGGCTTTTCTCGATGGGCTGAACGCGGCCTCCTGGGCCCTGATGGCGGCCGTATCGGTGGTGCTGGCGCGTACGGCCGTGGTGGACGTGCCCACGACGCTGCTGGCCCTGCTCAGCGCGGCCCTGCTGATTCGTTTTCGCGTGAACTCGGCCTGGCTGGTGCTAGGCGCCGCCGTCTTAGGCGTTGGGCTGCACTGGGCGGGCCTCGCCTAGCGGGCGGGGCGGCCTGGTCCTATCACAGCGGCAGTGAGCAGAATCGGGTCGGCGGTGTTGCGGGCGGCCAACCCTTGCCGGGGCGCCTGCGGCTGTTTCGCCCGCTGCGCGCCCGTCCGTACCCATGGCCCTGGCTGCCTTACCGAGCGTCTGAAAAATAAATTTCGACCATGTCGTAAAAATACGACATAACAATGACGTATATTTGCGTCATACTACACGACCCTGCATGACGTACGCTAAAACGGCCGCTTTTACGGAAGAGCAACAGCAACTAGCCCGCGTGGCCAAGGCTTTGGCGCACCCGGCGCGGGTGGCCATCATTCAGTTGCTGGCTTCCAAACAGACGTGTATCTCGGGCGACATTGCGGCCGAGCTGCCGCTCTCGCGCACCACTGTGTCCCAGCACCTGCAGGAGCTCAAGGCCCTGGACCTGATTCGCGGCGAGATTGACGGGCTGACCGTGTGCTACTGCCTCAACACGGCCCTGCTGCGCCAAGTGCAGCAGCAGTTCGCGGCCTTCTTCGCGGGGGCCGTTGCCCACGCCGCCTGCGAGCCGGGCGCGGCCTGCTGCTAATCGTTTGTTGTCTCACCTTTTCCTTTCTGCCCTATGGAAACCACTGTCTTCCCCCGCATGCACGTCTCGCTGTACGTGTCGGACCTAACGGCCACGGTCAACTTTTACACGGCCTTCTTCGGCCAGCCGGCGACCAAAATTCGCCGCGGCTACGCCAAGTACGTGCTCGACAATCCTTCGCTTATCATTTCCTTCGTGGAAAATCCCGACCGCGTGGCCAGCCACTTCGGCCACCTGGGCTTTCAGGTGGAAACCGTGGCCGAGATGGAGCTGCGCCTGGCCGCGGCGCGCCGCGCCGGCCTGGTAGCCCGCGAAGAAATGGGCACCGCCTGCTGCTACGCCAAGCAGGACAAGTTCTGGGTCAACGACCCCGACGGAGTGGAGTGGGAAGTGTACTACTTCCACGAGGATGCCGAGTTTAACGACCCGCGCTACCAGGCCGAGTACGAGCACAGCAGCGCCGCCAGCCAGTGCTGCATTGCCCCGGCCGCCACAGCTGCCCCGGCCGCTGATGCACTGCTGACCACCGCGCCGATGGCCTTTCCGCTGGTGGACGCCACACCCGCGCCCGTTGCGGCCTGCGCACCCGGCGGCGGTTGCTGCTGATGACTGGCCGCGGCGCGGCCCCGGCCGCGCCGGTTGTTGCCACCGGTTGGTTGACCGCGCCCGCGGCCGGCGCGGAGCCTCTCCCGCTCGTTTCTCTCCGTTCTATGTCCAATACGAAAAACATCTTGGTGCTGTGCACCGGCAATTCCTGCCGCAGCCAACTGCTGCACGGCTACCTGCAACAGCTGCTGGGCGAGGCGGCTACCGTCCGCTCGGCGGGCGTGGAAACCCACGGCCTGAACCCACGGGCTGTGCAGGTCATGCGCGAAGACGGCGTGGACATCTCGCACCACACCAGCAACCACGTCGACGAGTACGCCACGGTGCCGTTTGACTACATCATCACCGTGTGCGACCACGCCCGCGAAGTCTGCCCCGTGTTTCCGGCCGCGGCGCAGCAGCTGCACCACAACTTTCCGGACCCGGCCCGGGCGACCGGCACGGAGAACGAAATTCTCGGGCAGTTTCGCTCGGTGCGCGACCAAGTAAAGGCGTACGCGCAGGCGTTCGTTCGGCGCGAGTTCGGCGCCGCCTAAACGGTTTCACGTCCCTGCCGGGCGGGCGAAGCGGCTTTTGGTACGGCGTCGTACGTGCGCACCGCTTATCCGGCTGGCAGCGTCTGACTCCCGTCTGCTACCTCCGTCTGCGCGTGTGCGCAGCCCGTAAAAAGACCGTCCTGCTGGGCTCCGCCACACCGAAGGGTAGCGGAGCCCAGCAGGACGGCTCAGGTAGCCCCGCAGCCCGGTTTGGGGCAACTGGCTACCTGGCACTCACCATCTGCTACTCACTTAGTTGGCCGAGGTGCCGGCATCCACCAGGGTGATGCGCTGCACCAGCGAGCCGATGCGCAGGTCAAACTCCCCGGCCTCCAGCACCCGCTCCCCTTGCGGGCCGGTGTAGCCCAGCTCCGCCGCCGGCAAGGTAAACCGGACGGTCTTGGCCTCGCCGGGTTTCAGGCTGATTTTCTCGAAGCGGCGCAGTCGCCGCACGTCGGGCGCAATCAGGCTGGCCACCAGGTCAGAGGAGTACAGGTGCACGGCCTCTTTGCCTTCGCGCGGGCCGGTGTTTTTGACCTGCACGCTCACGCTCAGCTGCCCGTCGCGGCCCACGGTCGTTTTGTCCACCGCCAGCTGGCTGTACTCGAAGGTCGTGTAGCTCAGCCCGTGCCCGAACTCCCACTGCGGGTTGTAGTCGGCCTCGTAGTTGTAGGCGCCTTCCCCGCGCTTCTGCTCCTCGGCGTGCTTGTGGATGTAGCTCACCAGGGCGTTGGGGTAGCGCGGGTAGGTGTAGGGCAGCTTGCCCGAGGGGTTCACGTCACCGAAGAGGATATCGGCCAGGGCGTCGCCGCCGTGGTTGCCGGGCAGGTAGGCCTGCACGATGGCCGGCATTTGCTGCTCAAAAGCGCTGATCACGCGCGGGCGGCCTTCGTTGAGCACCAGCACCACGGGCTTGCCGGTGGCCGCCAGGCGCCGGGCCAGCTCGATTTGCAGCGGCGAGAGGGTCATGTCGTTCAGGTCGCCGGGCTTTTCGGCGTAGCTGTTTTCGCCCAGGCACAGCAGCACCACGTCCACGTCGCGGGCCGCCGCCACGGCCTCTTCCAGCTGGTCGGCCGACTCCTGGTAGTATTTGCCGTCCTGCTTCGGGTTGTAGCTCACCCCGGGCACGTAGCGGACGTTTGGCGCGCCGATTTCCTGCTGCACGGCCTCCAGAATGGTGTGGTAGCGGGCGGCGAATTCCTCCACCTTTTCCCCCTGCCAGGAGTAGGTCCAAGCGCCGTTGAGCGTGCGCATGGAGTTGGCGTTGGGCCCCGTGACGAGCACCTTGCTGGATTTCTTCAGCGGCAGCAGCCCGTTCTGGTTTTTCAGCAGGGTAATGGCTTCGGCGGCGGTCTGGTAGGCGGCCTGCTCGTGCGCGGCGCTACCGAACTGCGGGTAGTCCTGAAAGCGGGTAACCGGCGTCTCAAACAACCCCAGCTGGAACTTCACCCGCAGGATGCGGCGCACGGCATCGTCCACGCGGGCCTGCGGCACCCGGCCTTCCTTGACCAGGGCCACCAGGTTGTCGCAGAACTCCTCGTACTGGTAGGCCAGCATGCCCATGTCGATGCCCGCGTTGATGGCCAGGGCCACCGCCTCCTTGGCGTTGGCCGCGAGGTGGTCGCGCTTGTAGAGGTTGTCGATGTCGCCCCAGTCCGTTACCACCAAGCCCTGAAAGCCCAGGCGCTCCTTCAGCAGCTTGGTCAGCAGCTCGTGGTTGGCGTGCATGGGCACGCCGTTGATCAGGCCCGAGTTAATCATGATGGTGTGGGCACCGGCGTCAATGGCGGCCTGGAAGGCCGGCAGGTGGTACTCGTAGAGCGACTCCAGCGGGATGTAAGCGTTGGTGCGGTCCTTACCCGACTGTGGCACCTGGTAGCCCAGGAAATGCTTGATGCTGGCCGCCACGTGCGTGGGGTCGCCGACGTTGTTTTGCGCGCCCTCGTAGCCCTTCACGACTTCGCGGCCCAGCTCGGCAATCAGGTAGGGGTCTTCGCCGAAGGTTTCCCACTGCCGCGCCGAGCGCGGGTCGGCGCCCAGGTCCAGCACCGGCGAAAACACCCAGGGAATGGCGCTGGCCCGCGTTTCGTAGGCCGTGATTTCGGCGCCCCGCCGCACCAGCGCGCGGTTGCGGCTCGCGGCCTGCGCAATCTGCTGCGGCAGCATGGTGGCGCCGGCCGTGTAGGTTTCCCCGTGCACGGCGTCGATGCCGTAAATCACCGGGATGCGGAGCCGCGTCTCCTTGGTGGCCACGTCCTGGATCTGCCGGATGATGCCCTCCCACACCTGCGGGGTGCGGGCGCGGTTGTTGGCTGCGTTCAGGATGGAGCCCACCTTGTATTTCGCCACCGCGTCGCGCAGCTTGGCCGGGTCCAGGGCGAAGGGCTCGTCGCTAGCAAAGCGCGACTGGCCTTTGCCCACCACGTCCAGGGTAATCTGCGCCATCTGGCCTACTTTTTCTTCGAGCGTCATTTGGGCCAGCAGGGCCTCCACGCGCGGCGCCACGCTGGCGGCCGAGGCCCCGCTGGACGCCCGACTTGCCGCGGCCGGGGCCTTGACTTTTACTTTCTGCCGCTGAGCCTGAGCGTTCAGCGCCAGCGTGCCCGTCAGCAGCGCGAGCAGCGTGAGGTGGGGAAGATGCTTCGCCATGGTAAAAAGGGAGGTTGGAAAATCCGGGAAAAGGAGACGACGGCGGGGAACTCCGTCAGCATGAGGGGGCCGGCCCGCCCGGCGACCGGGCGGGTACTAGGCCAGAAGGCACCGTTTGGCCCCCGCGCGGGGGCGGCGGGCGGTGTGGGGGCCGGGCTAGGCCGCGGGCGCGGCCGTCGGCCGGTGGCCGCGCAGGCCGTACCAGAGGATGTAGCAGTAGCAGGTAGCGGGCAGCAGGAAGGCTAGGCGCAGCGCGTGCACACCCCCGCCCCCGAGGCTGCTGTCGGCCACCAGGCCGAACAGCGGGGGAATGATAGCCCCGCCCACGATGGCCGCCGACAGCAGGCCGGAGGCGTCCTCGGTGTGGCGGCCCAGCCCGGCCACGGCCAGGGTAAAGATGACCGGGAACATCACCGAGTTCATCAGCCCGACCGCCAGCAGGCTCCACATGGCCACCGCGCCGGTGGTGTTGATGGATACCAGTACCAGGACGACCGCGCCGACGGCATTGAAGGCCAGCACCCGGCCGGGCCGCACCACCCGCAGCAGGCCGATGCCCAGAAACCGTCCCGCCATGGCCGCACCCCAGTAGTAGGACACGCGGTAGCCGGCGGCCAAGGCGTCCAAGCCCATGACTTCGGGCTGATTCAGATAGGCCACGATGTGCGAGCCGATGGCTACCTCGGCCCCGACGTAGGCGAAGATGCCCACCAAGCCCAGCAGCAAGTGGCGGTAGTGCCAGGCCCGACGCGCGTCGCCGGCCGCGGCCGGGGCGTGCGCGATGCGCGGCAGCCGCAGCAAAGCCAGCAGCAGGCTGATGAGCACCAGCACGGCGGCGATGCCCAAGTACAGGTACTGCACCGCCGTCACGTCGAGGGCGGCGGCCTGGGTCGGGTTCAGCTTTTTCAGGTCGGGCAGGCGCGCGAGGATCAGGTAGGCCCCCAGGGGCGGGGCCACGGTGGTGGCCAGCGAGTTGAAGGCCTGCGTGAGCGTGAGGCGCGCCGATGCCGTTTCGGGCGGGCCCAGGATGGCCACGTAAGGGTTGCCGGCCACCTGCAGCTGCACGATGCCCGTGGCCAGCACGAACAGCGCGCCCAGAAACAGGGCAAACGTGCGGCTTTCGGCCGCGGGGAAAAAGAGCGCCGCCCCCAGGGCCGCCACCAAAAAGCCCGCGAGCATGCCGCCCTTGTAGCCCAGGCGCTTGACCACCCAGCCGGCCGGCACGCCCATCACCAGGTACGCCCCGAAAAAGCAGAAGTTCACCAGGTTTACCTCTGCGTAGCTGAGCGTAAACAGGCCCTTCAGGTAAGGAATCAGGATGTCGTTCAGGCAGGTGATGAAGCCCATCATGAAAAACAGCACCGTGAGCGAGGCCAGTGCCGGGGCGTAGCTGGGCCGGGGCGCGCCGGGCGCAGCAGCCGTGGGCGGGGCGGTGGCGGATACAACGGGAGCGGCCATGCAGAAAACCGAATGAATAAGCGAAAAAAAGCGGCCCGCGGGCCGGCGAACAAAGCAGGCCGGGCGGCCCAGGGGTTAGCGTTGCTTGAGGCGGTAGAAGCGCACGTAGTCGACGAGCATCCGCTGGGGAAACGCGTCCGCATCCACGCCCCGGCGCCCGCCCCACTCCCCGCCCACCGCCACGTTTAGCAGCAGGTGAAAGGGGTGGTCCCAGGGCCAGGCCTGCCAGCCCGAGTGCTCGTTGCGGCTGGTGAAGTAGGCCCGGTCGTCCACGAAGGCCGTGATGGTTTCGGGCGTCCACTCCACCGCGTACACGTGAAAGGCCGTGGTGGCCGTGGGCACGGCCACGGAGTCCGTTTTCTGGGTGTTGGTGCGGAAGTAATACTTGCGGCAGTGCGTGGTGGCCTGCACGATGCCCGGCCGGTAGCCCACATACTCCATGATGTCGATTTCGCCGTTGTCGGGCCAGCTTTTGTCGCCGTACTTCCACTCGTCGGGCAGCATCCAGATGGCCGGCCAGGTGCCCCGGGCCGCCGGCAGCTGCGCCCGCACCTCGATGCGGCCGTAGGCGAGGCTGCCGCCGCTTCGTGCCTTCGATACCAACCGGGCGGAGGTGTACGGATTCGGGGCGTAGAGGGCTTCCCGGCGCGCTTCGATGACGAGGTGGCCGCTTTCCACGCGGGCGTTTTCCGGGCGGGCTTTGGTGTAGTACTGCAGTTCCTGGTTGCCCCAGCCGTGGCCGCCCACCTCGTACCCCCAGCGGGCCGAGTCGGGCAGGCCGGTGTAATTGAACTCATCGCGCCAGACCAGCTTCCGGAAGGTGTAGCGCGGCGCCCTGGCGGCCGCCTGCTTCGGCGGGCGCGGACCGGGCTTCGGGCCTGCCGGCCGGGCCAGCAGGCCCAGCCCGGCGGTGCTGGCGCCTGCCAGAGCCAGGCCCAGGACCAGGGCGATGAAGCGCGAACGGCAAAAGGGATGGTGCATCATCGGAGTGAAAAAACGCCTCCTGGTGGGACGGCCCCGGCCAACGCCTCTCCCCAATGCCCGGTCCCACACCAGGCATTCGACAATCGTTGGCCGCGGACCGCCCCGGGAGGCCGGGTCGCTACGGGCCGGAGCCGGGCGCGGGCGCCCGGCCGGCGGCTACTGCGGGTACTGGTAAAAGCGGACGTAATCGACCACCATTTCCTTGGGAAAGGGCTTGGTGGCCATCGGGTCGCCGTCGAAGTTGCCGCCCACGGCCACGTTCAGGATGGCGTAGAAGGGGTTGTTGAAGGGGTACGGCGATACCCCGGCGGGCGTGACGCTGAACACCTGCGTGCCGTCGACGTACCAGCGCAGCTGGTCCTGGCTGCGGATCAGCGAGAAGGTGTGGAAGTTCTGCGAAAAATCGCCGGCGGGCAGGCGCCAATTCGAGGTTCTTTCCTGGTGGGCGGCGGGGTTGGGGCCGAAGTGCACGGTGGTCACGCACTCGGCGGGCCGGCTGCCGCGCAGCTCCATGATGTCGATTTCGCCGCAGGCCGGCCAGCCCACTACCCCGTCGTTGATGCCCAGCATCCAGATGGCCGGCCAGATGCCCTGCCCTTTCGGCAGCTTGGCGCGGATGTCGAGGCGGCCGTAGCCGTAGTTCATCTTGTCCTTGGTCACGATGCGGGCGGAGGTGAACTGCTTGTTGCGCAGCGGCTCGCGCCGGGCCACGATGTGCAGCTCCCCGTTCTGCAAAAACAGGTTGTTGGGCGAGCTGGTGGTGGCCTGTTTCTCGTTGTTAAACCAGTCGTCGCGCACCTCGTAGCTCCATTTCTGCAGGTTCAGGGTGGGCGTATCGAACTCGTCGCTCAGCGTCTCGACCTTCTGGTTGTAGTCGGCAAAGTCGCGGGCGGCGGCGTTGGGCGTGGCGGGGGCCGGCGCGGGGGCCGGCAGCGGCTTGGGCGGTTCCTCGGTGCAGCCCAGCAGGCTGATCCCCAGGCCTAGGCACAGGCCCGCGCGGCGCAGCAGTACGGACGAAATCATGGGCATTCGGAAAACAAAAACGGGTGAGCGGTAGTCGGGGTAAAGCACCGGCAGAGCACTGGATTTCCGCCCCGGCTACCGTGGTACCCAGGCAGTTACTTGACGCGCAGCTTCATGGTGTGCACCACCACGCCGGCGGGCGGGCCCACGCGCAGCACCATGCGCTGGTTGTCGATGGAGATGATGCGGTAGACGCGGTTGGCCGCGTCGGTGACGCCGATAAAGGCCGAGGGCGAGGTCAGCTCGATCTGGGCAATGCCCGCGCCGGCGGCTACCGGCCCGAACACGAAGGGCGAGGTGCCCGAGCGGGGCGCCTGGCAGGTCTGGGCCGGGGCCACCAGCGTTTCGGTTTTGGCGTCGTAGGTGTACACGTTGGCCGTGCTGAAGGTAAACTCATCATCGGTCTGGCAGGCGGGCAGGGAGCCCAGCGGGCCGCCGGCGTAGTAGCCAGTCGGGTCGGCGTCGCTGGGGCCCACCACGATGGTAGCGGCCACCGTGTTGTCGAGCACCCAGGTGCGCGACGAGCCGCCGGTGAGCAGCAGCTTGGTGCGGTCCACCACCGAGAGCTGGGGCATCAGCGTCACCTCCGTCTTGGTGCCGTCGGGGTTGGTGCCCTGCAGGCGCAGGCGCAGGGCGTTGGCTTCCAGGATGTCGTAGGTCTTGTTCACCACCGAGTCGGGCAGGCCGATGAAGGCGCTGCGGCCCTGGAGCACGATCTGGCCCAACGCGCCCACGGGCCGGTAGAGGAAAGTGGTGTTGGTGTTGCGGGCCGGGCCGCAGGCGGTGCCGGCGTAGGTGCCGCCGGCCGCGTCGTAGGCGTAAGTAAAGCTGCGCGAAAAGGAGAACTGGTCGTCGGCCTGGCAGCCGGGCAGCGGGGCCGCCGAGGTGGAGAGCACCGCCCCGGAGGCCGAGAGGCGGCGGATGGCGCCGGGCTGGTCGCTGAACGTCCAGGTGGTGGCGCCCGTGCCCGTGCAGGCCGTCAGCACGTTGAAGCCGTCGTTGGGGCACAACGACGGGATGGTGACCGTCTGCGTCTTGGTGGAGCTGCCGCCGCGGCCCACGGCCGTCAGCGTCACGGTGTAGGTGCCGGCCTGGCGGTACACGTGCGTCACGTCGGTGCCCTGCACCAGGTCCGGGCCGTCGCCGAAGTTCCACTGGTACACGAAGCCGTCCTGGCTGGTGTTGGTGAAGGAGGCCAGCACCGGGTACTGGGCGGTGTTCAGCTGCACGGTGAAGTTGGCGGCCGCTGTGGGGCCTTCCAGCTTGCCTTCTTCCTGCTCGCAGCCGGCCAGCCAGCCAGCCAGCAACAGCATCAGGCCCCGGGCAGCCGGGCGCCGCAGGTACGCAAGGTATAGGTTCGAGTTCATGATCAGGAGAATGTGGGAATGAGGTGGGGAGCTTCCGACCGGGGGCCGCTTAGTACCCGGGGTTTTGCACCAGGCCGGGGTTCACGTCGCGCTCCGACTGCGGAATGGGCAACACCACGTTGAACGGTTTCACGCCCTTGGCCTGCAGGGTGGGCAAGGTCAGCAGCTTGCCGGTGCGCTTCAGGTCAAACCACCGGTCGTTCTCGAAGGCCAGCTCGTAGCGCCGCTCGCGAATGACCGCATCGGTGAAGTTGGCGGTGCCGGCGGTCAGGTCGCGGCCGGGCGCAGGCTGGTTGATGGGCAGCCCGAAGGCGCGGCGGCGTACCTTGTTGATGGCCTCCAGGCCGTCGGCGGTCGGGCCTTCGGCCTCGGCCTGAATGAGGTACATCTCGGCCAGGCGCAGCACCGGAATGTTCAGGCCCGAGTCCCAGATGTTGGTGTTGGTCTTGCCGATAAACCACTTCTTCACGTTGTAGCCGCTGGGCGAGCCGGGCAGCGAGGCCGGCTGCTGGGGCTGGGTGCTGCCGGCGGGGTACGCGTCGCCGGGCTTCCAGATGGTCACGTCGCGGCGCTGGTCGCCGGTTTCGTAGCCGGCCACGAACTCGTTTTCGGGAATGTTGAGCCCGTAGCCGCCCTGCGGGGTCAGGCCCTGGCCGCGCGGCCCGAAGAACTCGTTGCCCACGAAGCCCAGCCCGTCGAAGGTGAAGCCGAAGTTTTCGAAGTTGTTGCCGCTGATGTACTGCACCTCAAACAGCGACTCGCGGCCGTTCTCATTCTCCACCTTGAAGTTGTCGCCGTAGCTGGGCCAGAGGCTTTTGCCGCTGTTCAGAATCACGTCCTTGGCCAGCCGGGCGGCCTCGGGGCGGTTGCCGCGGGTGAGCTGCACCTTGGCCAGCAGGCCGGCGGCGGCCCACTTGGTGGCGCGGCCCAGGTCGGCGCTGCTGTACGAGGCCGGCAGCGCCGCCATGGCCGCCGTCAGGTCTTCCACAATCAGGTCGTACACCTCGGCCTGGGGCGTGCGCGGGATGTTCGCGTCGGCCGGCGACTTGGGCGGCGTCTTGATCAGCGGCACGTCGCCGTAGGCGCGCACCAGGTCGAAGTAATACTTGGCGCGCAGAAACCGGGCCTCGCCCACTAGGCGGGTGCGCAGGCCGGCGCTGGCCGCCTCGATGCCGGGAATCCGCTCGATGGCAATGTTGGCGCGGCCGATGCCTACGTAGCACCCGCCCCAGAGGCGGCTCACGAGGGGGTTGGTGGCCGGAATCACGAAGTTGTCGAGCTGCTGCTGCTCGGCTCCGTCGCCGCCGCCGCCGCCGCCGGTGTAGGAGTTGTCCGACATGATGTCGCCGATACCCCACAGGGCGTAGTTGTACTGCCCGCCCTTGCCCAGCTCGCTGTAAATGGCCGTTACGGCCTGCAGCGCGTCGGACTCGGTTTTGTAGAAATTCTCTTCGGTGAAGGCGTTATTGGGCTTCACGTCGAGAAACTTCTCGCCGCAACCCGTCAGCAGCCCCAGCAGCGCCAGCGCGCCCCAGGTTGGTTTTATCGAAAACATGGTAGTGGGAATGTAAAGTGGGGACTCGGGAACGGAGGCGCTCAGGGGCCTGGCTGGCCGGCGGGATTGGGCCGGCCAGCCGGGCCCCGGGCCCGGATCAGAAGCCGAAGTTGATGCCAGCCAGCACCACGCGGGGCTGCGGGTAGATGCCGCGGTCGATGCCGGACTGGCCCACCTCGGGGTCGTAGCCGGAGTATTTGGTCAGCGTCACCAGGTTCTGGGCACTCACGTACACCCGCACCTGCGCGGCCGATACGCGCTGCAGCACCGATTGGGGCAGGCTGTAGCCCAGCGTGAGCAGCTTCAGGCGGGCGTAGGAGCCGTCCTCCACGAAGTAGCTCGACACGCGCAGGTTCTGGTTCGGGTCGCCGCTGATGGCGCGGGGCACGTCGGTGCTGCTGCCCGCGCCGGTCCAGCGGTTCAGCACCCGCGACACGCCGCTGCCGTTGCCGTACAGCGCGCCTTCGGTGTAGAAGCGGTTCAGGTTGTAAATGTCGTTGCCCTGCGAGCCTTGCACGAAGATGTTCAGGTCGAAGCCCTTCCAGTTGAGCGTGTTGGTGATGCCGTAGGTGAAGTCCGGAATCGGCGAGCCGATGTAGGTGCGGTCGTCGGCATTCACCGCCCCGTCGCCGTTGACGTCCACGAAGCGGATGTCGCCGGGGGCCGTGCGGGTGGCGTCGGTGTTGCCCTGCACCTGGGTGGCGTGGGCGCGCACCTCCTCGGCCGTCTGGAACAAACCGTCGGCCTGGTAGCCGAAGAAGGCGCCGAAGGGCTGGTTCACGTCGTAGCGCACCACCACGCCGCTGCGGGCCGAGTAGCCGTTGTAGGGCCGGCCCTGGCCGAGCGACTCCAGGTTGGACTTGTAGTGCGACACGTTCAGGGTAGTGGTCCAGTTGAAGTCGTCGCCCGAGCCCACCACGTTGCGCGAGGTCAGGGCCAGGTCGAAGCCGGTGTTCACGGCCGAGGCCGCGTTGGTGTTCACCGGCTCATAGGTGCCCGACACCAGCAGGGCCGGCACCGGCGCAATCAGGTTGGGCGACTTGCGGCGGTACACGTCCAGGTTGGCTTCCAAGCGGTTGTCCAGCACGGCCACGTCCAGGCCCAGGTTGGTCTGCACGTTGTTTTCCCACGACAGGTCAGGGTTGCGCTGGCGGGTGGGCGCGGCCCCGTTGCTGATGGCGCCCGTCGAGCCGAAGGGGTACAGGATGCCGGAGTTGATGAAGAACAGGTACTGGAAGGCGCCCGCGTTCAGGGCGTTGCCCACCTTGCCCCAGCCGCCGCGCAGCTTCAGGCTGCTGATCAGGCGCTGGTCTTTCATGAAGGCCTCCTCCGAGATGCGCCAGCCCGCCGACACGCCCGGAAACACCCCGAACTTCTTGCTGTCCTCCCCGTTCAGGGCGGGCGCAAACTGCGAGGTGCCGTCGCGGCGCAGCACGGCCTGCAGCAGGTAGCGGCCGCCCAGCTCGTAGTTGGCGCGGGCGAAGTACGAGGCCAGGCGCTGCGGCGGCTGCACGGCGCCCCCGTTGGTGGGCACCGGCGTCAGCGGCCCCTGGTCGATGTTCTGCAGGTCGTTGGTGGGGTAGCCCGCGCGGCCGGCGGCCACGTACTTGCTGTCGAACTGCTGGGCCGACTGGCCGAGCAGCAGCGTTACCTGGTGCTTGTCGGCGATGAGGCGGTCGTAGGTCAGCGTGTTTTCCAGCAGGTAGCTGCTGTTGTGCGTCATCGAGGCCGTGGCCCCGGCCTGGATGTAGCGCTGCGAGTTGGCCAGCTTGGGACGGAAGGCGTTGTAGTCGTCGAAGATGAGGTCCACGCCCACGTTGGAGCGGAAGCGCAGGCCTTTGAGCGGCTCCAGCTCGGCGAAAAACGAAGTGATGGCGCGGTTGCGGCGAAACTTCTTGTTGTCGATGAGGGCCACGGCCAGCGGGTTTTCCTCCACGAAGTTGTCGGCGCTGACGGGCTCGTACCAGCTGCCGTCGGCGCGGTACGCCGGGATGGTGGCCGGAATCTGCGAGGCAAAGCTGATGACGCCGAACTCCGAGCCGCCCGCGTCCACGCGGCGGTCGTTCAGGTGGGTCAGGGAGAGGTGCCCAGCTTCAGCATACGGCCCAGCTGCAGGTCGCCGTTGGCGCGCAGCGTGAAGCGTTCAAAGTTCGAGCCGATGATGGTGCCGTCCTGCTGAAAATAGCCGCCCGAAAGAGCGTAGCGGGCCTTGTCGCTGCCCCCCGTGGCCGACAGGGAGTAATTCTGGATTTTGGCGCGGCGGAAAATCAAGTCCTGCCAGTTGGTGCCTTCCCCCAGCGCGGCCGGGTCGCGCAGCTTATCCACCACGATGGGAAAGTTGCCGGCAATGCGGTTCTCGTTGTTGATGGTGGCGTATTCTTCGGCGTTGAGGAAGTCCAGCTTGCGCCACACCTGCTGCACGCCGCGGTACGCCTCGAAGTTGATGTTGGTCTTGCCGGCCTTGCCGCGCTTAGTGGTGATGATGACCACCCCGTTGGCGGCGCGCAGGCCGTAGATGGCCGTGGCCGAGGCATCCTTCAGCTCGTCAATGCTTTCGATGTCGTTGGGGCTGATGGCGTTGAGCTGGTTTTCGCCCTGGTCGGAGGGCAGCGGGAAGCCGTCCACCACGTACAGCGGGGCGTTGTTGCCGGCCGAGGTAAGGCCGCGCACGCGCACCGCCGTGCCCGCGGCGCCGCCGGGGTCGCCGCCGCCGCCGGTTACCGTCACGCCGGCCACGCGGCCCTGCAGGGCCTGGGTAGCGTCGGCAATGGGCTGGGCCTTTACCTGCTCGGCTGATACCGACGACACGGCGCCCGTCACGCTGCCGCGCGACTGGGTACCGTAGCCCACCACCACAATTTCGCTGAGCGCCTGCACGTCTTCGCGCAGGGTGACGCTGATGCTGGGGTTGGCCCCGTTCACCGCCACTTCCTGCCTGACGAAGCCCACTGCACTGATAACCAGCGTGCTCCCATCGGGAACATTCAACGAGAACTGCCCCTCAGCGTTGGTACTGGTACCCAGCGTCGTGCCTTTGACGATGACCGTGGCGCCGGGCATAGGGGCGCCGCCCTCCTGCGTCACGCGTCCCGCAACGGGTACGTCGGCGGCTTGCTCGCGCACGGCCGCCGAGCCAGGAACTGCAGCCGCCGCAGCCCGGCTCGGGGTAGCTGCCAGCGTAAGCAGGCCGCAGGTGGCCAGCGGCACGACGCGCCGCAACACTGGACTAAAGTAAAAGTTGTGGTTCATGGCGAGGGAATGGGGTGAGGTAGGGTTCGGGAAAGCAC
This sequence comes from Hymenobacter coalescens, assembly GCF_054783195.1. Taxonomy (NCBI): domain Bacteria; kingdom Pseudomonadati; phylum Bacteroidota; class Cytophagia; order Cytophagales; family Hymenobacteraceae; genus Hymenobacter; species Hymenobacter coalescens. The sequence goes on along the minus strand of NZ_BAAGRA010000014.1, from coordinate 312,891 downwards.
CGCCCCGGGCAATAGGCAAGGCGGTAGCTAGGCCGCGCTGGGAGGCGGCTGGGCATGAAGACAGCGAGGAACAAGCAAACCGGCGCTAGACAAGAACCGGAAGGAGCCGGGGTCGTGCGGCGACTCCGTACTAGGGCGAGGCCGACGGCCGCGGGTGGCGGGCGAAGGCATCCGAAACGGAAGCTGTGGGGAGCTGCCGGGTGGTTGGGATGGTCAAAGATATCCGGATGGATTTTAAAAAATCAACCCCGAATCACGCCCCAAAGGCTCTAAACCGCGATTTACGCTTACATCGCACGCACTGCTGTACGCTTAGTGCACCCACTTCACTGGCCAAATTATGCCCTGCTGCAAACGTTTGCAGACTTTATAGTCGTCGGGCTTGACGGGTAAAAAACACTAAAAAAAATGCGCCTCTGGCGCACATTTTTTCGGCCAGGCGGCCCCTCCCCTGCTTACTCCCGCGTTGGTTGGTTTGTGGTCGTGACCTCCGCCTCTTCCTCCTGCGGCTCGCTACCACCCGCGTCCAGCAGCAGCCGCGTCCAAGTCGCGTCCTCACCGTGGGCGGCTACCTGCCGGGCCATGGCTTCCTGCACCTTCTGGCTGAACGCCCAGCAAGTAGCGCGGCGCAGCTCCAACAAGTGCGACAGCTCCTGGGCCGAGTATTGGCCCTTGTGCGTGTGCAGCAGGAATACGGCGTAAAAGGCCTTCACGATGGAAAACTTACACTTCTGCAGCAGCGTGTAAGCCGTAGCCGACTCCACGTAGCGGCAGCGCGTGCAGCGGCGGGAGTACGGCTCGCGCCCCTCGCAGTAATTGTTATGCCCGCACTTGCGGCAGTGGTAACCGGTGGCCCACTTCTGCTCGGCCAGGTAGCGCAGGCAGGCGTCCTTGTCGGGGTAGATCTGGCTGAACTCGCCGAAGTCCACTTCCTGGGCCAGCACGCGGGCCGTCTTGGCTTTCTCCAGGTCGAGCTGCAGTTCGTGGTTCAGCTTGTCGATGGCGGCCGATTGCAAGGCTAACAGGCCGTTGGCCTGCAGCAGCTCGCGGTTCTGGGCAGCAATGGTGTCGCCCTGGGCCCGCAGCTCCTCCGTGCGCCGGGCCACCAGCACCTCCAGCTCCGAATTCATCTGGTCCTTGAGCTCCTCGTTTTGCCGCAGCTGCTCCACCAAGCGCTCCTGCACGCGGTGCTTCTTGCGCAGCTGCTTCACCAAGCGCTGCTGCGCCTGCATGGTCGCCTCCTGAATGGTCTTGATTTTTTCGCCCAGGGCATACGAGAGCACCACCACCTCCAACACGAAGGCCACGTTCATGCTGTAGACGGTAAACGGCGTCGTGAACGTATCGATGCCCAGTTTGCGCAAAATCAGGAAGCCGATGCTGAACGCCAGCAGCGTGTTGGACAGTACGAACAGCCGGGCTGGCCGGAAGCCGCCCTGCCAGATGCGCACGGCCGAGTAAAACAACATGCCGTAGGGCAGCAGGTACAGCCAGAACCCCAGGTTGGAGTGCCACCAGAGCGCGTCGATGAGCAACACGGCCGAGCTAAGCAGCACCACGTTGCGCACCCACGGGTCGAAGGCCGGCAGGCGCTGGGGCGCGTCGAGAAACTGGCGGGCGTAGTAGCAGAACGTGAGCAGCAGCAGCGGTGCCGAGCTGATGGTGACCAGCTGGTTGATCCAGGGCTGCTGCGGCCACAGGTACTGAAAACCCAGCCCGTCTTCCGACAAAAAGACCAGGCTGCAGCTGAGCACGTACAGCACGTAGCGCAGGTAGGTTTGCTCATGGGTGAAGAAGTACAGGCACAGGTTGTACACCACCATGATGAGCAGGATGCCGTAGAAAGCTCCCAGCAGCCCGTAGTCGTGCTGGAAGCTTTCCATCAGGCCCTTTTCCGTGCGCAGCCGGGCCAGAAAGCTGGTTTTGGAATCGGCCTGCAGGCGCAGGTAAAAGGTGCGCTCTTCGTCGGGGGCCAGCGGCAGGCGCAGCAGAAAGTTTTTGTAGGCGTAGGGCCGGGAGCTGAAGGCCTGACGGGCCCCGGTGCGCACGCCGTCGGCTCCGGCATAAAACACCACGTCGCTGATGTGGGAGTCGTAGAGCTCCAGGTACCAGTGCTGGGGCTGCCGGCCGTGGGCCCGCACGCTCAGGCGCAACCAGTAGGCCGCTCCCGGGTGCTGCATGTTGGTAGAAATGCTGGTGCCTGGCACAAACTGCCCCGCGTAGCGCGGCGACTGTACATCGCGCAGGGTAAGGCGCCCGCTGCGGTCTTCCAGTACGCTGTAATTGCCGGGCTTGATGTTGAGTTCTCCGTCGGTAGCGCGCACGTGCAAGGGCTGCACCGCGGCGGCCGGTTCAGCGGCCAGCCTAGCGGGCGTCGCCCATAGCAGCATTCCCCACAAAAGCAGGAGCCACCCAGAGGAAGTGAGGGCCGGGAGCCGGAAAAAGGGACAGTAGGTGGTCATGGACAAAAGCTAAGTTAGCCAAATGCGGCTGCACGCTGCACCAGCGGTGGCCCGAGCCGCCCGGCTGTGCTCCCCATCCCGGTGTCGCCCATATCCCCTTTCGCAGTGCCAAATGGGTTTGCGGGTGCCTTTCCGCCCGCCGGGGTATCAGCCGAAGCAGAAGTGCCTCGCCGGCGCAGCGCCGATTTTGCCGCCGGCAATACGTTTCGTGTGTACCCGGATGCGAGGCAACCTACGTTGGGGAGCGTTCCAAAAACAGAGACGCTGGCATGTAGCGCGGGCTTCAGCCCGCGTGTACCTGGCCGATTTCGTTCCGGCCTCCGCTCCAGCGGGCGGTTGCAGGGGCTCCGGGAGTGGCACAGCCGTCCGGTTCGCTGGCCGCAACGGGGACCTTACCGGGCGGCTTGGGCCAATGACTTACGCCGCGTTGCGCCGCGCGGAAGTGCGCTCGGGTGCGCTTACGGCAGCCCGTTCAGCCGCTTATAAAAAGCGTCGGCGTAAGTGTCGCTGATGGGAATCATCTGGTCGGCAATCTGAATCCGGTTTTTCTCGATGTGGTCGATTTTGTCCAGGGCCACCAGAAACGAGCGGTGCACGCGGGCAAACTCCCGGGCGGGCAGCAGCTCTTCCAGTTTGGCGAAACTCAGCAGGGTCATGATCCTTTCGGCCGGGGTATGAATCCGCAAGTAGTCCTTCATGCCCTCCACGAACAGAATATCGTGCACCGCCACCTTCTGAATACGGTGACCGACTTTCAGAAAAATATACTCCGGCTCGGTTCTAAGCTCGGTTTTTTCCTCGGGCGCGGCCGGAACGGGACGGGAATTGTGTTCCTGGTATAGCCGCAATACCCCCTTGTAAAACCGCTCAAACGTGAAGGGCTTGAGTAGGTAGTCTTTTACTTCCAAATCATACGCCCGCAGCGCGTACTGGTCGTAGGCGGTGGTGAGGATAATCTGGGGCTTGGGATTCAGCATCGGAATGAAGCTGAGCCCATCCAGGTCCGGCATGTTGATGTCGAGGAACAGCAGGTCGGGCTGGTCTACGCGCAACTGCGCGGCGGCCTCCAACGGGCTCCCGAAGGTGCCTTTCAGCTCCAGAAAGGGCACTTTCCGGATGTACTCCTCCAGGATTTCCTGGGCCAGGTACTCGTCCTCAATGATGTAGCAGCTGAGCTTTTCTTTCATGCGCCGGGGCGTGCAGGCCGTGAATAGTGAGCGTGACCGTAAAGGTGTCGGCGGTGTGCTCGATGGTCAGCGCGTGCTGCCCGGGATACAGCAGGGCCAGCCGTTTTTGGACGTTGGGCAGCCCGATGCCCCCGGGTTCCTCCAGCGCGTTGGCCGGCTTGTGGCCGACGGGGTTCTGCACCCGGAAGGTCAATTCGCCGTCGTTGACCGCCACGTGCACCTGCAGGTCGCCGGGTTGCAGGCGGGCGGGGCTGTGCTTGTAGGCGTTTTCGAGCAGGTGCACGAACAGCAAGGGCGCAATTTCGTACCCGGCGGCCTCCCCTCCTACCCGCAGGTCGACCACCGGGCTGTGCTTGTAGCGCAGCTGCTGCAAGCTCACGTAGTCGCGCAGGTAGTCCAACTCCCGGGCCAGCGGCACCGTGGCCGCGTTCGACTCGTAAATCATGTAGCGCATCAGCGAGGCCAGCTGCATGACGGCTTCCGGGGCAGCGGGGGCTTGTTTGTACACCAGGGTGTGGATGTTGTTGAGGGTATTAAATAAGAAGTGCGGGTTGATCTGGGACTTTAGATAATACAGCTCGGCCTGCACGGCCTGCTTTTCGAGCTGCTCTTTCCGGATGGTGTTGAGCACCAGGGTTTCGGTGATGCGGGCCAGCCAGCTCAGGAAGAGAAACACGCAGGCCGTGACCAGCTGCATCATGTAATACCCGAAATCAAAGGCCTTCTGGTGAACAATCAGGAAAGGCAGTGGCCCGGTCAGCACCAGCAGCACCAGCTTGATGTAGTACTCCTGCTCTTTGCGCTGCCCGGCGTACTGGGTCAGCAGGTAGAAGTGGCCGTAAAAAACGTAGAGGCAGGTCGCCATAAAGCCCGCGGTGGTGCTGCGCCAGTAGACGTCGCCATCGGTGCCCAGCTGCAGGGCCACCAGCAGGCCGAACAAGGTCCAGACGGACAGGTGAATCAGCCAGAAAATGTTCTTGACGCGCTCCATAAGGCAAAGGTGCGGTTTCCGGCCGGGCTCCGGGCGCGGGTTTCGACCAGTGGCCTTCCTCAATCTACGAGTGGGGCCACGGCGCCGCTCACGGCGCTGGCGGCCGCCGCGCCCCGTTTGGTCGATTACTTCCGCCCGCTAGCATATCGAATTGCGCGGCGCGACGCGGCCGGCCGTGCTTTGGTCTGCAATCAAGCCCGGCCGCCCCACCCACGGGGCCAGCCAGACAACTCAAAGCCCCACCGCGACCATGCCACATCACCCGCTGGGCCTGACCATCCGCAACGTGTCGAAACGATACGCGAACGGCGTGCAGGCCTTAACCAACGTTTCGCTCGACATTCCGCCGGGCATGTACGGGCTGCTGGGCCCCAACGGCGCCGGCAAATCCACCCTGATGCGCACCCTGGCCACGCTGCAGGAGCCCGACGCGGGCCAGCTGCTGCTGGGCGACATCGACGTGGTGCAGCAGAAGGAGGCGCTGCGCCGCACGCTGGGCTACCTGCCCCAGGAATTCGGCGTGTACCCCAAGGCCAGCGCCGAGGAGCTGCTCGACTACTTCGCGGTGCTCAAGGGCATCACCGACCGGAGCGTGCGCCGGGCCACTACCGAAGCCCTGCTCAAGCAAACCAACCTCTGGGACAAGCGCCGGCAAAAGCTGGGCGGCTACTCCGGCGGCATGCGGCAGCGCTTCGGCGTGGCGGTGGCCCTGCTGGGCAACCCCCGGCTGCTGATTGTGGACGAGCCCACGGCGGGCCTGGACCCGGCCGAGCGGGTGCGCTTCCTGAACCTGCTCAGCGAGCTGGGCGAAAACAGCGTGGTCATCCTCTCCACCCACATCGTGGCGGACGTGGCGGAGCTGTGCACCAACATGGCCATCATCAACCAGGGCCGGATTCTGCTGGAAGCCCAGCCCCTGGCCGCGGTGGCCGCCCTGCGCGGCCGCATCTGGCGCCAGCTGACCGACAAGCGGGCCTTGCCCGAGCTGGAGCAGGCGCACCAGGTTATTTCGGCCAAGCTGCTGAGCGGGCGCACCCTGGTGCACGTGTACAGCCCCGACTGCCCCGGCCCCGGGTTTGAGGCCGTGGCGCCGGATCTGGAGGATGTGTACTTCAGCGCCCTGGCCGGCTGCCTCGACGCGGTCCGGCCCCACCCCCAAGCGGAACCGGTAGGGCTATGAAGCTGCAACGGATTTTCGCGCTGGAATTTCGCTACCAGCTGCGCCGGGCCACCACCTGGCTGTACTTCGGGGCCCTGCTGGTTATTGCTTTCCTGATCGTGGTGGCCAACTACGCCCCCGATGCGCGCGACGGGTACTTTCAGGTCAATGCGCCCGTCGTTATGGCCTCCGTCACGGTCATCTGCTGCGTGAAGTGGCTGCTGATCGGCGCTTCCGTGGCGGGCGACGCGGCCGCCCGCGACGTGCAGACGCGCATGCACGCCCTGACGTACGTGGCCCCGGCCAGCAAAGCGGCCTACCTGGGCGGGCGGTTTCTGGCCGCTTTCGCCCTCGGCGCGCTCGTGCTGCTGGCCATTCCGCTGGGCCTGGTGCTGGCCCTGCACGGGGCCGGCCTGGAGGCCGAGATTCTGGGGCCGTTTCGGCTGGCACCCTACCTGACGACCTTCGGCTTTATCGCGCTACCCAACGCGTTTTTTGCCGCGGCCGTGCAGTTTTCGGTGGCCACGCTCAGCCGCCGGGCCCTGGGCAGCTACCTGGCCGGGGCGGCGCTGTTCGCGGCGTCCTACCTGATCTGGCCGGCGCTGGAGCAGGGCGGCGCCTGGGGTGCGCTGGCCGACCCGATGAGCTTTGGCCCGGTGCTGAACCATTTGTCCAGCGACTGGAGCCCCCTGGAAAAAAACACGCGCCTGCTGCTGCTGGAGGGCTCGTTTCTGGCCAACCGCCTCTTGTGGCTCGGTCTCTCGCTGGGCCTGCTGGCGTTTACCTATTGGCGCTTCCAGTTCGTGTTGCCCGAAACCAGCCGCCGGTTCAAGCCCGGCACGCCGCCCCCCGCCGAGGCGGCCCGCCCGCGCCTGACCTGGAGCAGCGCCGCCGCGCGGCCCCTGGGCCGCGGCAGCCACGGCTGGGCCACGCAGCTGCGGCAGCTGCGCCTGGTTACCTGGCACGCCTTTCGGCCGCTCGCCGCCAGCAAGGCCGGGCTGCCGCTGCTGGCCGTCCTGGCCCTGCTGGTCGGGCTGACCATCCCGGGCAACCTGAAGGGTCGGGGCGTGCCCCTGCTGCCCCGCACCGACTTTGTGCTGGAGTATTTGACCGCGCCGCTCACCCAGCCGGCCTCGTTCTGGGTGCTCGTGGTCCTGCTCACCGTTTTCTACGCCGGGGAGCTGGTGTGGCGGGAGCGGGAAGCTGGCCTGAGCGACGTGGCCAACGCGGCGCCGGTGCCGGAGTGGGTGCTGTTTGTGGGCCGGTTTCTGGCCCTGGGCCTGGTGCTGCTGTTGTGGCTGGCCCTGCTGCTGGCGGCCGGCGTGGGGGCGCAGGTGGCGCTGGGCGGAGCCACCCCCGACCTCGGCCTGTACCTGCCCACGCTCTTCGGACTGCAACTGGTCGAGTGCCTGCTCTTTGCCCTGCTGGCCCTGACCGTGCACGTGCTGGTCAACCAAAAGTTTGTGGGGCACCTGGTGGCGCTGCTGGTCTACGCGGGCATTGCCTTTGCGCCAGCCCTGGGCCTGGAGCACCAGTTGCTCATCTTCGGCGCCAGCCCGGGCTGGACGTACACCAACCTGGCCGGTTTCGGGCCGACACTGGCCCCCTGGCTGTGGTTTAAGGCCTACTGGGCCGCCTGCGCGCTGCTGCTGGCGGTGGTAGCGGTGCTGTTCTGGGTGCGGGGCCGGGAAGGCGGCGGGGCCGCCCGGCTGCGGCTGGCCCGGCGGCGCGCCACGGGCGCTGTGGCCCGGGTGGCCGCGCTGGCCGCGGGCGGCGTGGTAGTGGCCGGCGGCTGGGTGTTCTACAACACCAACGTGCGGCACAACTACACCAACTCCGCCCGCGTCGCGGCGCAGCGGGCGGCCTACGAGCAGCGCTACCGCCGCTACCAGCGCGTGGCCCAGCCCCTGCTCACCGGCGTGAACCTGCAAGTAGAAATGTACCCCAAGCAGCGGACCGTAGACGTGCGGGGCACCTACCTGCTGGTAAACAACGGCCCGGTTCCCATCGACTCGGTGCACCTGGGCACCGGCGCGGGCGTGAAAACCGCCGTTACGTTTGACCGGCCCGCCCGGCCGGTGCTCGTGGACGCGGAGCTGGGCCACCGCCTGTACGTGCTGCCCCAGCCGTTGCGCCCCGGTGATTCGCTGCGCCTGCGCTTCCGGGTGGCCTACGCCGCGCGGGGCTTCGCCAACCACGGCGCCGACGAGCAGGTGGCCCGCCGCAGCACCAGCTTCCGCAACATGGAGTGGCTGCCCGTGCTCGGCTACCAGCCCTACCGGGAGCTGGACGAAGCTGGCGCCCGCCAAGCGCACGGCCTGCCGCCCCGGCCCGCCACGGCTTCGCTCTACGACCTGCCGGCCCGGCGCTACGCCCCGTTTGCCGAGCAGATTCGCTTCGAGGCCGTCGTGGGCACGGACGCCGGCCAGACGGTGGTGGCGCCGGGCACCCTGCGCCGCACCTGGAGGACCCGGGCCGGCCGCCGCTACTTCCACTACGCCACGGAGGCGCCCATCCGCAACGAATACACCTTTTTCTCGGCTCCCTACGCGGTGCAGCGGGGCCAGTGGCGCCCCGCAGCCGGTCCGGCGGTTGCCATCGAGGTGTACTACCCGCCCGGCCAGCCGCAGAACGTGGCGCGCATGATTCGCAGCGCCCAAGCCTCGCTGGCTTACTACTCCCGGGCGTTCGGGCCCTATCCGCACCGGCAATTACGCTTCGTGGCCCATCCCAGCTACCGCTTCGGCCACCACGCCGCGCCCATCGACATCACGGCGGAGGAGGGCTTCTTCCTGCTCAACCCGGCGGCTGATGAGCGGGGCTTCGACTTGGTAACGGCCGTGGTGGCGCACGAGGTGGCGCACCAGTGGTGGGGCAACCAGCTCAAGCAAGCCTACGTGCAGGGCGCCGGTTTGATTACCGAAAGCCTGGCCTGGTATTCGGCCCTGGGCATGCAGGAAGACCAGTACGGGCCGGCGTACGCCCAGCGGCTGCTGGATTTTCTGCGGGAAGAAAACGCCACTCCGCGCACCCGCGCCGCCCTGCCGCTGCTGCAGGCCGACGACTGGTACCAGAATTACCGCAAAGGCCCGCTGGCCCTGTACACCCTGAGCCAGTACATGGGCCGCGGCCGGGTAAACGGCGCGCTCCGGCAGCTGCTCGCGCACCACCGTCCCGGCACGCTGCCCCGGCCCACCTCGCTGGATTTGTACCAGGAGCTGCAGGCGGCCACGCCCGACTCGCTCCAGCCCCTGCTCCACGACCTGTTCGCGGCCAACACCTTCTGGGAGCTGTCCACCGAATCCGCCGCCAGCCACCGACTCCCGAACGGCCAATGGCGGGTGACGCTCGTCGTGCAGGCCCGCAAGCTGGTGGTGGACAGCATCGGTACCGAAACCCCGCGCCCCGTGCAGGAGTGGGTGGAAATCGGCCTCTTTGCGCCCGCCGAGGCGGGCCAGGCGGTCGGCAAGCCGCTGTACCGGCAAAAGTACCGGCTCACATCCGGCCGGCAGACCCTTGTGCTGGCCCTGGCGGACAAACCCGACAAAGCTGGCGTTGATCCACGGAATCTGCTGATCGACTGGAATACCATCAATAATTACAAGGCAATACAATTCAAAGATTAAGCTACTGCCGGCTTTTAACACGATCAACTGCAGCATTGCTTTGCCGAGAGCAGCAGTCAGCAACACGCTGACATACAAACGTTTCTGCGCGGCACCAGCGTGCTATGGGCCTAGGTAGCGAATGATATCAATATGGATAAGGGTTGAAAACACGGGATGCCGCTTCGTACAAAGGCGTAGCGCCTTCCGAGCCTTTGCCGGCGGCAACACACTGACAACGGGTGCGCAGGTCGTTGTTAAGCGTCTTGGTGACTTCGATACGGTTAATGCGGGCCATACACGTAGGCATTTCACCCTGTGGGTGTGCCCGCCGCGTGATTCATGCTAACTATGGACACTGGGGCTTAGAAGCTACTGCAGCCTTTAGCCGCCTCGCTAGTCCCGACGATTATCCTACCTCGCAAAAGAAGGGCGCAGCCCAACGAAGCTGCCGTCAATGCCACTGCTTGCTGTGAACTCCCGCACCCTTATACCTATCAATCCATTTAACACCCAAAAAGCCCGGCTATCTTCACCCCCAACTCCACCCCGCTCACCCTGGGCTATACATCCATTACCGCCGCCCTGCCCGCGAGGGTTGGGCCGGCTAATTCGCACATGTACAAGGCACTCGTTAAACCTGCACTGTTCACCCTCGACGCCGAGCGCGCCCACCACCTCGTGTTCGATAACCTGCGGCGGGCGGCCCGCCTGCCGGGGGCCAAGGCCATGCTCCGGAGTTTGTACGATTTTCAGCACCCGAGCTTGGCCCGGGAGGTGTTTGGGCTCAAGTTCCCGAACCCGGTGGGGCTGGCAGCGGGGTTTGACAAGAATGCGGCCCTTACGGATGAGCTGGCAACGCTGGGCTTTGGGTTCGTGGAGATTGGCACGGTAACGCCCCGGCCGCAGGCCGGCAACCCGCAGCCGCGCCTGTTTCGCCTGCCGCAGGACGAGGCATTGGTGAATCGCATGGGCTTCAACAACGACGGCGCAGCGGCCGTGGCGGCGCGGCTGGCGCGGCGCCAGAACCGGCAGCTGATCATCGGCGGCAACATTGGCAAGAACAAGGACACGCCCAACGAGCAAGCCGCCGAGGACTATGTGGCTTGCTTTGAGGCGCTGGCGGAAGAAGTCGACTACTTTGTGGTGAACGTGTCGTCGCCCAACACACCCAACTTGCGCCAGCTGCAGGAGAAAGCCCCCCTGATCGACTTGCTGCAGCGCGTGCAGGAACGCAACCTGCGCCGCGCCCGGCCGCGCCCCCTGCTGCTGAAGATAGCCCCGGACCTGACCGATTCGCAACTGGACGACATCCTGGACATTGCCCGCGAAACCAGGCTCAGCGGGCTGGTTTCGACCAATACCACCATCAGCCGGGAGGGCCTGGTCACGGATGCTGGGGAGGTGGCCGCGTTGGGGGCAGGTGGCCTGAGCGGCCGGCCGCTCCGGGCGCGGGCCACCGAGGTCATTCGCTACCTGCACCAGCGCAGCCGGGGCGAGCTGCCGATTATCGGCGCCGGCGGCATTCACTCGGCCGCCGATGCGCAGGAAAAGCTAGCCGCCGGTGCCTCGCTGGTGCAGCTTTACACCGGCTTTATCTACGAAGGCCCGGCGCTGGTGAGCCGGATTAACAAGGCGTTGGTTCGGGGGTAGTATGGTGCCGACCGAAAACGCCCCCTGAACTACCGGGTACTTCAGGAGCTTAGCGGCTTGCCGCCGGGGCGTGGTGGCCCGCCCACCAAGCGGAATTAAAGCGCTTAGGCCAAGCCGACTTGTGCCTGCACAGCACTACTCTGCCGTTTGACTCGAAAACACAAGTTGAGAAAAGCCGTGCGAAAAAATTAACACGACCGGTGAACTGCCGGGCGTAACATTGCCGTAGCTTTGCGTCGTGCTTCAACCGAAAAACCCGTTGATGAAGCGCGGGGCCGTGCTCGGCAAGGAACCGCGAGTGGACCGAGAGGTCTTCGCCTCCGTCGGTTCTCCCGATTTTGCCGCTGGCATTTCCGTTGTTTTTTCTGGGTGTTGTCCCGCTACCGTTTCGGATTCCGAAACGGTTTTTTTATGCCCGTTGAGTTCGGCGGCTGCCGCCCCGCAGCCCATTCGTAGCTCAAGCGCGACACACCAGCCTTCCCTAGCCGCCAGCCCCCTCGCTCCCAAGCGGTACAGCAGCCACCGGCGCCGCGGCCCGCACCGGCTGCCCGCGGCGCCGTGGTGGGCGGGCGCACATCAGCCTTCACCCCGTCCGTTTTAGCTAGACGACCTCACTTTTCCTCCTCTCCGGTATGGCACGTAAAGACCTGCTCGACATTGCATCTCTTCACCGCGAGGAAATCGAGTTCCTGCTCGACCAATCCACGTCCTTTAAGCAGCAGTTCACCAGCTCGGTGAAAAAAGTACCCGCCCTCAAGGGCAAGTCGGTGCTCATGCTGTTCTACGAGCCCAGTACCCGCACCCACACCTCCTTCGAAGTCGCGGCCAAGCGCCTCTCCGCCGAGGTGACGAATTTCGACGTGGCCCAGTCCTCCATTACCAAGGGCGAATCGGTGCGCGAAACGGTGGAAACGCTGCAGGCCATGCATACCGACTACATCGTGGTGCGCCACGGCCGCTCCGGCCTGCCCGGCATGATTGCCCGCCTCACCAAGGCGTCGGTAATCAACGCCGGCGACGGGGCGCACGCGCACCCCACCCAGGCTCTGCTGGACGCCTTCACCATCAAGGAGAAGTTTCCCAACCCGCAGGGCAAAAAAGTCCTCATCATCGGGGATATTCTCCACTCCCGCGTCGCCCGCTCCACCAGCAACCTGCTGACCAAACTGGGCCTCAACGTCGCCTACCTCGGCCCGGGCTCCTTGGTGCCCAAGTACGGCCCTGCAACCATCCGCCGCTTCACCAACTACGAGGAGGCCATGGCCTGGGCGCCCGACGTGGTGTACCTGCTCCGTGTGCAGATGGAGCGCCAAGACGTGCAGTTTTTCCCCAGCCTGCGCGAATACCACCGCATCTACGGCATCACCAACACCCGGCTGGAGGAAATCCGCCAGCGCGGCCTCTACATCATGCACCCCGGCCCCGTCAACCGCGGCGTCGAGCTCTGCGACGCCGTGATGGACTACGAGCGTAGCCTGATCAACAACCAGGTCGAAAACGGCATTGCCATCCGCATGGCCGTGCTCGACTGGCTCACGCCGGGTGGAGAAGCCCCGAAGTCGGAACCGACCTTTGAGCGGTCCTTTGCGCCTCTGCCGCACCTGACGGCCTAATCTTGGGCCGCGGCCCTACGCCCGGCAGCGAGCCAGCCCTTCGGCTGATGCCTTGCCATTCGGCGGCCGCGGCTGATTCCGTTCTTTCTTTGCAGCTCCCATAGCCCGCACTTCCCACTCCTTGCCCGTTTACCGAAATCAACCCTCCATGCTCCTCCTGCAAAACGCCCGCATCGCCTCCGAATATTCACCTGCACTGCGCGAAGGCGACGTCCTGATTGTCGAAGGAAAAATCCAGGAACTCGGGACTAATCTGGCTGTTCCCGAGGGCGCGCGCGTTATCGACGCGCGCGGCCGGGTGCTGATGCCGGCCATGTTTGATGCCCACGTCCACTTCCGCGCCCCGGGCTTTGAGGCCAAGGAAACCATTACCACGGGCAGCGAAGCAGCCATCAACGGCGGCGTGACCGGCGTGGTGATGATGCCGAACACCCGCCCGGCCCTGGACTCGGCCATGGTGGTGGCCACGGTGCTCGACAGCGCCAAACAGAAGTCCCGCATTCCGGTGTACACCTCCGGCTGCGTCACCAAGAACCGCGAGGGCAAGGAACTGGCCGAAATCGACGGCATGCGCGAGCTGGGGGTGAAAATGCTGACCGACGACGGGGATACCACCAGCGACCCAGCCGTGCTGCTGCGGGCCATGCAGTACGCCACCGAGTTCGGGATGTTTTTCGCCAGCCACTGCGAGGTGCCGGAGCTGGCCGGACCGCGCGCCCTGAACGAAGGGGTGATGAGCTACCGGCTGGGTATTAAAGGCTCGCCGGCCTGCGCGGAGGAAATCATCATCGACCGCGACATCCGCCTGGCCCACGCGGCCGGCGCGCACATTCACATTCAGCACGTGTCCAGCAAGCTCGGCATGGAAACCATCCGCTGGTGGAAGTCCCGCGGCGACGTGAAGGTGACGGCCGAAGTAGCCCCGCACCACCTGCTGTTCACCGACGAGCACATCGGCGACTACGACACCAACTACAAGATGAACCCGCCGCTGCGCACGCAGGCCGATTGTGACGCGCTGCTGCAGGGGCTCAAAGAGGGCGTATTCGACCTCATTGCCACCGACCACGCCCCGCACACGCCCTACGAAAAAGCCCAGGATTTCATCAGCGCGCCCAACGGCATTACCGGCCTGGAAACGGCCCTGGTGTCGCTCTACCACTATTTCGTGCGGGCTAAAAAGTTCGGCTGGGACCTGGTGGTGAAGCGCTATTCGGCCGAACCCCGCCGCCTAATGGGCCTGCCGGTTCCCACCATCGAAGTCGGCCAGCCAGCCGAGTGCGTCTTGTTCGATACCGAAGCGGAAACCACCTTCACGAAGGAGTTCATGAAGTCCAAATCCCAGAACACGCCCTTCATCAACCAGACGTTGAAAGGCCGGGTGGACCTGGTGATTTTGGGCCCGGAAATCCTGCTGGAGCGCTAATTAAGCGCATCAGTATAAGCCAGCGTACGAAACAGAACGGTCATGCTGAGCTTGCCGAAGCATCTCTACCGCTTCGTTCGCACGGCTGCAAACACATAATGGAATAAGCACTGCCTCAATGTGGATTGAGCACGTTTTGAATCCCAAAACCATAACGAGTATCTACTCGGCAGAGCCCCCATCACTCGCGCAAGTGCAGTTGTCGGAGGTGTCCGTTGTTTGTGGCGGTGACTTGCAATGTAGACTCCATTTCGATTTAAAGGATTTTCCAACTGACGCCCCCATCAAATGGGTGCAGCGGAACTACAATACAGTTCGACTGAGCCTGAACCTGATTCAAACTGAGCTTACCCAGTGTACGATTCCCGGCGGAAACGGCATTGGTGACTTGAGCATCATTCACGACGGGGCCGGCTTTCAGGTAACGTTTACCACCCAGCCGCAAGGAGTCGTTTTTCAAGCAACGGCTACTTGGATACATGTTGATAATATATCGGGCTATCAAAACGAACTTCGTTGACCGACGAAGGAAGCGGTAGAGATGCTTCGACTTCGCTCAGCATGACGACCAAATAAATTCAATGAGTACACCTTCCTCCTCCAATACCCCCACTCCCCTGATCGGCGTGGTCATGGGCTCCAGCAGCGACTGGGACACCATGCAGTACGCCGTGCAGATTCTCACGGACTTCGGCGTGGCCCACGAAGCGCGCGTGGTGTCGGCCCACCGCATGCCCGACGACTTGTTTGCCTACGCCGAGCAGGCCAGCCCGCGCGGCTTGCAGGCCATCATTGCCGGTGCGGGCGGGGCCGCCCACCTGCCGGGCATGCTGGCCGCCAAAACGACGGTGCCCGTGCTGGGCGTGCCGGTAGCCAGTCGCCATTTGCAGGGCGTGGATTCGCTGCACAGCATCGTGCAAATGCCCAAAGGAATACCGGTGGCCACATTTGCTATCGGCAACGCCGGGGCGGCCAACGCCGCGCTGTTCGCCGTCAGCCTGCTGGCCCTGCACGACCCGGACCTAGCGGCCAAGCTGCTGGCGTTTCGCGCCGACCAAACCGAGGCCGCCCGCGCCATGAAGCTGCCGGTATGAACGACAGAGTTAACGTTGCAGCCATGACCCCGATTTACCCCGGCAGCATGGACGCCGCGGGCCAGCGGGCCACCCTGGGCGTAATGGGCGGCGGCCAGTTGGGCCGCATGTTTGTGCATGCGGCCCAGCGTCTGGGGTACTTCACCGCCGTGCTGGAGCCCGACGCGCAAAGCCCGGCCGGGCTGGTAAGTCACCACCACATCCAGACCGGCTACGACGACCCGGCCGGGCTGGCCCAACTGACTCAGCTGTGCCAGGCCATTACCACCGAGTTTGAAAACGTGCCGGCCCAAGCCCTGCAAACGCTGGCGCAGACCCGCCCCGTGGCGCCGGGCGCGGCCGTGGTGGGCATTGCACAAAACCGCATCGAGGAAAAAGCTCACTTCGCAGCCTGCGCCGACGTGTCGGGGGTGAGCTGCGGGCCCTATGCGGTGCTTGAAACGCCGGCCCAGCTGCAGGCCGTGCTGACCGACCGGATGGATTTGCTCCCCGGCATCCTGAAAACCGCCCGCATGGGCTACGACGGCAAGGGCCAGGTGCGCGTGAAGACCGCTGCGGAACTGGCCGCCGCCTGGGCGGAGTTGGGCGGCGTCGCCTGCGTGCTGGAAAAGATGCTGCCGCTCACCGCCGAGTGTTCGGTGCTGGTGGCGCGCGGCTGGGACGGGCAAGTGGTCAGCTTCGCTCCGCAGCGCAATGTGCACGTCGACGGCATTCTGGCCGTGACCCACGCCTACGAGGGCAACATGCCGCCCGCCCTGGCCACCCGGGCCCGCGAGGCGGCCGTTGCCATTGCGCAGCAGCTGGGCTACGTCGGGGTGCTGTGCGTGGAGTTTTTTGTGATGGACGACGGCACAGAGCACGGCGGCCTAGTGGTCAATGAAATGGCGCCGCGCCCGCACAACAGCGGCCATTATACCCTGGACGCCTGCGACGCCTCGCAGTTTGACCTGCAGGTCCACGCCATGGCGGGTCTGCCCCTGCCGCAGCCGCGCCAACATTCCCCGGCCATCATGCTCAACCTGCTGGGCGAGGTGTGGTTGGACGCCTGCGGCGGGCGGCGGGAGCCGGACTGGCATTCCGTGTTAAGCCTGCCGGGTACGCACCTGCACCTGTACGGCAAGTTGGAGCCGCGCGCAGGCCGCAAGATGGGCCACCTGACCATTACTGGCCCAGACGTCGCCGGCGTAAAAGACGTGGCACGCCGCGCCGCTGGTTTGCTCGGCTTGCCGGGGCTGAAGGCCATTTAGAGGCGGTTGGCCGAGCTTGACCAGATGGGTAGACACTAATCGTTGGCCTGCTGCCGAATAGCGGATACTTGTTGGCCCAAGTGTGGGTATAAATAATAAAGCCTGTTTCCAAGTTGGAAACAGGCTTTATTGTGGGCCCATCTGGAATAACACCTTTGCCTCTCAATTAACCCAAATACACTTACAACGGGCCCTGAAGGGTATTTTGCTGAAAGACTTCCCTAACCTCCTCTTGTTTTCCCTCTCTTTCACATACTCATTACATACTAGTATGTAAAACAGGTTGTATGTTTGTCACAGCACCGACACACAGCCAGCCTCATGAATGCTTATCTCGCCGCCCGCAACCTCAAGAATGGTGTTTATACCATTTACGCGGAGTACAGCAGCTACCCTAAGGTTAAGCGGGTACCTACAGGAGTTAAGGTCCATCAGAAGTATTGGGACAACGCGACCAAAAAGGTTAAGGCCAACGGTGCGGCAGATGTCAAGAAGACTAACGATGACTTGACGGCAGTCCTGAATAATTTGAATGAGACTGTAAAACACCTCTACCGGGTCAATGGCAACGTTATGCCAACGGTTGAGCAACTGAATGCTCATTACAACGCTGCCTCTGAAACACTCGCGGCAGTCGCTGCTGAGCGCCCATTAACAGAAGTGCTCAAAGATTTCATCGATAGCAAAACCGATTGGGCTGAAGCCACACGGAAGGGCTTCAACACGCTTGGCAACAACATACAAGCCTTCCAAGAAGCCACGAAAACGAAATGGTTTCTTTCGACGCTCACCAACGACATGATAACTGCATGGCAGCATTGGCTTCTCAAGCAGTATGATTACAACAACGCAACCCTGGGTAAGCGGGTGCGCCTGCTGCGTCAGTTACTCCTCGACCAACAGCCGCCTAACGTCAATTTGAGCAAAGTCACCCCCCTTTATTCTCAAATGCTCCTGCCACCCGTTGTGCTCAATCAGCAGGAAATTGAAGCTCTACGCACTTTGAACTTGCATTTCAGTCCGAAGCTAGAAAGAGTGCGAGATTTAATGATTGCTCAAATCTTTACTGGCTTGCGTTTTTCGGACCTTACGCGCCTGCAAAAACATCATATTCAAAAAGATTATGTAGTTATTTCTATGCAGAAAACACAACAGACGGTAAGAATACCTGTCTTCCCTGCATTTAGTGCCATCGTCAGTAAGTACACAAATAGCGAAAACGGCCAGCTTGAAATGCCAAAGCTGAGCAATCAAAAATTCAATGAATACATTAAAGAACTATGCCAACACATTCCAGCATTGCGCAAAGAAATTCACATCGAATTCAAGAAGAGGAAAACAACTCATAACAAGAAGATTGCTAAATGGGAGCTAATAACGTCCCATAGCAGCCGCCGTAGCTTCTGCTCACTCTGCTTAGACCTGGGTTATTCTGTTAAGGAAGTCATGCAATGGAGTGGACACAGAACGATGGCCGCTTTCAGCCGCTACATTGGCCTATCTGACGTTTCAACTACTGCTGCTGCCGATTTTGCCGCTCGTTATGAAGCTAGGCTCCAAGCTCAATAACTAATAATCCTGGTCTTTACTTAATGCCTTATACTCGTCATTGAAAACCTGCCTTGTCAGCAGGCTTTTTCATTTTATTTCAGGTTGAGATTTTTTGTTCGCATGAGTCTGCGCCCATGATTGGGCATGACAGACTACATTTTCACCTGCGACACACTCAAAATGAGATTCCCTCTTCGTTATATACTTGGCTATAACGAAAGCCTCTTTGCTCCTACCATAGACAGACGAGGAAACATGGTTTTTATACAGTACCTGGATAAAGT
Organism: Hymenobacter coalescens; assembly: GCF_054783195.1. Classification (NCBI taxonomy): domain Bacteria; kingdom Pseudomonadati; phylum Bacteroidota; class Cytophagia; order Cytophagales; family Hymenobacteraceae; genus Hymenobacter; species Hymenobacter coalescens. The sequence continues at coordinate 294,619 of NZ_BAAGRA010000014.1, read as the reverse complement.
ACCAGGTTTAAATCTAGTTAATCTAGATACCACTAATGATTGTGCTGTAGTAGAATTATCTTCAAAAATTCTTGGTTTAAGGTATCCTGAACTCTTATCCAAAGACACCATCGAGTATGCACTTGAAAGAGTGAATACGTCAGGAATAATCAACCTCGATACACATGAGGTATTAAATACTGCTGACACATTGAAGGTTCATCATACCTTGACTAGATGGTTACAGCACGATGCACCACACTATAATCAAGCTTTAGCAGCATTTGATTTGTGCCCCAGCTACGGACTGAAGATTTACTCTGCCGACTTCAGCAGCATTGGCTATATAGGAAAGTCAAAAGCAAACAAAGGGTACTTCAAGATTTACGACAAAGGGAGGGAACGAGCGAACAAACTCCATGATTTGTACTCAAGCTCTTTAACCATTGACGAGCGCGAGTACATAGCTGACTACTGCCAAGGTTCGACACAGTTTGAGACAGAGGTAAACGGCAAGAAAAAACTTCGCGAACTCATAGCCGACGCTGGAAAACACATTTACGTCAAGGACCTGTTGCTTAGCAAAGCCAATCCTACAGCGGCGATTTTCAAAAAGCTTACAGGTCCGTTGTACAAAGTGATTGAACGGCCAGAGACCTTACGCTCTACCAAAGGAGCAATTGAGTTTGCTGCGACGTTGAATCCGAAAGATGCAAAGACGTTTGCGCTGCTACACTTGCATGGATACAGCGTGGCCAAAACGCTCGATTCCATGAAATCAGGAGTAGCAAGGAGCACCGTTTTACGCTCCAAGAAGGACCTTGAACGACTTCAGCTTGAATGGCAATCGGCCACACACCCAAAGCTCGACGAGACAATTGCTTTGCTTCAGGAGCTTAAAGCAGAACTACTCAGTCTTTAATGGCTATAGGGATTTTGCGTCAAATTTGACACAAAGAAGAACTAAAGACTTAACAAGCTTCTCTAAGTAAGAAGTGTCTCAGTTTCGTTGTAATGACGAGCACCGTTGTAGCTTATAACTCAATATCACCATTAGCAGGCTGAGTTAAGAACAAGTCACTTACAGGTACCTCTAATGCCTGCGCAATTCGGCTGATGACTTCCAGCCCTGGGCTGTTGCGGCAGGTTTCGATGTTGCCAACATGCGTCCTGTCAATTCCAGCTAAGTCCGCAAGCGCCTCTTGGCTTAACCGCTTCTCCCTGCGGATTCGGCGCATGTTCTCGGCCAAGAGTCGGTGAATACTTGATGACTCGTACGACCTACGGACGGAATTGGGCATTCCGCCAAAAATCTTAGGCGCTTGCTTGCAGCACCACCGAAAATTTTCGGAGTTTAGCGTTTCATCTCAGCATAAATCCTAATCCTGATGAGAAACGCACTACTAGCCCTGCCAATAGCTTGTGCTGTATTCCTTAGCTGTAAAAAGACCGACAAGCAACAAGACCCACAACCAACGGCTACAACGACCTACGCGGCCGAAGTTCGGTTTCGGGTGCAGAACCTCCCTGCTTCGACGGCTCCTGACGCTATTACCGCTTCAATTAAAGTAGAGGAGGATACTGGGTCGGGTTTGGTGACCAAGTATGACCGTTCTGGTCTCACTGCTGCGACGAGCACAGAATACATCTACACAGCGGCAGCCAACAAGAAAGGCGAGAAGCTGAAAATAACAGTACTCTTCGCTGGGGCTACACCCAACAACCTGCCGCCTAGCGGAGCCAGCGTCTTTGGTACTTTTTACGTCGATGGTGCGCAGAAGAGTTCTATCCAGGTTGTAAGAAACTCGGGGTTTGTGAACGACGGCTCAGGAACGCCAAAGCTCATGGTTCAAGGCTTCTTGACACTGTAGAATCCTCAACCTTACCGTCAACACTGCTCACCATGAAGAACTTCGTTTTACTCATAGTCGGCCTCTTCCTGCTGTTCTCCGTTCTCTCACGCCTCTTCCCACACGATATCAGCAAGGATGCTGATGTGCAAGAGAAAATACAGGGAACATGGGTAGGGTACGACCGCGCTGATGGAGGGTCTTATACTTTCTACAGGCTTGCTGTTAACAACAACCGATATGCTGCATGGCGCGTTACCACGCGCACGGAAAACGAGCCGCCAAGTTGGTCTGACCAACCTGATGAAACAGGAACGCTTACCTTAGGTCCTGTCAGTACCTATACCAATACGTCGAGCCAGTACCGCAACATCCTTTTTACAAGAGATGGAGGAGATGCAACCAACACCTCTCTCTTCTCAAGGGTATTGAGCAACACCATCCTCATCAACGAAAGTGGACATTTGGAGGTGGCAGGCTGGTCAGCGATGGATAGAAAATCTGCTTCTGCTGATGTACCGGCCGCTAACGTTTCAGCTTATAACGGTGCTGATGGAGAGGAACACGTTGAGCAGGGGCCTCCGGTGGAAATAATAAGTTCTTTTCCTGTTCAAAGCAACAGCCGTACGCTAACCAACGAGGCCGATGAGACCGAAGGCCCTGCCCCGGTTACTCAGGCTTCGAGTGACGAGGAATCTGTTACAGTACCGGCCTCTGCTTCAACCGTAACGCCTGATAACCTAATTCCGGTAACCTACGACGGCTATCAAACAACCTTCAAGGGGCTTATCGGGTCTGAACCTGCCACCTATCGACTGCATGTAAACGATGCAGGCATAGTCAAAGGCGAATACTACCTAGATAAGCAGCCGCGCAAAACGTTTTCACTAGATGGGCACCAACACCCAAATGGGGCTCTTGAACTCAGCGTGTATGATGCTGATGGAACTGAATCAGCCTACTGGGACCTAGAAATGGGAGATAGCTGCTTTACTGGAAAAGTTGTCAACACAGATAGTAGCAACATGCCAATAAGCATTTGCAAGTAGAGGTTAAATGAAGCTCGGCATTATACGCCGGGCTTTTCTTTTGCTTTACCCCTCCTCCCCCTCCTCCCCTGGGGCCACGGCGGATACACCTGCATGTTGGGTCTAGTGTATCCTGTTACTCTAACCCAACAAGGGCGAGTGAAATCGGGTCCCTACACGCACGAAATTTTTAAAGCAAAATCCTGGGTTTTGAGCTAATAATATAGTTTTTCTATTCCCACGGCACTCCCTAAAGAGGTATTAGGGCGGTTTTTATCCCTATTCCTTAAGCCTGTTCTATTGTACTACAGGCTGCCTTTAGTCAACATTAATGTACTGTTGCCCAAACCTAGCACTCATTGCACTCAAGCGGAGAGTGGCCAAGCTTAAAGTAAATTAGAAGAGGCTACCTACAGCGGTTCATGTTGTAGTAAGCAGTCAGGTCAGCTTTACTGATTCTATATTGGGGCTTGTCGTATGTGCCCAAGTTTGAAGCTGACAACCGACCATCATCAATTCTCGCCAATATTGTCTTCTCGCACAGTTTTAGACGGTCTGAAACATCTTTGACCGTATAGAGTATGTCGGCATCCTTAGCAGCTACAATAGTCTCAGAAAGCCGCTTTATCTCATTCTGCATAGCGGCTAACAAGCCTGCGGATAGCTGATGAAGGAACTCAGGAGGTAAACCAATCGAAAGCTGCATTGAACATGGGCGCAAAGGGGGATGTGTGGCCCTGTTGCTTGATTTATACTCAGGCCGAAATGTTATGTTACAGGTAATTTGTCTGTAACATGAGCCTTCGCGTCACGCTTTCAAGGTGCCTGCAACAATGCTCGTCAAAAAACTAGAAATAGCGGAAGGGAGAACCAAGTGTAGCACCACTATCTGAAAATTCAGAGGAAAACAGGCCACAAAGGCAACCTCTCAACTGCTTAACATACTCATGACATACTCAAAAACACAAAAACCGCTCATACACGAAGTATAAGCGGTTTTGGGTGGGCCCAGCTGGACTACCACCTGTTTTTCCCATTCTCGCTTAATCATTCTTAAAACATGCCTTTACGCGCATTTGATAGCGCTTTTCGACAAGGCAAGATAAGTTAGAACAGGTTCAGAACAGAAATTTTGTCCCGTGACTTGTCCCATGAGCAAGCTCTCATACCTTTGATGGGCACCCCAAGCCCTGCTCTGTGTTACGGACCAAATACTACCTAACGGACTCCCAAACGACGTCCACTACAGCTATCTATGCGGCGTGCTACCTCGCAGGTAAACGCAAGAAATTGTACACCCCCCTCCTGGTAGCACCAGCTCAGTGGGACACTAAAGCCCAGCAGTTCCGAAAGAGCTTCACCGGCTATTCGGATGCGAACAAATTGCTTCGACGCTTGACAACCGAGCTAGAAGAGCGGCATCTTGAACTTACCGCTAAAGGAAAGGGGACAACTGTCGACGACCTACGGGAAATTGTTAACCGTGTGCTGACCGGAGCAACGCCCAAAGTCCTCTCATTTGAAGACCACCTCTCTGCTTGGTTGGAAAACAGCAAGCGTGACGTCAAATCATCTACCGTCAAAAGCTACATCACCTTCCGCAATCATTTGCTAGCGTTCGGCAAAGCGAAAAAGTATGCACTTGATTTCGGTATGCTGGACCTTGCTTTTTCGGAAGCATTCAAGAATTACCTCCTCCACTCAGCTGGGCTGACCAACACCTCGGTCAACAATGTCATCAAGAACCTGAAGGTGTTTCTCAATCAGACGCATCACCAAGGTTTGCACGAGTTCCAACACCACACGCGCTTTAAGAAGCTCGAAAAGCACGAACCGGAACTTGTCTATCTCACCATCGAAGAAAAGGCTGCTATTGCTGGCCTTAACCTGGATTATTGGCCACGGCTGGAGCCAACCCGCGATGTATTCGTGTTTGAATGCGAAACGGGTTTACGCTTCTCCGATGTTGTATCGCTTCGTCCTGAGCAGATCCATAAAGACCATCTGGTCTTGGTCACTCAGAAAACGGATGACCTTCTCAAGGTCCCGCTCTCTCCCACTGCTCGTGCTATCCTGAAGAAATATGCTGGCAAGCAGTCTAAAGCCTTACCGGTAAAGACCAATCAAAAAACAAACGCCGACCTCAAGCATATTGCTAAGCTCGCCAAACTAGACACGCTGGTAACCACCTCCAAGCTGCGTGGCAAAGACCGGGAAAAGACGACCCAAGCGAAGTGGGAGTTGGTCTGCACTCACACAGCGCGGCGCACCTTTGTTACGCTTGCGTTGGAAGGAGGCATGCGCCCTGAAGTCGTCATGCAGATTACTGGACACAAGAACTTCCGCACGTTGCAGCCATATATCAAGATTACCAGCAAGGTTGTGATGGCAGAGGCTGCGGCCTACTTTGAACGTCAATCGAGGTAACTATTCCCTACTTTCTTGCTATCACTCCTGGTAGGGTTCAGATGCTCTTACATTAAAAACTGCGTGGTGTTCATTCGCTTGAGCACCACTTTTTTTGCTTTTCTAATTTTTTCTAAAAAATTAGAAAAATCACATTCAAAATATCGAGCAAGTTGCGTTTCCAGTGAAACACGCAATTTTGTAGGGGACTATTAAATAGCCCCCTCACGTCTTTTAATGATAGATTATTCATCTCACCAGCTTGTCCTAACTGGTCTTTACATTTCCCAAATTGTTGATTATAACTTAATCTTACACATCAATAAATTACAAGAACATGAAGATTGAAATTCCCGACCAGTTCCTTGATGAGCTCAAGGAAACCATTGTCCGAACGGTGCGTCACGCGATGGCTCAGGTTAAGGACGATGCTGTTGCAGATGGCACGACAGCTGACAAGCCTTTGCGTTCTAAGCAACAGGTGTGCGAGGAGCTGGGCATCTCCAAAACCACGCTTACCGAGTGGATGAAATCGGGTGTGATTCCCTTCATCCGGCTTGGTCGTCGCATCTACTTTGAGAAGAACCAAGTGCTGGAAGCAGGTCGTCGCCATACCAAGTATCAGCGTCGTTCATAGGGCTATCTACTTCTTACTCCTTCGTCATGACCACTACTACATGTCTTTTGGACGAAGAGCAGCACCGGCTGAATTTGGCTGATTTTCGATTGCTTCTGGACCGCTCACTGCACAGCATACTCAGTCGTCAACTTCCAGCTACTTCCCGGCAGGTACAAACTCATCACGAAATGATACGCCTCTATCAAGGGTATCATCGGCTACTGCAACAAGCAGTAATGATTACTGACAAGGATGCGCTTCTTCGAAGCCAGAATAAGGTTTTGCGCATCCAAAACGAAATGCTTTCCCACTCGCTTCAATCGAGGAGTCTAAATCAGCCTTTCACAGGAAAAATTGGGGACAGCTTCGAGCACATTGTGGATAATCTGCTGGCAGAGATACAAAGCCTCCGCAAACTATGAGCTATCACGATACGGCCTTTCTACAGAGCTGTGAAGCCGTCAGCTCGGGCCCGGATGCTCCTCCCTTATTATTCGATGTTGCGGACGACGAAATTCGCCTGGATTCGAACATACCCGACCTAGAACCCATCGTGCGTATCGGCGGAGAAGTCGTAGCTGTGAAAGGCGACATTTCCTTCATTGCCGGCAAGCCCAAGGCAGGCAAGACTGCAGTCTGCACCATGATTGCTGCCAGTGCTCTGCTACGCGAGAAAACTGGCGTCGATACGCTATCCATCAACACCACTTTTGCCGGTGGTCGAGAAATAATTCTGGTGGATACGGAACAGCCCAAAACCAATACGCACAAGCAGGTGCGCAACATCTGCAAGGTGCTGGGCGTGGAGACGCAGCCGCGTAACCTGCATGTCTTCAATTTGCGCGAAGACCCCAAGCCAACCAAGCTCAGCAAAGTCAAGCAGCTATTCGACCGCTTTCCCAACGCACACCTCTGGATCATCGATGGGTTAGCCGACCTGATAGATGACGTGAACAGCGCTACAGACAGTGGCCGTATCGTTGACCTGTTCATGATGTATGCCTCGAAGTTGCAAACCACCATCCTGCTGCTGGTGCATGAAAACCCCGGTGGTGACGGCAAGATGCGTGGGCATTTGGGCAGCGAAGCCGAACGCAAGGGTGGTGGTGTGGTTGCCGTAGCGAAAGACAAAAGTAACCAAGTGCACACCATAACCAGCCGCATTATGCGCAATGGCCCTGACTTTGATACCGTGTACTTCCGGTGGAGTACAGATCGCAATTTCTTTGTTACCGACAGTGCTGCTGCTGAACAAGTCGTCACTGAACGGTATGCGAAAGAGCGTGAGTTGGCCTTGCAATGCTTCCCACAGGGTACAACAAACCTGCGCAACAAAGACCTGATGGCGCGCATCAAGCAGTATGCCGCCGTGCAAGAAACACAAGCGGGCAAACTGCGCAAAAAGATGATCGACGCGCAGTTCATTGTTAAAGACCATGCAGAGGGTAACTACTCGTTGCATCCAGATTTGCTATCATTCACTCAGCCTGATCTAGGCGTGCAAACTGATTTGCAGTTGTCACATTGCACCACCTAGTGCATCACTCCACTCCGGGCGAGCCTATAGAGCATGCGCAGTAAGGTGATGTAATCGCCTTCCGCCGCCATTCATTGCATTTTAGGAAAGCTCACTACTACACTTGCTGCTTATATGTAGTGAGGTGAAGTGATATGATTTTTCCGCTCTTCATTGTGTTTAACTTCTCATGGCCTTCACCAAACCTTGCCAATCCTGTGGAACCGCTTTCACAGGCAATATCAATCGACGGTTCTGTTCCGATGCATGTCGGAAATACTTTAAAAGACACGGTGAAACTGGGCAATCAAGGTTGCCCGTTGACCGGTCACGCAATTCAGAAAAGTCCGGCCAAAAGCGGACATCTTCCAGCACCAGCCTGGGGAACTACGCTGGCAAGGCTCTGATTGACCTTGCTGGCAAGTTGGCCGAACGCCAGCTATTACCTTCGCTCTCAAGCCATAAGATTAATGGCACATCTCCTGCTTTGGCTGGTATTCCACTGATCACGGCAGCACCGGGCACCCACGGTCTCGCTGCTCTGCGTCCATGGCAATACCGCCCGATCCTCCCGCCGGAGCTGCAAGCTTTCTTAGGTGAATTGACGTACCCCTTTCAAGCGCTGATCTGGGGCTTACCAGGAAGTGGCAAGTCAACGTTTAGCATGTTGCTGGCCAATGCCTTAGCCCGACGTTTCAAGGTCTTGTATATCTCGGGCGAAGAAAGCCTCAATAGCCATACACTCCGACAAAAACAGGATCGAACTATCACGCGGGGCGAGCAGTTCGTCTTCGCGAACCGGATGCCTAATTCCGCGGCGGAATGGCAGCAACTTCTTTACTCCGATGCGACCGGTCAATCATCCGGTCAAAACGCTGGAAACCCAGTTTTAAGTGTCAAGAATCTGACCGGTCACACACCACCAGTCGTTCCTGTTATATCTCGGGCCGGGTTGAATTATTACACAGTGGTATACGATTCAATCACAATGCTAGGGCTACATCCTTTTTATGTAAAGGCGACAGCTGCCGACTGTCAGTTACCTGCTTTCAATGAGCTTATAAGTCACATTTTCATCAGTCACGCGCACAAGGATGGGAAAGAATACCGTGGTGATGGCAGTTGGGGCCATGAGGTAGATATTATCATTCGGTGCCGCGAAGGCGTCGCTGAAATTCAAAAGAACCGGTTTGCGACTGCCGAACAAGGCCGAATTGGTAACACTATCAAAATCTATTAGGTAGTGCAGCTCTGCTAGGATCGATAATGTTTAAAATTCGCTGTCAGTTGTTCAATCTGTTCTTTCGCCTCTTCCAATATGGCCTGTTGATGTGGTTTGCCAAGGCCGGTCCTATTCATAATATAGCCAAGCTTCCCATGGGCAGTAGAAAGAGTCGGTAAATAATTAGGACCCAGCAGAGCAATTATTGCTAGTCGGTGCTCCTCATCAAAATCCGCCCTATTGCTCAGAGTATTAATGAAATCAAATTGGCTCATTAAGAACATCATTTGTCTACTAAGCGAATTTATATCATGTTCGACACCTTCAACTGTCACTCCTCCACTTAGATCAGCATCTACTTCAATGTGGGCTTTGCGCAACTGAGGAACCGCCTCAAGAAGCTGCTTTACAAGCACTAAACAAGTGTCAAAAAGCTGACTCTTCCTGTCTTGCGCTTTTGATTCATTAAACTGTGCTATTTGGCTTTGATTTGCATTAAACTGCTCACGAAGAGAAAAATACACAATTATTAAACCTGCAAAGTTTAAAATAGGGCCCGCAATGCCGCCGATAGTATCGCCGAGTGTCCCGGTTTTTTCTGCGATTTGCCAATTATGAAATACAACTAAAACAAGCAGCACGAGGATAATGGAAAGCCCAGCTCCCGCGACGATGGTTATTAGTGCAAGAGCGTTACTTGTTGAAGTAGAATGGCCCTTTGAATTATCAGTATCTAATTTCATTGCTTACCAGCAACTAGCAAGAGTTTATGCCTGTGGAGATTTCTAAGCTACAATGATCAATCTATCATAAGCTCACTTTTTCGTCAGCTCATTCGCCAGCAGCTCTGCCTGCTTCAACACCGTTTCGGTAGCCAGCAGCTCCATATCGGGCGGGTAGCCGAACTGGCGCAAGGTGCGCTTTACAATCACCTTCAGCTTGGCTTTCACGCTTTCCTTGATGGTCCAGTCGATGGACGCGTTACTTCGCACCCGGTTGGTGAGCACCACGGCTAATTCGCGCAGCTTGTCTTTCGCCATCAGCTCCTGGGCGCTGTTGTTGTTCGCCACCGCCGTGTAGAAAGCGTACTCGAACTCAGTTAGACCCATGGCCTTGGCCTCGCTGTCCATGTGTGTGATTTCCTTGCTGAGCTTGATTAGCTCGTCCATCACCTCGGCGGCGGTCAGGATTTTGGCGTGGTAGCGCTTGATGGCGCTTTCCAGCATTTCCATCAGGCTCTTGCTTTTTACCAGGTTTTGCCGGGCCCGCGCTTTCAGTTCGTCGTTCAGCAACTTTTTTAGCACTTCCAGGGCCACGTTTTTGTGCTGCATGCCTTTCAGCTCCAGCAGGAATTCCTCGGAGAGTATGGAGATGTCGGGCTTCTTGATGCCGGCCGCGTCAAACACGTCAATCACCTGTTCCGACACCAGGGCCTTGTCAATCACCTGTCGGATGGTGGTTTCGATTTCCTCGTCGGTGCGCCCCGAGCCCGTGCTGTCGAACTTGGCTAGGCGGGCTTTCACGGCTTGAAAAAACGACACCTCATCCTTCACCGCCAGGGCGGCCTCGTGCGGGATGGCAATGGCAAACGCCTGCGATAGGGCCGTCACTTCGTTCACATAGCGTTTCTTACCGTCGGGCAGGCCCAGGATGTGCTCTTCGGCCGCCAGTATCATCGACAGCTTCTGCGCGGTGCCAGCGTCGTAGTAGCTGCCGTAGGCGAAGCCGTGGTACATATCCTGCACCACTTCCAGCTTTTCGGTCATCAGCGCCACGGCTTTCTTCTGGGCCACGGCGGGGTCGCCCTTGCCGCCGGCATCCGAGTAAAAAGACAGGGCTTTCTTGAGGTCGGAAGCAATACCCAGATAATCCACCACCAAGCCGCCCGGCTTGTCCTTGTACACGCGATTGACGCGGGCAATGGCCTGCATCAGGTTGTGGCCCTGCATGGGCTTGTCGATGTAGAGCGTGTGCAGGCTGGGCGCGTCGAAGCCGGTGAGCCACATGTCGCGCACGATGACCAGTTGTAACTCATCGGCGGGGTCTTTCATGCGCTCGGCCAGAGCGCGGCGCTGCTCCTTAGTGGAGTGGTGCTTGGCAATAAGCCCGCCCTCTGTGGAGGCCGAGGTCATCACCACCTTTATCCTGCCCCGGGTGCGGTCGTCGGAATGCCAGTCGGGGCGCAGGGCCACGATGGCCGCGTACAGCTCGGCTGCGATGCGGCGCGACATGGCCACTATCATGCCCTTGCCCTCAAACACTTCCTGGCGCTGCCCGAAGTGCGCTACCAGGTCGGCGGCCACGGTAGCCAGGCGCGCCTCGCTGCCCACCAGGGCTTCGAGCTGCGTCCATTTGGCTTTGGCTTTCTGGGTGTTGCTGAGGTCTTCCCGGTCCAGGTCGTCGTCCAGCTCTTCTACCAGGCGCTTGCCTTCCTCGCTGAGGCTGACTTTGGCCAACCGGCTTTCGTAGTAGATACGCACCGTGGCGCCATCTTCCACGGCCTGGGCGATGTCGTAGATGTCGATGTAGTTGCCGAACACGCCCGGCGTGTTGGCGTCGGTATGCTCGATGGGGGTGCCGGTGAAGCCAAGGTAGGTGGCCCGGGGCAGCGCGTCGCGCAGGTACTTGGCCAGGCCGTACACAGTGCGCTTGCCTATCACCTCGCCTTCCGCTTTCACGTCTACTTCCCGGGCTCGGAAGCCGTACTGCGTGCGGTGGGCCTCGTCGGCAATGACGATGATGTTGCTGCGGGCCGACAGCTCCTCGTACACGTTACCTTCCTCGGGCTGAAACTTCTGGATGGTACTAAATACTACCCCACCCGAGGCCACGCGCAGCTTATCCTTCAAATCGTCCCGGTCTTTCACCTGGTATGGCTCCTGCCGCAAGAGCTGCACCGAGGCGGCGAAGGTGTCGAACAGCTGGTCGTCGAGGTCGTTGCGGTCGGTGATGACCACCACTGTGGGATTATCCAGCAACTGTACGATTTTGCCGGTGTAGAACACCATCGTCAGGCTCTTGCCGCTGCCCTGCGTGTGCCACACCACCCCGCCCTTGCGGTCGCCGAACTCCTGCGCGGCCACGCCGGGCAGCCCGTACTGCTCGGGGGCTTCTTCGGCCAGCGTGGGCCGCACGGTGCTGCGCCCGTAGCCCCGGCCGGCCGACGGGGCTGCCACTGCCACGTTATCGTCCGGCACGTGGCCGGCGGCCCGCAGGGTCGAATACACCGCCGCATTCACGGCGTAGTACTGGTGGTAGGCCGCCACCTTCTTCACCGTCGCAATGGTGATGACGCCCGTTTGGGGGTCTTCCTTTTTCGACTTCTCAAACACCACGAAGTGCCGCAGCAAATCCAGCAGCGTGGCCGGGGCCAGCATGCCCCAAATCAGGGTTTCGAGCTGCCCCACCAGCGGCGAGGCGTCGGCTACTCCATCGGCCGACTTCCAGGCCATGAAGCGGCTCAGGCCCGCCGACAGCGAGCCGGCCCGGGCCTCCAGGCCGTCGGATATGACCAGCAGGCCGTTGTAGGTGAACAAGCCCGGAATGAGGGCCTTATAGGTTTCGAGCTGCTTGTAGGCCGACTTGAGCGTGGCTTGCTCATCGGCGGCGTTTTTCAGCTCCAGCACCACCAGCGGCAGGCCGTTCACGAACAGCACCAGGTCGGGCCGCTTGTTGTAGCCGTTTTCTATCACCGTAAACTGGTTCACGGCTAAGAACTCGTTGCGGTCGGGGCGCTGAAAATCGGCCAGCCACACCACATCGCCCCGGTCCTGCCCATCCTTTTGGTACTGCACCGGCACGCCCTCGGTCAGCAGGCGGTGGAAGACTTCGTTGTTGGCCAGCAGCTCGGGCGAGGCAATGCGCTGCACCTGCCGCAGGGCATCTTCGCGGGCCTCAGCGGGCACGGTGGGGTTGAGCAGGGCAATGGCCCCGCGTAGCCGCTCCAGCAGCAGCACGTCGGCGAAGCTGGCTCGCTCAGGGCTGGGTCCGTCCGGCGCGAGGTCTGGGCCGTAACAATATTGATACTCAAGCTGCTCAAGTAGCTCAATGGCAAATTCTTCAATTGCACTTTCAGTCAGTTTGCTCATTGTCTGCTAGAGGTTCAGCCTTGAATGCTTCGTATTCAGTCACGTAAGCCTGTTTGTCAACTTGATAAAGAATTTCGCTCGCAGAATAGGAGTAAGTACCCATTTCAAATTCGCCGAAAACTTCGTCCCAGTACTCGTTAAAATCCTCTGCGTCTTGGTAGTCAAGCTCTTCTAACAGAGAAGGAGCGAGCAAACGAGGAGATTCTGCTTCAAAAGCCCTGATTAGAAAGCATGAGATACTAACTGTAGTATCAACTAAGAATTCCCTTGTCAACAAGTCAACTTTCCCATTACGAGCCTCCATCTCTGCGATTGGTTTGCCGTGCGCAGTTGGCCCAATGTCATTCCTGAGTTCACCAATTTGTTGACCAATGGTTGCCAGCGCAGAAGAAATCTGATTAACTAAGCTGACATTGCTGTATCCCAGAACTGAGAAAGCATTTTTAAGAACACCATTTATTGTAGAAGTTTCGGAAAGGGACCTGCCTTTTTGCTCGCAAATTTCCTTTCCTATTGCTTCAAGAAGAGCTTTTGCATTTTCTAAACAATGGCCAAAGTCAGATTCTACGTGTGCCTCGATTCTTCGTACATAATCTAAATAAGCGGCCCAACGCCCGTATTGCTCAATTACTAACCTAAGCTTTTCCATTACTTAAGTTTTACTCGCACTTCGCCGCTCATTAGCTTGGGGAGAAGCGTGTCGCGGAGGGCAGAAAGGGTTTGAATTAGAAATACGTTCGAAGTAATTTTCTCAAACGCGGGTCGAATCACAGTCATTTTCTCAGTTAAGAATTCAGCAGCAGGTATAACTATTTGACACTCGTTAATGTCGTTTTTATTAATATGTGGCTGGGCCCCTCCTGTTTCACTTAAGATAATTTCTTTAAGCTTATGCTTAATCCAAAGGAAGACAAATTCTTTTGGAAGAATCGTATTAGGAATAATTCCTACAACCGACTGATTGGCACAAGTTTCTATTTCAAGCAAACTTATCTGTCCAAGTGTCGCGCCTGTGATAGCGACAACAGTGGTCCCTTTTGGCAGAAGCTTAGTATTTGACTTCTTCATACCTAATTCTGTTATAAACTTAGAGCCAGATAAAATCCTGAAATTATTTACCTCACCAGAGTTTATCCAAGGAATTGTTCCGTTCCAGTATTCTGGCTTACCTGTTGCTGGAGTTCCACCCAAAACAGTTTGTAGAACCTCTCCAACCGTTTTTACTTCCCATTCCTCCTTAGCCTCCTCCACAAACCACTGCCGAAACAGCGTTTCCGCCAAGGCTTCCAAGGTGGCATTTTGCCGGTGCAGCAGGTCTATTTTGTCATCCAAGCTGCTGAGGACGCTGGCAATGACACGTTGTTCGGATATAGAGGGCAACAGCAGCTCCATATTTTTCAACTGTCCTAAGTTGAAACCTGGCACCGAACTACCAATGTCGTTATTCAAGATTCGAGACTGGTAATCAGGACTCGAAAACAGATAATAGAGAAAGTATGGGTCTGCCTTTTCTGGGTCAGGAGTCAACTTCATTTGCTTGTTAGAAATGACATACTCCTCGTACTTGCTCTTGCCATCAATCAGCCCAACCTGATTTATAGTACCCCAGCAAGTGAAAATTAAGTCCCCTTTTCTAACAATAGAGCGGCGGAACTCTTGAGCCTTTTCGGGCGAGATAAATACCAAGTCATCGTCGCTGAAACGCTCAGAAACATTTTGGCTAAGGTTAGCGCCTCGGATGACAGGAAACCCACTTTCCAAGAAATATTTGGAGCTTATGGCTGAGCCAAAAGGTCCGGTAGAAAGTGCGTGAGCAAAATCAGCCTTAATGTCTTCAACTTTGACTTCCTTCCAGTCGAGCACGCTGTTTTCAACTAAGTCAGCTACTTCCCCCCATATTATTTCCGTCTGCCCGTTCATATTCTTACGCCGTTAAAATCTTCGCCAAATTCTCCGCAATCCGCTCGTTCAGCGCGCTTTCCTCGCGGAGCTGCGCTTCCAGCTCTGCTCTTAGCGTGGTGAACCGCTCGGTGAAGTCGAACTCGTCCTCGTCGTCGGGCAGGCCCACGTAGCGGCCAGGGGTCAGCACGTAGTCCAGCTCCTGCACCCGCGCCAGAGGGGCGGCCATGCAGAAGCCGGGCACGTCGGCGTAGCTGCCGCCCTCGGTGCGCCACTGGTGGTAGGTGTCGGCAATGCGCTTGATGTCGTCGTCGCTTAGCTCGCGGGTACGGCGGTTCACCAGGAAGCCCAAGTTGCGGGCGTCGATGAACAGGATTTCGCCGCGCCGGTCGCGGAACTTGCCCCCGCCCTGCCGGTTGCGGTTCATAAACCAGAGGCCGGCCGGAATCTGGGTGTTCAGAAACAGCTTGGCCGGCAGGTTCACAATGCAGTCGATGAGCCCGGCCTCCACCAGCGCCCGGCGGATGTCGCCCTCGCCCGAGCTTTTGGAGGTGAGCGCGCCCTTGGCCAGCACCACGCCCGCCTGCCCCGTGGGCGCCAGGTGGTGAATGAAGTGCTGCATCCAGCCGAAGTTGGCGTTGCCGGCGGGCGGCACTCCGTATTTCCAGCGGCCGTCGGTGCGCAGCAGCTCGCCGCCCCAGTCGCTCACGTTGAAGGGTGGGTTGGCGATGATGTAGTCGGCCTTCAGGTCGCGGTGCGCGTCGTTGAGAAACGAGCCCTCGCTGTTCCACTTCACCTGCGAGCTGTCGATGCCCCGGATGGCCAGGTTCATCTTGGCCAGCCGCCAGGTGGTTTGGTTGCTTTCCTGCCCGTAGATGGAAATGTCGTTGACGCGGCCCTGGTGCTCGGTCACGAACTTCTCGGAATGCACAAACATGCCGCCCGAGCCGCAGCAGGGGTCGTACACGCGGCCTTTGTAGGGCTCCAGCATTTCCACCAGCAGCTCCACCACGCTGCGCGGGGTGTAGAACTGCCCGCCCTTCTTGCCCTCGGCCAGCGCAAACTCGCCCAGGAAGTACTCGAACACGCGGCCCAGCACGTCGGCGCTGCGGGCCTTTACGCTGCCCAGCGCGATGTTGCCCACCAGGTCAATCAGCTCGCCCAGGCTGGCGGGGTCCAGGTTCTGGCGGGCAAACACCTTGGGCAGCACGCCCTTCAGCGGGGGGTTGTCTTTCTCAATCCAGTCCATGGCGTTGTCCACGGCCCCGCCGATGGCCACGGTGATGTCCTTGCCCTCGGGGTCTTTCACCAGTATCTGGCTGCTCTTGCCGTTGTTCTGCAGGAACTGCCAGCGGGCGTACTCCGGCACGAAAAACACGTTTTCGGCCTTGTATTCGTCTTTGTCCTCGGGGTCGGCTCCGGCGTATTCGCCTTCGCCGGCCAGCAGCTTGGCGTAGTGCTCCTCGAAGGAGTCTGATATGTATTTGAGGAAGATGAGGCCCAGCACAATGTGCTTGTACTCGGCGGCATCAATGTTCTTACGGAGCTTATCAGCTGCTTTCCAGAGCTGCTTTTCGAGCGGTTCTTGGGCGACTTCTTTCTTCTGTTTGGCCACGGGGTAGCTAGTAAACTACAGTAGGCAAGACTTTTAGTCCGCTACTCGAAATGATTGATTAGCTGAGCCACTTTGGCTCAGGCTTTAAACTTTGAGGTCGGTGCATCTGCCAGACGGATGACTATATGTCCTCCGCACAGCTGAAGCGGGAACAGTACCTGCCAAACGGTCTATAGGGAGGTTAGTGCAGCTTGGCTTACCACGAAACCGTGGCAGGCTGCTAACTCTGCTTAGAGCAGATGTTACAAACGGCGCTGAATTCTCCGGGCAACCCTTGACTTTTCAGCCAGTTTTTGATTTCCGCCTCCTGTTCAGAGACAACCTTCAGGAAAGTTCGTTCTGTAAACCCTCCTGCTTTGCCCCTACCCGCAATGCGGCTGATAGCGTGACAAGTAGCGCGGTGCAGCACCAGATACCCGATCTTAGGATGGCGATGCGCATTCAGGACGTAATGAGCAGGGTGCTGAGCCAGATGCTTCAGGTAAGCCTGGTCATTGTTGCCACCTCCGGGAAGCGAGTTATTGAAAACGTGCAGCATTGGTCAGACTTTGTACTTTATGAGGTGGCATCTCTGTACCTCCAAGAAGCTGAAATCCTGAAGGGGTATGTCACTCATGTCAAGGTTATTTTTAGGACGGCTCTAACTATCTCTTTTCTTGGCTCAGCTCATAGCTTTTGAGCTTTCGATTTACCGCACAAGCTATAGAAACCCCATCAATAGTTAAGCACCAGTTAAGAACAGTTTTTAGAAGGAAGTCTCTTATGCTGTCATAAGCAAGTACCAGTTCTTTTCCCAAGGCTTGCCCAACCCCACTAGAGCTGAAAATGAGAGGAAGTAATAAATTTTGTCCCGCAATTTGTCCCGCCAAAAAATAATCCCCTTGCAAATAGCTGACAACCAGCAGTTTACAAGGGGATAAAGTGGGCCCAGCTGGAATCGAACCAGCGACCTGCTGATTATGAGTCAGCTGCTCTAACCGATTGAGCTATAGGCCCGGCTAAAACGGCCCCGCGGCAGCCCGTAGGTTGGTTTCGGCGGCGCAATCTACCAATTTCGCGGCGGCAATACCAAATCTTCCTGCTGTATGACTCCTGCTTCCCGCCTGCCCCACCTGCTGTTCGACTTCGGCGGCGTTATCATCAACATCGACTACAACCGCACGCTGGAGGCCATGCGCGCCCTGAGCCGGGTGGGCTCGACCATTGAGTTTACCCAAGCGGCGCAATCGGCGTTGTTCGACGACCTGGAAACCGGCCGGATTGCACCCGACGACTTCCGCTACGGCCTGCGCCAGCACTACGACCTGCACCACGCCACCGACGCCGAACTGGACGCGGCCTGGAACGCCATGCTGCTCGATGTGCCGCTGGAACGCCTGGAGTACATTCGCAGCTTGCGCGAGCAGGGCTACCAGACGGCGCTGCTTTCCAACACCAACAGCATCCACATTGCCGTCATCAACGAGCGGCTGCGGCGCGACTACGGCCTGCAGCAGGGCATTGCCGATGTGCTCGACCGGGTGTTCTACTCGCAGGAAGTGGGCCTGCGCAAGCCCGGCCGGGAAATCTTCGAGCACGTGCTGCGCGAGATGAACTGGCGGGCGGAAGAAACCCTTTTCGTGGAGGACAGTATTCAACACATCCGGACGGCCGAGGCGCTGGGTATTCCAACCCTGTTTCTGGCGCCGCCCCTGACCCTCACCGAAGCCCTCCCGGCTGCCCTCCGTGCCTTTCCCTCCTCCGCCGTCTGACGACGCCCCCGTGCCCACCAGCCGGCCCGGGCACGCGCCGTCTACCTTGCGTTTTCGCCTGCCCCGGCTGCGGCGCCACGAGCGCCCCGAGCCGCCGCTGTGGCGCACCCTGCTGCTGCACCTCGGGTTGTTCCTGCTGACGCTGGCGACGACCACCGTGGCGGGGGCCGAGCAGCTCACGGCCCACAGCTTCTTCGTGCCCGACAGTACCGGTGAGCTGCACTGGAGCGGCTGGTGGCCCTCGGCCGCCGATTTGGTGCGCGGCTTGGCGTACTCGTTGCCCTTTCTGGGCATCCTCACGGTGCACGAGTTTGGGCACTACTTCACGGCGCGCTGGCACCGCATCCGCACCACCCTGCCCTATTACCTGCCCTTTCTGACGGGCGTGTTCGACATTGGCACCTTCGGGGCCGTGATTCGCATCCGGGACCGGATCTTTTCCCGGCGCGAGTTTTTCGACGTGGGCATTGCCGGGCCGCTGGCCGGGCTGGTGGTAACGGTGGCGGTGCTGGTGTACGGCCTGACGCACCTGCCCCCGGCGGGGTACGTGCTGCAGATTCACCCCGAATACCGGCTGTACGGCCCTGACTATGCCCGCTACGTGTACGGCCCCAACGACCTGGGCGTGAACCCGCCCTGGCTGTACCGCCTGCTGGCCGACTGGCTGGCCGACCCGGCACGCCTGCCCCACCCCAACGAGCTGATGCATTACCCGCTGCTGCTGGCGGGCATTCTGGGCCTGTTTTTTACGGCGCTGAACCTGCTGCCCATCGGCCAGCTCGACGGCGGCCACATCCTCTACGGCCTGCTGGGCTTTCAGCGCTTCAACCGCCTGTCGGCCCTGTTCTTTCTCGGGTTCATGTTCTACGCCGGGCTGGGGCTGTTCAGCTTCCGAACGCCGGCCGAGACTTGGCTGTACTTCGGCCCGGCGTACGCGCTGTACCTGCTGACGGCCCTGTGGCGGGTGCTGCCCACACCGCGGCGGGTCATCATGCTGGCGGCGGGCGTGTGGCTGGCGCAGCTGGCGGTGGCCACGGCCGTGCCGGGCGTCGAGGGCAACCCGGGCTGGCTGCTGTTCGGGCTGCTGCTGGGCCGCGTGACGGGCATTTATCACCCGCCCGCCCCCGACGAGCGGCCCCTGACGCCGGGGCGCCAGGTGCTGGGCTGGCTCACGGTACTCCTGTTCGTGCTCTGCTTCTCCCCGGCCCCGTTCCGCTAGCTTCCACGGCGGGCCGATGGCATCGGGGGCGCAACGCCGGGCGCGCCCGGCGCGTACCAGCCGCTATGGCTACTACTGCTCCTGCCCCCGACCGCACTGCCCCCGAATACCGCTGGACCCTGGCCGCGCGCATTGCCGACCAGATGCTCGAAGCCGGCCTGAGCCACCGCGACGTGAGCGAGGCCACCACGCCCGACGACGTCATCGGTCGGGCCGCCCTGCCCAAGGCCGACGCCAGCTACGTGCGCAGCCTCACCGTGCTGCCCGACGGCGAAGCCCGGGACCTGTTTGTGCGCCACGCCCGCAACAAGCCCAACCCCGACGACCCGAACTGCTGCGACACGTTCAACTTCTTCCGGCAGCTCGTCTGGATCAACCTCTACAGCCGCCCCGAGGAAGAAGAAAGCCTGCCGGCCTGACGTGCTGCACGCCCCGGCCTGTCCACAACGGCAAACGGCCCGCTGAACCGTAGTTCAGCGGGCCGTTTGGCATTTAATGGTTCCGGCGTTTTAGCCCAGGGCAGCCACGCCCGGCAGCGTTTTGCCTTCCATGTATTCCAGCAGGGCCCCGCCGCCGGTGCTGATGTACGACACCTGATCGGCGTAACCCAGCTGGTTAACGGCCGCGGCCGAGTCACCGCCGCCGATGAGCGAGTAGGCGCCCTCGGCCGTGGCTTCGGCAATGGCGCGGGCCACGTATTCCGTGCCCAGCGAGAAGTTGCTCATCTCGAACACGCCCATCGGACCGTTCCACAGGATGGTTTTGGAGTTGCGGATGATGCCGGCAAACAGCTCGCGCGTTTCCGGACCGATGTCCAGCCCCAGCCACATGGGCGGAATGTGGTGATTCGACGCCACGTCCACGTTGGCGTCGTTCGAGAAGTTGTCGGCAATGAGGCTGTCGACGGGCAGCACCAGGTTCACGCCTTTCTCCTTGGCCTTGCGCATGAGGCTCAGGGCCAGGTCCAGTTTGTCGGCTTCCAGCAACGACGACCCGATGTCGCCGCCCTCGGCCTTGGCGAAGGTGTAGGCCATGCCGCCGCCGATAAGCAGGTTATCTACTTTATCGAGCAGCTGCTCGATGATTTCGATTTTGTCGGAAATCTTGGCGCCGCCCATGATGGCCGTGAAGGGCCGCTGCGGGTTGTTCAGCACGCGCTGGGCGTTTTCTACCTCGCTGTGCAGCAGGTAGCCGCCCACGCGGGCCTGCGGAAACGACTCCGCGACGACGGCCGTGGAGGCGTGGCGCCGGTGCGCGGTGCCGAAAGCGTCGTTCACGTACACGTCGCCGAGGGCGGCGAGGCGCTGCGCGAACTGCGCGTCGCCCTTTTCCTCCTCGCCGTAGAAGCGCAGGTTCTCGAGCAGCAGGATTTCACCCGGACGCAGCGACTGCGCCAGCTGCACCGCCTCGTGGCCGATGGCATCGGGGGCAAACTTCACCTCGGTGCCGTATTCTTGGCTCAGCCGGCCCACCAGGTGGCGCAGCGAGTACTTCTCTTCCGGACCGCCTTTGGGCCGGCCCAGGTGCGACATCAGAATCACCGCGCCGCCGTCGGCGAGGATTTTCTGAATGGTGCGCGTGGCCGCCCGGATGCGGGTGTCGTCGGTGATGCGGTAGTCCTTGTCGAGGGGCACGTTGAAATCAACGCGCACCAGGGCTTTCTTGCCGGCGAAGTTGTACTGGTCGAGAGTCTGCATGGTAGCTGACGGGGATTGGGGGAAGGAAAACGCTGCTCTTATACGCAGCGGCGGCGCGTAGTTCGCGGTTTTTTGGGCTGTATGCAAGATCAACCGCTCCAACTCGTGGGGCGCCCGCGCCCGGGGCCGCCGTATCGTACGCCCCCGCGGGGCCCCGCCCCGCCTCTGCCCACCAACGCCTGCCCTGGAACTGGCGGGATACAATACACCGCTCAAAAGCCTCGTTGGAAGCTCGCAAGAAGACATTATATCCCATGCGGACCCTCTATTTGCTTACGCTGCCGGCGCTGCTGCTTGGCTTGCCGGCCGCGGCTCAGCTCCGACTCGGCGTCAAAGCCGGCCTGAACCTCTCCGGGGCCGGAGCCGTCACCCCGGTCGGGCCGCACAACCTTGCCCGGCTCGCCGCCGGGGCCGTGGGGCGCTACCCGCTGGGCACCGGCAACGTGTGGAGCCTGCAGGCCGAGCTGCTGTACTCGGGCAAAGGCACCGAATCCGAAGGCCTCGGTGCGCCCGCCGTGCCCCTGTTCGTCCACCGCCTTTCCTTCTACGAGATGCCGCTGCTCGCCCGCGTCACCGTGCGCGGACTGGCGCTGGAAGCCGGGCCGCAGCTGAGCTACCTCTTTGGCTCGGAATACCGCACGGCCACCGACGTGCACTACGAGCGGCGGGGGCTGCGGCTGTTTCAGGTAGGGTACGCGGCCGGCCTCAGCGGCGACTTGCCGGATAACTTCTTTCTCTCCCTCCGATTGGCGCGGGACCTGACCTCTCGGCTTAAGCCGGCCGCTCGCAGCTACCCAGACCACCTCAATTACGCCTTTCAGCTGCAGCTGGGCTACCTGCTCCCGGCAAAGGCGGTGTAACGATTCGGGGCCCGTGCTTGTTAGGCGCCGCAGCGGTGGCCCATTGTAATGCTCCGCTCTATTTTCGCCTACCTTTGTAGCAGCATGAGAATTGGCATTTTCTTCGGTGGTCCGTCGCGCGAGCGGGAAATTTCCTTTGCCGGCGGCCGGACGGTTTACGATAACCTCGACAAGTCGCTGTTCCAGGCCGTACCGGTCTTCGTGGACAGCCACGGCAACTTCATCCTGCTCGATTGGCAGTACCTGTATAAAGGCACCATTCGGGACTTCTACCCGCCCGTGTCGGCCTTGCCGCCCTCGGAGCTGAAGCTGCAGGTGTACCTGGAAAGCCTCGGCGAGCTGAGCCGCGCCGAGCAGGACCGCATCATTGGGGAAGTGGGCCGCCGCCTGCGCCCCGACGAGCTGGCGGGCCTGATGGACTTCGCCTTCCTGGCTCTGCACGGGCCCGCGGGCGAAGACGGCGCCATTCAGGGCCTGCTCGAATGGTACGGCATTCCGTACTCCGGCTCCGGCATCCTGCCCTCGGCCTTCGGCATCGATAAGATTGCCCAGAAAACGCTGCTGCATGCGCTGAACCTGCCTTCGCCGGCCTTCCGCGTGCTGACGGCCGAAGAATTTGACGCCGCGCAGCCCGAAGCGCTGCTGGCCTACGTGCAGAAAGAGCTAGGCCTGCCGCTGGTGGTGAAAGCCCCGCGCCAGGGCTCCAGCATCGGCGTGAGCATCGTGCGCGACGCCGACGCGGACAAGTTTGTGGCCGCCGTGGAGCGCAGCCTGTTCCGCCGCACCGTCACCCGCGAGGATTGGCAGCGCCTCGGCCCGCAGGACCGCCTGGCCTGGGCCCAGCACCTCACGGATATCCGCGAAGGCATCGGCTTACCCGTCATTCTCGATTCCGATGACGACCAGATCATCTACCACCCCGAAGCCCTGCTGCGCGCCCTTGATGAGCGGCTGACCCTGCAGGACTCTGTGCGCCTCACGAACACGCAGGGCGAGCAGCAGGTATTGCTGGAGGCCTTCGTGCAGGGCCGCGAGTTTTCCTGCATCGTGGTAGAAGACGTGGACGGCTCGCCGCTGGCCCTGCCGCCCACGGAAATCGTGAAGGGCACGGAGGTATTCGACTATCGCTCAAAATACCTGCCCGGCATGGCCCGCAAAGTCACGCCCATCGAGCTGCCCGAGGCCGACATCCAGCGCATCCGCGAGCAGTGCGAGCAGCTGTTTCGCACCTTCGGCTTCCAGGTGTACGCCCGCCTCGACGGCTTCATCACCGACGCGGGCGAAATTTTTCTGAACGACCCGAACACCACCTCGGGCATGCTGCCGGCTTCGTTCTTCTTCCACCAAGCCGCCGAAATCGGGCTCAACCCCTCGCAGTTCCTTACCTACATCATTCGCACCTCGCTGGCCGCCCGGCGCCGCTCGGGCCTGCAGCCGGTGAAACTGGGCCGGCAGTTGCGCGCCCTCGACGCAGCCGTGGCCAGCCGCCAGCACGAGCAGAAGCCGCGCACCAAGGTGGCCGTCATCATGGGCGGGTACTCCTCGGAGCGCCACATTTCGGTGGAAAGCGGCCGAAACATCTTCGAGAAGCTCTCTTCCTCGGCCAAGTACGAGCCGTTGCCGGTATTCCTGACGGGCTCCTCCGACGACTACCAGCTCTACGTGCTGCCCGTCAACGTGATGCTCAAGGACAACGCCGACGACATCCGCGACAAGGTGCTGCACTACCAGGCCGGGCACGGCGCGCACCCCATCCTGGAGCGCATCCGCCAGGCTGCTACCAACATCACCCACACGTACGCGGCGCAGTCGGTAGCCACGCCCGAAAAGCTGAGCTTCGAGCAGCTGGCCCAGCGCGTCGACGAGGTGTTCATCGCCCTGCACGGCCGCCCCGGCGAAGACGGCGCCCTGCAGCAGCAGCTGGAGCGTGTGGGCCTGCCCTACAACGGCTCGGGCGCGGCGTCCAGCGCCATTACCATCAACAAGTTCGAGACGAACAAGCGCCTGCGCGAAGCGGGCCTGCGCGTGGCCGAGCACCGCATGGCCGCCCGCTTGGAGTGGGAAGCCAACGCGGAAAGCTTCTACCAGTCGCTGGAACGCCAGTTCCACTACCCCTTCATTGCCAAGCCAGCCGACGACGGCTGCTCCTCGGCGGTGAAAAAGATCAAGAACCGCGCGGAGCTGGAGGCCTTCTGCCGCCTGATGTTCCGCGACCAGGAAGACCTGCTCGAGGACGCGGCCCGCGTGCTGAGCCTGGGCTTCAAGGAAGAATTCCCCCGCAAGGACGCCTTCCTGGTGGAAACGCTCATCTCGCGCGACGGCGCCCGCCATTTCCTCGAAGTTACCGGCGGCCTGCTTACCCACCGCCGCGCCGATGGTGGTCGTGATATCGAAGTATTCGAGGCCTCGGAGGCCCTGGCGACGGGCGAGGTGCTGAGCCTGGAGGAGAAGTTTCTGGCCGGCGAAGGCCAGAACATTACCCCGGCCCGCTACGCGCAAGACGCGCAGGAGCGGCAGCGCATTTCGGATGAGGTGAAGGCCGAGCTGCAGCGCGTGGCCGAGGTGCTCAACATCGAAGGCTACGCCCGCATCGACGCCTTCGTGCGGGTGCGCGAGACGGGCGCGGTGGAGGTCATCATCATCGAGGTGAACTCGCTGCCCGGCATGACGCCCGCCACCTGCATCTTCCACCAGACAGCCCTAGCCGGCTACACGCCCTACGACTTTATCGACCGCATTCTGGAGTACGGCAAGACCAGGGTATAAGGGTAAGAAGGCAGGAGTTTAGGAGTTATCGTGCTGATAACTTGTAGCCTCTTATCCTAAAACAACTCTTACCCTCCTACCCCCATACCCCCTACCCTAAAAAACCTCATACCCTGCCGAATGGCTTTCCTTAAATCCGATACCTGGCTGGACCTCGTCAAGCACCTGCTGGTCATTGCCGCGGTGTCGCTGCTCCTGCTGTTCCTCTTTTTCTTCGTGTACCTGCCCGTCACCACCAACCACGGCGAAACCATCGTGGTGCCGAAGGTGACCGGCATGCAGATGGCCGACCTCGAGGACTACCTCGACGAGCGGGACCTGGCCTACTTCGTGGACGACAGCAGCTACTCGGCCAGCACCCGGCCGGGCACGGTGCTCACCCAGGAGCCCCGCCCGGGCGAGAAGGTGAAGGAAGGCCGCAAGATTTACATCTCGGTGGCCATGAAAAACCCGCCCGTCATTAAGATGCCCAAGCTGACGGAAGGCTCGGTGAAAAACGCCCAGATGATTCTGAACAGCTACGACCTGGTGGTGGGTAAAATAACGCTGGTGCCCGACCTGCAGCAAAATCAGGTACTCAAGCAGGAAGTCAACGGCAAGGAAATCAAGCCCGGCGACCCGATTACCAAGGGCACGCGCGTGGACCTGACCGTGGGCGACGGCCTGGGCAACCAGGAATTCCCGGTGCCGAACGTGGTGGGCATGCCCGCCGACGAGGCCACCACGCTGCTGGCCGGCCAGGGCCTGCAGATCGGTGAAACCTTCTACCAGGAGCCCGAAGAAGGCCAGACCGAAGGCACCGTGGTAAAGCAGCGGCCCGAGGCCGTAAACAACGCCACCATCCGCTCGGGCCAGCTGGTGGACCTGTGGGTGGCGGGCAAGGAGCCGCTGAAGCCCATTCAATAGCCTGCACAAATACCATAACAAGCCGCCCGGACCGCTCCGGGCGGCTTTTTTTGTGGGCACCGGCCAATGACCGTTTTTCGGAGCGGTAAAATCTTTTCCCGCGCCTGCTCGTTTGGGGTGCGTAACTTACCCGCTCATGAACTATCGGCTACGTCTACCTTTCATCGTTCTGGGCTGGCTGCTGACGGCAGGCCTCGCGCCCACGGCGCTGCTGGCCCAAAGCCAGGACATTCTGCTGCCGCTGCCCGCCGACCCCAGCCGGGCTCGGGCCGCCGCCACGCTCACCACCACGGCGCAACGCGGCACGGCCGCGACCCTCACGCTGCCTTTCTTCGAAGACTTTGCCGGCCAGCCCGAGGGCCCGCCGGCCCGGGCGCGCTGGAAAAGCGGCAGCACCCTCGTCAACGAACGGTTCTCGCAGACGCCGCCTTCCCGCGGCATGGCCACCTTCGACGGCCTCGATTCCCTAGGCCGCCCCTACGGGCTGTCCTCCGGCTTCGGCCCTACCGATGAGATGACCTCGCAGGCCATCGACCTGAGCGCGGTGCGCCCCGGCGACCGGACGTACCTGAGCTTTTTCTGGCAGGCCGGCAGCATTGTGGGCCCGCCCAACGACGAGCGGCCCAGCCGCCAGGTGCGCCTGGAGTTGGAGTTTCTGGACAATACCGGCGCGTGGAACCGGGTATGGTACCAAGCCAGCCAGGGCTTCCGCACCCGGTTTCGGCAGCGCTTTATTCCCGTCAACGAGGCCCGCTACCTGCACGCCAATTTTCGGTTCCGCTTCCGCAGCCGCGGCAACCTTTTCGGCACCCGCGACACCTGGAACATTGACTACCTGTTGCTCGACCGCAACCGCGACACCGTCAGCGTCTCCTACGCCGACTTGGTGCTCAGCGCTCCGCTGTCCTCGCTGCTGAAGCGCTACACGGCCATGCCCTCGTGGCAGTACAACGCCGCCCCCGACCCCACCCTGGAGCTGAACGACAGCGCCGCTACCACCATCAACAACCTCGATACGCTGGGCGTGCAGACGCCCTACACCTACCGCGGCATCGTGCGGGTGCTGCCTTCCGGCCCCGCCCGCCAGTTCGTTACCGGCTCGCCCTCCAGCCAGTCCGGCGACAAGCAGAAGTACGTGGGCGGCTCGCTGCGCACCACCCCGCTCAGCATTCCCACGTCGGCCACGCCTACCCGCGTAGAGCACAGCATCAACCTGACCTTGCTCGCGTCCAGCAACCCCGTTACGGCCCCGAACGACACGGTGCGCCGCGTGACGGAGTTCGGTAACTACTTTGCCTACGACGACGGCTCAGCTGAAGGCACCACCATCCTGCGCCAGGGCAGTAACCTGCCGACGGCCCGCGCACTGCGCTTCGACCTTAACCGCCCCGATCAGGTGCTGAAGCTCCGCTACTACTACGCAGGCGCCACGGCCGGCGGGGGCGCGACGGTGCCGCCCACCGCGGCCGTGACCTTCAGCGTGTGGGACGTAGCGCCCAATGGAGAGCCGGCCGCAACGCCGAAAGCCACTTTCACCGAGAACCTCCCGACCACGGTAACGGCCCCGGGCTACCGGGAAGTGGCCTTCAGCCAGCCCGTGCCCGTGAGCGGCAGTTTTTTCGTGGGGTATTCGCAGCCGGCCGGCACGAGCCTGTTCATTCAATTTGGCGCTGACCTGAACAGCCGGCAGCCGCGCCGCACCTTCTACGACCGCGAAAACAACGCGTGGACGCCGCTCGACCCGCGCGTTCCGCTGGTGCCCATCATCCGGCCCGTCATGAGCGGCATCGTTACCAGTGCCCGCAACTCCGCTGCCAACGCAGCCTTGAAAGTGTACCCCAATCCCAGCACGGGCCTTGTGCGGGTACAGGGCCGCTACACGCAGGCCACTGCCCTCGATGCGCTGGGCCGCACGGTGTGGCAGCAACCCGCCGACCAGGCTGGCCACGCTGAGCTAGACCTGCGCCAGCTGCCCACGGGCCTGTACCTGCTGCGCCTCACCCTGCCTGATGGCGCCGTGAGCACGCAGCGCCTGATCCTGCGGCCCTGATGGTGGGTTGTAGCCCCTGATTTGTTTCCTTAGGGCCTCGGGAGCCGGCAGCGTGCCCGGCCTCGTTTTTTTCCGCCTATTTTCTGTTTTCATGAACGACATCACCCCCGCCGAGCTGAAAGAGCGTCAGCAGCAAAACCAGGTTCCCGTTATCATCGACGTGCGTGAGCCGTGGGAGCACGAAGAGACGCGCATTACCGGCAGCCAAAACATTCCCTTGGGCGAGTTGCCGGGCAAAATCGAGGACCTGGAAAACCTGAAGGACCAGGAAATCGTGGTGCACTGCAAAGGTGGCGGCCGCTCGGCCTCGGCCAAAGCCCTGCTGCAGCAGCACGGCTTTCAGAAAGTGCGTAACCTGCTCGGCGGCATCTCGGCCTACAACGCGAGCTAGGCTGCCAGCATAAACAACGGAAGCGTCCTGCCGCCACGAAGCGCGGCAGGACGCTTTATTGCTTTCTATAGACCCAGGCCAGCCGCCGCGAGCAGCGGGAGGCTCCTGCTTACACCACGGCCAGCAGCCCGCCGCCCGTGTAGCGCAGCTGCCCGGTATCCACCAGGTCCCGCAGCAGCTCCGTCAGGGCCTCGGCCTGGGCCGGCGCGAAGTCGGCCAGCAGCTCGCGCGGGGTGCGCGGCGCGGCGCGCAGTTGCTCCAGCACCTGCGTCCGCAGATCGGTGGCCACCACCGGCTTCTGCCGCTGACGCTTTTCGGCCAGGCAATGGTCGCAGATGCCGCAGGCGGCACTGTCCAGCTCGCCGAAGTACTCCAGCAGCAGCTGTTGCCGGCAGCGCCGCGCGCTGGCGTAGCGAATGACGGCTTCGGTTTTCTGCAAGTCCCGCTCGCGCGCGGTTTCCAGGCCTTTCACATCAAGCGGCAGGCGGCCCGCATCGAGGCGCGGCGTGGTGAACATGGCTTGCGGCGAATCGTGCCGTGGCTGGTACTGCACGATGCCGGACTTGTGCAGGAACTCCAGCGTTTTGCGCACGTCCACCGTGCTCCAGCGCAGCGTCTGGCTCAGCTGCCCTTCCGAAATGCTCTGAAACCCGGTGAACACCTCGCCGCCGTACAGCCGCAGAATGGCTTTGATGAGCTGATCGTGGCGCACGTTGGCTACCTGAAAGCGGTACAGGTCGCGGGTATCCAGAGGAATGAACACCTTGGCGGGGCTGAACACGGCTTCGTTGAGCTGCACCAGCCCGGCTTTCTCCAACGTCCGCATGGCGTTGTGCACGTCCAGCGGCTTGAGGCGGTAGGTGCTGGCAAACGCGCCCAGATCGAAGTCGAACGCCACCAGCTCGCCGCCGCCCACGGCCGTCCCGGAGTAGTTGGCCAGCGCCTGGTACACCCGCTTCACCACGTCTAGGGGCGGGTGCGCCAGCTGCACGCGGCGGCGCATTTCATCGGCGTCGTTGGGGGCCCAGAGCAGCACGGCAAAGGCGTACAGCTCATCGCGGCCGGCGCGGCCGGCTTCTTGGTAGTACGCTTCCAATGAGTCGGGCGCGTCCAGGTGCACCACGCAGCGCACGTCAGGCTTGTCGATGCCCATGCCGAACGCGTTCGTGGCCACCACGATGCGCGTTTTGTCTTGGGTCCACTCCTGCTGCACCCGGCTGCGCTGGTCGGCGGGCAGGCCGGCGTGGTAGGCCGCCGCGCTCAGGCCGTGCTGCTGCAGCCAGGCCGCCGCCATTTCGGTTTGCTTTCGGGTGCGGGCGTACACCACCGCCGTCTTGCCGGGCCCCACGCCCTTGAGTACCTGCAGCAGGCGCTGCAGCTTGTCTTCGGTTTCGAGCACCGAGTACGAAAGGTTGGGCCGCTGAAAGCTGCGCTGAAACGTCTGCCCCGTCGGCCCGAACTGCAGCCGGTCCCGGATGTCGCGGCGTACCTCGTCGGTGGCGGTGGCGGTGAGGGCCAGCACCGGCACGCCCGGCAGCAACTCGCGCAGGGCGCTG
The DNA here is from genome assembly GCF_054783195.1 of Hymenobacter coalescens. Taxonomy (NCBI): domain Bacteria; kingdom Pseudomonadati; phylum Bacteroidota; class Cytophagia; order Cytophagales; family Hymenobacteraceae; genus Hymenobacter; species Hymenobacter coalescens. The sequence goes on along the minus strand of NZ_BAAGRA010000014.1, from coordinate 265,201 downwards.
ATCTGCAGGTACGGCGGCCGGAAGTCGTAGCCCCACTGCGAGAGGCAGTGCGCCTCGTCAACGGCAATCAGCTGCACCTTCATCTTGCCCACGCGGGCCCGGAACATGTCCGTCAGCAGCCGCTCCGGCGAGACGTAAAGGAACTTCACCGGCCCGTACACGCAGTTGTCCAGGGTCTGGTCGATGTCGCGGTGGCTCATGCCCGCGTACACGGCCTCCGCCTTGATGCCGCGCTTGCGTAGGTTTTCCACCTGGTCCTTCATCAAGGCAATCAGCGGCGAGATGACCAGGCACAATCCTTCGCGGGCCAGCGTGGGCACCTGGAAACATACGCTCTTGCCGCCGCCGGTGGGCAGCAACGCCAGCGTATCGTGGCCGGCCAGCACCGCCCGGATTATCTCCTCCTGCCCCGACCGGAAGGCGCGGTGGCCCCAATGCTCGCGGAGCACGGAAAGAATATCGTCGGTCGGTAGCGGCACGGCGGATGAGGATTAGCGGACCGCAAAGGTAAAAACGAAACCGGCTGTCCTGACGCGTCAGATGCCCCGTCGGTCGAAACGTGGCCGCCCGCCACAACGAAAAAGCCCGGCTCCTTGCGAAGCCGGGCTTTCCAATCTATCGATACAACACTAAAAGCTTAGGCGGCTACTTGGCCGTTTTCGCGGTCGTCAATGGTTTTCTTGAGGTTGGCAATGGCCTGCGTGGCGCGTTCCTGGTCCAGCTTGTTGATGTTGAGCAACATCTTGGTCTTTTCCTGACGCGTCACCACTGGGTGGTTCAGCAGGCGAATGATTTCCTCTTTCTGCTGTGCCGTGGCGTAGGCCGGGTTGTTGGCAGCCGGGGCCAAGGGCTCGGCTACTGCCGGAACAGGCTGCTCCGTTTTCACGGCTTTCATGGGCGTAGGCTCGGCGGCTGCGGGCTGCTTAGCTTCCGGCATGTTGCCGCCGTACTCCATTTCCTCGGCAGGCGTGGGCTCGTAACCGGCCGCGCGGATGATCCAGGCCAGGATGTTGCGGTAAGCCTTGCCAATAGCGCGCGTCTGCGCCATGGAAGCAATGGCAAACTCCTGGTAGAATTTCTTGCCCTGCTCCTTGTTCGAGCAGATGGCAAAACCGGCGCCGACGGTGTGCTGGCTGCGCATGTCAAACAGCGTCACCTTGGCCTGGTATTTAATCTCGGAGTCGGAACTCATGTTGATGACGTGGTCGACGATGGGCACGATGCCCAAGCGCGAACCGGCGTATTGCCAGCCTTCCACGTTCACAAACTCTTTACCCTGCACCGACGTGGTGAGCTTGTTTTCCTTGATGAAGTTCGCCAAGTCCTTGGCCAAGGTCAACGTCTCATCCGAACGCGAGATGTCATAGCTCTCGGGCTTCGGCTTACGAATCGGTGCTTGTGCTTTGGTGTTGTCTTTTTGTGCCTCAGTCATGGCTTCTTCTTTTTTCCCTGTAGTACGTTCTGTGTTACGTGAAGATAACGCATCAACCACAGCAAAGGTGCAAAACAATGCTACTTTTTTAGCAAATTTTCATGCTGATTACCAGCAACTTGCATTGAATATCTCGAAACATGAAAGCTAACACATTTAGCAAAACCCTTTCCTCTCCTCAAAAGTGCCCGACCATTGGTCAAAACGAGGTATCCTAATCAGGTGTAGCTGGGTCTTGTACGTAAAAAAAGCCGCCGCGTCTGAACGACGCGGCGGCTTGGTTTTGGGCACTGGCGGACGGGCCGCAGCACAGGTGGTTATTCAATGATGTGCCCGTCGCGCATGGTGATTTTGCGGTCGGCCATGGCCGCCAGCTGGTCGTTGTGGGTCACGATGACGAAGGTCTGGCCCAGCTCCTTGCGCAGCAGGAAGAAAATCTGGTGCAGCTCGGCGGCGTTCTTCGAGTCGAGGTTGCCCGAGGGCTCGTCGGCAAAGATGATTTCGGGGGAGTTGATCAGGGCCCGGGCCACCGACACGCGCTGCTGCTCCCCGCCCGACATTTCGCTGGGCTTGTGGTCGGCGCGGCGCTCCATGTTGAGCATGCCGAGCAGCTCGCGGGCCCGCACGCGGGTTTCTTTTTCGGAGCGGCCCGAGAGGTAAGCCGGCAGGCACACATTTTCCAGGGCCGTGAATTCCGGCAGCAGGTTGTGAAACTGAAACACGAACCCGATGTGCCGGTTGCGAAACCGGGCCAGCTCGGAGCGCTTCAGCGTGCTCACCGACTCGCCGTCGAACATGACCTCCCCGGTATCGGGCGTATCCAGCGTCCCCAGGATGTGCAGCAGCGTGCTTTTGCCCGCCCCCGAGGAGCCGACGATGGACACGATTTCGGACTTTTCGATGGTCAGGTCGATGCCCTTGAGCACTTCCAGCGAACCGTAGCGTTTGCGGATGTTAACGGCCTGCAGCAAACTGGCGGGGAGTTAGGAGAAGAGAAAACGGATACGGGCAAAGCTACGCAGAATGGGCCGATGGCGGTTGCCGCGTATCTTGGCCCGATGCGCAACCGGCGGCTTATACGCAACCTCGGCCTGAGCGGCTTGCTGCCGCTGGCTTTTCTGCTGCTCGCTTCGCGCTGCGAGGCCCCGGCGGGTGCCACGGCCCGTCTGCTGGTGTCGCCCACTGAGCGCGTGCGGGGCGTGAGCTGGGTGGCGGGCGATTCGACCACCGAAGCGGAAATTCTTGCCCTGAAGCGCAACCACGTCACGTGGATTTCGCAGACGCCCTTCGGCTGGCAGGCCGATTCGGCCTCGCCGCAGGTGGTGCTGCACACGGGCCGGCGGCGCGCGTACTGGGGCGAGGCCGATAGCGGGCTGGTGCACACGGCCCGGCTGGCGCGGCGGCACGGCATCCGCACCCTGCTGAAACCGCACCTCTGGCTACGCACCCGCGGCCAGTGGCCGGGCCAGATTCAGATGCGCTCAGCCGCCGACTGGCAGGCCTGGTTTGCCTCCTATTCCGCTTTTATCCTGCACTACGCCCGCCTGGCCGAGCAGCACCGCTTGGAAGCCCTGTGCATCGGTACCGAGCTGAAGCATGCCGCCGTGGGCCACGAGGCCGAGTGGCGGCGGCTGATCGGCGACATCCGGCAGGTGTACCGCGGCCAGCTGACCTACGCCGCCAACTGGCACGAGGAGTACGAGGGCATCCGCTTCTGGGACGCGCTGGACTTTATCGGCGTGCAGGCTTACTTTCCCCTGAGCACCCAGCCCCAGCCCGACACGGCTGCGCTGCGCCGGGCCTGGCAGCCGCACCTGCAGGCGCTGGTACGGGTGCAGCAGCGCTACCAAAAGCCCGTGCTCTTCACCGAAGCCGGCTACCGGGCCGTACCGACGGCCGCCGCCGCGCCCTGGGAGTGGCCCGACCCACGCAAGCCCCAGCCCGAAGACGACGCCACCCAGGCAGCCTGCTACGAGGCCTTATTCCGAGCCTGTTGGCGGCAGCCCTGGTTTGCGGGCCTCTTCATCTGGAAATGGTATCCGGGCATGCCGCCCGACGCCGCCGGACGCCGCCGCGCCGACTTTACGCCCCAGCACCGCCCGGCCGAGCAGGTGATGGCGCGTTGGTACGCGCAGTAGCATTGGCGAGGCTCCCGCCGGCGAGGTACCGGACTCGCCGTGCTCCCATCGGCGGGTAGAGCCGGCATTGGACGGCGCGGCTTGAAGCACTAGTAATCAAGCTGTAGTACCACGGCGCCCAAGCTTGGTTACCAATTCCGCCCGAGTTTGCCTACTTTCGCGGGCACATTTCCGGAACCCGAAAACCCACTCACGTTCGACGTATGAACATTCACGAATATCAGGGCAAGGACATCCTCAAGCGCTACGGCGTCCGCGTGCAGGAAGGCATCGTGGCCGAAACCGCCGAAGAAGCTGTGGAAGCGGCCAAAAAGCTCACCGAGCAGACCGGCACCAGCTGGCACGTGATCAAGGCCCAGATCCACGCGGGCGGCCGCGGCAAGGGGGGCGGCGTGAAGCTGGCCAAAAACCTTGACCAGGTGCGTGAAATTGCCGGCCAAATCATCGGCATGCAGCTGGTGACCAAGCAAACCGGCGCCGAAGGCCGCAAAGTGCACAAGGTGCTGGTGGCCCAGGACGTGTACTACCCCGGCGAGTCGGAAACCAAGGAATTCTACATGTCGGTGCTGCTCGACCGCGCCACTGGTAAGAACGTCATCATCTACACCACCGAGGGTGGCATGGACATCGAGGAGGTAGCCGAAGCGCACCCCGAGAAGATCCAGAAGGAGTACGTCGACCCGCGCGTGGGCTTCCGCCCCTTCCAGGCCGGCAAGATTGCCTTCAACCTCGGCCTCTCGGGTGAGGCGTACAAGGAGATGGTGAAGTTCGTGCAGGCCCTCTACAAGGCCTACGACGACACCGACTCGGCCATGTTCGAAATCAACCCGGTGCTCAAGACCTCGGACAACAAGATCCTGGCCGTGGACGCCAAGGTGACGCTGGACGAAAACGCGCTGTACCGCCACAAGGAATTCGCCGCCCTGCGCGACACGAACGAGGAAGACCCGCTGGAAGTGGAAGCCTCGGCCTCGAACCTGAACTACGTGAAGCTCGACGGCAACGTGGGCTGCATGGTGAATGGTGCCGGCCTGGCCATGGCGACCATGGACATCATCAAGCTCTCGGGCGGTGAGCCGGCCAACTTCCTCGACGTAGGGGGTGGAGCCAACGCGCAGACCGTGGAAGCCGGTTTCCGCATCATCCTGAAGGACCCGAACGTGAAGGCCATCCTGATCAACATCTTCGGGGGCATTGTGCGCTGCGACCGGGTAGCCAACGGCGTGGTGGAAGCCTACAAGAACATCGGCGACATCCGAGTGCCCATTATCGTACGTCTGCAAGGCACCAACGCCGAGGAAGGCGCCCGCATCATCGACGAGTCGGGCCTGAAGGTGTACTCGGCCGTGCTACTGAAGGACGCCGCCCAGAAAGTAAAGGAAGTGTTGGCCATGCAAGAGCAGCAGGCTTAAGCATTCATAAATAGGTATTTACCTATGCGTTTTGACGAGCCCTGCCGGTTCCCGGCGGGGCTTTTCATTGCATAATATTTTCGATAAAATCAATCACATATATTTTAAATCATATTGTACATTAGAGCAATTATATTTGTAGGCTGATTTTCTGCTCCCCCGTCCTTCTCACCTGCTTGTCAAGCTCTTGAGAGCATTGACCGCAGTGGAGTTGATTCATCAGCCGGAGTTTTGGCCGCTAACCCCCCAGGGCCTTTCTCCGTTTGCACATCCTCCACCCTCTGACACCACCGTTGCCATGCCTAAGGCGTTTACTGGACTGTTGATTTTGCTTGGCTTGGGACTGGGCCAGCCCGTGTTGGCCCAGTCTGGTCCTTCTACCCACGCTCCCCTGCCCTTCAGCACCGCCCCCAACGCGGCGGCGGCCTACTCCTTCCGTTACAGCCCCCCTGAAGACTTCTACTTGCAAACAATGCGTGACCGGTACGGCCTAGAAGCCATAGCCGCGAAGGAATCGACCACGCTGGGCAAAGTAAAAGCCTTAAGCCTATGGGTGCACAACCGGCTCACCCACGACGGGCGTATTCCCTCTACTAAGACGGACCCCATGGCCATCTTAGAGGACGCATTACGCGGCAAGTCGGTGCAGTGCATCGAGTACGGCCGCGTGATGGCCGCCGTGCTGACGGCTATGGGCATGCCCGCCCGCCCGCTCTTCCTGAAAGCCGCCGACGCTGACAAACGCGGCTCGGCTGGCGGCCACGTGCTGACGGAGGTGTGGCTGGAAGAGTACCAAAAGTGGGCACTGGTGGACAGCCAGTGGGATGTGCTGCCCGTGCTCAACGGTACGCCCATCAGTGCCGTGGAACTCCAGCACGCGCTGGCGCAGGACACGCCCGGCCTTACGGGCGAAACCTCTACCGGCGCCAAGGTTAAGTTCTACTACCGCTGGCTGCAGCCTTACCTGTTCTACTTCGACACGCCGCTGGACAATCGCTACGGCGTGAAAACGGCCGGCGGCAGCCTCATGCTGACGCCCCTCGGCGCCAAAAAACTCACCATCTTCCAGCGCACCACCAAGCTCATTGGCATGCGCTACACCAGTTCCACGGCCGTGTTCTACCCGAACCCGCTCGAAACCCACCAAGCCCAGCAGCCGCCCACCCTCGGGCAGTAGCCGCTCCCCATCCCAACGCAACAACACCCAGCATAGCAACGACAAGGCCCGACCGGAGCGCATCCGGTCGGGCCTTGTCGTTGCTATGCTGGTTTGCCGGACTACCCGTTCCGGGCCACGCCGGCATTTTCTTCAGCCTGCACTGGTACGGGCTGGCCTTTCACGCGCAGCTCAACTTCCATGTTGCCGCGGGTGCCTACCGAGTACGGGCAGATCTGGTGGGCCTGCCGCACCATCTCGATGGTTTTGGCTTCGTCAAATTTTTTCAGGTCCACATCGAGTACGGCGCTCAGTCCATACCCCTCGCCCTGCTGAAACAGCGAAACGGCACAATTCACGCTCGTTTCGGAATCAAGCCGGTCGCCGGCGCGCTGGGCAATGACGAGTAATGCCTGCTGAAAGCACGAGGCGTAGCCGGCTGCAAACAATTCTTCCGGATTGGTGGCGCCTCTTTTTCCGCCCAAGCCTTCGGGCACCGACATGTCCAGGTCGATAACGCCGGTGGTGGAGCGCACGTGGCCGCTGCGGCCGCCGATGGCCTGTGCTTCAGCGGTATACAAGGTTTTCTTTTCGGTACTCGCCATATTGGATGCGGTTAGGGTTTGGGTTGTGTGTTAGGCTAAACTCCTCGGCCGGGCCGAAGGTTGCAAGCGGAATTTTACAGAAAACGCCCTGTCGGTTTGGCCGCGCCGCATTTTTACCTACTTTTGCCGCCCACTACCGGTCGCGTAGTACAACGGATAGTATAGGAGTCTCCGAAGCTCTTGATCCAGGTTCGATTCCTGGCGCGACCACAAAGCGACACTAAAAAGGCCCTTAGCAGCATGCTAAGGGCCTTTTTATTTTTAAGGTGGCAGATTGGGTGGCAGATTACCTGACTGCGGCCTCTTCCCGGATGTCGGCGCGCTCCTGGAGTTTGTCTTCCAGCACCGGTATTTGGTCGTCTCCAACCACGGCGTACAGCCGGCTAGGAATATTTTGCACGGCCGTCGTAGTGCGGTTGATGGCTTCGACAAGCTGCGGCCCGTAGTTGTCGGTGCTGCGGCTGGGCGTACCAGGTGCCGCCCCGGCCAAGCCGCCGTCCTCGTAAAAGCCCGCCCCGCGGGAGCGAATCGGCGCCCCGCCCCGGTAGAGGCTGGTATCGAGCAGCTCGTCCACCAGCTCACGGTTGTTGGCGTAGGTCGCCCGGCTCAGGATCATGATCGGCTCGCCGCCTTCCATCTCCCCGATGTGCTGCCCGCTGGCGCCGTCGAAGAGCTGGATGCCGCCGCTGCCGTGGCGCGGCCCGTCGGGCACGCCGCCCCCGTACGCCACACGCCCGCCGCTGGCGTATTTGCGGGCGCTGCGCCACGCATCGCCGGCGCTGCGTGCTACGCCGCGCCAGGTACCCCCCAGCTGCCGGAGCACGCCCCCCTGCGCAAATTCCGGAATCGGGGTGGCAATGATTTTGGCAGTGCCGGCGGCGGCCAGGATGCCGGTGGCAATCTGCAGCGGGATGTTCGGGGCCGCCTTGATCACGCCCAGGATGCCGGCGATGATGGACTGCGCCACGTTGTTGGCCTTCTCCACCTCGGCGGCGCGGCGCTTGAGCTTACGGGCCTTCTCGTCGTAGTTCGTCTCGATGGCGTGCTTGCTGTTTTCGTAGCCCTCTTTGCTGAGCTTGCCGGCCTTGTACTCCTCGTCCAGTTTTTTGAGGCGCGCCTGCTTGTCGCGGTCCAGCTTGGCCAGCTCCTTGTCGGAGGACATTTTGCTGAAGTCGGCCAGCAGCTGGGCCGCTTGGCCGAAGCTCTGCACCGTGAACTCGGCCCGGCCCCGCTCCCGGTCCTGCTCGGCCTGGGAGTACTCCTGCTCGATGGCGGCCTTGTCGGCGTTGAATTGCCGGATCAGCGCCAGCCGCTCGTTGATGGTCAGCCGCTCGTTGGCCAGCTCGTCCTCCAGCTGCTGCTGCAAGATGCCGACGCGGGCGTTTTTCTCGGCCTGCGCGGCGGCAATGGCTTCGTTGCTCATGAAGTTGCGCCGGTCTTCCCGGTCGCGGGCCCGGGCCAGGCGGCGCAGGTTCAGGTCCGCGTCGATTTCCTCGATGCGCCGGGCTACTTCGGCTTCCTGATCGGCCCGCTCCAGCATCAGCGCTGCTAGGTCGAGCTCCAGCTTCTCGGCTACGAGGCGGCGCTTTTCGGCCGCGTTCTTATCCGAGTCGAGGATTTTGACTTCTTCCAGCTTGGCGGCCGTGCGCAGCTGCGCCTCGCGGCGCTGCCAGGCGTCTACGATGAGGTCGTTGCGCTTCTGCTCCAGCGCCAGCGACTCCTCGGCCTCTTTCTGCTGCGCGGCGCGGCGCACCTCGGCAATGTCCACCTGCAGCTGCTGCTCGATGAGCCGGCGCTGCTCGGCCTGTTGCGTGGCTGAGCCTTTCACCTGGGCTTGCTCCTTCTCGGCCGCGGCCGTGAGCTGCTGGATGCGGCGGGCGGTTTCGTCCTGCAGCAGCGCGGCCCGGCGCGCGGCAATCTGCTCCTGGGCTGCCAAGCGCTCCTGGGCCTCCTGCTGCTCGAAGTCGCGGTTGAGCTTGCTGATCTCCACCAGGGCCTTGCTCTGGATGATGGCCTTGTCGGCAGCGGACTTCTTTTCGCCGGCCAGGTCGATGTCGCGCGCCACGAGCACCAGCTGCTTCTTCAGCTCCAGCTCCCGCCGACTGCCCTCCTCGGCCTGGGCCAGCTGCCGCTCCAAATCGGCCTGCCGCAACTTGAGCCGCTCCACGTACGACTGCTGCTCCTGCTGGGCCTCCTCCTGCTGCCGCTTCTGCTGGCGCTTCTTCTTCTCCTGGTGCACGGCTTCTTCACGCTGCACCTGCTTGGCCTCTTCCTTGGCCTGCTGGTCCTGGTAGCCCTTGTGGTACGCCTCTGACATCTGCCCCCCGGCGCGCTGCAGCTGCGCCAGGCCGGCAGCCAGCCGGGCTTTGTCGAGGGTAAAGATGCCCAGCAGCAGGTTGGCCAGCCCGCCCAGGCTCTCCAGCGCCACGTTCTTGATGTTGCCGAACACCTCCCGGGCCACGTTGCTCAGCCCGGCTAGGACCATGCGCACCCGCTCGCTGCGGTCGTAGAGCGTGACCAGGCCACCCACCAGCAGCGCCACGGCCGCTATTACCAGCCCGATCGGGTTGGCGGTCATGGCCGCGTTGAGCAGCCACTGCGCGGCGGCGCTGGCGCGGGTGGCCACGGCCCGGCCCTTCTCGACGGCCAGCTGGGCCAGGGTGCTGGCGGTGGCGCGGATGTTGGCCGCGTTGAGCGTGACCAGGGCCACGGCCAGGCCCATCAGCAGCCCGCGGTTTTCACTGATGAACTGCGGGGCCGCCCGCAGCCCTTCCAGGAACAAGCCAAACAACTGCGTGCCCCGGATGTACACCGGCAGTAGCTGCTCCCCTAGCTCGCGCCGGTACTGCACCAGCTTCTTCTCGGCCTTTTCCAGCTCGCCGGCCGCGTTGTTGTTTTTCTTGGCGAATTCGTCGGTGAGGCTGCTGCCCTTCTGAAACTCCTTGGCGGCCAGCGCCTGCTTCTCGCGCACGAAGTCCGTCTGGGTAGCCAGCAGGCTCATGACCTTGGTGGCCTCCTGCGACTTGATGCCCAGGCGGTCGAGGGTGCTTACGATTTCCGTGTTGCTAGCGCCCTGCAGCGAGTCGGCCAGGCGCAGCAGTACCTCGTTCGGGTCGGTGTTGAGCATCTCGCGGAACTCGTCGTTGGTCACGCCGATCTGCGCGGCGAACTTGGCCGTGTCCTTCGAAGCGGTCAGCAGCACGTTCGTGACGCCGCCCGAGCTGATTTCCGCCGACAGCCCCAATTCCTGGAACGCCGCGCCCAGGCCCAGGGTCTGGGTAATCTGCGGGGCCAGGTCGCCCAGCTGCCCGATGCGCGAGGTGAACTCGGCAATGACCGGGCCGCTGGCCGCGCCCTCGGCGCCCAGGGCGTTGACGGCCGAACCGATTTTGGTGATGGATTCGGCCGGGCTCAGGTCGGCCGTCTGCTTGTAGAGCTTCTGCAGCCCGCCCAGGCTCTTGGTCACGTCCTCGACGCCGCCCGTAAACTCGTCGCCCAGCGCCACCACGGCCTGGTCCACGGACTGCGTGAAGGCCACGGCCTGGTCTTTGGCAATGCCCAGCTGGCCGGCCGCCACGGCGATGCCCTCCAAATTCTCCCCCGACGTGCGCGTATCGATGCCCTCCAGCTGCTCGCGCAGCGCCCGGGCCTCGGCCGTGGTTACGCCCAGGCTTTTCTCCATGTCGGAGAGGGAATCGGCGCCTTCCTTGGCCGCGTTGACGGATTCGCGGCCCAACTCCTTCAGCCCTTCCACGGCGGCCTCGATGCCGATGTGGATGCCCACCAGCGCGGCCGATTTCTTGGCGAAGTCGCCGAAGCCGTTGCCCGACTCGTCGAGCTGCCGGCCGGCTTTGCGGGCTTCCTCGGTCACGTCTTCCAGCCGTTTCTCGGCCAGCCCCAACTCCTTCGACTTGTTGACGAAGGCCTCGGTGCCCGGGGCCAGGTCGCCCAGCTCCTCCTTGAGCTGGCTGGCCAGGCCCTTCAGCTGGGTGAGCGTGAGGCCCACCAAGCCCACTTCGTCGCGCTTTTTCACGAAGTCGTCGAAGTCCTCGGTGCTCAGCTCCAGCTCCGCGCCCACGCCCTTGATGTCGTTGCGCACCTTCGTCAGCTGCGCGTCCACTTCCTGCAGCTCCTTGCTCTTGTTGATGAAGGCTTCGGTGCCGGGCGTCAGGTCGCGCAGCTCGCGGTTGAGCTGGCGCGTGAGCGTGTTGAGTTGGTTGTAGCTGAGCGCCGACAAGCCGAGTTCCTGGCGCAGCTCCTCGATGCGGCCGTTGACGTCGGCCAGCTGCTTGTTGGCGTCGATGTACTCCTGCGAGCTCTTTTTGAGGCCCTTCATGTCCTCCTTGAGCAGCTGCGCCTTGCGCGTGAGGTTGTCGAGTTCGGTTTTCGACTGCGAGCCGTCGATGTCGAGCTTGATTTGGACGTTATCCGTCCGAACGGATGCCATACCTAGAATTTGATGGCGCCGGCCACGTGCACGCCCGCCTGGGCGGCGTAGCGCGTGGTTACGGCGTCGATGAAACGGTTGAGGGAGCGGTAGAAGGTCTTGGCGTACCAGCCCTTGGGCTTGTGCTTGCCGGCGTCGCGCAGGCGGGCCCGCGAGAGGCCCCAGGCGATGCGGTTGATGGCCACGTCCTGGCTGAGCGGGAACTGGCCGGGCTTGTAGCCGGGCACGCGCTCGAAGCGGGCCAGGCCGCGTTTGCGCACGAAGGCCTCTATCTGCTCCACCGGCGCGCCCTTCGTGTAGTTGAGCCGCTTCATTTCCTTCATGCGGCCGTACTCGTTGAACGAGACGGCCATGTCGGCCACGAAGCGCTCCGAGGCGGCGGTGGTTTCGCCCTGCAGGGACTGCAGCAGGTCTTCGGTCAGCACCAGGCCCTTCGCCCGCAGCTGGTCGGCCAGCATTTCCAGCACCAGCTTCTTGTAGCCGGCCAGCTCCTCGTCGAGGATCTGCTGAAACGCGGGGGCGAAGGTGCTCATGCCTTCCAGCGGCGCAGCAGCGCGTACACGGTGCCGGCCACGCCGACCACTACGCCCAGCAGGAACACCAGCAGCCACGCCCACCAGGCGGGGCCGGCCTGCTCGGTGACGGCCGTGGCGGTGCTGCAGGCACCGGTGGCCGCCGCGCCGCCCTTCTGGCCCGCCTTGGTGTTGTCGGTGGCGCTGGCCGAGTCGCCCACGGCCACCGGGCCGCGGGCCTTGCGGTTGTCGGCCGTCACGTTGCCGTCGCCGCTGACGGCCGTGCTGCCGCCCTTCACCTTGGCCGGCGCGTTGTAGACCGTGATGTGCACCTGCCGCTTGTCCTTGCGCGCCGTGCTGGGGCCGAACAGCTGCGCCAGCGGGCGGCGCGGCACGTCGAGGTACCGGGTGCTGTCCGGGGCCGGCAGCAGGCCGCTGAGGGCTGCCAGCACCGAGTCGTTGAGGATGCTGGGGCTTTGGGTGTGCGGGCGGCGGCTGCCGGTGGTGACGCAGCTGCCGAGCACGAGGGCAACGAGGACGACGGCCAAGGCCGCCTGCAGGACTCTGAACAGAGCAAACATGGGGTAGGGATTGGAGTGAAACACCTCAATCAGCACCCGCGCCGGCCCGGCCGGTAGGACGTAACTATTCGTCCTGCTCCTGCTCGCGCCGGCGCTTGGCCTGCTTGGCCTGGTTGTAGAGAATCGTGTGCATCGAGGTGTAGCATGTGGCGTCGTAGTCGCCGTAGGTGCCTTCCTGGGCCAGCACGTGAATCAGCTCCATGACTTCGCTGCCGTCGGATACCACCGGCTGGCCGCGGCGCGCGCCCTGCTCCTGCCGCTTGTAGAGTTCCTGGTAGGCGCGGTGGATGAAGCGCTGCGCGCTCAGGAACTGCTGCAGCACCACGATTTTGACGGCCATGGGTGCGCCGGCCAGCTCCTTGGCGCGGGCCTCGGCCAGCTTGGGGTTGAACCGTTCCCGGCGCTGCCCATCCCAGTGCGGGTCCGTTTCGTCCAGGTCGGCCCGTTGCGGACGGCAGAGCGCGGCCACCAGGTCGTCGAGGCGCTGCGGCTGCGGGCGCTGCGGGTGGGCAAAGGCGGCGAAGTGCATCGAGGCCAGCGCGTACTCCAGGGCCACCGCGTCTTCCAGGCGCGGCAGCGGCAGCAGGTACGTGCGGCCGCGGTGCGGGAACGAGGTGAGGGCCGTGGCCACCAGCTCCTGCTCCCACACCCACTCCACCAGCTGCAGCAGGTCGCGCAGCTGCTCGGCGCCGAGCAGGCGCAGCAGCTTGCGGGGCACCGGGCACAGCAGCTGCAGCACGGCCAGGCGCACCCGGGCGCTGCGGCGGTCGGCGTACAGGTGCGGCACCACGGCCAGCAGCTGCGGCTCGGTCAGCTCGGGCCAGGCCTGCGGCACCGAGAACGGGCGCTCGTTAAGCCGGAACTGCTTCACTGGGGGCAACGGCTACGGGTTCGACCAGGGCCGGCGCTTCCCCTGGCTTGGCTTCGTCGGCCACGGCGCGGCGGCCGATTTTCAGCTCCAGCAGCGTGGCCACGTCGCGGTCCACGAGGCCCAGCTTGCCGAAGCTGATGATGAGGCGGCGCAGGTGGAACACCACGAACGGGGCCAGCGCCATCTGCGCCAGCCACACCAGCCCGACCTCGTGCTTGGCGAAGCCGTGCGCGAAGCCCAGGATGAAGGTGTAGGCCAGCAGCTGCAGCGCCAGGTGCAGCGGCCGAAACCGCTTCCGCTGCACCCGCGCCTGCACCACGCCATCGACGGCCACCAGCAGCAGGAGTAGGTAGTAGGTGTAGGCGGGCGACCAGATGTGCGCCTCGACGAATTGGGTGGCGTAAGCGCAGCCACCGGCCAGCAGGGCGCCGGCCAATTCCAGGAGTGAGAGCCTCGGTTTCATCGGACACGGAAGGATTTGCGGTCGGCGTTGCTGTGCTGCGTCACCGCCCAGGGCTCGGCGTCGGGGCGGCCACCGTCGACGTGGCGCTTCAGCCGCTCCAGGTATTGGGTGGCCACCTGATCGGCGGCGCTGGCCAGGCTGGCCACCACCTTCTCGGGCGCGGCCAGCCGCTGCCGGATGCCGTCGTTGTCCGAGAGCAGGCGGATGCCGCGGCCGGTCACGCTGATCGAGAGGAACGGCAGGGCCACGGCGTAGGCGCGGTGGGCCAGCGCCGGGCGCAGCTGCTCCAGGAGCTGCTTCTGCTCCGCCGAGAGCTGCCGGGCTGCCAGCGCGGCCTTGAGTTCATCGGTCAACTCGTCGCCCAGCAGCGGGCGGATTTCTAGGTCTTCTACTTGGCGCAGGTACGGCAGCAGGGCGCCGAACGTGCGCCGGCTTTCCTGAATGCCCACGAAGCGGCTCACCTCGTGCGCGTTCTGCAGCAGCAGCTCGCGGCTGGCCCGGGCCAGGTCCGAGTCGTTCCAGGTCGGGAAGTCGTCGGCCTTGAACTCCAGCCACACCAGGGCCGCGTCCAGCAGCCGGTCGCCGTTGTCGGCCGCCGCGTCCACGAAGTTGTTGTACACCCACTGGCGGGCGCCGGTGGCCTGGTCGGTGCGCTGCTCCATCATCCCCACGTCGCCGGCGCTGATGGCCAGGAACGGGGCCGCGTCGAGCACGATGTAGTGCGCGGCCGCGTCGCGCAGGCGCTTGCGGAGCGCGACCTGCACCGGGCTCAAGTCGGCCGTGGGCTGGCTCAGCTCGTCGATCAGCTCCTGGGTGACGTAGGGCGCCAAATGGGTGGTTTCGGCCTGCTCCACGTGCGAGAGGATGGTTTCCCAGCGCAGGTTCTGGTGCAGGGTGCTCAGGTGCTGTTTCAGCTCCTCGGTGGTGGTAAACAGCATGACTACTGCGGGTTGGTTTTTTCTTTCTGCCCCTTCGGCGTTTCGGCCAGGGTGGTGATGTCCATGTCCTCGAAGCCGTACACCCGGCTGGGGTTCAGGCCCTGGATTTTCTTCATCACGTTGAGCTGCTCCAGCAGAATCTTGCGCTTGTTCGGGGTGCGCTGGGCAAGGTGCAGCTGGTAGCTGATGCGCTTCTCGGAGCCCGAGCCGCCCAGCTTGGCCCCGGTGTCGATGCCGGCCAGCGAGGGGTCGATGCCGTGGGCGCTGACGTGGGCAATGTTGGCCTGCTGGTTCACCTTCTCGTAGGCCTCGTTGTTGGCCTTCGAGTCGATGGGCTCGATGATGAAGCCGCCCTTGGCGTTGCCGCGCTCGTCCACGGTGTACTTGCTCACGAAGGCCTTGCCGGCATTCTCCGCCCCGGCCAGGTAGCTCTCCATTTCCTCCAGCAGCGCGTCCTCGGCCTCCTGCTGCTTTTTGGCGTCGCCGAACTGCAGGAAGTAATCCTTCGGGATTTTGATGTGCCAGCGCACGTCGTAGCCGTTTTCGAGGCCGCTGATGTGAAACTTGGGCACCTTGTTGCTCACCTGCAGCCACTGCTCCCCGCCCCAGTGCGGGGGCAGGTCGTAGTACTTCTGCCCGGGCGTCCAGTCGCGGCCGTGGTAAATGAACTGGCCGAAGCGGCCGGGGTTGGTGCGGTCGTAGGCCGGCAGGATTTTCACGTCCTTGGCCTTGAAATTGCTCCAATCCGGGTGCAGGCCGTACTTCTCGGGGTAGCGCTTGGTGGTCACCAGGGCCCGCACGTCGGTGCAATCGAAGCTGTCGGCGCCGGCCACGTTGGTCTTGTTCTCCAGCTCAACCACGGAGAAGTAGTTGGCGGCGAATTCGAGGTTAAAGGCGCTGCTGCGCAGCAGCGTATCGCCGTCGATGAACTCGTAAAAGGCCTCCATCTCGGTGTCGATGACCGGCACCAGGACGCGTTTGTCGTCGCGGATCTGCGGCTCGAACACGCCCACCCGCGCCCCGAGCAGGAAATCCCGCGCCGTCACCAGCAGCTGCGGCTTGAGGTGGTTGGCGTAGTACAGCTTGAGCATCTCCTGGGGCTTGAGGTTGTTTTTGCCCCAGGGCGCGATGACCAGGCCGCCCTGTTTCAGTTCGTCGGCGCCGTTGATGACGTCCTGCCCGCTTTTGGGGGCGGTAAACTCCACCACGGCCCTGGCCCCGCGCAGCACGTACACGTCCTGCGCCAGCCGCTGCACCTTATTGCTCATCGCTGTGGATGACCACTAGGCCGTTGTAGCGGGTAATCAGGGCGATTTTTACCGCGAAGGGCTGCCCGTTCTCGTCGTTGACCAGCTGCAGCGTGCCGTTGAGCTTGTGGTTGTAGCGGAAGCCGCCGGCGGATTTGGTCGCGCCCAGGTGGGCGTACTTGCCACCCTTGTAGCAGGCCGCCTTGCTGCCGCGGCTGCCGTCGGTTTTCCAGTAGCGGAGGCTGAAGGTGCGGAACTTCAAGCCCAGCGGTGTGGGCTGGTCGATTTCGGCCAGCATTCTGCTCACGTGAATTTCGGACATGGAGGGGGAGTTGGTTTTCCTCCAAATTGCCCGCTGACCGCCCCGGCCGGTAGGACGAAACCGGCCGCGCCCGGCTTTATGGTCTGTTTTGAACCGACCGCCCACGAAAACAACGGGTTAGCCGAAAATTGCCGCCGTTTTTTATGGCCTTTCGCGCAGTCGATAGCGCGCCCTTTAGCGTGCGGCAATTGCCAGGGGGGCAATTGCCGGGTTATATGAGGGGACTTCGGGCAACAAAAAACCCCGTTTCCAAGCTGAAAACGGGGTTTTTGAATGGCAATTGCCTGCATTCCCTAGCCGCGACCAAGGAAACGTACTTGGTAGGGCTGGGTATCGATGCCGTAGAGGTGGCCGTATTTCTTGTACACGATGTTGTCGAAGCAGTCGCTAAAGTGAGTAGCTAAGCGTTGGTCTACTAGGTTGGCCTCGCTGCGCTTATCCTTCTTGAAGTCCGGTGTCATAGGCGACTGGCTGATGGAGACGATGAGGTACTTGCACTTCTCGCGGTCCATGCGCACGCGGGGCAGGCGCGAATTGCGCTCGGCCAGCATGGCGTTAATCATCAGGTGCTTCAGCCGGTGGTCCGGGTCGAGGCCGTGCACCATCAGCTGCGGGGCCCAACCGCGCTCCACCAGCTGCTCGCAGATCTGCTCGTAGAGTGTCTTGTTGCTGGCCACCTGCTTGTTGTTGCCGTTTCGGTCGCCGTAGATGTACAAGAGCTTGGTGGGGTGCGACTCGTACTCGTCGCAGAACGCCTTGACCAACGCGTCGAGCACGTTGGTGTTGGCCTCGGCCTGGGTGACGGCCAACGCATCCAGGCACCGAAACTCCTGGTCCGTTTCCTGGCACACGATGACGGAGGTAAAGCGGGCGTTGAAGTCGAAGCTCAGCTCCAGGGGCCGCTTGGGCAGGCGAAAGGTGCGGGTGGGCAGGGTGATGCCGGTGGCCTCGTCGTACTCGTAGCTGAAGATGTCCCAGCTGCTGTGCTTCTCGGCGTTGAAGTCGGGGTAGAACGTGTTGGGCACCTTGGCCAGGCGCACGTTCATCACCTCCACGTCCCACTCCAGCTTGGTCATGCCGGCGCGCAGGTTGGTCAGGTACTCCTCCCCCAGCACGTCCACGTTGTCGCGCGCGGTGGATTCGAGGTAGAAGGCCTTCTCGGGGTTTTCCTTGGCCGCTTCCTCGGTTTTGAACACCCACTGCCCGCTCGGCAGCCAGGGCACGGAGGTGTAGTCCGAGAGGCCCCAGTGCAGGTAGTGGTCCTTGAAGCGGTAGCGGTTGGCCCGGATCATGGGCCGCAGAATGCGCGTGACGTGCTCTTCCTTGAGCAGGGCCGACTCGTCCATGTGGCCACCATCATACGAACCACCACGCGCCGCGTCGGGCCGGTCCATGCTCAGCAGCTGCAGGGTGTAGCCGTTGAGAAAGGTGACGCAGTTTTCGTAGTTGCGCGGGGCGATGTAGGGCTTGTACCAGTGCGCGGGCGGCGTCTTGCCGATGACGTAGTGCCCGAACTTGGTTTTGGGGTTGTACTCGCGCAGGCCGTGCACCTGCCAGGCCAGCTCCATGCCCGGCAGCGTGGACGTGAGCAGTTGGTTGTAGGTCAGCCCGGCCAAGAAGAATTTCGCCCTGGGGAGGAAATTCATCTCCACCCGCGTCTGGTGGCCGGCCACGGTGGTCTTGCCCGAGCCGCGCCCGCCCACGAAGGTGCGCCGGCGGGCGCGGGCCTGCAGGAACTGCAGCTGCTTGGCGTTGACGTACGCCCGGCGCTGCTCTTGCTCAAAATTACTCCGACGCATCCTCGTAGTCGATATCTTCGGTGTCGTCGGTTTCTTCGGGCAGCTCCTGGCGCTTGAGCTGCTCCACGTCGGTGGTGAACAGCATGGCCACGGGCTTGAGGAAGGCCTGCGGGTCGAGGCCGCCCTGCTCGGCGTCGAACAGGCCCATGAGCTTGTCGGCCTTCTCTTGGGCGGCAATGGCAGCCTTGATGTCGCCGCCCTTGCGGGCCAGGTTGGCCAGCAGCTTGTAGTTCTCGATGCTGATGACCCGCTCGCCCTTCTTGTCCACCTCCTCGATGCTGCCCATCAGCTCGATGCTCTCGCGGATGATGGCGTAGAGGTGCGACGTGCTCAGCTCGTCGTATTCCTTCTCCAGCGCGGCAAGCACCTGGTTTTTCGAGTAGCCGATGCAGAGCAGCGAATGGGCCTTGCGGTACTTGGCCAGCATCTCCACCTCCTGCGGCTGCAGCTCCGCGCCCTCGAAGAGGTGGGCGCGGTACTTATCGAGCTTGTCGCCCTTTGGCTTCAGTTTCTTCATAAAACAATGGCTGAGCCCACAACTTGGGCTCAGCCATTGCCGGAGGGTAGGACGGAATGCTTACTCGGGAATCAAGACCAGCTGTTTTCCCTGCAGCTCCACCCGCACCTTCGAATTAGGCCAGAAGCCTACTTCGCGCAGCCACAGGCCCGTTAGGCGGATTTCGGGCACGCTGCGGTTGTTGCGCCACCGGTGCGTAATGGTCAGTTTGCGAGACGTTTTCATGGGTAGCGAGAGTGAGAAAGTGAACTGATGGTGGGATTGGGGGGCTTCGTACGCTGCCCCCTATCTTTGTTGCTCTCCACGGTTTGAGAGCCGTCGAGAAATTGAACTGAATCGAAAGCCTCCGGCCCTGCCGGGGGCTTTCTTCGTTAAAAGAGGCTCAGTTGCGGTGCGGGTTGTGACGTAGCACCAGGTAGCCGCTTGGGTATCGGGTCGGCTACCAGGAGCGGGCCGGCAGCCGGCACGACGGCCACCGCAGCCGGCTGAGGCTCGGCCGGTCGCTTCGGTGCGGCCAAGTGGCATTTCTCCTCCGGGATGGGCATGATGCCGCGGCTGCCCACGTCGTTGACGTGCCAGGCGCCCCACCACTGCAGGCTGAGCGAGTTCATCCACGCCACTTCGCCCCGGATGCCGTTGACGAAGAAGTTCAGGGCCGCCATGCGGCAGCACCGCGCGTCGACGTCGGCGGCGAAGAACAGATTATGGGGCGCGTCCTCGGCTACGGCCAGCAGCATGCGCCCCGAGCCGCACGCCAGGTCCGCCACGGTCTTGCCCTCCCCCACGTCGCCGTAGGTCATGCGGGCCATCAGCTTGCAGATGTTCGTCGGGGTGAAAAACTGCCCGTTCTGGCCGCGAGTCACGTGCTCCTCGAAGTATGCGCCCAGGATGTCGGTAAAAGGAAACTCGATGGCCTGCAGCTGCACCAAGGCAATCAGCTCGGCCAGCTTGCTGAGCTCCGGCTTCGTGTAGGGCTTGATGGCCTCGAAGTACAGCTTCTCATTGTCTGGATCCGGATCGATGCCCGGGCTGCGGAGCGTCTGGGGATGCAGCGCGCACGTGGCCATGGTCAGGAAGTCGGTAAACACCCGGTCGTTGCCGTGGCGGCGGCCCACGTCGTCGATGAGCTTCACGAACGGCTTGTAGTATTTCAGGTCTTCGTTCACGAGTAGGCAGGAAGGCAGGAAACCCGGCGCGGGGCCGGGTTTCTGCGGGTTAGAAAGGGCAAGCGTCGATCGGGGCCGCCGGCGGGCTCAGCCGAGCCAGCAGCTGCACGGCAAAGCCGTAGGTCAGCCGGAAGCCGGTGAGCAGCCGGAAGGCCTCGGCCAGCTGGTGGCCGTAGCCGCGGGGGCGGTAAGTATGCTGGCCCCTAGGGTGCGCCACGATGAACTCCACCAGGTCGTGCTCGGTGACGGGCAGCGCCTCGTGCGAGAGGTGCATGGCCTGCACGTCCAGCGGCGTACCCTGGGCGCCGCAGTAGCGCCGCAGCATCGAGGCGGTGAGGTGGTTCACGTCGCCCCAGCGCCGCAGGCTCTGCTCGGTGGTGGTGCAAAGCCCGGCGCTGATGCGGGCCCAGGGGCTCTGGTCAGCGCACGCGTCGCCACCCACCTGCACGTAGGCCCGCAGCAGCGACATCGGGCAATTGCCGCGCAGCAGCAGCCAGTCCACCTCCTGCTCGGGCGGCAAGTCCTCGGGCAACTCCTGGTACCGGTCGGCCAGCTGCTCCAGCTGCTGCAGCCCGTAGAACTGCAGCAGCTGGGCACAGCGCACGTTGAAGTGGCGCTTGTGGGCTACCTGGGCCGCGAAGGCGTAGTAGCCCGCTTCGTCCAGCGCCCGCTTCACCATCACGCGCTGCTTCTGGTCACCGATCGGCACTCGGCGGGGCCTCCAGCTCGTCGTCGGGGAACAAGGTGGGCGCGGCGCTGTCGATGACGCTCATGGCCAGGGCGCGGTACTGCTCCTCGCCGGCCACGGTGCCGAGGTTGGCCAGCTGGGTGCCTTCCTCGAAGAAGTGCTTCCAGCCGCGGCCGAGGCGCCGGCCCCGCTCGTTGTGCTTGTCCAGCGCCAGGTCGGGAATGGGCTCGTGCATGTGGTCGTGGCGCAGCCAGTGGTAGAGCAGCGCGTGGTCCACGACGCGCGACTTGGGCGCGCGGCAGAGCAGCAGCACGGCGTGGGTCAGGAACAGCCGCTCGGGCTTGTTCTTGTCGTCCTTCTTGCTGGCCTGCAGCTTGTGGTGCTGGTAGAGGGCGGCTACGTCAGCCACCACACCGGGGGCGGCCAGGCCGACGTCTTCGCTGGCCATGATGCGCAGGCGCTTCCACGCGTACTCGGCATAGTTGCTGGTGAACAGCTCCACCGCCCAGTACATCGCTTGCTCCTCCAGGCCTCTCCTGATGCACTTCTGCATCGCGCTCGACACCTCGAAAAAATCGTACCCCTTGCGGGTCTTCAGTTGGTATTTGCTCATGGGTGGGCATAGCCGTAGCAGGCCCCCGGCCGCTGGCCGGCCGGGGGACGCTGGTTGTTGGTTGGGAGTGGGGAGTTAGGCCTTCGCGGTGTAGAACTGGTGGGCCTCAATGTGCCGGCCGATGATCAGGCCGCTGGGCGTGCTCTTCAGCGCCTCGGTGGTGTGGTTGTAGATGTCCCACAGCGTGCCGTCGCCGAAGTTGGTTTTCTCGCGCAGCTCGCCCCGGATGATGCGCAGCTGCGCCTCGGTTACGATGCTCTCGGCGTAGAACAGCTCGCCCAGGATTTCGTGAATCAGGCGCGGGTTCACCTCCACCTGCTTCAACTTCTCCGAGTCCTTCAGGATGAGCAGGTACTGCTGCTCGATGCTCTCCACGCCCTTTTCGAGGATGCGGTTCAGCTCCTGCACCACGTTGCCCTGGTGCATCTGCATGGCGCGGAAGTCGCCCTTGAACATCAAATTGCTGCAGACGATGACGCGGTTGCCGGCCACCACGCCGACCTGCATCGACTTGTCGTAGCTGTTGCGGAAGCCGATGCACATGTCCTGCTCGGTGTCGTGGCCGGCCACGGTCAGGTGGCCGAACATCTGCTGGCCCTTCCGATTCTGCTGGTACCGCTCGTCTTTGACCTGCAGGCCGCGCTTGTCCAGCTGCTCCTTCACCGCGTTAATCAGGTCGAGGTGGGCCAGCGGCGAGTACGTGGGCGTGGCCTTGGGCACGGCGGCGCTCAGGATGATGTCGAGGTTCGTTGGCTCGGTCACCAGCGCCGGCGCGGCCGGCAGCAGCTGGGGCGCGTCGCGCAGGATGATGACGGGCGCGGCCGGGGCGGCGGCGGCAATGGCCGTGCTGGGTTCGTCCTCGATGACCATGGGCACCACGAGGCCGGCACCGCCGGCGCCGTCCGGCTCCGGGCCTTCGGTCGGGGGCAGCAGGGTCAGCTCGTCGGCGTCGTTGAAGATGGCCAGCTCGGCTTCGGCCAGGCACTCCAGCACCTGGCCGTAGTCTTCCGCGGCGGCCTGCTCCTTGTAGGCCTTCTTGATGCGCTGCAGCAACTCCGTGCGCTGCTTGCCAGCCAGCAGGCGGGCGTAGTCGTTGCGGTTGGCCTGCTCGTCACGGCTGCGCAGGTCGGCAATCAGGTCGGCTTTGAGGGCTTCGCGGGCGGTGATGTTGTTGAGCGTGTTCATACAGTTTGAGCGGTTTTTGAGAGGTTGAGAAGTGTTGAACTGATGTTATAAAGGTCTTCATACACAGCGATTTACAGAAACCGACAATCCTTTATTTATCCACGACAAGGCCTTTTTTATCCACAGCGCGGTGCATAAAAAAAGCCCCGCAACGCAGTGCTGAGGGGCTTTTTTACCTGGTCCGAAACGGACGTCAGAACGGCAGCTTCATGGTTTTTTGAAACTCGTGCTTGCGCTTGGCCAACAGGCTATCCTTTTTCTTCTGAATCACCTCCCCGAAGCAACGCCGCAGCAGCTCGTAGTCCTGGCGCTCGGCGTCGATGTTGCGGAACTCAGCCAGGCCGCCCTGCCCCACGAAGGTGTCCTTCTGGATGAAGGTGTAGCGCGTATCCTTCCAGATGATGCGGTGGTGGTGGGCGTTCAGGCAGCTGATCCAGTAGTCCTCGTTGCAGACGATCTGCGAGTTGTACCAGAGCTTGGAGCCCTCCAGCAGCCCGGTGGCGCACCCCGTGATGTAGCCGGTGAGGCTGATCGGGTTCAGGGCCTTGTACATCGTCGGGTTCGGGTTGGAGTTGAAGCCCCACAGGTACGCCCCGGCCTGCTTGGCGGCGTAGGCGGTTTCCTGGATGATGGCCATGGCCTGCTCCGGTCCGATGCTCATTCGCTCCCCGGCCGGCAGGTACATGCGGCGGAAGTCGGTGATGTCGTCGTCCAGCTGCAGCACGTTGCCGAAGTACTGGTACATCCAGTTGCGCTTCGCGGCCAGGCCCACCACCGAGTCGGGGTGCGTCACCAGCTCCGCGTCGGGGTGGGCGGCGCGGTACTCGGGCAGCTGGCTCTCCGGGATGCACACGATGGCCCCGGGCAGCACGCCCAGGGTCAGGATGCGGCCGGCCCGCTTATGGGAGGGGATAACTACCTGGACTTCCATTTCTCAGCAAACTCTTTGGCCTCGATGACGTGCGTGCTGCCCGTCTCCTTGCTCTTGTAGCTCTGCATCGTGCCGATGCCGAGCACCTGCTTGATGAAGTTGGTGTCGATGTCGTTGCGGCAGACAATCACGAAGGCATCGTACTTCTCGCTGAACTCGGCCACGATGGGGTACTCCGGCTTTTCCTCCTTCACCGCGCCGGCGTTGCCTTCCAGCAGCGCGTCGATGCTGGCCAGCTGCACGCCCATGTCGTCGAGCACGTCGGCGTACTGGTCGCGCAGCACCTCGTCGATCCACTCGCCCTCGTTGATGTTCGAGGCCAGGATGATTTTCTTCCGCTCGTCTTCGGTCAGGGCGCGGTTGGGCACCATCACCTCCACCAGCTCCGCGCCGCGGCCCATGCCCACGAGCAGGTTGTGGCGCTTGTTGAAGGTGAGCAGCACGCCGTCGGTATCGACGGTGGCCGCCTCGAAGATGCCGAGTTCGAGCAGCTTCTGCTCCAGGCGCCGGCGCTTCTCCTGGGTAATCTTGCCGAACGGGTTGTTTTCGAGCGGGGTCAGCGCATCGAGGCGGCGCTGCTCCGCGTGCCACTTCAGGGCTACTACTTGGTTCTCCACGTGGGGTACGGATGAGGAATGGGACGTTGCACCGGGCGGTGCTTGCGGGCGCGCTGGGCGCGTTGGTCGTGCTGACGGTACTCCTGGCGCAAGGTGGCCGGCAGCGCGGCCGTGGTGCAGCCCTTCAGGGCCGTGAGCACCGTCATGGCCGCAACCAGGCCGAGTACCAGCAGGAGCCCGCGGGCCCCTGCTGAATCCTGTGGGCCCTGCATTACTCGGTGGCCTTTTTCAGCTGCAGCTCCAGCTGGTCCTTCTCGAGGGTGAGCTTTACCACCTTCTCCTGCAGCGCCGCGTCGTCGGGCTTCCTGGCCAGCTTGCCCTTCGCCTTGCTCAAATTGGAGCGCAGGTTGCGCAGCCTGTCGCCCAGCTCCAGCACATCGACGGCGGCCGGGGTCTCCGGGGCGGCCGGCTCCGGGGCGGGCGCACCAGGTGCGGCGGCCTCGAGCTGGCCGGTGGCCTCGCCGGCAATCAGCTGACGGCGGCGCTCCGCCAGGGCGTTGTACTGCTCCTGCAGGCGCAGGATGTCGGCCACCAGCACCTGGCCTTGCTCCTGCGAGGCGGCATCGAGCTGATCCGACCGTTGGCAGCGGTCGGCCCACAGCGTGGCCATCAGCTGCGTGATGTCGTCCACCTTCGTGCGCACGGCCTCGGGCACGTGCTCGGCCTCCGGGGCCGGAGCGGGCTCGGGCTGGGGGCGCGGCGCCGGGGCCGCGCCGGCAACGGCCTCCGCGAATTCGCTAACAGCCGCCTCAACGGCCTGCCGGTTGCCCAGCACCCGCAGCACTTCGGCCGTGTCGGCCAGGTCGTGGCCACAGCCCAGCTTCACCAGCTCGTAGGTGAGCTTCTCGCGGTTATTGTGCGAGTCCTTTTTGACCAGGTGGTTAACCAGCGAGCGGTTCTTGGAGTGCTTGGCCAGCAGCTGCACCCCGGCTTGATAATCGGCTTGGGCACCAGCTTCCAGCCATTGTACGATTTCCTCCATTGCGGACGGTGTTTGCGTGCTTCGAGTGATTCAGAACTCAAAGCTGCACCGGCCGGGCAGGCGGAAATAGGACGCAACTACGCCGTGCGCAGGTAGCGCAGAAACGCCACCAGCACCTCGTGCCGGTCGCTTACCTCCAGAAAATCAAAGGGGGCGCTGTGCGGGTCCTGCTCAAACAGCAGCTCGTGGCTCATCTGCACGTACTCCATCAACGCGCGCTCCAGCTCGCCCACCCGGATGCCGTGGTCGGCTAGAAATTCAGCAAATGAAGGCAGGGAGGTGTCGGCCATACGCAGCGCCCGGCGCAAAGCCGGGGAAATCGCTGCTAACACTCTACCATCCTCTTGCGAGAAAGCCAGAAGGTACGGGTCATGCTCCCGCTCTACTCCCCGACCGATGCGAAAAGGCACGGCCAAGGCTTTCTCAAGCAGCAAGGAGGAATCCAGGAAGAGTGTTAGCACGACGAAGGTAGCAACAAAAAGCCCCCCTCCACGAATGGAGGGGGGCTTTTCTGGTGGGTAGGGCCGGCGCTACGAGTTGCGCCGGCTCTTGGTGGCCGGGGTGCCTTCGCCCTCCGGGGCCACCGTAGCGGGCACGGCCGCCACCGGCCCGGCTACTTTTTCAATGATGTGGGTCTTGCCGTACAGCTTGGCGGCAATGGCATCGTCGATTTCGCTGATCGGGTAGTCGGTGCCGTTGTAGTTCACCGAGCCGAGGCCGTCGGTGCCAACCAGCTTAAAGTCCTTGAGCATGGGTCCTGAGTGAGAAACGAGAGGGGCAGGTGAGCGTCGTCGAGAAATGAACTGCAGCCGATCGGCTTAGGTCGTGGCCGCACCCAGCAGCGGAATGGCCGCTTCGTAGTACAGCGGCACGGAGGCAAAGCCTTCGCCCGAGAACTTGAAGTCCGTGCCGTTCTTGTCGGTGCCCTTCTTGCCGGATTTGTAGTCGTAGTCGAATTTCACCCCGCGACGCTGGTTGCCCAGCACGCGCAGCTGGCCCAGCGAGTCCCGCGAAATAACAACAAAGCTGCCGTTCAACGCGCTGTTAATCACCTTGTCGGTGTTCGGGTTGCCGCGCGGGATGTACACGTTCTGCTCGACGCTGACCGACTGGTTGCCCTCGTCGCCGTTGGATTTGTGGTTCACGTCGCCCGTGTCGGTGGCGTGGTCCCACTTCACGAAGCCCTTGCCGGCCTTGGGCACGATGGGCTGGGTCAGCACCACGTCGCCCTCCTCGGCGGGCTCGGGAAAGGTCTGGATGTCGCGGCGGCGCATCACGTAGAGGTCCACCGTGCCGCCCGGGTTGGCGCCGCAGTCATCCTCCACGATGTGGTCGAGGGGCAGGCAGACGCCGGCGGTGAGCACCGTGCTGCCGAGGCTGTGGAGCAGCAGGGCCGCGTGCAGATCAGCCCCGAAGGGCACCGCCTGGAAGGCGGCCAGGGTTTCGGCCGGGGCAACCGTGTGGGCCGTCGTCAGCAGGAGCATTGCCAGGCAGGTCAGCTGCAGGGCGCGGAACAGGAATTTGTACATGGTCGAAAGAGGTGTAGACGCAGTGGAAGCCTAGCCCGGTGGCCGCGTGGCCACCGGGCAACTCAGCCAGATGATTGATTACTCGGCGGCGGCGGCCGTGCGCAGGGCAGTCCCTTTGGTCAGCGCCAGGTCGTTGGTCCAGATGTATTCGCCCAGGGCGAAATCCGGCGCGGCCTGGAAGTCCATCATGATGTTGATGTTGCGCTTCGACTTCTCGACGATGAACGAGTCCGTGTTGGTCAGCTCGCCGGTCAGCCAGCTGATGTTCTCGCGGGGCGTCATGATGACGGCGCTGGTCTGGGCCAGGCCGGGCTCGGCCACCAGCGTGATGTTCGTGCCGTCGAGCAGGGTGTGCTTGAACTCGTTGTTGTAGTTCAGCCCGCCGTAGGTGGCGCGGTAGTCGCGGTTGTAGAACTTCATCACCTCGGGCTCTACCAGGGCCACGATGTCCCACTGCAGCTTATCCGAGGGCACTTTGTCGGCCAGGCCTTCGAGCTGGTCGATGGCGTTGAGCTGCGTGATGGGCGCGCCCGAGTAGATGTTGCCGGCCGGGATGGCGCCGGCGTCCGACATGAGCGGCAAAATGCCGTCGAACACGCGGTTGGCCTTGGTCGAGTCGCCGTTGTAGACGCCCTTGAAGAACGCGTCCAGGTGCAGCTCCTGCTTGCCCTTCTTGGCCAGCTGCTCCATCAGGAAGCCCCAGAACGGCACGTCGTACACGTCGCCGCGCTTCGATTTGTTGATGCGGCCCATGAAGGACTTCCACATCGTGTTGATCTGCTTCGGCGTCAGCGTGAAGTCGATTTTGCAGTCCCGGACCTTGCCGGTGCGCTTCTTGAACGAGAAGGTGCCCTTCGGGTCGAAGGTGTCTTTGCCGCCCGGCTGGAGCACCGAGTCGATGAACATCTGCATCAGGTCAATCTCGTCGGTGACGTCCGGCAGCAGGTTCACGTAGTCGAGAAAGCTGTGGCCGTCGATGAGAATTTCGGACAAAATGTTGTCCGACTCCTTGACGGTGTAATCTTTTAAGCGGCTCGGCAGCGCCGAGAAATCCATACCTGCCATGGTAGTTATCCTGGAAAGGTTGTTTGGGGAAAAGTTGAGTTACTGGGGTGGCAGGTCAGTTACTTGCCTTTGTTCTTGTTGCCGTGGCGAGCCTGCACGCGGCCAACGGCCTGCTTGGTGGCCAACTCGAAGGCCGAGAGCTTCTCGGTGGACTCCTCGTCGAGGCCGTTGCTGGCGTCCTCTTCGCGGCCGTCGGTGGCTTTCTGCTCCTTCTTCCACTGCTCCAGCGTGGCCACCTTGTCATTGGCGGTCTTGAGGCTGGCGTTAGCGGTTTTCAGGTCGGCCTGGGCGGTTTCGAGTGAGGCCAGCGCGTCGGCCGCCTTTTGCTCAGCTCCGGCTTTGTCGCGCTCCAGCGCTTCGATTTTGTCGTTGGCCTGTTTCAGGTTGGCATCGGTGATAGCCGCGTCGGCCGATTTGAGCCCCAGCGCGGCGGCTAGGCTTTTGAACTGGAAGTCCATGCGTTTGAAAAAGATGAAGTGAGGGAGTCAGCTGAGGTGCCCCCGCCGGAGCCGGCGCGGGCGAGGGAAGCGGCTTTGTTCACGGCGTCCTGCAGCGAGCCGAAGGCATCCACCAGGCCGTGCTTCTTGGCGTCGGTGCCGTGGTACACCTTGCCGGTGAACACGTCCTCCTTGGTCGAGAGCTTGCCGGCGCGGCCCGCTTCGACGGCCGCGATGAAGGTGCTGGCAATGACGTCGAGGTCGGCAATGACTTCGGCCCGGCGCTCTGCCGTGAGCGGCTCCACGGAGTTGAGGCGGGCCTTGTCCACGGCGCGGCTGGAGCGCAGGATTTCCACCTTCACGCCGTTTTTCTCCAGGTACTGCGACTGGTCGATGCTCATGCAGAGCACGCCCAGCGAGCCGGCGTAGCCGGTGGTTTCGGAGTTGAGGTAGATGTGCCGGGCCTGCGAGGCAATCCAGTACGCGGCCGAGGCGCCCAGCCCGTCGATGTAGGCGACGACCGGCTTCGAGCTGGTGCGCACGGCGCGGGCAAACTCCTCGGTCCCATCGACCTGGCCGCCAGGGCTGTCGATGTCCAATACAATGGCGCTGATTTCCGGGTCACGGTTAGCAGCCGCCAGGTGCGCCATCAGGTCTTTGGTACCGAGGGAGCAATAGCCGCCGCGCTTCTGAATCGAGCCCTGCACCGGAATTACGGCCACTTTCGAGCCGCTGGTGGTGGCCTGGCCGCCCCCCCGGCCGGCCGCGGCCAGCAGGCCGGTCATCGCCGCCGCCAGGCCGGGCGTTGCCACGCCGCTGGCGGCCGCCTGCCACATCGTGGGGTAGCCGTCGGCGTCGGCGTGCGCGTAGCGCCGGGGCTTTACTTCGTCGGCCGACAACGCCGGCAGGCCCTGGCCCAGGCGGGACAGGATCTGCTCCTTGGCCATGTTGTAGTAGCGGGATTCGAGGGCCCACGCGGAGCCGGCAAGTAGGTCGAGCATGGTGTACCGGGCTTAATCGGTACACAATGCTCGCCCAATCGGAACCGCGTCGGTAGGACGGAAAAGCTACGCGTGACCGGGCAGGCCGGGCGGCACGGGCAGCGGCTCAAAATCGTCGGGCGTCAGCTCGATGAAGGTCACGGGCAGCCCGTTGAACAGCTCGGGCAGGGCCAGCACCAGGCTGACCGCGCACACGCACTGGCCGGCTTTGGTCTGGCGGCAGGCAAAGGTGTTGCCGGCGCGGCTGTAGCCTTTGTAGCCCACGGCCAGCGCGGCCGGAATCACGGCATAAATCGTCTTGTTCATCCCAGGGGGCGGTTAAGGGCGGTGTGCAGGTCCTGCACCAGCTGGTGGTGCTGCAGCAGCTCGGTCTGGTTGAGGTAGGCGCCGGCCATGGCGGCGAAGGAGCAGCCGCGGGGGCTGTAGCCGTAGGGCCCGCCGTTCACGTTCAGCGCGCCGAGGAACACGCTGGCCGTCGGCCGGAAGTTCTGCGGATCCTCGGCCGTGGCGTCGAGGGCCGCCAGCACCTCCGCGTTGCGCACCAAGCGCTTGTTGCGGGTCTGGCCTTCGGTGTACTGGCTCACCTGGTACAGGCCCTTGCCCGAATTCGGGAAGGGAGCCGAGATGTCGCCAATGTTGCCGTCCAGGGTCATCGCGTAGGGGTTGCCCTGGAAGTAGCTTTTGGTGCTCAGGTAGAGCTGGCCGCCCGGGGCGTTGTAGGCGCCGATGTCGTAGTAGTCCAGCCCGGCGCCGCCGCCGGTGCCCTGGCTGGCGTACATCAGGCCCGAGGCGTTCGTGAGGTGGTCGGCCGCCACGAAATGGGTATCCGCGTACTGCGTGGCCCCGTCCCAGCTGATGCCCAGCGGGCCATGGATCGGGCCGCCGTAGAAGTCCAGCGCGAAGGCGTCCACGGCTACGCGCGGGTCTTTCAGGTTCAGCCGGTGGGCCTGCGCCGTGCCGCCCACCACCGGGTAGATGGCCGGCAGCTTGGCCCAGATGCCCGCGGCCTTGGTGCCCAGCACGTAGTTGTTGAGGGCGTTCCAAAGCGCGGTACCGCTGTATTCGTAGGCCGTGCCCGCGAAGTAGGTTGAGGCCTGCGGCAAACCGGCCGCGGTCAGGAAGGCGGTGGTTTCCGCCTCGTAGGCGAAATCCACCGCCGCCGTCACGAAGTAGACGCGCCGCATTACGGTTTGCGCAGGCGTACCGTGCCCGCTCCCGTGGCCAGAACCTCCAGCGTGTCACCGGCGGCCAGCGCCACCGGCAGGGCCGTGGCCACACCGTTCTTCTTGTAGCTCACGGCCGATACACCCGTACTGGAGTAAAGCGAGTACACCCCGGCTTCATCCGCCTGCACCAGGAACGTGCCCGTTTGCGCGCCAGCCGCCAGGAACTGGGCGACCAGGTCGGTACCGCTGCTGTAGCGCGCATCGGACTCCGCCTTGGTGTAGTAGTTGGTCAGGTCCGGCGCGGGTCCGCCGCCCCCGACCGGGGCCCGTTCGTCGGTGAGCCACTCGCTGCTGGCCAGCGGGGTGCCCACGGCCGCGATGGTCACCGCATCGAGCGGCACGCCGTCCGGCAGCTCGATGCGCGTGGTGCCGCGCAGCACCACGCGGCTGCGCAGCGCGCCGGTCACGGCCGGGTTGCGCATCTGGCCGGTGATGAAGCTCGTCGCGGTGGTGGCAAACCGGCAGTCGTCGAGGATCAGGATGGACGGCGAGGCCAGCGAATCGTGCTCGTCGTAGCGCAGGAAGCCGGCCGGGCCGGCGCCTTCGAACACACCCCGGCAGCGCACCAGCTCGATGGTGGCCACCGCGTCGAACTGGTTCGTCGAGCGGTACTTCACCAGGTAGGCCTGCGGCCCGAACACGCAGTCCTCAAACCGGATGCGGCTGGCCTGTGTCAAGTTCGGAAACAGGTGGTAGGCACTGTTCAGGTACATGCCCTTCACCACGATGTCGGTAGCTAACCCGCCGCGGCCCAGGTCCCAAGCGTTGGCCATCTGCGGCAGGCCCAGGCCCTGCACAAAGAGGTTCTTGATGAAGTACAGCGGCTCGGCGTACGCCGGCCGGCCGTTGAGCAGGCTGGTACCACCGGGTAGCACCAGCACGGTGTCACCGTCCTGGGCGGCGCCATGGGCCGCGGTAACCGACACGTAGGGCTTGCCGGCCCGGTCGCGGCGCGCCGTGCCGGCGTCCTGCCCCGCTCCCTGCACCACCAGCACCCGCGAGCCGGGCAGGATGGTCGGCACGAGGGCGTCCAGGCTGATGGTTTGCCGCTCGCCCGCCTCATTTTCGAGGGCCAGCTGGGTTTCGTCCTCCAAGTAGAAATAAGGCAACCCGCCGCCGTCACCGGAGCCGATGGGCTCCCACACGTTGCCGGGGCGGTCCACGGGCGGGATGAACTCGAGGCACTTGACCAGTTCCACCAGGTCGCCGCCGCCGGCCTGCGGCGTCCAGCGCACGGCTACGGCCACGTTGGCCCGCTGCGCGTCGCTCACGAATTTGAGCAGACGGTACTCGGTGCTGCCCTGGCTCTCCGTGCCGTGACCAATGGCAAATTCGGCGGAAATGGTGCCGGTATCGGTGTTCTGCTGGTGCACGACCGGCGTGGGGCTTAATTCCTTCCAGAACGCGGCCCCGCCTACCGTACCGGGCTCGGGAGCTTGGCCGGGCGGGAAGTTGCCGGGGGCCATGGGCACGCGGGCTGTCCACAATTTGTCCTTGTGGCTGACCTGGCTGGCGAAGTTGCCGTCCGGGTTGGGCCCCGCGTAGGTTGCGTAGGGGTTCCACGGCTCGATGCCAGCGAAACGCTGCTCCTGAGAGCCAAGCAGCACCAGCCGCGCATTGACGCGCGGGCCGGTGAACGTGGCGTCGCGCCAGATGTTCCAGGGGCCGTTTTCGTCGAAGACAAACGCGTACTCCTTGCCGGTGCCGTCCGGGCCGAAGTCGCAGCTGATCGTCGTGCTCAGGCACATCAGGTCCGGGTCGAGGTCCAGCAGCACCGGGCCGTCGCCGTCGTAGTCCTGGGTGGCCTCGGAGTACCAGCGCACGGCTTTGCGCAGGTCAGGCCGCAGATTCGGGCCCAGCACCAGGTCGCTGAGCTTGACAAACATCGAGTGCACCAGGCTCACGAGCACGGTGCGCAGGGCGGCGGGCGTGATCTGCTCCGTGTCGTTGTCGGGCAGGTACTGGGCAATCAGGTCGAGCAACGCGGCCCGCGCCATTTCATATGCGTTCAGGGGCATGGCTTAGCTGAAACCGAACGAGAAGCCGGGGCTGAAGGCGCGTCGCCCGCCCTGCGGCTGCAGGTCCATGTGGAGGTAAAAGGGGGCCGGCTCCGGCGTGCGGCCCGACAACGTGAGCTGGTGGGCGTTCCGGTCGCCGCCGCTCTGGCCGGTGCCGAAGTCGTCGAGCAGCTGCATCGGGTACTCGGGCGAGCCCACCAGTTTGGTGAAGCCGTTGCCGTCCTGGTACACGGCCAGGAACCGCCCCCCGGCCTGGCGCAGGCGCCATAGGGCCTCGGCCACGGTGGGGTCGTCTTTGGGCAGCCCCAGCTGGAGCTTGGGCGTGAAGAAGGTGCCCTGGTCGTCTTCGCCCTGGGGCTCGTCGAAGCCGGCCCCCTTCTCGGGGAAAAACAGGTCGGCGTAGTTTTCCAGGTCGTGGAGTTCCACCGGCTGGGTAAGGCGCGCGCCGGCATAAGCCGGCAGGCGGCGCACGTTGGCCACCGGCCACACGCGCACCGCCCCCAGCAAGCCGCCGACGTTGGCCCCGCACAGGGGCGGGATGGAGAGCAGCGGCAGCATCCCTACCGAATGGTAATCCAGATGGGGCGCCCGGCGTCCTCGGCCGCCAGCAGCAGGCGCGTCAGGTCGGCCTCGGCCGTTTGCCAGATTTTGCTCAGGCCGTCCGACTTGTAGGCCACCAGCGGGCAGCCGAGCGTATCCTTTTCCCCGTTGCCGCCGTGCAGGCGGATGCCCTCGAAGCCGGGCACGTTCAGGATCTGCGGCATCAGGCGCCGGAAGCGCACGCTGGTGTTCACGTCCACGCGGTAGCGCCCGGCCGGGATGGCCGTGTTGCCATACACCTTCACGCCGGCCGGGCGCACCGGGTCTTCGAGGGTGTAGCAGAAGTTGCGGCCGTCAACCGACAGCCGGCCGAAGGTGCGCTTGGCCGGGGCGGGCTGCCGGGCGTCGCGCGCCAGCACGAGTTCGAGGGGCGCAGGGGCGGCTAGCTTAGCCGCAGCCTGCGAAGTGGTGGTGGAAGACATGCCACCAAGAAGGCGCACCGGCGGGGCGGCGCGTAGGCCGGGCCTGCAGGGCCGGGCCCGGCAATTGCCCCGCCGGCGCATCGGCAATTGCCGGGGCTTCCCGGAAGCAACCAGCCGGTTGCCGGACCCGCTCGGGAGCGGACCGGCAACCGGCGTGGGGAAGAACTGGCAAATTCTGGGGAAGAACTGGCAAATTTATTTTTGCCCACCCGTAACCTTTTTTCAGACCCGCAGCAGCTCCACCGGCACCCGCTTGGTGAGCGGCACGTTCGGCTTGAGGCTGCGCACCAGGTAGTCCACGCCGGCCAGGCGCACCTTCTTGGCCGGGTCGTGCTCGGCCAGCTGCTCGGTGCTCAGGGCCAGCTCGGCTTTGCCCTGGGTGGGCGCGCAGCGCAGCTGCAGCCAGGCCTTCAGCCACCGCTCGTGCAGCCCGTCCGGCCCGTCCAACTTCAGGGAGTACTCCCCCACGCGCAGCCCCACCGCGTTGCGGTTAAACGGGCTCACCAGCGGGTACTCCACCACGGCGTGGGTGGTGGGCTGCAGGCCGTGCCAGAACCAGAGCCGCAGCGCCGTCGGGCGCTTGGCGTCCGCGTCGCCGGCGCGGTACACCCGCTGGCGCATGGCGGGTACCAGCACCCGGGTTGTGTTGCCCGCGAAGGTCAGCGGCACGGCCTGCATGAGCGTCGCGGCCGTACCGGTTTCCTGCACCTCGCCCCCGCCCTGCACGTCGAGCGGGCGGAAGTTGTGGGCGAAGAACGCCCACGTGATGGTGGCCTGCGCCGCGCCGAAGGTCCAGGCCACCGTGGACTTGTACCAGGCATCGAGGCCGGTGACCAGCCGCACCTCGGCCAGCGGCACGGCGTAGCCCTGGCCGGGCTGCAGCGCCACGGGCGCGCTGGCCGGCAGGTCGGCCAGCGCCACCACCGGCGCGCCGAGGCGCTGGCCGCCGAAGTCGCGCACCAGGTCCTTGGTCAGCTCGTCCTCGCTGTCGGTGGCGTAGCTCAGCGTCACCCCGACCGGCTCGGGCCGGTCCAGGTCGGGCACGGCCGCGGCCAGGTGGGTCAGGTCCACGTAGTCGGGGCTGGCCAGCACCTCGCCCAGCACGGCCGTGCGCACCACGCGGGCGGCCGAGACGAGCACCACCACGCCGAAGTCCTTCTTGAGCTTGGCCAGCAGCTCCACCACCGTCAGGTCCGGCAGCACGTCGGCCAGCCGGAAGCGGTGGATCGGCGCCGGCAGCACGGCCGAGCTGCCGATGACCAGGTCGCCCAACGCGCCCGGCAGGAACTGCGCCGCATCCACCTGCAGGCCCAGCTCCAGAAAGATGCTGGCCAGCACGTAACGCAGCCAGGGCAGCGGGCAGAAGTGCTGCGGCGCGCCGGCGGCCGGGTCGTACAGGAACGTGCCGGTGGTGGGCAGCCCGTGCTCTTGCGCCTGGGGCCAGCCCCAGGCGTTGACGAAGGTGCCGGCCACCGGCTCGTCGCCCCCGTCGCGGCCGTCGTTGAGCAGGGGCGCAAACACGTAGTCGTAGGCGCGCGGGTTGGCCACCACGTCGTTGGCGTGCAGCACCAGCCCGGGTACGTTCCAGGTAACGTTGTGGGCGTCCTGGCGCTCCACGTACTGCGGCACGCGCCGCTCGCCGCCGTAGGCGAAGGTGTGAATCTTGCGCCCGTTGAGCGCCGCCGACAGCTCGCCCAACCCGCCCACCAGGTTCACCGCGTACTGGCGGGCGTTGGCCGTGCGCACGCGCTGGGTGCCGGTGAGCAGGCGGTGGCCGTCGTCCGACAGCTCGCCCGGGATGCCGCCGCGCCGCACCGAGGCCGACTCGGGCAACTCCGGGAAGCCGTACACCTCCCCGTTGGGCGGGGCGGGCACGCTGAAGGAAAACGAGTACGTGCCTTTGAGCACCTCCTCGTCAAACAGGGGGCTGTTCATCTCCAGCTGGACGCTGGTGCCGGGGGCCAGCGCGATGGGCTGGCCGGCCGAGGTCAGTTCAAGCATGCAGGCGGGCGTAAGCGGTGGCGTCAAAGGCGTATTCGTACTCGAACTCGAAGCCGCTGAGCGGCCGCTCGTCCCGGGCGTAGGCCAGGCTGCCCTTGGTGAGCAGCAGCGGCAGCAGCTGCGCGCCCCGGGCTTCCCACCGCTCCTGGGCCAGCACCAACTCCTGCAGCCAGTCCCACTGCGCGGCCGTCAAAAAGCCGGTGCGCACCTTCAGGCGGCGCGTCACGTCGGCGCTGACCACGAATTGCTGCGCGGCGCGCGGGGCCGTGCCGGGCTCGGCCACGCGGCTGCCGAGTTCCTCCTTGGTGTCGAGCGTGCCGTCCAGCCGGCCGGTGGTGCGCAACGCGTCGACGCCGCCGAGCGAGTTGGTGAACAGGAAGTAGCGCGTGCGGGGCCGGGCCGGCTCGATGAGGAAGTCCGCCACTTCGCTCAGCCGGGTGCCGGTGCTGTCTTCCAGCCACAGGTCCACGCCCACCGCGCCGGGCATCGTGCCGGCCAGCAGCGGCAGGGCCAGCAGCCGGTAGGTGGTGGGCTGGGCGCTGGGGCCCACCACCACCGCCTCGGTGCTCACGAAGTCGGGCGCGGCGGCGAAGCGGTAGCGCCGGCGCACCCGCACCACGTGGGGCGTGCCGGCCGGGCAGAGCCAACTCCACCACTCGGGCTGCTGCACCGTCACGCGCTTGCCGCGGGGCTGCCAGGTCATGAAGGGGTGCACGCCGTGGGTTTCGTAATAGTCCTGCAGCCAGGGCGTGTCGCGCCACTCGTAGGGCAAGCCGCCGCGCAGCACCGTGCGCAGCGCCCCGGTGGTCCACGCGCCGGGCAGGCCGGTGGTGGCCACCACCGGCGCCGTGCGCACGAAGTAGTTGCGCACCGTGTCGCGCTGGCGCACCGTGTTCAGGTGCGGGCCCAGCGCCGGCACCACGAAGGCCGCGAGCTGGCGGTGCAGGACGCGGTCGAGGCGGAAGGCCACGCGGCCGTCCGCGCCGGCGCGCAGCTGCAGCTGCACCACGCGGCGGTAGTCGCCGGCGTAGTGCTGGCGCTCCACGAACAGCTCCAGCACCACCTCGCGGCCCGCGGGCAGGCCGCCCACCACGTGCCAAAGCGGGTGCTGGGAGTAGTCCAGGCCGGCCGGCTCCGGGGCGGGCGGCACCACCGGCACCACCGGCGCCTCCTCGATGCGGAAGGCCCAGGTGCGCCGGCAATTGCCCACGCCCTCGTCGATGGCCGTCATCACGTAGTCCGTGTCCCGCTGCAGCGCGGTGAAGGTCGGCGAGGCCTGGGTGGTGGCCCCGCCGTCCAGGGAGTAGCGCACCGCGCCGTGCGCGCCGGTGGCCACGCCCGTGGCGGTGAAGCCCACGACGGTACCGGCCAGCTGCAAGTCGCACGTGGCCCCGTTCCAGCCGCACTCCGTGGCCTGGTCGTCGTCCACGGTGTAAAACGTGCCGTCGCCGTGGTGCAGCCAGCCGCGGCGGGTGGTGGTGTTGGGCAGGCACTCGTGCCAGAACTCCCCCACCGCGCTGTAGTCCTCCAACGGCGCGTCGCCGTAGTCGCGCTGGTCGCTGCCGCTGCCGGTGACCACCGCGTGGGTGAGGGTGTCGAACTCCCAGTAGGTGTAGAAGTAGATGTAGCCGCCGATGCGGTCGTCCGAGGGGTCCTGCCAGCGCTGGCCGCCGGTGACCGTGAGCTTGATGCGAATGGTCATGCCTGCGCCCCTCCTTCCTGCCAGCGGCTCTTATCGTAGCACAATTCCACGACCTTGCCCAGCTCGAACTCGAAGCGGTAGCCGATTTCGTTGTCCACCGTCAGCGTGTTGATCGGCTCCAGCTCGCCGCCGTCGAGGCTGAAGGTGAACCGCCGCGCCTTTTTATCGCGGCGCAGGCGGCTGAGTACGTCGAGGGCCAGGCGCTCGGCCGCTTCCCACTGCAGGTCCTGGGCGTCGTAGTCGCCCTTGGCCTTCTGCAACAGCACCACGAAGGCCGCGCGCCGCTGGCCGTTGGGCGCGGTGCCGTCCTTGTCGAAGAACTGCAAGGAGGGCGTTTCCAGCCAGAGGCAGGGGTACGTGGTGCCCGATCGGGAGCTGTCCACGATGCGCGCCGTGGGGCCGTGCACGAAGCACTTCAGCTCCACGTGCTCGGCGGCCAGCTGGCGGAAGTACTGGATAAAATGCGTGAGCGTGTTGCGTTCCATGCCGGCAAGCAACACGCTCCAGGGAAGGGCTGCTAGGACGCTACTGCGTGGCTGGCCGCGGCCTGGTCGTCGTGCAGCAGGCCGGGCGTGTCCATCATGGCCAGGTGCCCGTTGGCCTTCAGCACCCGGTCTTTGTAGTCGCGGTACACCTTGCGGGCCACCTCCAGGTCGTAGGCGTCCGGATCGAGGCCGTACAGGTTGAAGAAGGAGCGCAGGGCCGCGCGCTCGTTGCCGGTTGCCGCCACCTGGCCCTTGACGAAGAGAATCATCTGCTGCTGAAAGAACTTCTGCAGCATCTCCCCGATTTCGCGGCCGCCGTCAGGCGTGATGCGGTAGTGCTTCAACGCCGTGGGCAGGGCGATGAGCAGGTTCTTCTTGGGGTCGGGTTTGCTTTCCTTCTCCAGTTGGCGAAAGGGCACCTTCTCCACCTTCATGAGCGTGACGCGCCCCATGAAGGTATTCTGGTGAATGTTCAAGGGCTCGGGACCGAACTCAGACAGTAAGAATTGCTTGACGTGGCCGGGTACAGGAATGGCGAAAGTAGGCGTGTTCTTCACGTAGCAGGTGGATTAACTACAGCAAAGCTCGGGGCCAACACGAGCCGATGGTAGGACGGATTTGCACTGGACACAATTCCAGTTCCTAAAGATATTTACATCTGTACTCAGAACCTAAAGGGCATCTTCTCGACCGAATATTTGCACTAATAGACACTAGTTTTGAACAAAAATAAGTGTATATTCAAGCCTCCTTATCATTTAAGCATTAGCCCCTCCCTGCTTCCTATGACCAAGCCTTGGCAAGACCGTATTTTACCGTTTGCAATAGGGGTTATCTTGCTCCTAATATTAACATTTTCATCCTTCTATATTT
This sequence comes from Hymenobacter coalescens, assembly GCF_054783195.1. Classification (NCBI taxonomy): domain Bacteria; kingdom Pseudomonadati; phylum Bacteroidota; class Cytophagia; order Cytophagales; family Hymenobacteraceae; genus Hymenobacter; species Hymenobacter coalescens. Next base: position 227,220 of record NZ_BAAGRA010000014.1, on the reverse strand, counting down.
ATCAGATCATTAACATCCAGAGTTATTCTACATCCCCAGCTCATACTCAGACGCTTGTCAGTCTCTTCACATCAGATAAGCAAACACAATCAGAGCAGCGCGTGTACGCACTTGAGCTCATCAGCTTGCTAAATAGGCAACACCACGCCTCAGTCATCATTCGAACTAGAATTTTAGTAATAAGCCTTTCTTTCTTGACGGGCGTTGTCATTTCGTTCCTCGGCAGCATTTTCATCCTGGGCAAATTCTCTGAGTCTGTTAATATCAATGGCGAATTAAAGGAGATAAAAGTCGCTGTTGTTTCAGCCTCGCCAGGAATAATATTAGCTCTTCTGGGAGTCGTTCTTATCGCTATATCTATAACTACTAAGACTAGTTTAGATGTCAAGGACATCCCTGTATACATACAGCCCTATTCAATCTATTCACCAGATGATGCTACTATACAAGCCATGAGGGACATGACTATGGACACAGCAAGTACGGGCACCACCAAGGACACAACCACCAGCAAGCCAAGAAAATGAAATCATCTTTAGCAATCGTGTTCCTGCTGCTCTTGACGCAGTCAGTATGGGCGCAAGGATACATGTCCACGATGCATTCATTGGTTGCGAGCAACAAATCAGACGAAGCTTTTAACTATGGATTTAATATACTAAACCAGCTTAAAGTTAAAAACAAACGCGATTACAACTTGGAGGCGTTAACTTGGATGTGCCTGTCTGCTTCTAGCAATACCCGCTCTCACGTCAACGGATGCCAAGCGTTACGAGACTATTTACTTGCTCATAATGGTCGCTTAGCACACGAAGGCACTTTGAATCAATACAAAGTAAATTTCACTGAGCTGTGCAACAACCGAAAACCTATTTCTGCAATTGGAATCACTGCAAGTCGTTCCCAAGCTGATATAAAACTCGTTCACAAGACAGCTGGTTTGCCAGCCTATGCAGGAATTACATCGAACTTTAAAACATACATAAACCTACGTCATGTTCGAAACCTAAATCTTTACTTTCAAGAATTTGCCGTTGAGCAACTTATGATTAGACCCGAGCCTATATCAAAGCTCATCACCAAGCCTATAGAAGTCAAAGACACCATCAAAGCATTTCGTGCCATTCCCAAAGGCAGCAAAAATGCTATGGAAAAAGTAAAAAGAATATTCCCAAATACCTCGGTTATCATCAGCAATAACTTTATTTTGATAAGCCCGAATTTGTCAGCCTCTCAGATGGACACAACCTGCGAGCTACTTGAAAAGACTTTAGCCTACTACACTAAAACATTTGAATTAGAAGATAGCGAAAATTTCATAACCGTATTTTTATCCAAAAACAGCTATGACGTGGACAACGACATTAATAAAATACATCAAATATCTATTGACAATTATATATTAGGTTTTACTGACCACAACTCATATAGTATTGTAGCATGGCTGCCTTCGCCAACTAAAATTGGAACTTTAAAACACGAGCTTATACATCTGTTACTGCACAATAAGTTATTGCTATCCCCTACTTGGATCGAAGAGGGTCTTGCAACCCTCTTCGAAGAATCTAGATTTATCAATGATGAGCTAATTGGTGTAGGCAATTGGAGGGGCGACTTATTGAAATCAGTAAATCGACTAAATATTCCCACAACGATGTCGCTTATTGACGCAGTTACAAGCGAGGACTCATCGTACAACAATATAGCCTATGCAAACCTAAGGAATTCATTAAATATTAATCATGAATTAATTGGCCAAAACATACAAAGAAATAATATGCATTTTGACAAATACAAATTAGAGAAAATAGAAAAAGTGTTTATAACTAATTTGACAGCCACATCAAAAGATGCATTATCACGATACCTATTCATGTATTTACAATCAACAAATAATCTTTCTCAACTTTATCCAAAGTTACAGAAGAATGAGTTAGGCATAAGCACTTCTGAATACAGTAAACCGCTCAACGTCTTTCTGCAGGTTTGCGGCAGTGAGGACTATACTAAATTCAAATTTCGTTTTATCAACTGGCTTCGAGAAGCTCCAGGTCAAGGAGGTTAAAGGTTGTTTCTCGTACATGAATCCACCCCGCGAAAACCTCCTGGAATCGAGCTTTTTGACACCGTTTTACGGACACATCGTAACCGCTCACGGAAGCGGCGGTTCAGCCTCGTGCCCAACACCACTGCCCCTTTTCGAAGCGGGCAATTTCCCGGCCGCTCACCTTGTCGTAGAGCAAGGCGGTCTTGATGCTGGCCGCGGTCTTTTCCACGTAGCGCTGGTGGCGCTTCAGCTCCACGCTGTAGGGGTCGGCGGCTTGGCGGCCGCCGGGCAAGCCGGGCCGGCCGTACCAGGTGCGGGCGTTGCCGTCCTGGTAGTAGCAGACGAGTTTGGTGTGGGCCTGGTCGATGAATTTCTGCGCCGAGGCGCTGCGGGCGTAAGCCATGGGGAGAGAGAAGTGAGAAACAGAACGAATCAGGCGGTAGCGGCGCGGGGACAGGCCACTTGGGCGTAGAAGAGCTGCAGGGCCTCGGCGCCCAGGGCGCGCATCTTGGCCTCGCAGTCGCGGTAGAGCTGCAGGCGGGTCAGGTGCTGGTAGCGCTTCGGGGCCTCGCGCACGCGGTGCTGCTCCAGCAGCCGCAGGCAGCGCAGCAGCTGGCGCGTCATCACCTTGCGGCGCTGGTTACGCTCGTGGTTCACCAGCCACTGCAGCGTCTGGCCGAAGCCGTGGGGGTTCTCGGCGTCGAAGTAGCCGGTGCCGGCCACGAACTCGGCGAAGGGCATGGGCAGGAACTTGGTGGGGTGGCGGCGCAGGTAGCCCTGCACCAGGTTCAGGCGCTGAATGACCTGGGCGTGGTACCGCTCCCACTGGCCGCGGGTGAGGGCGTCGCCGAAGCCGCCGTACACCCCGTACCAGATGGCTTCCTCGGCCTTCTGCTCCTGGTGGGCCGAGAGCGGCAAGCCCCGGTACACGGTGCTCTTGGCGTAGCGCCAGCAGCGCCGGACCAGGTCGCGGGCCTCGTCCACCGGCAGCAATTCCGGCGGCGTAGCGGGGGCCGCCGCGCCCCCCGCCCCGTTTATTTCTTTCGCCGGTTGGCCGGCCTGGCGGGGCGGTGTAGGCGGCGTGGGCGCCGGTTTCGCGGCGGGCTGCGGCCCTGTGTTGCCAGTCAAAGCCAAGACCGCCGTGATAGTTTTCAACGAATCAACCGCGGTATCAATTTCCTTTTTACCCTGTTTATCCTGACCTACAATATGCGGAACTTTTGTAGCCCCGGCCGGGGCTAAAACGGCCTCGGGCGCTTTTGAGCGGGTTTGTGCCGGCTTGTGCTGCGCGGCCGCTGAGTCTGTTTCCCACAGCAGGTTTGTGCTGATCCACAGCTCGAAGTTGGCGTTGGTGCCGCGGAAGTGGCGGCGCACGATCACGCCGATGCGCGTGAGCTCGGCCAGGTGGTCGCGGATGGCGCGGCTCGACACCTTGCGGGTGCGGGCCAGCGCCTCGTTGTTGGTGCTCACGGGCGGCGGCACCGGCGGGCCGTCCGTGGCCGGCTCCAGCAGAAACGGCGTCTGGCGCACCAAGCGAATCGCCTCCAGCTGGAGGCGCAGCAGCAGCCGCAGCGTGGCCTGCGCCCCGTCGGAGCAGGGCTTGGGCGTGACGTAGTAGCGCTGCAGCTGCGGCACCGTCGAGCCGTCCGCCACCGGCACGTACACGGTGCGGGTGCGCAGCTGCGGCGTCAGGCGGGCCTTAAGCTGATCGAGCAGCGCGGAGGCTGCCCCGAACGCTCGGGTAAGGGTGTAAGGAGTCGGCAACATCTGGCGGGACGTTGGAAGCGTGGTGGAGAGAAAAAGGGGCCGCGAACGGTATGGACGCCAAAATCCATCCGCGGCCGAACCTGCGTGCAGGCCCTGTGCCTCCTGGCCAGCGTCGATGCTGGCGTTGCCCCGGCATTCCCACCCGCGGGGGCGACTTCGTTAGTCGACAGGAGGTTGCCCCCGGCTAAGCCGGCGGCGGTGCAATAGGGGTATCGAAAGGAGCCTTCGCGGCAGGCTCCGGCGCCGTACGGTCCAGCTCCGCCAGCACCAGCCACCGAAAGGCGAGGAGGAACCGGTATTCCTCCCAGTCGCGGCCGTGTTCCCGGGCCTGGTCGTCGAGCCAGGCGAGCAGCTCCACGGGCGAGGGAAACCGGCGCGGCCACGTGGCGGCTGGTGCGGGCGGAGCGTTCATGCTTGTTCGCGCAGGTGCTGCTCCAGCTCCTCGATCTGCTGGGCCAGGTTGCGCGCCTGGGTGGCCCACTGCCGGTAGGCCAGCGAATCCAGGGGCTGCTCGGCCATGTCGCGCTGCACGGCGCGCAGGTCGCGGCGCAGCTGGGCCAGCGTTTGGCCGGCCGCGTCGGCTTGCAGCAAGGTCATGCCGGCTGCCCTCCTTCCCCGCCCAGCCGGCGCTTCAGCTCCGCGATGAGCTGCTGGTGCCGCTCCTGGTCCCGGCGCAGCTGCGGCAGCTGCGCGTCGTAGCGCGGGGCGTGCTTCTCCCCCACCCCGAGCATGTGCTGGATCTGGGTCAGGCGGTTTTCGGCCTCGTGCAGCTCCGCCCGCAGCTTGGCATCGGGCGAGGTCAGGGCCGAGAACGGGAGGACTTCGACGTCCTTGCCGCTCACGCGGCGGATGTACGCCGCGAAGGCCTGCGCTTGCGGCGCATCGGGCGTGGAGGCAAATAAGCGAACCATACGGGCAGGTAGCGAGGAGTGACTAGGAGGCCACCCGCATGGGCGGCGGGGGCATGAGGCGGCTGGTGTCGAAGCCCACGCCCTGGCCGAAGGCGACCAGGGCCGAGCGCGGGATGCGCGGGAAACCGGGGGCGAATTCGAGCGTGTAGAGCGTGATGAGCTTGCCCTTGCGGTCGTACTTGCCCTGCGCAATCCACTTCTGCACCGTCTTGCGGTTGAAGCCGGTGAGCTGGGCCACCTCGTCGATGCTGAGGTAGTCGTCGCCGGCCGCGGGCGGGGGCGCGCCGGCCGCCGGGGCCAGCAGCGCTTCGAGGCGCTTGGCCAGGGCGTCCAGGTCGCCCTTGGTCACGAGGTCGTTCACGTTCATCGGGGGACGGGGGTAGCGGATGAAACAGCGGGGATGTGGGCGGCCTGCCGGCGCTGGCGGGCCGCGGCGAACTGGTCGTTGCCGAGCAGCAGCAGGCGCACGTCCTTGAGGCGGCGCACCTGCGTGTTGGCAAAGCACACGGTGGGCGCTTGGGCCCCGGGCGGCAGCACGCCCATGTTGCAGGCGGCCCAGGCCACCGGGCCGCCGGGCGGGTGGTGGTGGGCGTACTGAAAGCTGAACTGCTCGCCGGTCAGCCCGGTCCAGGTGCCGGTGACCAGCGACAGGCTCGGCACCGGCGTGGGTTGTTCCCACACCCGGAAGCCGAGTTGGCGCAGCAGCTGGGCCACGTGCGGGCCCAGGTCGCGGGGACCGTACGGCGCGTCCATCAGGCCGCGTCGGGTAAGAGCAGGCGGTACTCGCGCCGGCAGTCCGACCAGTCGATTTCGCGGATGCCGGCGGGCAGCTCCGGCACCAGCAGCACCTCGTGCGCGGTGGTGCCCTCCTGCTCGGCCGTGCGCAGGGCGGGCGGCATGGTCCCCCGCACGTACACCGTGAGGTGGCCGCGCTGGTAGGTGTAGCCCAGGATGGGCTCGGGCTGGGGCGCCGGCACCAGGGCCGCGCCGGCGGGCAGCTCCCGCACGCGCAAGCGCTTGCCGGTGCGGGCGTCGGTGAGCGAGAGGGGGCGGTCAAACAAGGGCTTGTGCATGGCTTAATGAGTGCCTTCGATGTGATGACGCAGTTTGTCGGGCGTGTTCAGGCCGCCCATCAGCAGCTCCAGCGTACCCAACTCGATGGCGCGGTGGCCGGCCGTGTCGGGGTGCTTGCCCAGGTCGCTCACGAAGCTGGCCCAGGCGTTGGGCAGGTCGCCGGCGTGGAGGTATTCCAGGGCGCGGTCTTTGGCCCATTGCAGGTGCGCGGCGCGGGTTGTGGTAGCCATAGCGGTTGGGGTTAGGCGACTTGGTCGGGTGATACCACCTGGGGGGCGGCGCTGAACTGGCCGCGGCGGCGCTGCTCGTAGGTCAGCACCAGGGGCGTTTCCTCGCGGTAGTGGGGGTGCGTCACGTTGATTTCGCGGCAGCGGCGCTCCAGCTCCGCCAGCGGCGTGAGCATGACCAGCGCCGGGGGCAGCAGCGTGGCGGTGAGCGTGGCCAGGTCGCGCAGGCACGGCCGACGGGCCGGCTCCTGCGGGTCGGTGTTGAGATGCATAGCGGTAAGGGAAAAGGATGAGTTAGCTCGCGAATAGGGGCGCCGTGGCCCGGGCCGGCGCGGCTGGCAGCAGCTCCGGGGGAATCTGGAACTCGGGCAGGCCGAAGCCGATGAGCGCCACCAGGTGCTCCAGGTTCATCACCCGGCCGATGCGCACGTTGGCCAGCATGGTGGCGGAAGCTTCGTAGTCCGCGCGGACGGCCGTATCGATGGCGCTGGTGGGCAGGTCCTCGATGACCATCGACAGCAGCCGCAGGTATTTCTGACGCTCAGTCATGCTCGTGATTGGCACAATTCACCCGGCAATTGCTTTCTTGCAGCTGCTCGGTACTGTACACCGCACAAACATACGCCTGTTACACACAAGTGATTATACACTTGTGATAAAAAATAAGCAATAGTGCAACAAACAACTATTAATCAACGACTTAAATTTTTGATTGAGACGCTATCAACTAGCGTCAGAGACTTTAGCGAGCAGATTGGGGAAAGCAGTGGCAACACAAACAACTATATCGGCTCCCGACAGCTGGCACCTAAACACGAGTACTTAGCTAAAGTGCTTAAACACTTCAGCAACATAAATGCTCACTGGCTCATTACTGGAGAGGGCGACCCCTTCACTGGTGAGGCTCCGAGCACATCCATCGACATCGACGCCAAGAAGAATAAGGGCAACGTCCAGAGCACGAACAGCGGCTCCAATACCATCAACCACATCACCCTGTCCGAATGCCAGCGTGACTTGGAGGCGGCCCGCAAGGAGGCTGAGCTGCTGCGGGAGCACATGAAGACCAAGGATGCCCTGCTGGACACCAAGGATGCGCTCATCGCAGCCAAGGAGGAGGTGCTAACACTGCTGCGGGGCAGCCATAACCGCCCGAATTGATCTTTACTGGTATGACTAGCTTCTCACAACGATACTCCTACAACCGTCCTAACCAAGAAATACTGATTCGGGAAGACGCGCCCAAGGGCTTACGAGAGTTCGTCGTCGAACTTGCGTACGGCACCGGCTATCACGAACCTGATCTACTCGACGTCATCTGCGCCACTCTGCACCGCAGAAAGTCTGATTTGGTAATCTGGCTTCCTGATTATCGAAAAGAAGTTATCAAATTCATCAAATCCTGCTCATGGAATAAAGTCTACGATATCATAGAAGCTCTATACAAATCTTCCACGCAGCCAGAAGCTTTTGCCGAAGAGATTAACAGCTTTTTTTTCAGCAACGGGATAGGTTGGCAGTTAGAAGACGGTCACATTAAACACAGAGGCGACGAAGGATTTGAAAGCCAGTTGCGACAGGCAGAACAAGTTCTTACAGCGGCTAATCTGCCGACGGCCAGAACGCAGATACACGAAGCCATCAATGACCTTTCACGTATGCCAAAGGCAGATGTTACTGGAGCTATCCAACACGCTTTGGCTTGCTTAGAGTGCGTTGCACGGGAGTCTGTCGGTGGATCTAAGGAAACGCTTGGGGCACTCATCAAGAAAAACAAGGGAATCGTCCCTCCTCCTCTTGACAGCGTAATCGAGAAAGTATGGGGATTCTCTTCTGAGCAGGGCCGTCACTTGGTAGAAGGTGGAGAACCCAGCTTCGAAGAAGCCGAGCTACTCGTTGGCCTTTCAGCGTCTCTTTCAACATACCTAGCGCGAAAACTTCAGGGCAAGCCCTTGCCCAGCTAATCGCGGTTGCCACATCTCATTACGCCTTCCGCCTCCTACCCCTGGAGCCGCAGCTGCCCGCATGAGCACGTGAAGACCAAGGATGCCCTGCTGGACACCAAGGATGCGCTCGTCGCGGCTAAGGACTAGGTAATCAGCTTGTTACGAGTTAGCCACAATCGCCCTAACTAGTATTCCTAATTCTGGACTCACATCCCATTTTTAGAAAATTCATTTATTACGGGTTCGTATAAGTATTTCCTCTTTTTTCTGCATTACTTAGTATCGTGCAAACTGTATAGTACAGTATCAATCTATTGCAGTGCATGCAATGGATTCTTTGGCTGCTTTCAGCTTTCGTCGTGCTAGTAAGCGACACGGCCTTCGCTTTCGTAATTCAATTCCTACTCTTTAATGGTCCGAGTAACTGTTGACTCTAGTAACATTGCTTCTATCGGCTATTCAGATGCTGATAGAATCCTAGAAGTAGAATTCCTGAATGGTAGTATCTACCACTACTACGGAGTGCCAGCGCACGTTCACGCCGGCATTATGGGAGCCGATTCGCACGGCAAATATCTAAACTCCGAAATCAAAGGCACTTACGGTTACGACCGGCTGGCATAGTGTTCCACGCTTAAAAGACCTGCTGTTCGACGCACCTACGAGGAACAGCAGGAAACGTGCTCTTTTCCTACTCGCTTACCGCTTACGCATAAGGCATTATGCTGCTTACCAAACTCACGATCAAAAATTTCAAGTGCCACGATAGCTTGGTCTTGAACAACCTCGATCCGCTGTGCATCATCATCGGGGAGAATGATTGTGGTAAGACAATCGTCCTTGATGCCATTGAAGCATTGCTTAGCCCCCAACCCTGCAAGGCCGACGACTACCGCACAATCGAGGATATAATAGCTGAGAAAGTTGAGTTGATAGGCGACTTTGTGCTTGATCATACTGACACCCTACCAGAGCATCTACGGCGAAGCGCTACGCATTTCCGCCTCACGAAGATTTGCACCAAGTCCTCCACGCGGTTTTTTGTAGATGGAGACGGATATGACCATGATGGAGCTAATAGTTTCCATGCTCAAACGGTGCCCGTTAAACAGGAAATCCTTGCTAGTCTTGGCGTTGCCAAGCCAGCTAAAACAATACCCAAGCTACAAGAACAGTTTAACGAACTGGTAGAGCAGGGTGTGCTTAAGAAGGACATAAGATCCGTTTTTACACCCTACGCCGATATCCGGCCCTTTTTACCTCGTGTCGAGCGCTTTTCTTCAGAAGATTACACTGATCCACAAACGGTTATACAACGCGGGTTAAAATCCGTGGCGTTGTCCGTAATGAAGCCTTTAGATACGACCACCGGCGAGCATGTGGAGGTAGAAGAACTGCAGCAAGTTCGTTTCAATATCACAGCTGCCCTAGATGACGAAATCAGGAAGGCGAAAGAGACTATCAGCCGAATCATTCCCGGGCTGGAGACAGTCAATATCATTCCAACTATTGATTTCGGCAACGCCCTCACCAATGTCCAACTGGCTATCAACGCGGGCAGTGGGCGGCGCAATGCTGCTTTATTCGGCCAAGGCACAAACCGCCGCTTATGGCTGGGCCTGCTGGACTGGCAACGCCAAGTAGAACGTGAAAACGCTGTCGGGGGCGTCATTTACTTATACGACGAGCCAGAAACTAACCTACATTACAACGCCCAGCAGCAGCTGTTTAAGCATATTTCTGATCGAAGCCGCGACGCAGTACCAGCGCAGAGCATTGTATGCACGCACTCGGTTCACCTCATCGACCGTGCCCCAGCTGACGCAATTCTTCTGCTTGAAGGCATCGGTGCCAGTCGTCGTCAAACCCGGCGCATTGATGGCGACACCGCTGAAAACATGCGCACCTTCTTTGACAGAATTGGTCGGAATTTGGGGTTATCCAACACGGCTCTGCTGTATGAGAAGGCCTTTTTAGTAGTAGAAGGCGCAACAGAGGATGAGGCGCTCCCTATTCTGTACCATACACTGTATGGCCGCACGCCAGCTGAGGACGGTATTGTGTTGGTGAATCTTTACAGCTGTAGCGCTTGGCCCACTGCTATGCGCATCTTGCTAAAAAGTCGCCAGGAATTCGTGCAAATGCTACTTGACCAAGATTGCACTTCGCCACACTCATCGGCCGATTTAACAATTGAACGCTTAGTTGAAGAAGGATGCTCAGAAACCTTCTTAGTCGAGCAAATTTCTTTTGTTGGCACAAAAGAATACGAAGATGCCTTCAGCAATGAAGTGATCCTAGCTGCTCTTAATGATACGTACCATCGCGAAGATGGCCGTGCATGGAATGATGTTGACATCGAGGCATTAAGATTGGAGCCCAAGTTCTCAGACGCTGTGATGAAGTCTCTGAAAACTCACTGTCAACCCATCCTTCGCTCGAAAGCAACAAAGCCCAAAATTGCGGTGGCTGTTGCCTCAAAGTGTACTGCAGCTGATGTGCCTACCGCAATTAAGCAAGCTTTCTATTTGCTGCGTCGACGTGCTGGCTTGGAGTCCACCGTTACGACCTCGCCAGTGGTTCTTACTAGTTCACCGTTTGAGCGCCCACTTTCGGATGAAAATCCTGCTTAGCAATAGCTTGGTTTTCATTTCTAAGTCCTTTGCCTGCTGCTACCTATTGCTGTGACTTTTTACGTGCTAGGAAGCGACACGGTCTTCGCTCCCATTATTTCCATTTTTCTTACCATGCCTGACGATTTAACCAATCGCGGCCCGGCCGATAGAGCCCGGGTCAATGTGAACGAACCGCACGAGCGCCGCTACTGGTGCCGTGAATTCAACTGCAGCGAGGCGCAGCTTCGTGCGGCTGTAGAAGCTGTAGGCGTTATGGCGGATAAAGTCCGCCGGTACATAGCAGGCCACTAACCTTTTACCCAGCCCCTCCACCAGCCGGTACTGGTGGAGGGGCATTAACTACCGTGATGCATGCGCAAAGCGATACTTATTGCAGCACTCTTCTTTTCATCCATTTGCCTTCATGCACAAACGTGGCGCGACTCCGTCGAAACGTCATTTGCAGATGCCGCTGATGATGCCAAGCTTGCTGGCCTGACCAAGCTCGATACCAAGTATGGCTTCCGGGACTTGAAGTTTGGAACCACCGTTGCATCTGTCAAAGGCTTGGCCCTGCTTGAAAGCAAAGGCGGCATGCGAGTTTATACCCGCGTAACCGATTCCAAGAAGGTTGGCAACTTCCAGGTATCACGTATTCTTTACTACTTCTACCGCGGTCAGCTGAGTAGTATCCGCCTCGACACCAAAGGCTATCTAAATAGCCGTGGCGTACTGGCAGCTTTTCAGGGCCTGTATGGCCCCGGCGAACAAGACAACGAGTACATAGAAGAATACTCGTGGGTAGGTGACCGGGTAGTGATGAATTACGAAGAAAACTCGGTCAGCAACAATGCCACCATCTACCTATTCAGCAGGAGCATGCTGGAGCGGCAGCGAGTTGATGAGGAAAAGGCCGCCCAAAAGGCTGGCGCTGATTTGTAACTCCTATCACCAGCCCTCGAAAAGCACTGCTACATTAAGTTTCCTTTCCCCATGAGGCACATTTTACTTTTTTCATCACTTCTACTGGCTTCCTGTACCCGGTCTGGCACTGACAGCTTCTACTCCGATCCAACAGCCACAGCCTCTGTGGCTGAGCGTCAGTTGACCTACGCTGAACAGCGCCAGTTGCTTGGCCAGCAAGAAGGCCGTGGCTGGGCAAGGTTTATTAACTACAACGGTCTTAGCAACCGCGGTAATCTTATTGGCCAAACCGTTATCGAGGGAGTAGTAACCAGCTCTGCTTCCGTAGCCACCTACAAAGACCTGGTACTGCACGTTGTCTTCGCCTCCAAAACCGGAACGCCGCTCAGCGAGCAAGACGTGGTGATTTATGAGTTTTTGCAGCCCGGCGGCTCCGTCAGACTCAAGCACAAATTCAATACCCCTGCCGACGCGGCGACGGTTCAATACGACATTACCGGTGCGGATTACTCCATTCGGTAACTCTTTTTGGCAATTCTTCTTTTCTCACATTAAATTTTAATACGATGTCTGGTTCTGGTGGCGGTGGCAATGGTGGTGGAGGTATTGGCGGTGGTAGTGGCGGCGGAAATGGCGGTGGCGGTGGTATGAGTGCAGATGCTTGCCTGCTTCTTTTCAAGCGCAAGGCACTCTCGTCACCTAATCCGGTAGCCCTAGGTGCGCTAAAAAAAGGAGACCGACTTTTGGTTGAATCACGCGGGACGGCATTAGAGATAGTATCACCTGGCGGCGTTGTTTGCGGGCGAATCATCTCTGATATTGAAGATGTTATCGCCTGTATAGAAGCTGGCAATGACTATGTCGCCATAGTGGAAGATGTTGCTTCTGGCAGGTGCACCGTAACTATTCGTCACCAATAAAGCCTGTACACATGCTAACTGTAGTTGGCGGTACGTACCGCGAAATCTGTCACGAGCCGCACTGGGATGAACTTTATGGTTCAGGGCTACGCGCTGCTGAGGTCATTTCCCATTTCGCGGGCGCAGCACGATATGTCACGCTGGTGGGTGCTGATGAGCAGCGCGAATTGGCCTTCAAATCCAAAGCACTACACCTAGACTCTGAGAGCGAGCGTATAGCAACTACCGTCCGGTTCGAGTATACTCATCCTCTCGCCACGCCCTACATTTACCCATCCGTAGAGCGGCTTGTTGAGCAACGGCATGACCTGGGTGTCACAGCACAGCACTTGCTTCGTTTCGGCATGTTGGAAGGGAATGCCGTGGTGCACGGCGAGTATGTTGTATACGACCCTCAATCTCCAAACAACCCGGCCCACTTCGAACAGAATGGCTCTACTGCCCAGCATTTGGCTGTTATCCTTAACCTTGGGGAGGGGAGGCTGCTCACTGGTCAAGAGGAAGTAGATTCGATTGGCCAGGCGCTTTTGGCCAGAGGAGCCGAAGTAGTAGTAGTTAAGCAGGGAGCTGCCGGCGCTACGGTGTTTGAAGCCTCGCAAAAAAAGACAGTTCCCGCTTATAAAACGGCGGCAGTGTGGCCCATTGGCTCAGGTGACGTCTTCTCGGCCGCGTTTGCCTATTACTGGATGGACCAGCAACTTGCTCCTGATAAGGCGGCAGACCTTGCGTCACGTGCCACAGCTTACTACTGTCAAACGCTGAGCCTGCATATCCCCAGTGAGGCAGAGGATTTTCAATCTTTGGGGATAACTCCGCTGTCTTCTGAGAAGCGCACGCCCAAATATGTCTACCTCGCTGGGCCATTCTTCACCATGGCAGAAAGGTGGCTGATCAACGAGAGTCGGCTATCCCTCCGGCAGACGGGTAACACTGTGTTCTCACCACTGCATGATGTAGGCCACGGCTTAGCGGACGACGTTGTCCCGCTAGACATCCAAGCCCTCGATAAGTCCGACGCTGTCTTTGCCATTGTCGACGGGCTCGATTCCGGTACTCTCTTCGAATTGGGCTATGCTCGTGCAAAAGGCATCCCCGTGGTAGCTTTTGTGCAAAATGAAACGGCCGAAAACCTTAAGATGCTGCAGGGGACCGGCTGCGTTATCTGCTCTGACTTCTCGACGGCCATATACACGCTGAACTGGTTGACGTGAAACGAGCAATACTACTGTCTGGGGGCATTGATTCAATAGCGCTTTCCTATTGGTTGAAACCCGAGCTAGCCATTACCATCGACTACGGACAGTTGCCGTACCAGGGTGAGTTGCGCGCTGCCACGCAAATCACCCAGCAGTTGGGAATCGACCATCATTTGCTAAGGATCAATTGCGAAGCTATTGGCTCCGGTGACTTGTCCGGCAAGGCCCCAAACCCGTTCGCTCCTGCCTCGGAGTGGTGGCCATATCGTAATCAGTTATTGCTAACAGCTTGTGCAATGAAGGCCATCGACTTAGGGGTGACGGAAATTCTTATTGGAACCGTGGCCAATGACGGCTTCCACAAGGATGGCACCCCGGAATTTGTGCGCATGATGAATGATGTCGTCTCCTACCAAGAGGGTCATCTGACGGTAAGTGCCCCTGCAATTGGAATGACCTCTACCGAGTTGGTTAGGCAGGCACAAATCCCCGAAGAGCTGTTATTTTGGGCCCACTCCTGCCACAAATCAGACTATGCTTGTGGTAACTGCCGGGGATGCAACAAGTACCGAAACGTAATGCACGAACTGTATGGGTCTGACTCAACTTCTAGCTGACCCAAAACCTCGAACTGTCATAAAATCAGTTGTTGGCGGGGGCAAGTACCACATTGTGGACAAATTTTATTTGCCCCCGCCAGCAGAGCCGCGGAGTCAAAAATCGTTCTTCAAGGTGCTTGGCGCACGTGCTTCACGACGTCGTTTTAAGCAAATTGCAGACGAGAAGTTGGCCGATTTCTTATGGTATAGCGCGAAGGCACTTACCATGAGCCAAGGCCCAGATGCTATTTTTTGCCAGCACCGGTATGTACCCTCTGCGGGCGGCATCCACCCAATAGATTTACTGATCATCTCTCCAGTGGAGCGAACGGTCAGCCTCTACGACCCGGTCGCGCATGCTCTATGCCTGCTAGACATTTCGGATGATCGACTTAATGCCTTCCTGACATACACGGAAGCCGTTCTAAATCCCGAGTCGGGAGTTATGATATGGTATGCAGCTCGCCCCGAAAAGGTCAGTGCCAAATACCAAAACGAAATAAGCCTGATTTGGCGGGATGCTGGGGCGCTCATCGCGTCGATGTATCTGATAGCGGAAGCACTCCGCCTAAACTGTTGCGCATTGGGTGTTTTGGGAAATAATGAACTCCGGGCTTTAACCGATAACTCGTCCATTTTGGGAGTTGGCGGTTGTATTATTGGCTCACGCTGAGCCAATGGAAATAACCCGCCAGCTGCGCAAGGACAAGCTTACCAAGAAAGGCTTTGCCCCCATCCAAATCACCATCTGCTGGGCGGGTCACCGCGTGCGCGTCTTCAGCGGCGAGAAGTGCCGGCCCGAGCACTGGGACGCGGACGACAGCCGGGTAAAAGCCATCAAAGGCTCCTACTACGCCCAGATTAACCCCAAGCTGGACGCCATCCAGAACGCCGCCGAGCTGGCCCAGGACGCGGCTGAGCAGCAGCGCCGGCGCCTGACGGAAGACGAGCTGCTGGCCGCCGTGGAGGCCGTCCTCAAGCCCCAGGAGGATGCGGTAGCTCCCCCACCCGCAGAGCCCGCGGATGAACGGCCCGAGTTCTTTCAGCTCATGAGCCGCTGGATCGAGGAATACGAGCAGAAGGTCAACCCGCGCACCTACCGGCCCATTCCGCCGCGCACCATCGAGGCGCTGCGCTCCACCCAGCACCGCTTCGAGCAGTTTGCTCAAGCCACCGGCCAGGAGCCGACCCTGGCGGGCATGAACCCCGAGTTCTACGACGCGTTCCGCCGCTACGTGCTCGAAGACTTGGGCCAGGAGCTGAACACCTTCGGCAAGCACATCAGCCGGCTGCGCACCTTCCTGACCTGGTGCGAGGAGCAGGACCTGGCTGTGAACCGCCGCTACCGCAAGTTCGTGGCCCCCTCGGTGTACGTGGGCGTCGACGCGCTGACCGAAGCGGAGCTGCGCCGCCTGCAGGCCCTGGACTTTGCATCCGCCGAGGTGCAGCAGCGGCTGCTGGAGCTGCGGGGCGCCACCCACGAGAAGGGCAACGACGCGGCCCGCTGGAGCTTTCAGCAGTGGGCGGCCAACGTGGAGCTGGCCCGCGACAAACTGCTGGAGTGCGTCTACACCGGCCTGCGCATCAGCGACGCGGACCTGCTCAGCTGGCAGCACGTCAAGCAGGACCAGCTGATTCACCTGCGCGCCGGCAAAAACCAGCATCTCTGCTACATTCCCTTCTACGACGACGAGCTGTTTCACCTGGTGGCGCTGGCCCGCAAGTACGAGGCGCGCACCGGCGGCACCCTGCTCGTGCCCAAGTGCTACCGCGTCAACGACTTTCTCAAGGTCGTGCAGGAGCTGGCCGGCATCAAGCGCCTCTCGCTCACGACCAAGATCGGCCGCAAGACCTTCGTCACGCTGAAGCTCTACCAGGGCGTGCCGCAGCGCCTGGTGATGCAGGCCACCGGCCACACCACCGAGAAGGCGTTCAACCACTACGTGGGCGTGGACACCTTGAAGCTGCTGCAGGAGTTCGTGCGCAAGTCGCCGGGCTTGCGCCGGCACGTGGCCTGAAAAAAGGGTGGCAAAAACGGGTGGCAGATTTGGGGGCAACGCCTTCCCGGCGGTTCCCACCCGCTCCCTGGCAACCGCCTGCACACGTCGCCCGCCCGGATTGCGTAGGAACCCTTGGGAACCTCTACCCCTCTGCTAAGTCCTGGCGCGACCACAAAAAACCCTCTTTGCACAGCGCAGAGAGGGTTTTTCTTTTCTAAATATCCCGGTTGGTAGACCGGAGAGTACCTACAGGCGCCGAGCGGTTCAACCGGGCTCTGGACCCCGGAAAAAGGCCGACAGCTCCATGGACACTGAAAAGTATCGCAGCAGGCCGCCGGCTCCGTACCCGTGGGCATTACTTGACCACCAAGTGGCCGCGCAGCATGCCCATGCCGCAGGTAAACTCGTAGCGCCCTGGCTTATCGGGCAGCAGGTCGATGTGGGTGGTTTGGAAGGCGGGCAGGTCGCGGCGGATGCGGAAGGCGGGCAGGAGCAGTTCTTCGGAGCAGCTGTTCTCCTCGTCGCGGTAAAAGCTCAGCCGCACGGGCGTGCCGCACTCCACCTCAATCACGTCGGGCGCGTAGCCGCTCTGCACGGTGATGTCCACCTGCTGCACCCCGCTCGACGAGGACGCGGCGCGGACCGGTTGGCGGGCCGCCAAGAAGAAGTACCAAAGGACGAAGGCGGCCAAGCCGACCCCAGCCAGCGTCACAAAGATTTCGGCGGTATCCATAACGGTTTAGCTTTTGAGCGGGGAAAAGCCACGCAGGCGCAGCGAGTTGGTCAGAACCGACACCGAGCTCAGGGCCATGGCCCCGGCCGCGAGCATGGGCGAGAGCAGCACGCCGAAGAAGGGATAGAGCAGCCCCGCGGCGACGGGAATTCCCAGCGTATTGTAGACGAAAGCAAAAAACAGGTTTTGCTTGACGGTCCGGATAGTCTGCCGGCTCAGGGCAATGGCCGTGACAACCCCGTTCAGGTCGGAGCGCATGAGGGTGATGCCGGCCGCTTCCATGGCTACGTCGGTTCCCCCACCCATGGCCAGTCCGACATCGGCCTGGGCGAGGGCCGGCGCATCATTGATGCCGTCGCCGACCATGGCGACGGTGCGGCCTTCCGCCTGCAACTGCTTCACCTTGCCGGCTTTGTCCTGGGGCAACACCTCGGCGAAGTAGCGCGTGATGCCTACCTGAGCGGCCACCTGGGCCGCCGTCTGCGGGTTGTCGCCGGTCATCATTACCACCTCCAGGCCCAGGGTCTGCAGCCGTTGGATGGCGGCCGCCGACGTTTCGCGCACGGTATCGGCCACCCCGATCAGTCCTGCCGCTTGCCCACCGATGGCTACGTAGAGCACTGTTTTGGCCTGGGCCAGCAGCGCTTCGGCTTGTGCTTGCAAGGCAACAGGCAGGCTTATGCTTGCTTCCGCCAGCAGACGAGCGTTGCCGATGAGCACTGGCTGGCCGTCGACGGTGGCAGCAGCGCCCTTGCCTTCCACGGCCTGAAACCCGGCTGCGGAACGCGCGGGCGCCTGTTGCGCGTCGGCGTGGCGCACGATTGCTTCGGCCAGCGGATGCTCGCTCTGTCGCTCGACGGCCGCCGCTACCGCCAGCAGCTGGGCCGTGTCCTGGCCCGGGATGGGTACCACGTCCGTCACGGCCGGCTCGCCGCGGGTGATGGTGCCCGTTTTGTCGAGTAACACGGTATTGACCCGGTGGGCTTTTTCCAGGGCCTCGGCGTTGCGGATGAGCACGCCGTGCTCGGCGCCCTTGCCGGTGCTCACCATGATGGCCGTGGGCGTGGCCAGGCCCAGCGCGCAGGGGCAGGCGATGATGAGCACGGCCACGAAGTTGACCAAGGCCAGCGGCAAGCGGGCCTCCACGGGTGCCAGGTCAAACCAGAGCACGAAGGTGAGAATGGCAATGACCACGACCGTGGGCACAAAGACGGCGCTGACTTGGTCGGCCAACCGCTGAATGGGCGCGCGGCTGCCCTGCGCGTCTTCCACCAGCTGCACGATCTGCGCGAGCAGGGTGTCGGCCCCCACCTTGGTGACGCGGAAACGAAAGGAGCCCGTCTTGTTCAGCGTAGCGCCAAACACCGGGTCGCCGGCTTTCTTCTCGACGGGCAGGCTTTCCCCGGTGAGCATGGCCTCGTCCACGGCCGAGTGGCCTTCTTCAATCACCCCATCCGTCGCCACTTTCTCACCGGGGCGCACCATCACCACGTCGCCCAGTTGCACCTGCTCGATGGGCACGTCCATCTCTTGCCCGTTAGGGCGCACCACGCGGGCGGTTTTGGCCCGCAGGCCCATCAGCGCCTTGATGGCCGCCGAGGTGCGGGTCTTGGCGCGCATTTCCAGCACTTTACCCAACAAGATGAGGGCAATGATGGTAGCGGTGGTGTCGTAATAGACCTCGGGCATCAGGCCGCGGTGCATAAACCAGCCCGGCGCCACGGTGGCGGCCAGGCTGTAGAGAAAGGCCGCGCCGGTGCCCACGGCAATCAGGGTATCCATGTTGGCGGCCCGGTGCTTGAAGCCGTTCCAGGCCGAAGCGTAGAACTCGCGGCCGCTGTACAGCAGCACCGGCAGGGTGAGCAGCAGCAGGACGTAGTTCAGCACCTGCATGTTCACGCGCTGCATCAGGGCGGGCCACAGCATGAGCATGCTCAGCGGCATGATGACAACTGCCAGCGCGGCGGCCACCCCGAACCGCCGCTTGAGCTTCAGGTACGCCAGTGCCTTTTGCCGATCGAGTTCGGCCTGCCGGTCCGCCGCGCTGGTGGCCGGTGCCCGCTCTGCCACCCCGTAGCCGGCCTTGACGACGGCTGCTTTCAGCGTGGCCGGCGAGGCTTGGGTGGGCTCGTATTCCACCGTGGCTTTCTCGGTGGCCAAGTTGACCATGGCCCGCTGCACGCCGGGTGTGCGGGATAAGGATTTCTCCACGAAGGCCGCGCAGGAGGCGCAGGTCATGCCTTCAATGTCGAGGGTTTCGGTTTTTGTGGTAGGCTCCATGGCAGGAATTGACGGCTGGCGCTGAACGCTCGTACAAGGTCCTGATCGAGCCGTTTAGCACCCTACAAAGGAACGGCCGCTACCGACCGAAGTTGGTACGGAATCCGTCCTCAGACTTGCATAATTCCGCCCTGCCCCAGCGCGTGGTAGTTTATAAAATTCGACTTGGGGGTTATATAATTTGGCCCCCTAAGCTCCGCCTGCCGGGCTGCCGTTCAGGCCTAAAGCCGTTTTCCCCGGATCTGGACGCGCATTTTCTGAGCGATGGGCAGGTAAGGGTTCCTCGTTGGGAAACCCTTTCTTGGCTACTGCTGTACAGGACCCGTCTTCTTTCATGCGGAAGAAGCCTATTTTTGCGGCAGCCTCCCTCCCGTTATGTTCCGTAGCCTGTTCCCTTTCCGACGACTGTTGGCGACGAGCTTTCTGCTCGTCTTCGTCAATGTGTTCGTAGGACAGTGCTGGTGCGCGGTCATCAACCCGGTAGTGGCGGCGCCGGTGCCCAAGACCTTGCCCCCCGTGGGCAAGCCCACGCATGCGGGCTGCCACGGCCACGCCACCAAGCAACCGGCGCCGGCCAACGCCAAGCATGCGCAGCAGAAGTCGGAATCCAAGCCGGGCAAATCGGCTGGTTCGCACGACTGCTGCAAGGACAACTCGGCAGCCGTTTTTAAGTCGCTCGCGACGCCCGGCGAAAAGCAGCTGCTCGCGCCGGCTCCGGCCCTATTGCCGGTAGCGTCGGATTTTTTCTTCCGGCCAGCCGCAGGTCGCTGGGACCGTTCCCGTTCGGTGGTGCTGGTGCCGCGCAAGCACCTGCCGCCCAAAATCCCTGACATCCGGATTTTCATTCGGTCCCTGACGGTCTGATTCCGTTGACGCGCCAAGGCTCGCCCTGGCATAGCTGTGCTATGTCCCGGGGCGGGCCTTGGCGTTGGCGTACCTGCTGCCCAGCGCCTTGGCGGTGCGCCCCCGCTTCCCCTGTTTGCTTGGAGTCCTTGCCTGCCACCACAGCGCGGTGGCCGGGAAACGGGTACCTCTATCCATCGAAACCCTCTCGCCGCCCGCTTTCCGGCCCTCGCGCTGTGGTGGCGCCGTGCCTGGTACCGTGCCCCGGCAACAACGGCAATCCATGAGCCGGCACCTGCGGGCGGTGGCCTTTCCCTCTTCTGTTCAACCCCGATTTCTTTTCGCATGTACCGCCTTCCTCTTTCCCTGCTGGCCCTCGCCGGCCTGCTTACCGCCACCAGCTGTTCGTCGGATACCGATTCCGGCAGCGACACCAATACCGTGACGACGCCGACCAACGGTTCGGCCGAAGGCACGGCTGAGCACGCCGGCGGGCACACCTACGCCTGCCCCATGCACCCCGAGGTAACCAGCACCAAGGCTGGCGAAAAGTGCCCCAAATGCGGCATGAACCTGGAGCACAACGACAACGTGGGCAACGGCAAGACCTACCAGATGCAGCTGGTAGCCACGCCGGCTCAGCCTACCGCCGGCCAGCCCACCACGCTGGCCTTCAAGCCCCTGGACGCGGGCAACACCGCGGTACCCGTGCCGCTGGATGTGGTGCACGAAAAGAAGATTCACCTGATCATCGTCAGCAAAGACCTGGGGCAGTTCTACCACGAGCACCCGGAGTACACTGCCGACGGCGACTACAAGGTGAAATACACGTTCCCCAAGGGCGGCGAGTACGTGCTGTTTCAGGACTACACGCCCACCGGCGCCGGCCACCAGCTGGGCCGCCAGCCCCTCACGGTAAAAGGCCCCGCTTACGCCCCGGTGAAGTTCAAAAACGACGACATGCAGTGGGAAAAGGACGGCTACCAGGCCACCCTGTCCTTTGACAAAGACCTGAAAGTAGGCCAGCTGCTGGGCATGAAAATCAACATCACCAAAGGCGGCCAGCCCGTCACCGACCTGGAGAACTACCTCGGCGCGCTGGGCCACGTGGTCGTTATCAGCGAAGACACCGAGCAGTACCTGCACGTGCATCCCAACGACCAGGCCGACAAAGGACCCGCCATTGGCTTCGGTACCAGCTTCGAAAAGCCCGGCCTCTACCGCGTCTTCCTGCAGTTCAACCACGGCGGCCAGATTCGCACCGGCGACTTCACCATCAACGTGAAGGCCTAAATCCCTCGCACTTACTTTTTGCTCCCTCCCATGAAGCTTTTGCAATTGCTCGCCGCCCTGCTGCTGGCCGCTCCCCTTTCTCTCTCAGCCCAGCACGGCCACAAGCCCGGCGCGGCGGCTCACGGCCACAACGCCGCCGGCGAAACCCACGCCCACGCAGCCCCCCACGGCGGCATCGTACGCACCGCGGGCAAGTATCACGTGGAGCTGCTGCTCAAGGGCGGCCAGATGACCGTGTACCTGCTCGACGACAAAGAGCAGAGCCAGTCCAACAAAGGCCTCACGGGCACGGCCATGCTGCAGCAGGGCGGCAAGACGACCACCGTGAAGCTGGCTGCCTTCGGCGACAATCAGCTGCGCGCCCAGCTGCCGGCTGGGGCCACGCCCACCACGGCCATCATCACGCTGCGTCGCGGCACCGAGACCATCAACGCCCGCTTCGACAAGCTGGCCAGTACCGCCGCCAAAGCCAAAGCCCTGAGCTACGCCTGTCCCATGAACTGCGCAGGTAGTGCCAGCGACAAGCCCGGCAGCTGCCCCAAGTGCGGCATGGCCCTGGTGAAGAAGTCGTAAGTGCCCGTTGGCCGGGCGCTGAGTGCCCGGCTCCGCCCTAGCCGCTCGGTGCTGCCTGCACCGGGCGGCCCCGGGGGCGGCTTTCCCCTGATGCTATGAAGTACCCTGGAATGCATGTACTCCTGGGCTGGCTGGCCCTGCTGACCTTGCTGCTGAGCGGCAGCGCGGGCCAGGCCCAAACGCCCATCAGCCTCGACAGCGCCGAAGC
Organism: Hymenobacter coalescens; assembly: GCF_054783195.1. Taxonomy (NCBI): domain Bacteria; kingdom Pseudomonadati; phylum Bacteroidota; class Cytophagia; order Cytophagales; family Hymenobacteraceae; genus Hymenobacter; species Hymenobacter coalescens. The sequence continues at coordinate 205,064 of NZ_BAAGRA010000014.1, read as the reverse complement.
CCAAAGCCTGCGCCGCCACCCGCGGCTGCGGCAGAGTGAGCAGGAAATAGCCGAGCAGCGCGCCCTTAAGCGGGGCAGCTTCGCGCCGGCCAATCCGGATTTTCTGTGGGCGGCTCCCACCGGCGAAATGTGGGCGCCGGGCGTGGTCCAGACCATCGACCTGCCCAATGTGTACCGACGCCAGCGCCAGGTAGCCGAAGCGGGCGTGACCCTGGCCGAGCGCAACCGCGACGTGAGCCGCGCCACCGTGCTGCGCGACACGCGGCTGGCTTACCTCACCTTGCAGTTTGCCGAAGCCCAGGTGCGGCAGCTGACCTACCAGGACAGCCTGTTTCAGGTCCTGCGCGTGGCCACGGAGCGGCTGTATGCCGCCGGCGAAGTCACCTCCCTGCAGCGCATCAGCACCGATGCCGAGGCCCGGCAGGTAACCGTGCAGCGGCAGCAGGCCGAAGCCGACCTGAGCGCTGCCCGGCGGCGGCTGGGCTTGCTGCTGGGGCGGCCCGATGACGTGCTGACCACCAGCACCGATTTGCGCCGCAGCGGCCCCGAGCTGGCCCAGGCGGGCAGCTCCCTGCTCAGCGGCCTGCCCTCCGACGACAGCACGGCCCTAGTGCGCAGCCCCACGCTGGCGGTGGCCACCCAGAACGTGGCCCTGAGCCAGTCGGGCATCAGCCTGGTGCGGGCCCGGCGCACGCCGGCGCTTACCCTGGGCTATCAGAACCAGGGCTTTGAAAACTCGCCCATCCGGTACCGCTTTCAGTTCGGCGTGTCGGTGCCCATCTGGTTTTGGACCTACGGCGCGCAGCTGCAGGCGGCCACGGCCCGCAGCCAGGCGGCCAGTTACCAGCTCCAGACCCAACGCCTGGAGCTTAGCACCCAATACCAGCAGGCCCTGGCCGACTCGCGCAAGTTTGCCGCTTCGCTGGGCTACTACGAGCAAACCGGCCTGCCCCAGTCGCGGGCCATCATCAGCCAGTCGCAGCGCCTGTTTCGGGCCGGCGAAATCAGCTACCTGGTGCTGATTCAGAGTTTGAACCAGGCCTTCACCATCCAGAACACCTACCTGACCACCATCCGCGACTACCGTCAGGCCCTGGTGGAACTCACTTACCTGCGGGGCGACTAACATGAAACACCTCCTGATCCTGTTGCTGGGCCTCCTGCTGCTGAGCGGCGCGGCCCGTGCCCACGGGGGCGAAGACCACGGCGACGAGGCCAAGGCCTCTACCCCGGCCGGCGCCACCAGCTTTTCCGTGGCGGCACTGTCGGAGCAGTTTGAAGTGCTGCTGCGCTTCGAGCCGCTGGAAGGCGGCGAGCCGGCCGACCTGCGCCTGTTTCTCTCCGACTACGTCACCAATGCCCCCATTAAGGGCGCCAAGCTTACCCTCACCAATCCCGAAGACGCCAACCTGAAGTGGGCCGTGACGGAACAGGAGCCGGGCATCTACTTGGTGGAGGGCGAGTTTCCGGCCAACAAGCCCTACAGCTTTGCCCTGAACGTGGTGGCCGGGGAGCGGGCCGATCTGCTGCTGCTCGAAGGCATCCGGGTGGGCGAGAAACTGCCCGTGGCGGCCGCCGAGCCAGCCGCGGGTTCGTCGCTATTCGCTTCCTGGAAAGTCGTGCTGGCCCTCATTGGGGCCTTTGCCCTGGGCATCGGCCTCACGGCGCTGCTGTTGCGCCGACGCCGCGCCGTACCCCCGGTATCCACCCCAACGTCTCCCGTGTATGAAAACCGCGCATAAATTCCTGACTGCTTCGGCGGCCGCCGGCCTCGTGCTGACGGTATTGCTGCCGCCCCCGGCGGCCGTGTTTGGCCACGGCGGCGAAGACCACGGCGAAGCGGCCAAAGCCAGCACCGGCACGGCCCTCGCCGACGAGGTGCTGCTGCCCAAGGAAAGCCAGTTTCTGTTTCAGGTGCGCACTGCGCTGGCGACCTACTCCGCTTCCTACAGCCGCGCCACGCTCTACGGCACCGTGTCGGCCGCGGCCGGCGGCGAAGGCCGCATTGTGGTGCCCCAAACCGGCCGGGTGGTAAGCCTCTCGGCCCAGGTAGGGCAAGCGGTGCGGGCCGGTCAGCCGCTGGCCGTCATCGAGCAAACCCTGGACGCTACCCAGCAAATCGGGCTGAGCACCGAGCGCGCCAACGCCCAGGCCGAACTGCGCGCCGCTCAGCAGGACTACGCCCGCCTGCAAAGCATTGCCGATATAGCGGCCCGCAAGGACGTGGTGGCCGCCGAGCTGCGCCTGCGCCAAGCCCGGCAGAACGCGGCCATTCTTAACGGGCAGGGCCAGCAACGGCGTACCACCATTACCTCGCCCGTGAGCGGCACCGTGGACGTATTCAACCTGGCCGTGGGCCAGCAGGTAAACCAGGGCGACGAGCTGTTCCGCGTTATCAACCCCGGCAAGCTGCGCGTGGAAGCCCAGGTGTTTGCTCAGGACCTGGCCAAGGTGACGCCCGGCGCCCGGTTTCGGGTGGAGGGCCTGCAGGGCCAGGCAGGGGTGCCGGCCCGGCTGGTGGTGTTCAGCAACGTGGTAAATCCCGTGAATCAGGCCCGCCAACTCATTCTGGAGCTCGACGCCACCGAGGGCAGTGCCTACCGCCCCGGCCAGGCCGTGAACGTGCAGGTGCTAGGCCAAGGCGAGCAGGGCCGCAAACAGCTGGTGGTGCCCACCGCGGCCGTGACCGACCTGAACGGCAAGCCCGTGGTGTTTGTGCACACCGAGCCCGAGCACTTCAAGATCCGCTACGTGCAGCCCGGCGCCGTGAACGGCCAGCAAACCGTACTGGTGCAGGGCGAGGTCAACGAAAATGACCGCGTGGTAACCCAGGGCACCTACCAGCTCAAATCCATCTACCTGAATCAGTAGGCATGCTCGACAAGATCATTCGCTTTGCGCTGCAGAACCGCCTGCTGATGCTGGCCTTTGCCCTGGGGCTGGTCATTGCGGGCACCTACACCTCGCGCCAGCTGCCGGTGGATGTGCTGCCCGACCTGGACCGCCCCCGCGTGACCGTGTTTCTGGAAGCGCCGGGCATGGCCCCGGAAGAAGTGGAAGCCCTGGTGACTTTGCCGGTAGAAACGGCCCTGAACGGCGCCACCGGCGTGTCGGCGGTGCGTTCCAACTCGGCCATCGGCCTGGGCATGGTGTTCGTGGAGTTCGACTACGGCACCGACATTTTCACGGCCCGCCAGATTGTGAGCGAGAAGCTGCAAACCACCGGCGAGCAGCTGCCGGAGGGCATCACGCCGGTGCTAGGGCCCATTTCCTCGGTGATGGGCCAGATCATGCTGGTTGGGCTGTCGGTGGATGAGAAGGTTGGCGTTAAAAGCCAGGGGGCCGGCGCGGCTGCTTCAGCTGACAACCCAAAAACCAACGCCGCCGACCTGCGCACCCTGGCCAACTATACGGTGCGGCAGCGTCTGCTCTCCATTCCGGGCGTGGCCCAGGTGATTCCCATCGGCGGCGACAACCTGCAGTACCAGGTGCTGCTGGACATGCCCCGGCTCAACGCCACGGGCATCACCGTGAATCAGGTGGAAGACGCCCTGCGCCGCTCCAACCTTAACACCACCGGCAACTTTATCGACCGCAACGGCTCCGAGGTGCTCATCCGCAACCTGGGCCGGCTGCGCTCGGTCGCGGACATCGAGAATATCATCGTGGGCTACCGCGACCAGTCGCTCGTGCGGGTGGCCGACGTGGCCAAGGTGGAGTTCGGGGCGCGCTTCAAGCGCGGCGACGGTAGCGTAAACGGCCGCCCGGCCGTGATTCTAAGCATCGAGAAGCAACCGGGCGCGGCTACGGTAGGGCTGACCGAAGCGGTGGAAAAAGCCCTGGTGGAGCTGAAGCCTTCGTTGCCGAAGGATGTGCAGGTAAACACGCGCCTGTTCAAGCAGTCAGAGTTCATCAACTCGTCCATCACCAACGTGGAAGAGGCCCTGCGCGACGGGGCCATTCTGGTGGTTATCGTGCTGTTTGCCTTCCTGCTGAACGTTCGCACCACCTTTATTTCGCTGGTGGCCATTCCCCTCTCGCTGCTAGTCACGGCGCTGGTGTTTCGCTTTGTGGGCATCAGCATCAACACCATGACGTTGGGCGGGCTGGCTATTGCCATCGGCGAGCTGGTGGACGACGCCATCGTGGACGTAGAAAACGTGTACCGGCGCCTGCGCGAAAACAAGCAAAAGGCCAGGCCGCAGCCGGTGCTGCAGGTAGTGTACGCCGCGTCGTCGGAGGTGCGCAATTCCATCGTATATGCCACCATTATCGTGGTGCTGGTGTTTCTGCCGCTGTTTGCGCTGGAGGGCATGGAAGGCCGCATTTTCGCGCCGCTGGGCATTGCTTACATCACCAGCATCGTGGCTTCGCTCTTTGTCTCGCTCACGGTCACGCCGGTGCTGTGCTACTACCTGCTGCCGCGCATGAAGCAGATGGACCACCCCGAAACCGACGGACCGCTGGTGCGCTGGCTCAAGCGCAAAGACACGCGCCTGCTGCACTGGGGCCTCACGCACCCCAAGCTGGTGCTGACCACCACCGGGCTGCTGTTTGTGATGGCCGCGGCCATGGTGCCGTTTTTCGGTACCGAGTTTCTGCCGCCCTTCAACGAAGGCTCGCTCACGGTGAACTTCTCGGCGCCGGCGGGCACTTCGCTGGCTGAGTCGAACAAGCTGGGCACTTTGGGCGAGCAGCAGATGCTGCGGATTCCGGAAGTGGCCTACACCGCCCGCCGCACCGGCCGCGCCGAGCTGGATGAGCACGCCGAATCGGTCAACAACTCGGAAATCGAGGTGGCCTTTAAGACCGAAGAGGAGCTGGAAAAAGAGGGCAAAACCATGCGCAGCCGCGACGAAATCCTGGCCGACATGCGCCAGCGGCTGAGCCTGATTACGGGCGTGAACGTGAACATCGGCCAGCCCATTTCGCACCGCCTCGACCACCTCCTCTCGGGCGTGCGGGCGCAGGTGGCCATCAAGGTATTCGGCAACGATTTGCTGGAGCTGCGCCGCTACGCCAACGACATTCGGGCGGTGGCCAGCACCGTGCCGGGCGTGGTGGATTTGCAGGTGGAAAAGCAGGTGCAGATTCCGCAGCTGCTCATCCGGCCCCGCGACGAGGCCCTGCGCGCCTACGGCATGGCGCGCGGCGAAGTGGTGCGCGACCTGGAAACGCTGTTTCAGGGCGCGGTGGTGTCGCAGATGCTCGACGGCCAGAAGCGCTTCGACCTAGTGGTGAAGCTGCCTGAAACCCAGCGCAACGACATCACGGCCATCAGCCAGACCCGCATCGAAACGCCCAGCGGGGCCCTGATTCCCGTCAGCCAGGTAGCCGACATCAGCTACGAGCCGGGGCCCAACACCATCAACCACGAAAACACCCAGCGGCGCATCACCATCTCGCTGAACGTGGCCGAGCGCGACCTGGGCTCTACGGTGAAGGAAATTCAGCAGAAAGTAAGCCAGCAGGTGAAGCTGCCGCCGGGCTACTACCTGACTTACGGCGGGCAGTTCGAGAGCCAGCAGTCGGCCTCGCAAAAGATTCTCTGGCTGAGCCTGTTCTCCTTGGCCGGCATTTTCCTGGTGCTGTTCTCGCACTTCAAGTCCAGCTACATGGTGGGCCAGATCATGCTCAACATCCCGCTGGCCCTCATCGGCTCGGTGGTGGCGGTGCTGCTCACCGGGGGCACGTTCAGCATTGCCTCCATGGTAGGCTTCATCACCCTCACCGGCATTGCCTCGCGCAACGGCATCATGATGATTTCGCACTACATCCACCTCGTGGAGCACGAGGGCGAGACGTTCGGCAAGGACATGATCATTCGCGGCTCCCTGGAGCGCCTGGTGCCGGTGCTCATGACGGCGCTGGTGGCCGCCCTGGCGCTGGTGCCGCTCACGCTGGCCAAGGACGCGCCAGGCAAGGAAATTCTGTACCCGGTGGCCACCGTGATTCTGGGCGGCCTGCTCTCCTCTACCTTCCTCGATATCATCGTGACGCCGGTGGTGTTCTGGCTGGTGGGCGAAAAAGCCCTTGCTCAGTACTTTGCCGCGCACCGGGAAACGGGCCTGGACGACCACCCGCAGGAGCTAGATGCGGCGCCGCTCACGCCGCCTTCGGATCTGAACCCGGTGGGCCGCGCCTGAGCGGTGCACCGGTGCTTTCTCGCCGCAGGATGGTCTTTAGGAAAGGGTGATTCTCGGCATAGCCGCGCGGCCGCGCCAGTGGGCTTGCGTGGGCCGTTGTTGCCATCCGGCGCCAAGCCCTGGGGGCTGATTTTTTGCGGGCTTGGCAATCAGGCGTAGCGGCCCACGCCCTGCGCGCAAGCTCGCCGGCTTTTCTCCCGCTCTGGGTCGCGTACAGCAGCTTTTGCTGCGATATATAGCGGAAGCCCGATCCGACTGCCGCGCAACGCCGTAGATCCACCACAATTCCAACCACACCAAATCCCTAAACCCATGTTGAAGCACGTTTTTTCCGCGGCAGCCCTCCTGCTGGTCGTGAGTACTGGTTTGTCGACGACCTCGCTGGCCCAGACCAAAACCAAGACCAAGGAAGACAAGATGAAAATGAAGGAAAAGAAGGCCATGAACGGCTCTTCCACCGGCGGCAGCATGAGCAGTTCAGGCAGCATGGCGGGCTCTTCGGCCGGCGTGATGGTGGGCGGCGCCATGATGACGCCCGACAAGGACATCGTGGCCAACGCGCTGGGGTCGGCCGACCACACGACGCTGGTGACGGCCGTGAAAGCCGCCGATCTGGTACCGACGCTGCAGGGCGCCGGCCCGTTTACCGTGTTTGCGCCCACCAACGCGGCCTTCAACAAGCTGCCCGCCGGCACCGTGGAAACGCTGGTGAAGCCTGAAAATAAGCAAACCCTCACCACCGTACTGACCTACCACGTGGTGCCCGGCCGCTACCTGGCCGCCGACCTGGCCGATGGCCAGACGCTGACCACCGTGCAAGGCGAAAAGCTGACCGTAATGAAGAAAGGCGGCGCCGTGATGCTGCGCGACAGCAAAGGCGGCATGGCTACCGTCTCGATTCCCAACGTGGTATCGAGCAACGGCGTCACCCACGTGGTGGATACCGTGCTGATGCCGGGCCGCTAACCGCGCCGCGCGGCGTCGTGCCCAAAGCCCTTCCCGGTGCGCCGGGGAGGGCTTTTTTGTGCCCGCCGTGCGGCGGCGGCGGGCGCGCCGAAACCACGGCCGTTACCCTTATAGCTTTGGCTGCGTATACAGCCCGATTACCGTTCCTTTCCACACTCCCAACCCTGACTCGCCATGTTGAAAAAAACCATTTCCGCCCTAGCCCTGACGCTGGCCCTGTGTACCGTAGCCGAAGCCCAAACAACCAAGACCTCGAGCGACGGAGAGAAAACCAAGTCGAAAGACATGGACGGCACCAAGACCAAGACCAAAAACGACGACAACGGCAATACCAAGATGAAGGGTAAAACCGAAGCCGGCGACAAAATGAAGTCGAAGGTCAAGCCCATGAACGGCTCGACCATGGACGGCTCGATGAATTCGTCGGGTAGCTCCACCGGCGGCTCGATGATGAATTCCTCGGGCACCATGGACAACTCCGGCAACACGTCGGGGAGCATGAACTCCTCGTCGGGCACGGGCACGACCACCCCAAGCTCGACCGGTACCATGAGCACCCCGAGCTCGACCGGCACGATGAGCACCACGCCCGCCACGACCACTCCGACCACCACCCCCACCGGCACGACCACCGATCCGAGCATGAACTCCTCGGGCACCATGAGCGGTAGCGGCACCTCGGGCTCGATGAACAACAGCACGGGCACGATGACGACCACGCCCAGCTCCACCGGCACCACTACGGCCCCAATGGGCACCACGGACTCGTCGACGGGCACCATGAGCACCGGTTCGGCCGACGACATGCGCGTAGGCCGCCGCATGAAGCCGGGTAAAGAAACCAAAATGAAGGCCAAGAAGGATAAGATGAAAGCGAAGTCGGAAATGTAATTCTCCCGGCCAGCAGCCATTCCGCCGCGGCGGGTCACGAAAACATCATCGTGGCCCGCCGCTTTTTTTGTACCCACATGGTTCGCTAACTAAATGATTTGCGCACTTTTGCCGACGTTTTTCTTCCCTTTTTTTCTCCCGCTTACCGCATGAAACACTTCTTCGCCGCACTGCTGGCGGCTGGGCTGGGTCTGGCTTCGGCCACGGCTCAGGTGCTGCCGCCGGCTGCTCCTTCCAACCTCCAGGGAGTGGCCCTGCGGGACTGGCTGCGCCAAAACTGGTACGACGGCCTGCGCGTGGACCTGGGCTACAGCGACGCCCGCGGCAAAATGTACAACTACGTGGACGTGTTCAACAACCAGTTGACCTGCGTGTACTCCGGCTATTCGGTGCCCAAAACCCTCGACTCGACCAGCGTGAGCACCGCCAACGTGGGCCTCATCAACTGCGAGCATAGCATTCCGCAGTCGTGGTTCAACGAGGTAAGCCGCATGCGCTCCGACATCCACCACCTGTACCCTACCTACACGCAGTGGAACTCCAACCGGGGCAGCGACCCGTTCGGCGAGTTGCCCGACGCGCAGACGCAAACCTGGATGCGCGGCACCGTCAGCCAAAGCACTATTCCGACGACCAACATCGCGGAATGGAGCGAGGACACGAACAGCATGTTTGAGCCCCGCGAAGACCACAAGGGCAACCTGGCCCGCACGGCGTTCTACTTCTATACCATGCACGCCAACGAGACGTTCGACCCGGGCAAAAACGTGATTACCGCCCTGGCCGACCTGCCAACGCTCTACCAGTGGCACCTGGCCGACCCGGTAGACGCCCGCGAGCGGGAGCGGAACCGCCGCGCCGCCAAGGCTCAGGGCAACTTCAACCCCTACATCGTGGACCCCTCGCTGGTGGCCCGCGCCTGGGGCTTTGCGCCGGCCGGCCCGACGGTTTCCTTTGCTGCCGCTACGGGCAGCGCCGCGGAAGGCAACAGCGGTACGACCACCTACACCGCGACGCTGACCGTCAGCCCCGCGCCCACCGCCGCCGTGACGGTGCAAGTGGGCTTGAACACGGCCAGCTCCACGGCCACTTCGCCTGCCGACTACACCTTCAGCCCGCAGACGGTAACCTTCGCGGCGGGCCAGACTTCGCAGACCGTGGCGGTGACCATCAACGGCGACACGCAGCCGGAAGCCGATGAAACCGTGCGCCTGGTGCTGCAGACCACCTCGGCCGGTCTCTCCGTTGGCTCGCCGAACACCCACGACCTGACCATCCGCAACGACGACGGCAACCCCGCCCAGGTGCAGTTCTTCACGACGGGTGCCAGCAGCCCCGAAGGCAACAGCGGCCTGACCAACCACACCATCATCGTTTCGCTCTCGGGCGTGACGACGGGCGTCGCCTTCCCCCTCACCGTGCCCGTGACGGTGGACCCCGCCAGCACCGCCAGCAGCCCCGGCGACTACAACATTCCCGTGGGCAGCGTGACTTTCCAAAACGCGGCCGCCCAGACGGCTTCTTTCTCACTGGAAGTCAACGGCGACACCCAGGTAGAGCCGAACGAAACGGTTCGCCTCGTGCTGGGCACGCCCTCGGATGCGTCAGTGGTGCTGGCCGTCAACCGCACGTACACCCACACCATCGCCAACGATGACGCCCCGGCCCCCGGCAGCGGCGGCTGCGACGAGCTGTTCTTCTCCGAGTACGTAGAATCGAGCGGGGCCACCCGCGCCGTGGAAATCTACAACCCTTCGGCTAGCCCGGTGGACCTGACCGGCTACCGCTTGCTGCGCTTCGCCAACGGCAGCCGCACGCCCCAGGCGCCCTACAGCCTGAGCGGCACCATCGCCCCGGGCGGCACTTACGTGGTAGCCACGCCGGGTTCGGTAGCGGCGGTGCTGGCCCTGGCCAACGCTACCAGCACAGTGGTTGACTTCAACGGCGACGACGCCATGGCCCTCTTCAACGGCACCGACACGCTGGACATCATCGGCGTGATCGGGCAGCAGCTTAGCTGGCCCGTAGCCGGCGGCACCACCCTCAACAACACCCTGCGCCGCCTCGCGACGGTGGGCGGTGGCAGCACCAACTGGACCACTGCCGCTGCGGGCTGGCAGGCCGCCGGGGTGGATGCCTTTGCGGACCTGGGCCGCCACACCAGCACCGCCTGCACCGTTACGGGCACGGCGAAGGCTGCCGCGTTGGGCACTGGCATTCAGGTGTTTCCGAACCCCGCCGCCGACGCCCTGTACCTGCGCCTGCCCGGCCTGAGCGGCCGCCGCGCCGCCAGCATCGGCCTCTACGACGGCCTGGGCCGGCAGGTGCTGCGCACGCAGCGCACCCTCAACGGTGCAGAAGCGGCGGCGCTGACCTTGCCGGTGCTGCCGGCCGGCCTTTACACCGTGCGCGTCACGGTGGACGGCGTGCAATACAGTGCCCGCGTGGCCGTACAGCGGTAGCCCCCGCTTCGGCGTTGCTCGGCCATTTGTTCGAAAAGCCTCCCCGGTAGTGCCGGGGAGGCTTTTTTTGCGCCGAAAGCAGGGCCGGGGCGGGGCATGCGCGCCAGCTCCGCACCGGGTAGGCAACGCGCGCGAACCAGCAAACAAACGGCGCAATATTAACCCCGCTTAACACTTGACCAGCAAGACTATACCGCGTTTGCAAGCCCGACTGCAGCATCGTAACTTGGCCACCCCGCAACGCCCGCTGCGCCGCGGACTACCCCGTTTTCCCACCCCACTGACCACCTATGCTGAAATCTTACGCTCGTTGCGGCCGTGGCTGGCTGCTGTTGCTGCTGCTGCTGTTGCCGGGCTTGTCGGGCCGGGCCCAGCAAACCGACAAAAAAATAGTGCTCCAGGCTTTCTGGTGGGACTATTGGAACACCAACTACCCCGCCGGCTGGGCCAACTACCTGGCTGACTTGGCGCCGCGCCTCAAGGCCATGGGCATCGACGCGGTGTGGATTCCGCCCGTCTCCAAAAACAAGGATGCCATCAGCAACGTGGGCTACTCGCCCTTCGACCACTACGACCTCGGCGACAAGTACCAGAAGGGCGCTACCACCACCCGCGTGGGCACCAAAGACGAGCTGCTGCGCATGATTGCGGTGCTCCACGCCAACGGCATTGAGGTGGTGCAAGATGTGGTGCTCAACCACGCCGACGGGGCGGGCGGCACCAACGGCTACGGCGGCTACGACCCCGACCCCTACTCCACGCAGAGCAACGCCGGTTACAAGAGCTTCCGCTACGCCAGCTACGCCACGCCCGCCCCCGAAACCGAGCCCAGCCCGGCGGCGGCCCACGAGAGCAGCATTGCGGCGGAGTACCTGACCCGCCGGGGGCGCTGGCCAAAAAACTACGCCAACTTTCATCCCCACTTCGGCCACAACAGCACCTCGGGCGCCCTGGCCGAACCCATGTTCGGGCCCGACTTCTGCTACGGCGACGACGGAGCCGGCAACGGCTACGGCGGGCTGAGCAGCGCCGTACTCGCCCAGTACCCCGCCGCCTACAACCCCGCCCAATCCAACGACTACTCCCGCAACGAAGCCCGCAGCTGGCTGCTGTGGCTTAAAAAGCAAACCGGCGTGGACGGCTTCCGCTGGGATGCCGTGAAGCACTTCAGCTACGCCGCCCAGCAGGACTGGAGCTACAACCTGAAGTACCTGAACGGCTGGGCCAACGGCGGCCAGGCCATGTTCAACGTAGGCGAATACGTGGGCGGCAAGGCCGAGCTGGACGGCTACGTGAACGACGTAAACGCCCGCAACGGCGGTTCGGAGTTCATGCTGGGCACCTTCGATTTTGGCCTGCGCGAGGGGCTGTACGGGCTAGTGACGGGCAGCGGCAACTTCGATGTGGGCAGCCTGCCCAGCCGCCAGCAAGACCGCCGCGTGGCCCAATACGGCAGCGGAACCTCGGCCGTGTACGTGCACCGCACGGTGCCCTTCGTGAACAACCACGACACCTTCCGGCCGCAGCTGAGCGCCACCGGCACCTACACCGGCTGGAACACCGGCTCGGAGCTGGCCCCGCACATCGACCCGTTTGAGCCGCGCCTCTCGGCCGCTTACGCCGTGGCCCTGGCCGTGGACGGCGCCCCGCAAATCTTCTTCGAGGACCTCTTCAACGTGGGCGGCACGGGCAAGCGCTTCAGCCACCTGCCCACCTCCGCCACCGACCTGCCGGTGCGCCCCGACCTGGAAAACCTGATCTGGTGCCACCAGAACCTGCGCTTCAAGGACGGCGCCTACCGGGTGCGCTGGCAAGCCCAGGACCACCTGGTCATCGAGCGCAGCGCCCGGGCCCTCGTGGGCATCAACGACAGCTGGGACCAGTGGCAGAACCACACCGTGGAAACGGATTTTGCGGCCGGCACCCGCCTCAAGGACTACTCCGGCGCCAACGGCAACGACGTGAAGACCGTGTTTACGGGCGGCGACGGCAAACGCTACGTGAACATCAACACCCCGCCCTGCAACGGCTCGGCCGCCCAGGGCCGCCGCGGCTACTCGGTGTGGGGCCCCGAAAACCTGGGGGCCGCCTACGCTCCACCGCGCAGCGTGCGCACCGAGCAGGAGTGGGAAATGGCCGACGACCTGGGCGACCGAAACTGCCAGAGCCTGGGCCAGGGCGGCCGCCTGCCCGACTACTCCACCAACACGCGCGTGGTGGGCAAGATCTTCGTGCGGAGCGGGCAGGCCGTGAACTACGAGCTGTACCCCGAGTTGCCCAACACCGGCCGCCAACTTACGCTGAGCCTGCACGACGCCCAGGGCCTGCGCCTGCACGCGGCCGATGGCGCGGCCGCCCTCATCGGCAGCTACACGCCGGCCGCCACCGGCTGGCTCACGCTCAAAGTGCGCAACGCGGCCGCCACCTACACCGGGCAGCGCTGCTTCGTGAAGGCCAGCTACGTGGCTCCGGCTTCCCTGGACGCGCGCGCCACCCCGGCCGCGCCGGCTGTGGCCGTGTGGTCGGGCAACGACCTGACGGCCGACCCGACCAATTGCCGCAATTGGGAAGGCGGTTTGCTGCCCTCGGCCAGCGTGGACGTGCGTATTCCGGCCGGCAGCATGGTGATGCCGGCCTTGGGCACTGGCTCCCTGCAAGCCCGCCACCTCACCGTGGAAGCCGGGGCCACCTTGGCCGTGGCCGCCGGGGCCACGCTGCGCCTGAGCGGCAACCTCAGCAACGCGGGCACCCTGGCGGCGGCTGGCACCGTGGAGCTGGCCGGCAGCAGCCGCCAAACGCTGGAAGGCCCCGGCACGCTGAGCTTCAACCACCTGACCATCAACAACGCGGCCGACGTGCGCCTGCTCAGCTCCGCCATCGTGACGGGCACGCTGGCTTTCACCACCGGCCGCCTGCTGCTCGACAACCAGTCGCTGACGCTGACCGCCACGGCCACGCTGGCCGGCACCGACGCGGCGCGCTACGTGGTGACCAACGACGCCCCGACCGGGGGCGCGCTGCTGCGCCCGGCCGCCGCCGGCGCCACCCTGCTGTACCCGGTGGGCACCGCGGCCAGCTACACCCCGCTCACCCTGCAGAACACGGGCAGCACTGCAGCCGACGTGGCGGTGCGCGTGTTCGGCGGCACGCTGCAAAACGGCACCAGCGGCGCTCCGCACGCCCAGGCGGCCGCCTTCGTGGGCCGCACCTGGCAAGTGACGCCCAGCGGCCCGCTGACGGGCACGCTCACGCTGCAGTGGAACGCCGCCGACGAAAGCGCCAGCTTTGACCGCAGCCGGGCCACCGTGCTTCAGTACAACGGCGTGAGCTGGGGCTCGTGGAGCAGCACGGCCGCCGTGAGCGGCACCGGACCGTTTACGGCCACGGCCGCTGGTGTGAATAGCTTCTCCTCGTTCGGGGTGGGCACGGGTGGCGCCGTGCTGCCCGTGTCGCTGCTGGGCTTCCGGGCCGAGCGGCGCGGGCCGCGCACGGTGCAGCTGCGCTGGGCCACGGCCCAGGAGAAAAACAATGACCGCTTCGAGGTGGAGAAATCGACCGACGGCCACCGCTTCGGGCGGGTGGGCGTGGTGAGCGGGCACGGCACCACTACCCGGGCCCAGGCCTACGTCTTCGCTGATGCCGAAGCCCCGGTGGCCGCTTACTACCGCTTGCGGCAGGTGGACAGCGACGGCACGGCCACTTATTCCGATGTGCAGTACGTGGCTGCGGCCGACGCCGCCCTGGCGCTCTTCCCGAACCCGACCACCGGCGAGGTGCACCTGACGGGCCTGCCCGAGCACGCCCCGGTGCGCCTGGCCTTGCGCTCGGCCACGGGCCGCGACATTTACCGCAGCTCGGAAACCATGCCGGCCGCCGCCGCCCAGCAGCAGCTCAGCACCGCGCTGCGCCGCGCCGCGCCCGGCCTCTACGTGCTCACCGTGGACCTCGACGGCCACCTGCGGCAGCTGAAAGTACTGAAGCAGTAGTCGCGGCCCTGTGCACTACCCTTCGGGTGGCTTTTCGGCTGGTCTGATGATCGGCCGAAAAGCCACCTCTTTTTTGGGCGCCGGAGCCGGCCCACTCAAGCAGGCCCAGGGCGCTTATTCTGCGCCGCGCCGCTGGGTACACACATCCCAGGAGCCCACCCGGCTGGTGCCTGCCGGGTGGCAACTACTGCGCGGGGCGGCCGGCCGTTTCGAGCAGGTCCTGGTATTCGGCGTGTTGCTGCACGAACTTGGCCACGAAGGGGCAGCTGGCCCGTACGCGCAGCTTCTGCTGCCGGGCCCAGTTCAAGGCCTCTTTGGCCAGGGCTTCGCCGGCGCCTTTGCCGCGCAGCCCCTCGTCGACGTAAGTATGCTGGATGTCAACTAAATCAGCCTGCGGGCGGCTGTACGACAGCTCGCCTTCGTAGCCGTGGCTGGTGAGGTAAAAGGTCTGGTCTTCGGATTGGTGCTCGATGTGCATGGCCAGAATGAAAACGGTGGGAGGGGCGGCACAAGGCGCACCCGCCTTCACGAGTACGGTGCGCGGGCTTCGTCCGTTCAGCCGGCTGTTGCGTATAAGCACAAGCGCCGGCGTCCCACCGCTGTGTTTCTCACTCCCCTTTTATGAACCCACCCACTACCACCGCCGAGTCCTCCCTGACCCGCCCGACCGCTATCAGTACCGTCACCAATTCCGCTACGCCGACGGCAGCTCTGCCAGCGACGAGTCGGCCGGCCGCCACCGTACGCGTGCGCTACTGGGAGCACATGGACCCGGCCAGCAAGAGCCTCTACCCGGTAGATTAGGCAGCTCAGACGGCTGGCCTTTCACACCATCCTTCCCTTACTCCGATGAGTTCCAACCAACCTGAGAAGGCTGCCGATTCGCAACGGCCGCAGTCTACATCTGCAGCGACGGAGGCTTCCGAAGGCACTTCGCAATCCATGCTGGACCGCGAAACCTACGGGCAGATCCTCGACCAACCTGCCCCGGACGCGGACACTTCCGATCTGACGTCGGGCCTGAACCAACCCGCCTCGCAGCACCTCGGCAACGAAGAGCGCGTGCCCGGCGAGGAAAACCGCAACGCCCGCGGCGAATAAGCTCGTTGAGCGCCGCATGCACGCCCCGGCGCGGGGCGTGCATGCGTGGTCCTGCCAGCCAGCTTTGCGTACACTACTTTACGTTTCATTTACATCCGCAACCATGGCATCGACACCTCAGCCTCCGCAATCCGATAACTCCAACAAGCAACCGGCGCAGCGCCCCGACACAGCGGACCGCCCCACGCCCGCCGAAGAAAACAACAACACCGAGGGTGGCAGCACAGGCATGCTCAACCGGGAAACCCACGGGCAGATTATGGCTCGCAACACCGCCGACAGGATCTACTCCGACGGCAGCGACGACACCGAGACGCCGCGCCCGCCCACGCTCAGCGACGACACCGCGGGCTTCGACCCGACCAACCGCACCCGCTAGCCCACAGCGAGACGATTACGCCGCCCGGCCGCGGCTTCCAGCACCTGCTGGAAGCCGCGGCCGGGCGGCCTTTTGCGTGGGGAGGCTACCGCTTGGGCTAGTCTTAGGAGTTGCCGACCCGTGGCCATCAGTCTGCCACGCCCGGGCGTGTATATTCGCGCTGTTCATCACGCTAACCGCGCCGGTCTCCGCGACTGAGGCGCTCCGTACATGGCTATCCGCCCCCTCTCCGAAGTGCACTGGCCCGAAGCCCGCGCCATCTACGAAGCCGGCATTGCCACCGGCAACGCCACGTTCGCCACGGCAGCCCCCGACTGGCCGACGTGGGACCAGGACCACCTGGCGCACAGCCGCTTCGTGGCCTTGGATGATGCCTCTGGCCAGGTGCGGGGCTGGGCGGCGCTGTCGCCCGTGTCGGGGCGCTGCGTGTACGGAGGCGTGGCGGAGGTGAGCGTGTACGTGGCGGCGGCGGCCCGCGGCCAGGGCGTGGGCCGGCAGCTGCTGCAGGCCCTGGTGACTTCATCTGAGCAACACGGCATGTGGACGCTGCAAGCCGGCATTTTTCCGGAAAACGAGGCCAGCGTGCGGCTCCACGAGGCGGCGGGTTTTCGGCTGGTAGGTCGCCGCGAGCGAATCGGGCGGATGGGCGACCGGTGGCGCGATACGCTGTTGCTGGAGCGCCGCAGCGCCGTGGTCGGGGCTGAGGCGACGCTGCATGGCCGCTAACGGCTGGCCGGCCTGGCCCAGGCTACTGCTGGCGGAGCTGTTGGGCACCGGGTTTCTGGTCTTTTTCGGCACGGGAGCCGTGGTGGTGAACCAGCTCTACGGCGGAGCGCTGGGGCACGCCGGCGTTGCTGGCGCCTGGGGCCTGGTGGTGCTGGCCCTCATCTACGCATTTGGCGAGGTATCCGGGGCGCACCTGAACCCGGCCGTGTCGTTGGCCTTCGCGGCGGCGGGGCGCTTCGGGTGGCACTTGGTACCCGCGTACGCTGCGGCGCAGTGTGCGGGTGCCGTAGGGGGCAGCTTGCTGCTGCGGGGGCTATTTCCGGCCGCCGCCACGCTGGGGGGCACTTTGCCTTCCGGACCGCTGCTGCAGTCGTTCGTGCTGGAAACGGTGCTTACGCTGCTGCTGATGCTGGTGGTGCTGCGCGTTTCATCGGGGGCGCGCGAGAAGGGCATCACGGCGGGACTGGTGGTGGGGGCCGTGGTGATGCTGGAAGCCCTGGTGGCCGGCCCGGTATGCGGCGCGTCCATGAACCCGGCCCGTTCGCTGGGCCCCGCGCTGGTGAGTGGGCAGTTGCAACACCTTTGGCTGTACCTAGCGGCGCCGGTGCTCGGGGCGCTGCTGGCCGTGCCGCTGGCCCGGGCCCTGCGCCCCCCGGCCGAGCCCAGCTAGCCGTTCGGCATGCACGGCGGGCAGACCTAGCGCCCGACAAAAATCCGACAGGCCGCCGCCATTTCACGCGCAAGCCGTAAACTACGGCCCCGGACGCGCGCCACCGTCGGCGCCTCCGCAGCCTCACTCCCGGCCATGCTCACCCTGCTTGTCCTGACTGATTTCTCCCCCGCCGCCGACCATGCCCTGCAGTACACGGCCGCGCTGGCTGCTGCCGGCGGCGCACATCTGGTGCTGTTGCACGTACGCCCCTCGCTGCTCAGCTCCAATGCTCTGACCGCCTCTTCGGTGGTGGAAACCGACGAAGACGCGTACGCCTTGCTGCGGCAGCGCCTGCTCACGCTGCCGGCCGACCTGCCCGCCAGTGCGGCTGTCACCAGCGGCGAGGTAGCGGCCGAAGTAAGCGCGGCCGTGCGCCAGCGCGACGTGTCGGTGGTGGTGGTCGGGCGCCCCGACCTGAGCGAGGAGCCCGAGGAGTTGGCGCATACCACTGCCCTGGGGCTGCTGCGGCACCTCCCCTGCCCGCTGCTGGTGGTGCCCGACCAAGCCGCCGGCGCCGTGCCGCCGCAGCGGGCCCTGCTGGCCGTCGATGACCAACCGCTGCCGAGCACCCCCAGCACCGCGGCGCTGCAGCCCCTGCTGGGGCTGGCTGCCCTCACCGTGGCCTTCGTGGCCGACGACCCAGCCCACGCCGATCCGGCCCGCGCCTTCGCCAACGCTCAGTTGGCCGGCCTCACGGCGGGCTTCGGACCGGCCGAGGCGCGCGGGCTGGTGCAGGCCGACGTGGCCCGCGGTATTGCTCAGGCGGCGCAGCAACTGCCCGCCGATCTGCTGGTGCTGGTGGCGCGGCGGCGCAGCCTGCTGGGGCGGCTGTTTCACCGCAGCGTGACGGCCGCCGTGGTACACGCGGCGCAGGTGCCGGTGTTGGTGCTGCCCGAACACGCCGATTGAGCCGTAGCTTTACCTCAAGTTCCAGTCAATCACTACCCCGGCTGCCTCAAACGTGGTCCGGCATTCCGGCGTACGCCGGCTGTTATGCGCCTTTTCCCCTCCTTCTTGCTCATGCTCTGGCTGACCGCCGGAGTTGCCCAGGCCCAGATTCCGCAGGCTTTTCCCGCTGCCGCCCCGCCGGATACGATTAAGAAATACGAAAACCCCGGCGGCGTGCCCGCGCCCGAGAAAAAGCCCTGGTACCGGGGCAAGCTGGTGCGGGCCGTGGCCGTGCCGGCGCTGCTCATCGGCTACGGGGCCAGCACCATCAACGGCAACGGGCTCTACAGCAGCTACGACGCGCGCCGTGACATCCGCCGGCAGTTCCCGAACTTCCATACCAAGATCGACGACTACCTGATTTTCGCGCCGTACGCCGAGCTGGCGCTGGTGGAGCTGGCCGGCGTGGAAGGCCGCAATGACCGAATCAACACCCTGCTGGTGATTGTAAAATCGGAGGCCATTTACGGCGTGATGACCTACGCGGTGAAGAACACCACCAAGATCCTGCGCCCCGACGGGAGCACGCGCAACTCTTTTCCCTCGGGCCACACGGCCCAGGCCTTTCTGGCCGCCAGCATCGTGCACACCGAGTTCCGCGACAAAAGCCAGTGGTACGGCGTCGGGGCCTACGCCATTGCCACCAGTGTGGGCGCCCTGCGCATGCTCAACGACCGGCACTGGCAGTCCGACGTGCTGGCCGGCGCCGGCGTGGGCATTCTCTCGGCGCACCTGGGCTACCTCACCCACCGCAACCGCTGGGGCCGCAAGCCGCTGCCCGGCAAGTACAGCGTGATGCCCATGCTCTACCCCGGCGCCACCGGCCTGACCATGGTGTGGCGGCCATAAGCGGCCGGGGTCAAGAATTTGACTGGCGTGGTGCCACGGCTCTGAGCCGTGGCACCACTTATTTTAAGCCGGCTGGTACTGTCCTATCCTGGTCCAAGGCGCGGGGTAAATGAAGTGGTGCCACGACTTTTAGAGTCGTCACACCACCGGGCGTCACCAGCGCCAGCCCAGCGTGGCGCCGCCGTAATAGTTACGCCCCGGCGCCGGCTGAAAATAGCGGCCGCCAAAGGCGTTCAGGTCGTTGCCCAGGGAGTAGCGGCGGTCGGTGGCGTTTTCGACGCCGGCGTACAGCTCGGTTTCCAGCCGTTCAAACAAGGTGCGTCGCCAGCCCGCGCGGGCCGCAAAGGTCCAGTAGCCGGCGGCGTATTCGGTGTTGGCATCGTTGAGCGGCAGCCGGGCCTGGTGGCTGGTGGTGGGTTTCAGGTAGAAACCCCGACGCTCCGCGAAGTCGAATCCGGCGGTCAGCGTGTGCGGGGCGGTGCCCGTCAGGCGCTTGCCGCTGAAGTCGTTGCCGCCCGACTCGTAGCGCCCGAAGCGGTAGTGGTTGTAGGCGTAGCTGACAAAGCCGTGCAGACCGGCCGGCGACAGGGGTTCGGACGGCGGCAGGGTTGGGCCGCTGCTTGGGCGGGGCCGCCACAGCCAGCCGCTCAGGGCTGCTTCCACGCCGCGCTGCCGGGTGGTACCGGCGTTGGAAAACAGCTGGGTGCCCTGCTCGTTGGAGCGCACCACGATGGTGTTGCGCAGGCTAAAGTCGTAGGCCGCCACGTCGAACTTCAGCCGCTGGCCGAGCAGGGTGCCGCGGGTGCCCACCTCCAGGCTGGTGCCGCGCTCGGCCTGCAGGGCCTGGTTGAGCGAACCGTCCGAGGGCCGGATTTCCTCCTCAGTGGGCGGCGAAAAGCCCTGGCTCACGCTGGCATAGGCAGAAATCAGCGGCGTCAGCTCCTTGAGCAAAGCCAGCCGCGGCGACACCTCCGGCCGGAAGTCGCGCGTCACGTTGTAGGGCTGCGCGGGCGTGTTCAGCGCGTCCTGCAGGCGGCGGATGCGGTAGCGCAGGCGGTTGTAGCTAGCACCGGCCGTGGCAATGAAGCCGTAGGGCAGCTCCCAGTCGGCCTGCGCGAAGCCGAAGCCGGTGAGCGTGCGGATTTCGTCGTCGTAGCGCAGCGGGCCGGGCGTGCCGGCTAGGTTCTGGTAGTTGCGGGCGTTTTCGAAGGCCGTCTGCAGCTCGGCGCCGGCCGTCAGGCGCAGCGGGCGGCCCATTAGCAGGATGCGGTAGTTCAGGCTGCTGCGTCCGCCACCACCCACCTGGGTATTGCGCTCAAAATCGATGAGGTAGGGCGTGCGAATGACGCTGCCAGTGCCGTACAGCGTGGTTTTGAGGCTGATCTGCGGGCTGAAGCGGACCTCGTGGGTGGCGCCGAGCAGGGCCGTGCGCGAGGCGTAGAAGGTGCGCTGGGCCACGGTGCCGGGTGCGGCGGCCGTGCCGGGCCGGGCCTGCCGCGGGTTTTGCGCGTACTGGGCCCGCGTGAGGCCGCCGGGCAGCTCGTAGCGCAGATCGGTGTACAGCAGGTGCAGCGCCAGCGTCTGCCGCTCGGAGGCGGCCACTTCGCCATCGAGGGCCAGCACGTCGCGCCGCTGGGCACTTTGCTGACGGTAGCCGTCCAGCTCCTGGCGCACGTACTGGACGCGTAGCAGGCCACCCGCGCTGCCGGCCGTTTCGGCCGTAGCGGAGAAGCGCCGTAGCCCGAACGAGCCGGCGGCAAAGCCCACCTCGGCCCGCGTGGTGCCGGGTGCGGGCCGCCGGTTGCTGAGCAGCACCGCGCCGCCCGTGCCGGCCCCGTATACGCTGCCCGCCGGCCCCTTAATAACTTCGATGCGCCCGAGCAGCGCCGGGTCGAGCAGGTTGAGCGGGGTGCTGCCGCTGGCTTCGGTAAACGGGATGTCGTGGTAGTACACTTTCACGTTGCGCACCCCGAAGGGCGAGCGAAGCGTGCTGCCGCGCACGCTCAGGCGGTAGCTGGCCGTGGCCCGCTCCTCCAGCCGCACGCCGGGCAGGGTGTTGACGGCCTGCGCCAGGGAGGCCTCGTTGAAGCGCCCAATCACGGCGGCGTCCACCACGCCCACGGCGGCGGCGGTGCGGCGCAGCGGCAGGCGCTGGCCGTAGCCCACCACGGTGGCCTCGGGCAGGGCCACCGGCCGGGTGGTATCGGGCGGCGCGGCGGACTGCGCGCGCAGCCCCCCGGGCAATATCAGGAGCAAGAAAAAGGGCAGCGCGGCGCGGTCGGACATGCAACAATCAACTCGAAGAACAACACGTACCCGCCAACGCGAAAGCCCCACCCGGGGTTGGGCGGGGCATTTTCAAAGCATGCTCCTTGGTTACGAGCCGAGCACTCTCCAGCAGGAAGCAGAGCAGATGCTGCCTCTGCATTTTACGCCTTACGCACACGCATCAGCGAGGGCAACACCTGCACCAACATCCCAGGACCCGACACCTTACAGGGCTGGCCGCACGTAGATTGACGGCCCATCACCTGCAACCAAAAATCAGTGCTGCCACGGATGCCTATATCCCCAATATATCTTTGATTAACAACTGTTTAAATTTTTTTAAATGTATGAAACAACTATCCGCAGAAGAGCAAGCCAATTATCTGGCAGTACTCGACAAGCATAGAAAGGATTTGCTGAAGTACGATGGCGTCACCGAAGTAGCCATTGGCTACCCGACACAACGAGGCATTCTAGACACCAGCCGCATTTCCATTCTAGTTTACGTGGTACGCAAGTTTGCCCAAGACGAGCTTGAACCGGCCCAAACGCTCCCGACGGTGTTGGAAGGCGTGCCCGTCGACGTGATACAGTCCGCTCCCATGGAACATGCAGAAGAACTGCGCGCCCCTCTCATTGGCGGTGTAGGCATCTCCAACGTCAACTTGCAAGGGCGGGGTACGCTCGGCCTGATTGTCGTTAGCCGGGCCGATGGTCAGCTGTGGGGGCTCACCAACTGGCACGTCGTCAAGCGCCGCCGGGGTCGCAGTAACGACGCCATTGTTCAGCCGGCGTGGAAGCCCAACAACAGCCAGTACCGTATCGGTCGGCTACTGAAATGGAACCGGAAGCTTGATTGCGCGGTGTTTGCGGTGGAGCACGCGCGTGGCTCGAACGTATGCGCTCTGCTGGACGTGCCCGGGACCGTCGTGGGGATGGCCCAACCCCTGGTCGGGATGTTTGTCACCAAATCAGGGGCCCGAACGGGGGTTACCTACGGCTTTGTGAGCGGCGTCAACGGCATCAACGTACGCATCGCCCCCAACCCCGCCAAGCCCGCAGCGAACAACGAAATTTCCCGCCCTGGCGACTCGGGCGCAGTCTGGGTTACGGACGAAGCCGCACCACTTGCTGTAGCGCTCCACTGGGGCGGCGACGGGGAGAACAGCAGTTCCACCGAACAGGCCTTGGCGCGGGATATAGCGGCTGTAGCCGCCGCGCTTGAATTTGATTTTCAGCCGCGTTCGGTTTAGCGGAATTCTATATTAATGGCGGCTTTTACCTGCCTGCCTCGGCCCCCGAAACTATCTGTTTCGGGGGCTTGTGTCTTTGGGCTGCCTCCTATCTTCTATTCGCTTATCCCTTTGCCCCGCACTGCATTGCCTATTTTGCGCCTTTCCAGCTCCCGCATGAAGCAGCTTTCCCGCAACCTCACCTTCCAGGTGCTTACCGCCATTGCCCTGGGCGTGCTCGTGGGGGTGCTGTTTCCGGCCGTGGGCAGCGCCCTGAAGCCGGTGGGCGAGACGTTTATCCGCCTCATCAAGATGCTCATCGCGCCCATCATCTTCCTGACGGTGGTGCTCGGCATCGGCAGCATCGGCTCGCTGCGGAAGGTGGGGCGCGTGGGCGGCAAGGCCCTGCTCTACTTCGAAATCATCACTACGCTGGCCCTGGTTATCGGGGTGGCGGCGGCCAACCTGGTGCAGCCCGGCGCGGGCGTGGACACCAGCGCGGCCCGCGCCAACGCCGGCGCCACCGCCAAGTACGCCGAGCAGGCCGCCGGCATGGATTGGGTGGCCTTTTTCACCCACATCGTGCCCGAAAACCTGGTGGGCGCCTTTGCCCAGGGCGAGGTGCTGCAGGTGCTGCTGGTGGCGGTGCTCTTTGGCCTGGCCCTCACGCGGGTGCCCGAGGCGGTGGGCCGCCCGCTGCTCAGCACCTTCGAGCGCCTTTCGCACGTGCTGTTTGCGGTGCTGGGCATGGTGATGAAGCTGGCCCCGCTGGGCGCCTTCGGGGGCATGGCCTACACCATCGGCACCTACGGGCTGCGTACGCTGCTGCCGCTGGCCAAGCTCATGGCCTCGGTGTACCTCACGATGGCCCTGTTTATTTTCGGCGTGCTGGGGCTGGTGGCGCGGTATTACCGGTTCAGCATCTGGCGGCTGCTGGGCTTTATCAAGGAAGAGCTGCTGATCGTGCTCGGCACCTCGTCGTCGGAGTCGGCCCTGCCGCGGCTCATCGACAAGCTCACGGCCTACGGCTGCTCCCGCTCGGTGGCGGGGCTGGTCATCCCGACGGGCTATTCGTTCAACCTCGACGGCACCACCATCTACCTCTCGATGGCCAGCATTTTTCTGGCGCAGGCCTTCCATATCCCGCTCACGCTGAGCCAGCAGCTCACCATCATCGGCATCCTGATGCTCACCAGCAAGGGCGCGGCGGGCGTCACCGGCTCGGGCTTCGTGGTGCTGGCTTCCACGCTGGCGGCCACCAAAACCATTCCGGTGGAGGGCATGGCCCTGCTGCTGGGCGTGGATCGGTTCATGTCCGAAGCCCGGGCCATTACCAACATCATCGGCAACGCGGTGGCGACGGTGGTGGTGGCCAAAAGCGAAAATGAGTTTGACGAGGTGAAGAACAAGCTGGCCCTGGCCGGCGTGGTGCACCCCGAAAGCGACGTGGCCGCCGACCAGCCCGAGCACGCGCCGGCGCCCCGGTAGCCCGGGCCGCGCGGCACTTGCCAGCTCGCCGGGCCACCCGCCCCGCGGCTGGGGCGCTAGGTTATTGTCCTTTTTGGAGCCAAAAGAGCCTTTTTTGCGTTATTAAAGGCCGACTACTTGTACGCTTATTCTCCGGCTCGATGCCTTCCCTGTCACCCGCCCTGCGCAAAGCCCTGCTCAACCTCCCCCAGAAGGAAAAGGACCAGTTGCTGGTGCGCCTCGTCTGCCAGGACAAGGTGCTGACCGAGCAGCTGCAGTTTCGCCTACTCGAAGGCCCCGACGGCCTGGAGGAGCGCCGGGCACGCCTGCGCGAGCGGCTCGACGACCCGGTGCGCGGCTACCACCAGACGCCCAACGATTTGCTGCTCATTCTGCGGCAGCTGCAGAACCAGATCGGCTACCACGGCAAAATCACCGGCGACCAGTTTGGCGAGGTGGAGCTGACGGTGCGCCTGCTCAACAACGTGTTTCGCCACCAGCCCGCTTCGGTGGCCCGCCTCACCGGCATCACCCAACCCCTGCTCAGCCACCTGGCCCGCCGCGCCGATACCGCCCTGCGCCTGGCCGAGAAGCTTGACGTGGACTATCACCTGGAGCTGGCCGACGCCGTGAATGAGCTGCTGACCAACCTGTGGAGCACCGCCGCCGCCCCCCTGGCCCGCGACCTGGGCCTGCCCCGGCAGTGGGGCGTGTATCAGTAATGGCTGAATGGCTGCCGGGTTACAACAAAAAGGCCCTTTTCGTGCAGGAAAGGCCTTTTTCAGCTCTTGCACGGCCAATAATTTAACCGCTCAGCCATTCAGCCATCTACAAGCTTTATTCCAGGGCCCTGAACACGATGGGCAGGGTGCACTGCACCCGCACGGGCTGTCCGCCGATGAGTCCGGGCGTCCACCAGGGCATGATGCGCACCAAGCGCAAGGCTTCCTGATCGAGGCCGTAGCCCAGGCCCTTCACCACCTGCGGGTCCTGAATGCGGCCGCGCTCATCCACCACAAACTGCACCAGCACCTTGCCCGACAGGCCCCGGCGCAGGGCCTCGTCGGGAAAGCGCAGCTTGTCGCGCAGAAACGCCTGCTGCGCGGCCGCGCCGCCCGGAAACGCGGGCATTACCTCGGCCACGTGGTAGACGGCCGGTGCGGGGGGGGCGGCCGGACTGCTTTCGGCGGCGGCCGGCTCGGCAGCGGTGATGGTGCTGCTGGCTGATGGGTGGCCCGCTTGCGCGAGGGCACCGGCCCGCGCGGCCAGCGCCAGGGTAAACACTAGGGCAAGAACGCGTTGCATGGGCGGCGGTAACGACGGGCGGTAACGCCGGCAAAGCTAGCGCGGGGCTGCGACCGGGCCGTGAAGGGCGCGTTACGCTTCGGTTGCCCTTAGGTTGGTAACACGGGCAAGCATCTTTTCGGCCCGAAGGCCAGTACAATGCTTTACCGCCGGACCCGAGCCGGCCCCTCTCCTGCTTACCGCTATGACTTACGTTCCCAACCCCGACCACATGCGTGCGCCCCACCACCTGAGCACCGCCGAGCTGCAGCAGGCCCTGGAAGAGCTGGACTCGAAAATCAAGACCCTGCACGCGCGCGCCAACGCCACCACGGCCAACGCGCCGCACCACTACCACGAGCACATTGCGGCCCTGGAAGTGAAGCGCCGCCAGCTGGGCGAGCAGCTCGGGGCCGCCGACCAGGGCAGCCACCCCGACGACGACCGAAGCGGCAGCGTGTGGACTGACTTGAAGCGCGGCATCGACACGCTGCGCGAGGACATCAGCAAACTGTTTTAGCTCCGCCCCGATGCTAGCCAAACGACTTCTGGGCCTGATGCTGCTCGTGCTGCTGGGCTGGGTACTGCACGCGTGCACCGCGCAGGAAAGCTTCCAAAACGCGGAGCAGTGCCTGAAGGTGGATATCGGCATGACGCAGGACCAGGTGCGCCGCACCATGGGCGCCCCCACCGGCGACGACGCCACCGCCGACGGCGGCCATACGTGGTCGTACCTGTTCGGCAGCGCGACTGATACCCAACCCATCAAAATCACGTTCGGCGCCGACGGCCGCGTGACCAATAAGCAGTGCGCGCCCGCAGCTCGCGGCGACCAGCGCCCCGACGCCAACACCTCGACGGCGGAGTAGCCGGTGGGCGTCTGCCCGCAAGTCCGGCGTTCTGCGCCCGGCAAGCCGTAGGGCGGCGTCACCGCTCCCGTACGAACGACAACGCCCCGGCTTCGCCACCAGTTTTACAGTAAAATCCAAACGCGCCGCCCCCAACGCCTCCTGCCAAGTGTTGGGGGCGGCGCGTTTTCCGTTGGTGCCGGCGCGGGTAATGCTGCGGCATGGGCCGCCCTGTGAAGTGCCGGGCGCCGGCCGGCGGTGCTTGTTGCGCCACCGGCTGCCCTGACGGCGGCCGCCATTCGGCCCGGCTTTTTTGCCACTCGGCCCGACGCCCTACCGTTCGGCCAGGTTTTGCTTCCGCCCGGCGCGGCGCGGCGCCACCTTTGGATCATCAACCACGCCCCAAACTCCCTGATGACCATGAAACGCTTCGCTACCGCCCTCCGCCCCCTCTGCGCCGCCCTGCTGCTCGCCACCGCGGCCCTGCCCGCGGCTACCGCTGCCGCCCCGGCTGCTCCGCTGGCCGCCTCGGCCAAAGACAACCCCGCCGAGCACCCCACCTTTACGGTGCGCGTGGTGGGCAAGGGCCGCCCGGCGCTCCTGATTCCGGGCCTCACCTGCCCCGGCGCGGTGTGGGACGAAACCGTGGCCCGCTACCAGCAGCAGTACCAGTGCCACGTGGTATCCTTGGCCGGCTTCGGCGGCGCGGCCGCCCCGGCCAGCACCGATAAGCTGCTGCTCAATGTGCGCGACCAGCTGCTGGCCTACATCAAGGCGCAGAAGCTGCAGCGCCCGGCCGTTATTGGCCACAGCCTGGGCGGCTTCCTGGGCCTGTGGATGAGCACCACGCAGCCCGAAGCCGTGGGCCCGCTGGTCATCGTGGACTCGCTGCCCTTCCTGGCGGGCGTGCAGAACCCGGCGCTGACCGCCGAAACGGCCCGGCCCATGGCCGAGGGCATGCGTCAGCAGATGAGCCAGGGCCGCATGAGCCCCGCCCAGCAGCGCCAGATGGTGGCCGGCCTGATTACCGACACGGCCCGCCAGACCACCGCCATGCGCTGGGGCCAGCTCTCTGACCCGCGCACCGTAGCCCAGGCCATGTACGACCTCTACACCACCGACCTGCGCGGCGAGTTGGGCCGCATTCAGCAGCCGGTGCTCGTGCTCGGCGCCTGGGCCGCTTACAAGGCGTACGGTTCCACCAAGGAAAGCACCCGCGCCATCTTCGCGCAGCAGTACGCGCAGCTGCCCCAGCACCGCATCGAAATGTCGGAGGCCGGCAAGCACTTCCTGATGTGGGACGATACGCAGTGGTTTTTCGCCCAGACCGACGCCTTTTTGAAGCAGCACGCGCTGGCCAAAAAATAGAAATACCTTGCCGGGCGGCTTTATTCGCAGTCTTTCCTGAGCCCTGCGGGGTAAAGCCGCCCGGCCACTAACTTTTCACCTCCTACCCTCCCTCACGGCTATGGTAACGCAACAAGACTTCGACGCCCTGCGCTTGGAACTGTCGGTCAAGGCCAAAAACGGCGTCGACTTTATCACGGCGGCCACCTTGCTCTGGGCCGCCATTGCCGGTATCTGGGCACTGCCGTACAGCGTGTCGCAGAAAGCGTTGTTCACCTTCATGATGGGCGGGGCCATGCTGCCGCTGGCCTGGCTGTTTTCCAAGGTCTACAAGACCACCTGGACGTTGAAGAACAACCCGCTGGACCCGTTGGGCTTGTGGCTGAACTTCGCGCAGCTGTTTTACTTCCCCTTCCTGATCTTCGTGTACATCAAGGCGCCGCAGTACTTCATCATGAGCTACGGCATCATCACCGGGGCCCACTTCTTCCCCTACGCGTGGTTTTTCAACCAGAAAGCGTACGCCGTGTGGGCGGGCCTGATTGCCTTCGGCTGCATGTTCATCGGCCTGCAGGTGTCCGTGGATCAGCTGTACCTGATTCCGGTATTTGTGTCGGGGTCGTTGCTGGCGCTGGCGGTGGTGCTGCTCGTGGCGTATCAGCGCAACAAAGGCAGCTACTCGCCCGCCGTCTTGGAGCTGAGCTAATTTTCTTCCCGAAGCCCATCGTTTTTTGCTCATGACCGATTCAGCCCGGCGTATGCGTCAGTACTGGCGGCTGCAACTTTTGGGTTGGGGGTTGTATGGCGTGTTCGGCGTGGCGGTCTACGCCATGTTCTCCCGCAGCTTCTCGCTCAGCATCGTGCTCATCCAGGTGGTGGTGGCCGCCACCCTGGTGGGCATCTCGCACGGGCTGCGCTACCTCATCCGGCGCTTCGACTGGGTGCAGATGCCCTTGCTGTCGGTGCTGTGGCGCCTGCTCCTTACCAACCTGCTGCTGTCGGTGCTCAGCCAGGTGGTCATCTGGGCCGTGATACTGCTGCTGATTGTTCCGCTGCTGCAGCCCAACGGCAAGCCCCAAGGCTGGGGCGAGTTTCTGGGGTACACGCTCAACGTCAACTTCGTGCTGTGGCTGTGGGCGGCGGTGTACTTCGGGCTGCAGTACCTACGCCGCTACCGGCAGGCCGAGGTGGATAAATGGAAGCTGGCCGCCGCCGTGCGCGAGGCCGAGATGCAGACGCTCAAGGCCCAGATCAACCCGCACTTCCTCTTCAACGGGCTCAACAACATCCGCGCCCTCATCGGCGAAGACCCCGAGCGGGCCCGCACCATGCTCAGCCACCTCTCCGAGCTGCTGCGCTACGCCATTCAGCTGAACCGCACCGAGCAGGTGCCGCTGCACCGCGAGCTGGCCGTGGTGCGCGACTACCTGCAGCTGGAGTCGCTGCAGCTGGAGGAGCGCATGCAGTACAGCCTCGACGTGCCCGACGAATGCCTGGCCGTGCCCGTGCCGCCCATGCTGGTGCAGGTGCTGGTGGAAAACGCCATCAAGCACGGCCTGGCCTCGCTCCCCGACGGCGGCGTGCTGCGGGTGCAGGCCCGCTGCTCGGCCGGCTTCCTGCTGCTCACCGTGCAAAACACCGGTCAGCTGGCGCCCAAGGCCCTGCCGCAGCGCCCCGACGGCACCGGCACCGGCCTGCGCAACGCGGCCGAGCGCCTGCGCCTGCTGTTTGGCGAACGGGCCGAGCTGCGCCTGGAGCAAACCGAGCCCGACGTAGTAACCGCCCTGGTACGCCTGCCCCTGAGCGTTGAGCCCTTGCCGGCAGCGCCGTCCGATCCGTGGGCTTCGCCGCGGCCGGAGCTGGCCAAACCGGCGTAAGCCCCGCTTTCTTTTCCCTTGTTATTGCGCCGATGAAAACCCTTATCGTGGACGACTCCCGCTTGGCCCGCCAGGAGCTGCGTCGCCTGCTGCAGCGGCACCCCGACGTGGTGGTGGTGGGCGATGCGGCCCACGCCGCCGAAGCCGAAGCCCGCATCGCGGAGCTGACGCCCGATCTGCTGCTGCTCGACATTCACATGCCCGGCCGCTCGGGCTTCGAGCTGCTGGCCGGGCTGCCCAGCGCCGCGCCGCAGGTCATCTTCACCACTGCCTTCGATCAGTACGCCGTGCAGGCCTTCGAGGTCAATGCCCTCGACTACCTGCTCAAGCCCGTGGACGAGCAGCGCCTGGCCGCCGCCCTGGCCAAGGCCCGCGCCGCCCTGGTGGCCGAGGCCGACGCGGCTCCCGAGCCCGCGCCGCCCAGCCGCGAGCTGCTGCGCGAAACCGACCAAGTGTTCGTGAAGGACGGCGAGCGGTGCTGGTTTGTGCGCCTGCAGGACGTGAAGCTGCTGGAAGTGGCCGACAACTACACCCGCCTGCACTTCCACGACGTGCACCCGCTGATTCCGCGCACCCTGCAGCAGTTGGAGGCCCGCCTCGACCCGGCCGTGTTTTTCCGCGTCAACCGCCAGCAGATCATCAACCTCAAGTGGGTGGAGCACATCGAGCCCTGGTTCAGCAGCACGCTCAAAATCAGCCTGCGCGGCGGCGGCGAAGTGGAAGTATCGCGGCAGCAGTCCATGCGCTTCCGCGAGGCCCTCAGCTTCTGACCCCGACGGCGGGGCGCCCATTTTTGCCCTTGCGCTACCGCTGCCCGCTTTTTGTGCGTCTTTGACTACCCCTGACGCCCCTACGGGCAGCTTCCTGCTGCGCCCGGCGGCCAAATGCGGCCGCCGGCACCCCGGCATTTTGTCGGGGGAAAGTTCGCCTGTTCGGGCACATCCTTTTTAGCGCGGTTGGAGTAAAAGGCCATGGCACCCAGCCTATAAGCTGGTACTTCTGCCATTCCACCTTCTTCGTCTCCACCTGCCATGAAACCTCTACTATACCTGCTTGCCTTCAGCTTTTTCATCCTGAGCACCGCCTGTTCCCGCAGCGGCGACGCAACCATGCAGAACCCGCGCAACTACAAGTCCGTGTCGACCAAAGGCCCCTCGCGCGACAACGACCGGCGCCAGTACAAGCAGACCCGCGGCGGCAGCATCGGCCTCGGCATCGACACCAAAGCCAACAACCCCTACCAGTTTCGCACGGTGAAGGGCCAGAAGAAGTACAAGTACACCAAGGGCCGCGAGTAGGCCCTGCAGGAACTGCCAAACAAGCGACAAGGACCGCCCGGAAGCCCGGGCGGTCCTTGTCGCTTACGCAGAAGGTTGATGCTTCCCTAAGCCACCGGCTCGCGGAAGCCCACCCAGGTAAAGCGCTTAATCACGAACTCGGGGTTGGTGAAGGACGCGTTGCCGGCCGGGTTGCCCCCGGTCACGTGGAAGTCGGAGAAGGAGGCATTCTGGTTCACGTAGATGCCGCCGGTGAGGTTGAAGCTCACGGCGGTGCCGGCCAGGCTCATCTGGTCCATGATTTCCTCTTTCAGCTCGGGGTCGGTGGTATAGGCCGCGCAGCTGATGGCGCCGTGCTCCCGCGCCAGCTCGGCCGCGAGGCGGATGCTCTCGTGCGTGTCCTTGGTCTTGATGGCGAGCATGATGGGCCCGAACAGCTCCTGGCTGAAGTGCTCCTTGTTGGTGGCGTCCACCTCGTAGAGGGCCGGCGAGCAGGTGCGCGCGTTCTGGAACATGGGGTTGTCCACTTTGCCCGAGGCCAGCACCGAGCGGTGGCCGCGGCCGGCCAGCTGCTCCACCCGCTCGTGGGTGGCCGGGTTCTGGATGGCGCCCAGCACGTGCGGCGCCGCTTTGGGGTTGGTAGCCAGCCCCTGCACGGCGGCGGCCAGCTTTTGCGTCACCTCATCGAAGGGCACCAGCGTGCCGGCCACCTTCACGCCCTCGGCCGGGATGAAGAAGTTCTGCGGGGCGGTGCACATCTGGCCCGAGTACAGGCTCACCGAAAACGCGAGGTTCTGGGCTACTTTGTCCAGGTCGTCGCAGCTGTCGAGGATGACGGAATTGACGCCGGTTTTCTCGGTAAACACGATTTTGCCCTGGCTCTGCAGGCCCTCGATGTAATTGCCGAACTCGGTGCCGCCGGTGTAGTCGATGAGCTTCACGGCCGGGTTTTCGGCCAGTTCCTTGGTGATAAGGCGGTCATCGGCGTCCACGGCCAGCTGGCAGATGGTAGCGGGCAGGCCGGCGGCCACCAGCACCTTCTGCACCTCGGCCACCACGATGGCGATGGGGAGCACCGCCTTGGGGTGCGGCTTGATGATGACGGGGTTGCCGGTTACCAGCGAGGCGTACATGCCGGGCACGGTGTTCCACGTCGGGAAGGTGGAGCAGCCAATCACCAGGGCCACGCCCTTGGGCACCGGGCGCCAGGTTTTATTCAGGCTGATGGTAAACTTGCCCATGGGCTTATCCCAGCGGGTTTCCTCCGGGAAGCGCGTCTGCTCCTCGTAGCCGGCGGCCACGGCTTCCAGGGCGCGGTCGGCGGCGTGGGGCCCCGAGGCCTGGAACGACATCAGGTAGGCCTGGCCGGTGGTGTGCATCGTGGCGTAGGCAATTTCGAAGAAGCGCTGCTTCATGCCCTCCAGGCTCTCGATGAGCAGGGCGGCGCGGTCGGCGGGCTTCACCTTGCGCCAGGCGTCAAACGCCGCCTGGGCGTTCTGCACCAGCGTTTCGGGCGCGTAGTACGGGTACTGAATGCCCAGCGCGGCCTGCTCGTAGGGCGACTCTTCCTGGCCGGCCCAGCCCTGCGGCTCGCCCTGCTGCAATTCCTGGAACTGCTGGCCGCGGCGGGCGGCGAAGGCCTCGCGGCCCTGCGCGTCGGCCTCGGCGCCGTACACGTCGGGTGAGGGGTTTTCGGGGTACTGCGCGAAGAACGTGCGGCCGTGCAGGGCCTGCACCGCCTGCTCCAAGGTGGCCTGGTGCTTTTGGGTCGTATCGTTCATAAAGGGGAATTGAGGGAATGCGAAGCGAAGTTGGTCGAAAAGTTCGAGCGGGTTGCGGCTCGGGGGCTAAATTTACGTAGTTAGCCCCGACCGGTCCTATCACATCATTTGCATCGATGAAACAACTTCTACGTCTGCTGCTGGCGGCCTGCGCCGGCTGGCCGGCCCCCGTGGCGGCGCAGGCACCCGCGCCGGCAGCGGCCGTTGCGCCCTCGCCCACCGCCCCCGGCGTAGCCGTGTTCAAGCTAGCCGCCGGGGCCCGGCTGGCGCGCGTGGAGGCGGCGCTGGAGCAATTGGAGGCCGGCAGCCTGCGGCAGAAGTACCCGCGGGCACAGGCCCCCAGCCCCGAAAAGCCCGGCAGCGTGGAGCTGCGCGGCATCTACCAGTTTAGCTACGCGCCGCAGCTCAGCCTGAGCAAGGTGCGCCAGGTGCTGCTGGCCACCGGCGCCGTGCAGTACGTGGAGCCGCTCTACCAGCGCCTTCCGCTGCTGCAGCCCAACGACCCGCTGGCCGACTCGCTCAACGCCGCCGGGCAGTACTACCTGAAGAAGATTCAGGCCTACCGCGGCTGGGACCTGGGCCGCGGCGACTCCACCGTCGTCATCGGCATCAGCGACACGGGCACGCGCTTCACCCACCAGGACCTGCGCCAGCAGATCAAGCTGAACTACGCCGACCCCATCGACGGCCGCGACAACGACAACGACGGCTACGTGGACAACTTCCGCGGCTGGGACACGGCCGACAACGACAACGACCCGAGCGTGGGCCCGCCCTACGGCGGGCACGGCGTGCTGGTGGCCGGCAGCGCCGTGGCCCGCCCCGACAACGCCAGGGGCCTGGCGGGCGTGGGCTACCACTGCCGCTACCTGCCCCTGAAGATCTACCCGAGCACCGCCAACGGCATATTCGGCGGCTACGAATCGGTGGTGTATGCCGCCGACCACGGCTGCCGCGTCATCAACCTGTCGTGGGGCGGCACCGGGGGCAAGTCACAGTACGAGCAGGACGTCATCAACTACGCGGCCCTTAACCGCGACGTGGTGGTGGTGGCCGCGGCCGGCAACGCCAACGCCGAGCTGGACTTCTACCCCGCCTCCTACGACAACGTGGTGTCGGTGGCCGGCGTCTCGCCCACCGACCGGCAGGTACTCACCTACAGCTACCGCGTCACCCTTTCGGCCCCCGGCGACGTGATTCTGACCACCTCCGCCGACCACGACAGCGCCTATGCGGCCGTGGGCGGCTCCTCGTTTGCCAGCCCCATTGTGGCCGGCGCGGCAGGCCTGGTGCGCAGCAAGTTTCCGCAGCTCTCGGCCGCGCAGGTGGCCGCCGTGCTCCGCCAAAGTACCGACGATATTTACGGCGTGACGGGCAACACCGCCGTAGCGGGTCGCCTCGGCTCGGGTCGGCTCAACGTGCGCCGCGCCCTCGCTTCGGGCCCCAACCAGACGGCCGTGCGCATCCGCGGCCAGCGCCTGAGCCGCCCGCGCCTGCTCGCCGCCGACACCGCCCGCCTCACGCTCACCATCGAAAACCTGTTGCTGCCGGTGCAGGGCCTCTCGCTCACCGTCACCTCGCTCACGCCGGAGCTGACGGTCACCAGCGGCCCCGCCAGCCTGGGCGCGCTGCCGACCGGCGCCACGGCCGTAGCCCCGGTGCAGCTGCGCGTGGCGCCCGGCACGCCGCCCAATACCCGGGCCGTGCTGCGCTGCCGCTTCACCGCCGCGGGCGGCTACCAGGACGACCACTTTGTGGTGCTGGAACTGAACCCCGATTACGTGGTGCTCACCGCCGGCGACCTGCACGTGACCGTAACCAGCCGCGGCAACCTTGGCTACGACGGCACCAACAACGAAATCGGCGCCAGCATTACTTACCGCAACTCGCCGGTGCTGCTGTCGGAGGGCGGGCTGCTGGTAGCCACCGGCCCCACCAAAGTGGCCGACCGCCTGCGCGGCGCTCCGCTCTACACCACCGATGCCGACTTCTTCACCCGCCAGGCCATTCGCCTGCGGCCGGTGCTTGCGGGCGAGCAGGCCACCGGGGCCTTTCAGGATTCGCTGCCGAGCCTGACGCGCGGCCGCACCCTCGGCGTGCAGGTGCGGCAGCGGGCCCTGGCCTGGTCGGCCCCCACCGCCGACCGCGACTACGTCATCGTGGAATACACGCTGCGCAATGCTTCGGCCGATACGCTCAAGCCTTTGCACGCCGGCCTGTTCATGGATTGGGACCTGCCCGCCGAAGGGGGCCGCAACGTGGCCGCCTGGGATTCCACGCGCCTGCTGGGCTACGTAGCCGGCGCCCAGCGGCCGGGCCTGTACGCCGGGGTGCGCCTGTTGCGCCCCGGCCTGCGGCCGGCCGCCAGCTACTACGCGCTGAACAACGCCGCGGCGGCCGGTTCCCCTGTTTACCTGGGCGACGGGTTTTCCTCGGCCGAGAAGTTTCTGACCGTGAGCAACGGCACGCGTCAGCGCACGGCCGGCGGCGCGCTGGGCTCCGATGTGTCGCACGTGGTGGGCGCGGCCCTGGGCCGCCTGGCCCCCGGCGACTCCGTCACGGTCACGTTTGCCGTGCTGGCCGCCCCCACACTAGCCCAGCTGCAGGCCGCGGCCGACGCCGCTCAAGCGCGCTACCAATTGGTCCTGCCCAACCGGACGGCCGCCGCCCGGCCCAGCTGGCAGGTCTACCCCAATCCGGCCCGGGCGTTGCTGCGCGTGCAGCTTCCGGCTGGAGCAGCCGGCTCCCAGCTGACGCTGCTTAATGCCCTGGGGCAGGCCGTAGGGCAGTGGCGCCCGACGCAGGCCAACCCGACGCTCGACGTACGCCAGCTGCCAGCCGGGCTATACTTGCTGCAGTGGCAGGCCGCCTCCGGCGAAAGATTCACGCAGCGCGTGTTGCTGGAACGCTAATTCCGGCCGCCCGTGGGCAGCGTGGCCGCTTGGTCGCTCATTTTCTGCTTGGGCCTGGCTTCAGGACGGACACCATGTCCATCCTGAAGCCAGGCCCGCTGCTTAGAGCAGGTTTGGATGTTGCAGAAAATGCAGACGACCTGCTGAGCTTGTCGAGGCAAGACCCGCAACGAAAATTCCCAGTTTGCTCCTAGCAGTTGATGCACCACAGCTTATTCCAGTCAGTGGTGTACGCGGCCGACATCAGCTGTTGGCGGCCACGCCAGCGGCTGTCGTCGGTGCCGGCGGCGGCGTAGCGCACCGTGTTGCGGCCGAAACGGGCATTCAGCGCATCGAGGCGGGCCATCAGCTGCTGGCTTAGCTGCAGCTGCGCGGCGGTTTGCCCAAACAAGCTCAGCTGCGCCTGCCCGGCGGGCTCCACGCCGCTCAGCGTCACGCCGGCCCGGTGGTAGAGCGTGCCCGGTCGCAACAGTTGCCGCAGCCGCCGCAGCGCGGCCCGCGTCAGTTCCCCGGTGTCACTGGTGGCTACGGGCAGCGTCACGACGGCCGTGTGCGTACGCGGCCCGGGGCCGGGTGCGTGCCGGTCGGTGCCCAGCATGACGAGGACGGCGTGCGCGGCCAGGCCGTGGCGCCGCAGCTTCTCGGCGGCGCGCCCCACAAAGGTGGCCACCGCCTCGCACAGCACGTCCTCGGCGCTTTGGGGACGGCCAAACGAGCGGGTGCAGCTCACGCTGTGCCTTGCCCGGGCGGGCTGGCCGGGCTCCAGCGTCAGCTCGGCCGCATCAAAATCCAGGCAGGGCTGCCCGTTCAGCTCCTGCCACAGCCGCACGCCCACCACGCCGCCCAGGTGACGACGAACCCAGCTTTCGGGGGCAGCCGCCAGGTCGGCGGCGGTGTGCAGCCCGGCGGCCTGCAGCTTCGGCCCGTAACGCCGCCCAATGCCCCACACGTCGCCAATGGGCGTCTGCTGCAGGGCGCCGCGGCACTGCTCGGCGGTTTCGAGTACCAGCACCCGTTCTTCCGGCGGCCGCTTGCGGGCCAGGCGGTTGGCCAGCTTCGCCAGCGTTTTGGTGGACGCCACGCCGATGGCCGTGGGAATGCCGACCTGCTGCTGAACCGCCTGCCGAATGCGCTGGGCGTGCGCCGTCAGTCCGTCAGCGGCGCAGTAAGTCATGCCGCTCAGGTTCAGGAAGGCCTCGTCGATGGAATACACGTCGACTTCGGGCGCGAAGTCGCTGAGCACCCGCAGCACCCGCCGCGACATGTCGCCGTAGAGCGCGTAGTTCGAGGAAAACACGCGCACTCCGTGCTGCTGCAGCCGCGCCCGGGCCAGGTGGTACGGCTCGCCCATCTGAAAGCCCAGGGCTTTGGCTTCGTCGGAGCGCGAGATGAGGCAGCCGTCGTTGTTGCTGAGCACCACCACGGGCTGCTCCTGGAGCCGGGGCTGAAAAACCCGCTCGCAGCTCACGTAAAAGTTATTGCAGTCGACCAGCGCAATCATGACCAGGGCGCGCCTACGGGCGTTTGCGGCCGCGGGCCACCTGCGCCAGCGTGCGGCTCAGCCGGGGCCGAAAGGCGTGGATGACGTGCGTGACCACCCCGAAAACAACCAACGTGCTGTCCTCCTGCAGCCGGATGATGGGGTAGCGCGGGTTGTCGGGCTCCAGCCAGGTCTGCGTGCCCTGTCGGCGCAGGCGCTTGACGGTATGTTCCCCGTCGAGCACGGCCACCACGATGCAGCCGTCCTGCGGCACCAGGGCCCGGTCGACGGCAATGATGTCGTCGTGGCGGATGCCGGCGCCGGTCATGGAGTCGCCCGATACCCGGGCCAGGAAGGTGGAGGCCGGATGACTGAACAGCATCTCGTGCAGGTTCAGCGGGGCATCGAGGTGGTCGTCGGCCGGCGAGGGAAACCCGGCGGGCACGGCGCAGGCGAAGAGGGGCAGCGTCAGGCCGGCCCAGTCGGTGCTAACAGAAAATGGGGCAATGCGCGTCATAAAGCGGGCCGGCCCCCACTTGTCCGTTGGCCGACGCCGCTATTTACTAATTTTTTTAGCATTTAGTTTTACAAGGGCGTTTGAAAAGTTCCGTGATGGTTGACTTTTTTTCTATGAACCCCAACTCCATCTTCTTTACATCCCATTAAAACAGAATTAATGGGACGATTTTCTTCTTATTTTTCTACCTAATATTTTTAGTTTATCTGGAATATCCTTATTTTTGGATATGCGCAGAACGAAGAAGAGTCAGCTTCCAACTCCCCTCCCCGTCCAGCAGTATGCCCGTTGCGTGGACGCCACCCGCCGCCCCTCGGACCACATCGGCGACTGGCCTGCCAAAGGCCAGGTATACCCGGTGGAGTACCGCACCAACGCCCGCACCGGCGAGCCGCAGGTGCACGTGCTCGGTTTCTACGCCGAGCGGCCGTACGGGGCTTTTGCCACCCGGCGCTTCGAGCCGCTGGCCGAGGTGTGGCTGAACTAACGCCCCTTTTGCTCCTTGTTCCACGATCCGGCCGCCTTGTGCGGCCTTTTTCTTTGACACGGGCCAAGGAGCGTCAAAGCCCTGGAGCCTGAACGCGGCCGCACACTGACCGCGCCCGCCGCAAAGCCCCCAGCTTGGATTAATCAGTTTGGGCGGCGTGCCCGTACCCCCACGGCGGCGGCCAGGGCCAACAAGGTGGGTAGCCACAGCCAGCGGAATTCGCTTAGCAGCGTGGCGACGCCCCGGGCCGAGAAAAATCCGCCGCCCACGGGCGAAACGCGGACCGGACGCCAGGGAAAGAAAAACCGCTCGGCGCTGAACGGGGCCAGCAGCGCCACGCCCAGGCCACCGCTGGTGAGCATGTCCAGCACGGGGTGCGAGGCCGTGGCCACGGCAAACCACAGGGCCAGCGGCGCCCGCGGCCGGGCGTCGGCGCGGGGCCACACCGCGTAAGCCATCAGCAGGCCGGTGAGCAGGGCAAAAAGCAGGGAGTGCGTGATGCCGCGGTGGCCCCACAGGCTGGCGTAGGGAATGCCGAGTTTGAAGGTCACCGCGTCGAAGTCGGGCAGGATGGCGCACAGCGCGGTAAGGCCCCAGAAACGGGCCGGCAACGCACCGGCGTGCACGATACGGCCGAGGCCGGCCGCCACCAGGGCGTGGGTGAAGATGGTAGGCATAGCGGGTGGCAAGATAGCGGCCGGAGCAAGTGCCCCGGCCCTGTGTGGCCGGCTTGCGAGCTGCGGGGGCAACAAGGCATCGGATGTATTGCTACTTTGCACAGTTGGTGCAGGGCTGCGGCTAAGCCGGAGCTGACGATTATCTTCGAAAGCCTGATCCGCCGTAGCCCGGCCCATAAAGGTTTTTAATCCTTACTCCTCAAATTATTCCCCATGAAGCACGCTTACCTGTTGCGTTTTCT
The DNA here is from genome assembly GCF_054783195.1 of Hymenobacter coalescens. NCBI lineage: Bacteria > Pseudomonadati > Bacteroidota > Cytophagia > Cytophagales > Hymenobacteraceae > Hymenobacter > Hymenobacter coalescens. The sequence goes on along the minus strand of NZ_BAAGRA010000014.1, from coordinate 166,202 downwards.
AACGCTCCTGTTGCTGCTCGGGCCGCCCGCCCTGGCGCAAACCCTCGACCCCAGCTTTGCCCCCACCGTCCTCAAGCTGGCCTCGACCAACCCCTTTTACGTGCGAGCCATGCTTCCCCAGCCCGACGGCAAGGTGGTGGTGGCCGGCGGCTATGACTTCGTGAATGGCGTGCTGACCAGCAAAGTGCGGCGCCTCAACGCTGACGGCAGCGTGGACGCGGCCTTTCTGACCCAAACGGGCAGCGGCCCCGACGTGGCGCTGGTGCAAGCCCTAGCGCTTCAGCCCGACGGCAAGATCCTGGTGGGCTCCGTCAACTCGGTGTACTACAACAGCGTGTACGCCCCGGGCCTGGCCCGCCTGAACGCCGACGGCAGCGTGGACGCGGCCTTTAACTCAGGCGGCGTGGGCTTTGAGCCGACCGTGTTTGGCAACACGACGGTTCGCAGCCTGGCGGTGCAGCCCGACGGCCGGATCCTGGTCGGCGGCAGCATGATCCGCTACAATGGGCAGCCGATCAGCAGCTTGGTCCGCCTGAACGCCGACGGCAGCGTGGACAACTCCTTCGTGCTGGGCAGCGGCGTGCAGCTGAACACCGGCCCTGGCACGGTGGACGTCATCCTGGTGCAGGCCGATGGCAAAATCGTCATCGGGGGAACGTTCAACTCGGTCAACGGCACGAGCGTGGGCAACCTGGCTCGCCTCAATACCGATGGGACCCTGGATGCTACGTTCGGCGTGGGCACGGGCGCGGTCCTTGGGGTGGCCGGTGCCGTCCGGGCCATCGTGCAGCAGCCCGATGGCAAGCTGCTGATCGGCGGCTCGTTCAACCAGTTCAACAGCCAGCCCAGCGGCAGCGTGCTGCGCCTGAACCTGAACGGCACTCCGGACAACACATTTCAGGCCGGTGCGCTTAACACGAACGGGGCCGTGTACCAGATGCGGCTGCGCGCCGACGGCAGCGTGCTGCTCATGGGCAACTTCACCAGCTACAACGGCACGCCGCGCGGCGGCGTCGCCAAGGTCAGCGGTACGGGCGCCCTGGACCCCGGCTTCGCCACGGGCGCCGGCATTGGGTCGAGCGGGGGGCAGGTGTACGACCTGATCGAAAGTGCCAACGGCCAGTTTTTGGCCGGCGGTACCTTCGCCAGCTACGACGGCACGCCGCGCACTGGTTTGGCGCGACTCAGCAGCACGGCGACCCTGGACCCGAGCTACAACCCAGTGCTGGAGTTTAAGGGCACCGTCAACACGCTCGCGCCGCTCAGCAATGGGCAGCTGGTGATTAACGGCAGCTTCAGCAGCTTCAACGGCACGGCGGTACCCAACACTGGCGGTCTGCACCTGCTCAACCCGGACGGCACTTACAACTCGGCTATTACCCCGGCCGTGGGCGGCACGTACTTCGTGCAGCCGGATGGGCGCATTTACGTGGGGCGCTACACCGCCTCGAACACCACTTACTCCTACTCGCGCCTGTTGCCCAACGGGGCGCTGGATGCCAGCTTCGCGACGGTAGTCATCACCCTGCCCACCGCCGGCTCCTTCCGCTCGTTGGGGCCGCAGGTGCTGCCCAACGGCAACATCCTGCTCTCGGGCAACTTCACCACCATCAACGGCGTGGCCCGCCCCGGCGTAGCCCAGCTGCTGCCCAACGGCACCCTTGATGCCTTCGTGCCGGCCAGCGCCCCGTGGCAGGCCCTGAACGACGTGCCCCTGCTGACGCCGCTGCCCAACGGCCAGATTCTGGCCAACTGGTCGGATCAGAACATGGGCCGCAGCTACCTGCTGCGCTTCAATGCCAACGGCACCACCGATAACAGCTACTTCGTCAGTCAGCCGACTTTGTTCTCGGTGGCCGGCACGCTGCCCGGCGGCGAAGTGCTGCTCACGGGTACGTTTACCACCTTCGGCGCACTGAACACGCCCAACGGCTTGGTGCGCCTTGGCCGCACAGGCGTCCCCGACCCGGGTTTTTCGGCCGCGGTTGCTCTGCGCACCCTGTACCTGCAGCCCGACGGGCGCATCATCGGGCTGCGGATCAACAACCCCAACCCTGCCGCGGCCCAGTTGGTCCGGCTGAACCCCGACGGCAGCCTGGACACCAGCTTCGGCCCGGTGGCCATTCCCCAAAGCATTTACTCCGGCTCGGTTCTGAACGGTATTGCGCTGCAGCCCACCGACAACAAGATTCTGTTGTGGGGCGGCTTCGCTCGGGTAGCGGGCGAAACCCGCATTGGCCTGGCTCGCCTCACCAACACGCTGCTGGCTACGCGCGGCGGCCGGGCCGCGCTGGCGCTGACGGCTTACCCCAACCCGGCGGCCAACGACGCGACGCTGGAGCTGCCGGCACCCACCACGGCGGCGCGCGGCGGCGCTACGCTGCTGGACCTGCAGGGCCGCGTGGTGCAGCGTTGGTCAGTGCCCGCCGGGCAAACCACGGTGGCCTTGCCGCTCGGCACGGTAGCCCCGGGCCTCTACGTGCTGCGCGTGGAAACGCAGCACGGCCCCGCCCAGCAACGCCTCGCCATCCAGCGCTAAACCCTGGTTATTTTACCTGCTTCGGCCCCGCCAGCTCCCGCCCCCGGGCGCTGGCGGGGCCGACTCGGTTTCACCCTGCGCATGCCGTTTGCGGAGCGGCCGACGCGGGGATGTGCCTACCGGTAATGCCAAAAAATGCCGAAGTCGAACGGCGTCCAGAGGGCAGCGCGCTGGCCGGCGGCCTTCAGGGCAGCGTTGGCCCAGGAGTTACAGGTGTAAAAGAGGTTGTAGGTGCCGCGCGCCTCGTAAAACGCGTCGTAGCGGCCGTAGCTGTGGCCTTCGATGTGGCGCACCCGGCCGTGGGCATCGAGGGCAAAGCTGCGCCGGATAAACGTAATCAGGCGGGCGTACTCGGCGGGGCTCAGCGACAGGCGCACGCAGTCGGGGCCCTCCGCGGGCCGGTGGTGAAAGGTGGTGTGCATGGCCGTGGTGCTCAGCCAGAACATGGCTTCCACGGCCGTCCTCGGCTTTAGCTCGGCCCAGGTGGGCGTGCTCAGGTAAAAGCCTTTGTCGCCCCAGCCGAAGCCGACAAATTCCATGGTGCTGTCGGCGGCGGGCGTGTCGGCGTAGGAAATCAGGCGTCCCCAGTCGAGTTGAGCGGTTCGCACCGGCACCACAATGTCGGTGTGCACGCCGTTGGAGAGGATGTAAGCCTCGATGTCGCCGGGCGCGGGCGCACGGCGCGTTCCGACGGGAATGCGCGAGAGGCCCGCGGCGGCGGCCAGGTACAGGGCTAACGCGCCCAGCAGGCCTCCGCCCGCGTAGGCAACGCCCTTTGCTACTTTTTGGAGAGAGTTTGCCATTCGAAGGCCCACCGATTTTTCGAGGCGGGCTGCGCCTCATACGGACGCAGCCCGGGTTCGGCTGCCGAGCTTGGAACAAAGCCGGGCAGTAACAGCGGCCAGTGGCTGCGGCGGCCCGCATCCCGGCCTTTCCGGCTGGGTTGTCGCTTGCTGGTGCGCTGCAGGCCGTTGGCGGCAGTGCTCAGCGGGCCGCCGGCTTGCGGCGGCGCCGCAGCTGCCGCAGGGCCAGCGCTCCGCCGGTGGCCAGCAGTAGGGAGGCCCCACCGTCGAGGGGTACGGCCGTGGGCGGGGTGTCTTCACCCGCGTCGAGGGCGGCGTTGGCCTGCAGCACTTCGGCTTGCTTGCGGCGCAGGGCGGCTTTCTGGGCTTCGTTTTCCAGCGAGAGGTAAGCGGTTAGCGGCGTCATGATGCCCGACCCGAAGCTGACCTGAATGGCGGCCAAGCGGGCGGTTTCGGCTTTGGCCGGGTGCAGGGCCAGCTCTTGGGTGTAGCCGGCCAGTAGCAGCCCGGCGGCCCAGGCGGTCGGAGCGTCGGCGGGAAAGGTGACGTGGGGTTGGTTGAGCACCACGGCGGGCTGGTCGTCGTCGGGCAGGTAGGCGTGGGGGCGCCCGGCGGCGGGCCAGGCCCGCACCGGCGCCACGGCGCCGGGCGCGGGTGCCGCGGGCCAGGGCAGCTCGGCTTTGTCGGCCAGGGAATGCGGCTGCAGGCCGCCAACAGGCGTCAGCACGTAGTAGGCAGGGCTTTCGGGGTAGGCAGCGGCCAGGTCGGCAAAGTCCTTGTCGAGCACGGCCCGGCCGGAGTCGGTGGTGACGAGCACCAGCACTGGGTAGGTAGCGGCGGGATGCATCTGCTCTTCGACCAGAATCCGGCGGATGGCTCCGGCCGCGTAACAGCCGCCCGCGGCGGGGGCCGCGCGCAGCTGCTGTTGCCAGTCGGCCCCGGCAGGCAGCGGCTGGGCGTAGGCATTGACCAGGGTGAAACGCGGCGGGGCGGCAAGGGGCCGCTGCAGCTGGGTTTGCACGGCCCGGATGAGCTCGGCCCGGTGCGGTTGCTGCCCGGCCGAGGCGTCGAGCAGAAAGTGGTAGTAGGGCCGGCGCCGCACCCGGGGCAGGCGCTGCTTGGCGGCGCGGCTCACGTACACCACCTCGCGGTTCGGGGTGGCCGGTTCGCCCGGTGTCGGGCGCGCAGTGTCGCCGATCTGCACGCGCTGGCCGTCAAAGCTCAGCGTCACCGGTTCCTGGTGCACGAAGCGGATGCCGGTGCGGCGTACTTCGCCCGGCCCCACCGGAAACACGCGCAGGCCGAGGCGGTTGCCGGTGAGGTAGTGCAGGATGCCCGGGTCGCGGTTTTCGTTCTGAATCTGGGCAAACACCCAGGCAGCAGCCTTTTTCTCGGCCAGCACGCCGTGTTCCCGCCGGCCGGCCATATCGAGGTAATAATCCTGCACCCAGCAGCCGGCCGGCAGGCTGAACTCGGTGGCGTACTCCTGGCTGGCCCACTCCGGGACGCCGGCGCCCGTTACCTCCAAATCAACCCAACTGACCCAGGCCGCCTGCTGAGCATCGTACTGGCTGCGGTGGCTGAGGCGCGTGAGCTGGGGCCGCGGCCCGCCGGCCGCCGCCGCCGCGGGGTCGCGCGGGGGCGGCGGGGTGCCGGAGAAAATCTGCTGCAAGCGGTTGAGCTTGTCGTCGGCCAGGGTGAGGTTGTCGAGCACCAGCCAGGTGAAGTAGCGCGAGAGGTAGGGCTGCCCGCTGCCGAACATGTCCTGGCTGCGGTACTTGTGGCGCTGCACTACTTCCAGGGTACTGCCCAGCGCAGCCGCATCCAGGTCGTAGCGGCGGGCATAGTCGGGGGCGTACACGTAAGCCAGGGCCTCGTGCAGGGTGCGGCGGTAGTGCAGGTAGGTAGCCGTGAGGATCAGGGGCAGCACCAGCAGCCCGGCCGCCACGGTGGCCGTGAGGATGCGCCGCGAAAACCGGCCGCGCAGCCCCTCCAGGTCCTGGCCAATCTGCTGCAAATGCACCACCAGCAGCAGCGTGGGGGCCAGCAGCAGAAAGCCCGTGCCGACGAGGATGACGGCCAGCACCGACAGCGGCAGCCAGGGCAGAAACACCACGAAGAAGTACAACGTGTAGGCCAGCAGCGCGCTGCGGGCGGCCAGCAGGGCCAGCTGTGCCCAGCGGCCGGCCGGTGCGGGCAGGCACAGCAGCAGACAGTTCAGCACCGCCAAGCCGTAAAACCAAGGGCTGCCGAAGTCGCCGAACACACCGTGGAAATCACGGCCGTACTGGCCAAACAGCAGGCCGCTGTTGACGGCCAGCCCCAGCACCGGCAATATCCCGGCAATCAGGATTTTCCAGAGCAGCTGGTGTTGCTGCCATCCGCCCGCCCGCCGGCTGACGACGATGAATAGCCCGCGCGTCAGGAAAAACAGAAAGGTTAGCGGCCCGGCCACCACCGTCAGCGCTACCAATACGTTGTCGACCCACTCTCCGTGGTGGAAGGGAAGCAGCGACAGCAGCTGGCCACCCAGAAAAAACGCCAGCGGCACGGCCAGCGCCGCCCCGAAGCTGGGCAGCGCCCGCGCCGGGCGGTCGGGCGGCACGGTGTGCACCACCAGCACCAGCAGCGCGTGCACGGCCGTGGGCATCAGGAAAGTGAAGGCGTACAGGGAGGTTTCGCTGCCCACCATCCAGCGGGGTACCACCGGCGGAAACAGCTTGCCAACCATGCCGTCGAAATACACGAACATGAAGCCCACGCTCAGCAGCAGGGCCAGCAGGCCGTAGAGCCAGTGGAGCGACCGACCGCGCCACTGGCACCAGGCGGCGTAGCCGGCGGGCAGCGCGGCCAGCCCCAGCAAGGCCAGTGCGAGCCAGCGCCACATCTGCTGGCTCTCGGCCGACAGCAGGGAATGGATGACGCTGTACTCCCCGCCCAGCAGCAGGAGCAGCACCACCAGGGGCAGGGAGTTCAGCAGGAATAACCACTTGGAATCAAGCAAACTGCGCATCGGCGAGGCAGGAATAAGGACTGGTGGAGCAACTCAACGGATAAAGCGCAGCAAACATATTACAAAGAGCTTTGCATTTCAAAGCAAAGTAAAAGAAAAATCTCTGCCTCGGTACGCCCGGGCTGCGCCGGGTAGCCCCGGGGGTTTTACCTTTGGCCCCCTCTCCTACTCCGCCATCGATGCAACCCGCAACCGAGCCGATCTACGCTATTCCGGCGTCCTTTCGCCGCATGGAAAACCTGCACATCGTGTTCTGGCTGCTCAAGGACGTGAGCTGGTGCATGGTGTGGAAGCCCCTGGGCCTTGCCATGGTGGTGCCCACGCTGCTGATTGCCGTGGTCATTGCCTGGCGCACCCGTCACCTGGCTGCGGAACTGGCCCACAACCTGGCCATCGTGCTCTGGATTTCGGCCAACTCCTACTGGATGATCAGCGAGTTTTTTCACTTCGATGAAGTGCTGGTCTGGCAGGGCATCACGGGCAAGCACATGGCCCTGTTTCCCTTCGGCGCCGGGCTGCTGGTGCTGGCGTATTACTACCTCATACACAAGCCGCGGGAAGCGCGCACGGAGCAGGTCGTCACGCTGTAGGTCGCGCTCTTTGCTTCAGGGGCAGCCGTGTGTTGCTTCGGTAGGCGCACCGACAGGCCAACGCTGAAGCCGGGCGGCATTCAGCACGGTACGACAGCTAACCGAAGGCTTGGGCAAAAAAAGCGGCCGATTCCTGGGTGGGAACCGGCCGCGGCCGCGTAGCCATAAGCGTGACTCAGGAGTCAGCAACGGTGCCCCGCTCGGGGTCCGGCGCGGCGTCGCCGCCTTCCATGCCGTTGGTCTGGCTGCTGTCGCCGTAGCCGCCGCGCTGGCCGGTGCCGTCGCCCATGTGGCCCTGGGTTGCCTGGGGGCTGGCCGGATCGACGGCGGTAGAGGCAATGTCCGGCGTCTGGGCGGCCGGCTCTTGGCGGCTCTGCGCCTCGTCGGCTTCGTTGGGGGTGCTGTTGGGCTGTGGTTGATCAGGCATGAGGGCGAAAGTGAAAGGGTAAGGACGGGGCCGTCGGCGGCCCCATTCCCCTAGCAGTACGCCGGAAGCCGAGGCAAGTTTGCCCAGCCCTGCGGCTCACACCACCCACACGTCGTCGGCGGCTACCTGCAGGCGCACCGCGGCCCCGGGCAGCAGGCCGCGCACGGTGGTCCGGACGGTGACGCGGCTGCGCGCCAGGCTTACCAGCAGCTCGGAGTAGCTGCCCAGGTACGTGACGGTTTGCACCGTGGCGGCCAGCCCCTGCCCCGGCTCGTTCGTCAGCCGAAAGCTTTCCGGACGCACCAGCAGGCGCTGCTGGCGGCCGGGCGCGGCCAGGCCGGCGTACTGCGCCACGGCCCGGGCGGCGGCTCCGCTCAGCAGGTTGTAGTCGCCAAACAGCCCGGCCACGTACTCGCTCACCGGGCGGCGGTAGATTTGCTCCGGGGTGCCGCGCTGCACGCTGCGCCCCGCCTGCAGCACCAGAATTTCATCGGCCCAGGACAGCGTGTCCAGCGGATCGTGCGAAATCAGCGTGCAGGTAATACCCAGCTCGGCGCTGACGTCGCGGATAACGGCCTTGAGGGTGCGCTTGTGGGCGCTGTCGAGGTTGGAAAAGGGCTCGTCGAGCAGCAGCAGGCGCGGCGCGCCGAGCAACAGGCGCGCCAGGGCAATGCGCTGCCGCTCCCCGCCCGAGAGCTGGCTGGTTTTGCGCGCCAGCAAGTGGTCGATCTGGCACAGCTCGTAGATCTTGGTCGCTTCGCCGGCCGGCAGCTTGTCGGCGTAGCGCAGCACCTGCTCCACGCGCAGAAACTTGGGCAGCTCAAACTGCTGCGAGAGGTAAGCAATGCCCGCGTGGCCGGGCACCAGCTTGTCGTGCGGGCCCCACACCCGCTCTTCTTCAAAATACACCTGGCCCGACGCCGCCTCAGCCAGCCCGGCCACGATTTGCAGCAGCGTGCTTTTGCCTGCGCCGGTTTCGCCGGCCACGGCCAGCTTCTGCCCCCGCTGCTGGGTGAAGCTCACATCGAGGAGCCCGACGATGCCGGCCTCCTCGAAGCTGATGTTGGTGACGCGCAGAAAATCCATACCAGTCGAAAACACGAATCTACGACGGGCAACGGCAGCGCCCCGCGTTGCGGGTTAGGGCTGCGCCTGCAGGTTCTCGAACCGGGCCGTGCGCAGCGGCTGCAGGCTGCCCGTGCGGCCCGCCGCCACGCCCGTCAGGCTCCGCGTTTTGGCCCCGCTGCGGGCCGTCACCGTGAGCCGGCCGGTGGGCGTTTCGCAGATTTCATACTGCGCTGAGCCGTTCTGGAAGCGCAGGCTCAGGCCCGTAGCCGATTGGTGCAGCGTAAACGGCCGGGCGTTTTCGGCACCGGGCGCGGGGTACGTGAATTCCAGGCTGTTGTCGGGGCGCAGCAGCGCGTAGTGCAGCGTGGTCGAATCCAGGGCAAACACAACGACCCGCCGCTTGCTTTCGGCCAGCGCAAACGCGCAGATGATTTCCTCCTCGCCGAGGAGCACCAGCTGCTGCACCGAGGCCATCAGGCGGCGGCCGTTCCAGGTCTGCTGGGTTTCGGTCAGGAAGGGCCAGTGCTCATGGTCCTGCTTGAATCGGCTGACTAGAAACGGCACGTTGCCGCGCACCGCGTACTCCTCAAGGGTATAGCCCCAAGCCCCGCTGCGCTGCGTGCTCAGCCGCTGGCGCTTGGCGTCTACTTGGAACAGCTCGCATTCGGCTAGTTGGGTAAACGGCTCGCTGTGCGCGAAGCCGGTGGGCGTGGCCAGGTACACCTGGTACGTGGTGTTGCCGTGGCAGCCGTTGCGCCCGTCCTCCAGGGCCAGGTCCTTGCGCCCATCGAAGTTGAAGTCCTCGTGGATGATCAGGCTTTGCTCCCGGCAGGCCACGCGCTGCCGGGGCGAAGCCGGCACCCGGTCGTCGGGACCGAAATACAGCGGGTCCGCGTCAACCTTGAGCAGCTGTCGGCCTGTTGCTTTATCGTACACGGCTATCGAGCCGGGGTTAGACACCTCTGTGGGCTGCTCGATGCGGATTCTCGCGTAGTACTGCGGCGAAAAGTCATCAATGAGGTATTCGCGCTGGGCCTGGGCGGTAAAGGAAACTAGCAATAATAACAAAGCTACATAGCGGCGCATAGCAATAAGTTAGCGGGCCGTTTCGGCGCAAAGAACGTGCAGTAACAATAGTACAATAGAACACGGCAGCAGCTACTATTCTATCGAGCCCCCGGCGCCTTTCGTTCGGTGGTAAGCTTTTCGCCGAACCCGATTACCCAACATCCGCGCGCAGAAGGTGATGGTGCCTTGCCTGATGCGCAACGTGCTCGGCACGACGTTTTTTGCTCTTTCAGAAACGCAAACCCGACCGCCTCCCTGCTCGGGAAGCAGCCGGGTTTCCACCCGTTCGGCTCGGCCTACGGCTTGGTGCCGAGCAGCAGGTACGTGGCCGTTAGCTGCAGGCCGCGCAGCTTGTACGACGGGCCTTCCATCCTAAAATTTGGCCCCATGTACGGGTAGGTTGGCCCCAGGTCGCGCAGGCTGCGGGTGTAGCCCAGCTGCACGAGCAGACGCTGGTGGCGGTAGCCCAGGCCGGCCTGCACGCCCGCGTCCCAGGGGCGCACGTAGAGGCGCCCCCGCTCCCGGTCTTCTTCGTACACGTCGGCCGCGCGAACCTTGCGGCTGCCGTCGCCGGCGTAGACCAGCGGCGCGCCGTCCCACATCATCACGTTCACGTCGTCGTAGCGGAAGCGCCCGCCCAGCAGCCGGCTCACGTAGCCGCCGCCGAACACCTGCAGGCCCTGGCCGTCGGCGCGCAGGTGGTACACCAGGTTGACGGGCACCGTCAGGTAGTCGAACCGGTACCGCTGCCGCGAGCGGACGTACAGCATGTTGGTGAAGCGGGTATCGGGCTGGTAGTCATCGTCGACGCGGATGCCTTTCTGCGCAAACAGCCCCGAAGCCTGCAGCCCCCAGTGCCGCCAGCCCAGGCTGACCGCCGCCCCGGCCTGCCCGTTCAGGGCTAGCTTGGTATCGTAGGTGCGGCCCATGTGGTGGTAGTCGCCCAGGCCCACGTGCAGCCCCAGCTGCGGCCCGGCTTCGAAGCGCAGCTGCCCGTAAGCACTAGCGGATGCTAACCACGCAAAAGATAAAGCGAAGTAGTATTTCATACTTCGAAGATACCCCAACTGGTCCGACGGTGGCAGTAGGCCAACATTAAACCGGCCGCCTCCCTTGCGGGAAGCGGCCGGTTTGCAATGCATGCTTGCAACGTCAGAATTACTTCTGCGACATCATGCTGGCGTCGGTCTGCTGCTGCAGGCGGATCAGGTTCAGCGCCGAGCCGGCCTTGAACCACTCGATCTGGCCCTCGTTGTAGGTGTGGTTCACCGTGATGAGGTCCGTGTCGCCGTCGGCGTGGTGCAGGCGGATCTGCAGGGGCTTGCCGGGGGCAAACGCCGTCAGGCCGATGATGTCGAGCGTGTCGCCCTCTTCGATCAGGTCGTAGTCGGCCTTGTTGGCAAAGGTCAGGGCCAGCATGCCCTGCTTCTTCAGGTTCGTCTCGTGGATACGGGCGAAGCTCTTCACCAGGATGGCGCGCACGCCCAGGTGGCGCGGCTCCATGGCGGCGTGCTCACGCGAGGAGCCTTCGCCGTAGTTCTCGTCGCCTACCACGATGGTGCCGATGCCCATCGACTTGTAGTTGCGGGCTACCTGCGGCACGGAGTTGTAGGTGTCGCCCTGGCTCACGAAGTCGCGCACCTTGTTGGCTTCCCCGTTGAAGCAGTTGATGGCCCCGATCAACATGTTGTTGGAGATGTTGTCGAGGTGGCCGCGGTACTTCAGCCACGGGCCGGCCATGGAGATGTGGTCGGTGGTGCACTTGCCCTGGGCTTTGATCAGCAGGCGCAGGCCCATCAGATCGGTGCCTTCCCAAGGCTTGAAGGGCTCCAGCAGCTCCAGGCGGTCGGAGTTCGGGTCCACGATTACCTGCACCGAAGAGCTGTCTTCGGCTGGTGCCTGGTAGCCGGCGTCTTCCACGGCGTAGCCCTGCGGGGGCATGTCCACGCCGCGGGGCTCGTCGAGCTTCACCTGCTGGCCGTCCTTGTTGGTCAGGGTGTCGGTCAGCGGGTTGAAGGTCAAGTCACCGGCAATGGCGAAGGCCGTCACGATTTCGGGCGAGGCCACGAAAGCGTGCGTGTTCGGGTTGCCGTCGTTGCGCTTGGCGAAGTTGCGGTTGAACGAGGTGATGATGGAGTTGCGGCGCTTGGGATCATCGGTGTGGCGGGCCCACTGGCCGATGCACGGCCCGCAGGCGTTGGCCAGCACCACGCCGCCCATCTGGGCGAAGGTGTCGAGCAGACCGTCGCGCTGCACGGTGTAGCGCACCAGCTCCGAGCCGGGCGTCACGGTGAACTCCGCATTCACGGCCAGTCCTTTCGATACAGCTTGCTCGGCAATGGAAGCGGCGCGGGTGATGTCCTCGTACGACGAGTTCGTGCACGAGCCGATCAGGCCTACTTCCAACTTTTCGGGCCAGCCGTGCTCTTTGACGGCCGCCGCGAACTGCGAAATCGGCCAGGCAGCGTCCGGCGTGAAGGGGCCGTTTACGTGCGGCTCCAGCTCGGAGAGGTTGATTTCGATCAGCTGGTCGTAGTAGGTAGCCGGGTCGGCGTACACTTCCGGGTCGGGGCGCAGGTGCGCGGCCACGGCGTTGGCGGCTTCGGCAATGTCCTGGCGGCCGGTGCCGGCCAGGTAGGTCACCATCGACTGGTCGAAGGCGAATACCGAGGTGGTAGCCCCGATTTCGGCGCCCATGTTGCAGATGGTGGCCTTGCCGGTGCACGACATGTTCTCCGACCCCTCGCCGAAGTACTCCACGATGGCGCCGGTGCCGCCTTTCACCGTCAGGATGCCGGCCACTTTCAGAATCACGTCCTTCGGCGAGGCCCAGCCCGACAGCTTGCCGGTCAGCTTCACGCCGATGAGTTTGGGGAATTTCAGCTCCCAGGCCATGCCGGCCATGACGTCCACGGCATCAGCGCCGCCGACGCCGATGGCCAGCATGCCGAGGCCGCCCGCGTTCGGGGTGTGCGAGTCGGTGCCGATCATCATGCCGCCGGGGAAGGCGTAGTTTTCGAGCACCACTTGGTGGATGATGCCGGCGCCGGGCTTCCAGAAGCCGATGCCGTATTTGTTCGACACCGAAGCCAAGAAGTCATATACCTCCTTGTTTTCGGTGTTGGCAATGGCCAGATCTTCTTCCGCGCCTTCTTTGGCCTGAATCAGGTGGTCGCAGTGCACGGTGGAGGGCACCGAAACCTGGGCTTTGCCGGCCTGCATGAACTGCAGCAGGGCCATCTGGGCGGTGGCGTCCTGCATGGCCACGCGGTCGGGGGCGAAGTCAACGTAGGAAACGCCGCGCTCGAATGCTTGGCCGGGCGCGCCGTTGTAGAGGTGGGCGTATAGGATTTTTTCGGCCAGCGTGAGGGGGCGGCCCACTACGCGGCGGGCTGCTTCTACTCGCTCGCCCAGACCGTTGTACACGGTCTTGATCATTTCCAGGTCAAACGCCATGGGATATCAGCGGGAAAAGGGTGACAAAACCAAGCCTAGAATGGCTAAGGCGCAAATATAGGCCCCCACTCACCGGCCGGCAAACTTTATATTCGCCGCGGAGTTGTACGCGGGTTCGGCCACTGGGGTCGGCCACGGACTGTACTTTTTCGGGTCTTTTTGCGCCCATCTACCTTAGTAACAGATGACTTTTCCTTTCGTTTCGGGCCGCCTGCTCCTGGGCAGCGCCGCCCTGCTGACTACGCTGCTGACGGCCTGCAACTCAGGTGGTGACAAAAATGCCACCGCCTCCGAAGGCGACGCGGCCACGGCGGCTGGCACGGCCCTGACGGCCGGCACCTGGCGCGGCGTGCTGTCGGCCCAAGGCCAGGAAATCCCGTTTTTATTCGACGTGGCCACCGACGGCGGCAAGCCCACGGTGACGCTGCGCAACGGCGAGGAACGGCTGAAACTGGACGAAATAACCACCGCCGGCGACTCGACTACCATTCGCCTGGGCGTGTTCGACGCGGCGCTGGTGTTGTACGCGCACGGCTCGAATCTGGAAGGGGCCTGGGTGAAATACGACGCCAAGGAACCGTACCGGGTGCGTTTTGACGCCCGCCAAGGCCAGACGATCAAGCGGATATTCGGGGCAATCGAGGAGGGCACGGAAACCCAGTCGTTTGGGGGAACTTGGAACGTCACTTTCAAGGGCGAGGATGGGGAAACGTACCCCGCGGTGGGCGTGTTTACACAAGCGGGCACCGACATAACGGGTACTTTCCTGACCTCCACCGGCGACTACCGTTACTTGGCTGGCAACGTGGGCGGCCGCACGATGAAGTTGTCGACTTTTGATGGCAGCCACGCCTTCCTGTTCACCGCTGAAAAGCAACCCGATGGCACGCTGAAAGGCCACTTCTACAGCGGCAAATCGGGCCACGAAACCTGGACGGCCAAGCTGGACCCCAACGCCAAGCTGCCCGACGCCAACGCCCTCACCGGCCTGAAGCCCGGCCAGAAGCGGCTGGACTTCAAATTCCCGAACATCTACGAGGGCGGCAGCATCTCCCCTACCGACCCCAAGTACAAGGGCAAAGTGGTGGTGGTGCAGGTGCTGGGCTCCTGGTGCCCGAACTGCATGGACGAGACGAACTTTCTGGCGCCGTGGTACGAGAAGAACAAGCAGCGCGGGGTGGAAATCATCGGCCTCGGCTTTGAGCGCACGCCCGACCAGAAAGTAGCGGCCCAGAAGCTGCTGAAGATGAAAGAGCGCCTGAACGTGGGCTACGACCTGGCCGTGGCCGGCATGGCTAGCAAGGACTCGGCCAGCAAGGCGCTGCCCCAGCTGGCCAAGGTGTTGGCCTTCCCCACCACCATCTTCCTCGACAAGAAAGGCGAAGTACGCAAGGTGCACACCGGCTTCTCGGGCCCCGGCACCGGCAAATACTACGAGCAGGAAGTAGCTGAATTCAACAAGACCATCGACCAACTCCTGGCGGAATAGCCCCAGCCACCTGTATACCTCACCCCCCGGCCCCCTCTCCCGTAGAGAGGAGGAGCCAGCCATCAGCCACAACGGCGGGGCCGCCGAACGAGAGTTCGGCGGCCCCGCTTTTTTCTGTACCCTCGAAGCTACGTGAGCCGGCGGCGCAGGGTGAGCCGCAGCCGCAGTCTTGCCGACGTCAGGCTCCCCTCTCCGCCGGCGAGGGGCCGGGGGTGAGGCCCCTTGGCCGCTCCAGCAGCACTATTTCCTGGCCGTGGTACGGGCTGCGGGCAAACTCCTGGTACCCAAACTTGCGGGCCAGGCGCAGAGAGGCTTCGTTGTCGGGGTCGATGATGCAGGTGGTGCGGGCCGCGGGCAGGTGCGCATCGGCCCAGGCCAGAGCCGCCGTGAGGGCCTGGCTGGCGTAGCCACGGCCGTGCACGCGGGGCGTCAGCACCCAGCCGGCTTCGGGCACGCCCTTGATGGAGGGCGTCAGGTCGCGCTGGTAATCGAAGAAGCCCACGCCCCCGATGAACCGGCCCGTGCTTTTCTCTTCCACCGCCCAGCTGCCGTAGCCCATCATGCTCCAGCACCCAAGCTGGGCCAGCAAACGGCGCCATACGGTTTCTTCGTCCTGCGGCTCGTTGCCGAGGTAGCGGTAAAAGGCCGGGTCCTGGTGCATGGCGGCGGCCTCGGTCAGGTCATCGGGCTGGGGGCCGCGCAGGATTAGGTCCGGCGTTTCCAGGCGGGGAATGGCAGGCGCGGCGTTGGTCGTTAGAAGGAGGAGTTGCATGCGGCAAAATAGCAAATGCCTCCGGCCAGCCAATCGGGGCGGGCCACACGGGCTTGGGAATGGGCGAGCAAAGGCGGCGGTTGGTCGGTTTTTTGGGCCCGCTGATAGAGAACCGCTGCCGGACCACCGCAATGCGGCCCCGGACTTGCAAGCAAGCCGGCAAGGATGCCGCATCCGGTCAACCATTGGAAACCACCCTCTTCCCTACCCCAACCATGAAAAAGCAACTCTTCAGCCTCGCCCTGATTCTCGGCCTCAGCGTTTCCTTCGCCGGCGCCTCCTTTGCCGCCGACGACCACGACGGCAAACGCGCCGCCCGCCGCGAAGTGCGCCAGGGCGGCGACCATGACCGCAAAGACCAGGACCGCAAGGACCGCGGCCAGCGCGGCGCCCAGAAACGCCAGCAGCGCAGTGAACAGCTGGCCAAGGACCTGGGCCTGAACAGCAAGCAGAAAGCCAAAGTCGAGCAAATCTTCCAGGAGCAGCACCAGCAGATGCAGGCCCTGCGCGGCCGCTCGGGCAACGACCGCAGCCAGCAGCTGAGCGACGCCAAGCGCATTCACCAGGACACCGACAAAAAGCTCAAAAGCGCGCTGACCAAAAAGCAGTACGCGCAGTTTGAAGCCAAGCGCCAGGAACGCCGCCAGCAGATGAGCCAGCGGCGCGGCGAGCGGCTCGGCACCGACCGCCGCGACTTCGGCGGCCGCAGCTAAGCGCCTGCTGCCGGATTTGGCCATACGCCCGGCCCGCTATGCGGGCCGGGCGTTTTTTTGTACCACTGGCTCCCAACCACGGCTGCCCCCTTAAGGTATTGGTGGTACTGGCCCGACTACCACACCAGAGCCCCGGCCCCCGGCGCCTGCCCCACTCCCCTGCGTATGCACAAACCGCTGCAATTCTTCGGCCGGCTGGCGGCCGGTTTCGTCACCGTCCTGCTGCTGGCGGGGGTGGCTTTTGCCAACCTGAGCCCGGAACTGGGCGGCAAGCCCACCAAAGCCGAGCGGGCCGCCTACGCCCGCTCGGGCCACTACCGCGACGGGGAGTTTCAGAACCTGGTGCCCACGAAGCTGATGACCGGCGACGGCAGCACGTTGCGCATGCTGTGGCAATTCATCTTTGACAAGACACCCAACGCCAAGCCGCCCGGCCCGCTGCCCCTGCAGCGGCTCGACTCCCTCAGCATCACCCGCAAAACGCCCGATCTGGTGCGCGTCACGTGGTTTGGGCACTCGGCCAGCCTGGTGGAAATAGCCGGCCAGAACGTGCTGCTCGACCCAATGCTGAGCGTGGACATGGGGCCGATTTCGTGGGTGACGCCCAACCGCTACAACCCGCAGCTGGCCATTACCGCCGAGCAACTGCCGCCCGTTGCGGCGGTGGTGATTTCGCACGACCACTACGACCACCTCGACTACCAGACCATCCGCCGGCTGAAGGACAAAACGGCCCATTTCATCGTGCCGCTGGGCGTGGGGGCGCACCTGCGCGCTTGGGAAGTGTCCCCCACGAAGATCCACGAGCTGGACTGGGGCGACTCATTGCAGCTGCCCGGCGGCTTGACCATCGTCAGTACGCCGGCGCGGCACTTCTCGGGCCGGGGCCTGACCAACCGCAACTCCACTTCCTGGAGCTCGTGGGTGCTGAAAACGCCCGCCCGCCGCGTGTTCTACAGCGGCGACGGCGGCTACGGCCCTCATTTCGCCGCCATCGGCCGGCAGCACGGCCCCTTCGACCTGGCCCTGATGGAGTGCGGGCAGTACGACGCGCACTGGGCCGAGATTCACATGATGCCCGAGCAAACCGTGCAGGCCACGCTCGACTTGCGGGCCCGCGTGCTGCAGCCCGTGCATTGGGGCGCTTTCACCGAAGCCCACCACGCCTGGAACGACCCCGTACGCCGGGCCTGGGCGGCGGCGGCCCGGGCGCAACTGCCCATCACCACGCCCCGGCTGGGGCAGCCCGTGACGCTGGGCGCCGGGCCCTTGCCGCAGGAGCAGTGGTGGCAATGAAGAAGGAAGCTACGCCCGCCTACTGGCCGGGTTACGCCCATTGTTCATTACCAATTGCTCACTGATCATTCCTCCTTACCTCTACCCCAGCAGCCCCGCCAGCTTACCGTACAGCTCGGCTTCCTCGAAAGGTTTGGCTACGTAGTCGTTCATGCCGGCGGCCAGGTACTGCTCCGTGTCGCTCTGAAAGACGTTAGCCGTCAGGGCCAGGATGGGCACCTGCGCCCGCCGCACGTCGGGCAAGTCCCGAATGGTGGCGGTGGCTTCGAGGCCGTTCATGCCCGGCATCTGAATGTCCATCAGAATGGCGTCGTAGTGGTGTTGCGCCACCAGCGCCAAACCTTCGGGACCGTCCTCGGCCTCGTCGAGCTCGGCGCCCCACTCCTCCAGGAGCATGCGCGCCACCAGGCGGTTGATGTCGTTGTCTTCGATCAGCAACACGCGCTTGCCGCGCAGGGCGCCGGTGTCGTAAGCGGCGGCGGGGGCAGCCGGCTCCGGCGCTGGTGCCGAAGCCGCCCGGGGCAACGTCAGGCGGACGGTAAAGGTGCTGCCCTTGCCCAGTTCGCTCTGCACGGTCAGCTCGCCGCCCATCTGCTTCACCAGTGCCCGGCTGATGGTCAGGCCCAGGCCCGTGCCCCCAAAGTGCCGGGAAGTATCGGCGTAGGCCTGGGTGAAGTTGTCGAAGATGCGCTCCAGCTTGTCGGGGGCAATGCCGACGCCGGTGTCGCTGAACCGGAACTCGATGGTCAGCGCGTCGGCGGTTTCGGCCAGCTGGTAGCCTCCGGCCGTGATCTGTCCGCCCGCGGGCGTGAACTTGATGGCGTTGCTGAACAGGTTGAGGATGATCTGGCCGAGCCGGTGCGGGTCGCCGATAACCTGGGGATTCGGGCACGACTCGTGCAAGCGAATGGCCTCCACGTGAATGCCTTTTTCCTCGGCCTGCACAAACAGGGGCTGGGCTGCCTGGTAGAGGACTTCGCACACGTCGAAGGGCTCGTGGGCCAGTTCCAGCTTGCCGGAGCTGATCTTGGCCATGTCCAGCACATCGTTGATAACGCCGAGCAGGTGCTGGCCCGAACTGCGGATGATGCCCAGCAACTCCTGCTGGCGGGCATTGAGCGGGCTCTTGGCGAGTTGATTGGCCATACCCAGTACGCCGTTGAGCGGGGTACGAATCTCGTGGCTCATGTTGGCCAGGAAGTTCTCGCGGGCTTTGGCCGCCGCCGTGGCCGCTTCGGTGGCGCGCTTGAGCTCGGTCACGTCGGTGCTCACGCCCAACACGTGCGCCGTGCCTTCGCCCCACCGCAGCGGCTGCTTGATGGTGTGCAGGCAGCGGGTTTCGCCGCTGGGCAGCACCAGCTCATCCTCCATGGTGATCTGTCGGCCCGTAGCCAGCACCTCGGCATCGACGGCAGCATAGCCCGCCAGTTGCTGGGCCAGTCGGGCGGCCACCGCCGGCGTGAGCGGCGCGGCCGCAAATTGCTCACTGAGGGCGCGGGTTGCGGCGTTCTGGAAAACGTAGGTACCGGCCGCGTCGCGCACGTACACCAAAAAGGGCACGGCGTCGAGCACCTGTTGGGTAAAGGCCTGCTGGGCGGCCTGCTCGCGTTGCGCGGCCAGCAGCGCGGTTTGCTCCGTCAGGTACATGTTCACGTATTGCTCGGCCGGAAACGGCACCAGCCGCGCCGCGAAATACCGGCCGCCCACGTGCAGCACGCGCTCCATTTCCTGGCCGGTGGCCAGCGCGTCCATGGCCCAGCCAAAGGCCTGCTCCCGGCCGGCGGCCAGTTGCCCGGGGCTCAGCGCGGCGGCCAGCAGCTCGGCGGCCGGGTTGGCGTACAGACGCCGCTGGTTCGGCCCCAGGCGGTACACCGGGTTAGGGTTCTGCGCCGGAATCCGGGCCAGGGCCAGCTGTTCGTTCAGGGCTGCGCGCAGGGCCAAGATTTCAGCGTGGGCTTCGGGCAGCGTGGGGGGCAGGGGCGCGGCGGAGTCAGCAGTCATACGGCAACGGGAAACAGGCACAACGCAGACCGGCAGCGGACTTGGAGGCTAGCTTCAGACCGCCAAATTTCGGGCTTTCAGGGCGTTTGCCCAAACGCCCTGAAAGCCGCGTGGCCTTTGGGCCACCCGAGCGGGCGCTCCTCGCCGCCGCTACGGCGCCGGACGCACCCGAAACCGCAGCCGAATTTCGGCCCGGGGGCGCAGCGTGATGAGCGGCCGCAGCTGCACGGCGGGCTGCTCCAGCCACTCCACGTCGAAGCGGCGCAGCGTTTCGAGGAGCACCAGCTGCATTTCGGCCAGCGCAAACTGGTGCCCGATGCAGAGGCGCGGCCCGCCGCCGAAGGGCAGGTAAGCGTACGGCTCGCGCACCTGCTCCGGGCCGAAGCGGGCGGGCCGGAAGGCTTCGGGCTCGGGCCAGAGCCGGGGCGCGTGGTGCAGGCCGTAGAGAAACGCCGAAATCAGCGTGCCTTTGGGCAACGGCAGCCCGTTGTACGCATCGTCTTCCGCCGCCACGCGGTCTACTATCCAGGCCGGCGGGTACAGCCGCAGGGTTTCCTGCACCACCTGCAGCGCGTACGGCAGGTTGGGCAGATCGGCGAACGTGGGGCTGCGCGTACCCAGCACGGCCTGCATTTCGGCGCGCAGCTTCGTGACTTCCGCCGGGTGCCGGGCCAGCAGGTACCACAGCCACGAGAGGGCGTTGGCGGCGGTTTCGTGGCCGGCCACCAGCAGAATGGCGGCCTCGTCGAGCACCTGCTCGTCGGTCATGGCCTCGCCGGTGTCCTCGTAGCGGGCGTCGAGCAGCATCTGCAGCAGGTCGTCGGGCGCGGCGGCGGGTGCCGCACCCGGCTGTTTGCGCCTCCGGATGTAGCCGCGCACCAGCTCGCGCAGCTCCGCCGCCAGCGCGTCGTGGCGGCGAAACTGCCCCGTGACGCCCAGCCAGGGCCGCAGGTAGGGCTGGCGCACCGTGCGCACGTAAAAGGCCTGGATATCCGTGAGCAATTGGGCCATGCGCTGCAACTCGGCCTCCGCCATGCCGGTGCTGAACACGGAACGGGCAATGATGCGGAAGGCCGTGGCGGTCATCAGCTCGTGCACGGCCACTTCCGCGCAGCCACCCGCCGCGCGGGCCCGCTCGGCCACAGGCGCCAGGCACTCGCCGATAACGGCCAGCATCAGCTGGGTGAGGCTGGCAATGCGCTGCCGGTGAAAGCCGGGCTGGATCAGCCGGCGCTGCTGCAGCCAGTAGCTGCCCTCGGAGGTGAGCAGGCCGTGGCCGAGGTAGCGCGCCACCCCGTGCGAGAGTTCCGACTTGGGGTAGTTGCGGTGGTTGCGCTGCAGGATGTGCTGGATCAGGCCCGGGTCGCGGGTGAGCAAGGTGGGCCGCACGCCGCCCAGGTGCAGCCCGATGGTGTCGCCGTACGCATCCAGGTACTCGGTGAGGATCGGAATGGGGTTGGCGGCCAACGCCCAGGAGTTGCGGAACGAATGCATCCGCGGCACGCGGGGCAGCACCGCGGCGAAATCGGCAGCAGCAGGCATAAGGGACAGGTCAGTGTGCGCCCAAAATACACTCCGGACCGCCAACGCGCGCAAAGCCCGCCCGCCCCCCCCCCGGGATAAGGCGTACGCAGGTCACTTTTTGGTGCGCCGCTCGTACCAAGAAGCACGGACGGCTCGTCGGCACTGGCAGCCGGTGCCCCGTCCGCGCATCCGCGTTCATTCCTTCCTCAACCAAACCGCCTTCCCTATGTGGATTCAGCAGAAAACCAACGAACCCGCCCCGCTTAGCGACCTGCAAGGCCACACCGTGGGCCTCAAATTCGAGTGCAACGAGTGCCATACCGAAGTATTCACCGATCTGATCGGTATTCCGCCGGCCGACCACCTGGCCAATTCCACGGAAGACGACGGGCAATTCGAAAAAGAAGAAGTGAAGTGCCCCGGCTGCGACATGACGCACCAGATTACCGTGAAGAGCACCTTCGACGGGGTCACCTTCGACGTGTCGGACGTCGCGCCGAACAGCGTCAGCTACCAGATTCCGCCGGCCGAGCAGCGCTAACGCCCAGCGTCTTGCCCAACACCAACCGCCCCGGCGGCGCCTCTGTGGAGGTGCCGCCGGGGCGGTTGGTGTTGCCGGCACGCTGATCGGCTACGGGTTGGTCAGCTGTCCGATAAAGAGGATGGCATTGCTCGACTTCTCGCGGATCATAAACACGAACGGCCGATCGAAGCGGATAGTCGGGGGCATAGATGTGGTGACGACGCCCACCGACGTGGCGGCCGCGGCTTCGGTCCCGTCCTCGTTCACGTCCAGGTACGTTTTGTGGAGCACTTCGCTGATGGCCAGCCGGTTTTGGCCCACGAGCATGCGGCTGAAATCGGCTTGCGGCGTGAAGGCCACGCCCATGCCCAGCTGCTCCAGGGTCTGGTTGAGCTTGACCTCGTACTCCAGCTTGAACTTGGGCAGGAACAGCATCAGGTTGCTGGGGGCCGCGCCCGCCAGCCAGGTGTTCAGGTTCG
The DNA here is from genome assembly GCF_054783195.1 of Hymenobacter coalescens. Lineage (NCBI taxonomy): Bacteria > Pseudomonadati > Bacteroidota > Cytophagia > Cytophagales > Hymenobacteraceae > Hymenobacter > Hymenobacter coalescens. The sequence continues at coordinate 144,441 of NZ_BAAGRA010000014.1, read as the reverse complement.
GGCGGCTCAGCTCGCGCATCACGTCCGCGAGGGTGGCGCTGCCCTGGGGCTGCACCAGCGTCATGCTGTACTGGCGGTTGCCGTAGGGCAGGTCCACCACTTGCTTGGTGGCATCCTGGTAAAGCGAATACTGCCCGTTGCGCAGCACCATCATGTCTACCGGCCGGGTAGCGCCGCTGGGCAGGGAGAAGGGGGCCGGGCGCGTCTGCTGCTTGTCGAAACCGGTGGTCCAGCTGCCCTTGAAGTAAATGGCGTTGATCAGAAACAGCACGTGCGAGGGCGTCACGGTCTTCACCAGGTCCCGGATTTTGCCGTTGGTTCGCTCCTCCACCCAAGTATTGATGGTGTTTTTGGCGGCCGCCGGGTTGCCCATGAAGTCCAGGCCCTGCACCTTCGCGTCGAAATAGGTGGTGTTGCGCTGCACAAAGGGCGCCTGCAGCTGGTACTGCTGCCCGTGCCAGAGGCTGTTGGCCGAGACAAACGTCACCTTCTTGTCGACGTTGCTGAGCAGCTGCACCAGGCTCTGGTACGAAGTGTTGATTTCGTCGTCGGTGAGGGGCGAGAAGCCCAGCGCCTCGCGCATGGCCGTTTTGGTGGTGCCATCGGCGCCGTTGTAGGCCATGGTCAGCGCGGCCGACACGCTCAGCGGGGAGATGAACACGTTGTCGGCGGGCGCCTGGGCCTGCAGGCGGGCGAAAGAGCGAAACGCGAAGTCGTTGGCGCTGCCCACCGTCTGGATTTCCTGGGTGGTCAGCGGCCGCAGGTTGGGGGTGTTGTCGGCATTGTCGGCCGGCGAGGCCACTTCCTTCTGGCAGGCGGCAAACAGCACCGCGCTGGCGACGGCCACGGTCGCTGTTTTGATAAAGGTGAGCTTCATAGCGGGACTGAAAAATGGTGATGGGTTTAATTCAAAGCCGCTGGCCTAGGCCGGCCTTCCATCACACGAGTCCAAAGTCGCCGCTGCGGTTGCAACTCACCCAGCCGCCCGGGGCGCTACAGCCCGCCCCGGCAGGCCAACCACCTCACAATCAATATAAAAAATTACCTATACCCTATTTTTCCCGCTCGATGGTGTAATCGATGAGCTGCTCCAACGAGACGCGGGCCGGCGAAGCCGGAAAAGTGTGCAGAATGGTCACGGCCTCGTCGCGGAACTGCTTCATGCGCTCAATGGCGTACTCCAGCCCGCCCGATTTCTTCACGAACTCAATGACGGCCTGCACGCGGTCGGCGCGGCCGTCGTTGTTCTGCACGTTGAAGATGACGCGGCGCTTCTGCAGCCACGAGGCCTGCTGCAGGGCGTAAATCAGCGGCAGCGTCATCTTTTTCTCCTTGATGTCGATGCCCACGGGCTTGCCGATTTCGGCCGTGCCGAAGTCGAACAGGTCGTCCTTAATCTGAAAGGCCATGCCCACTTTCTCGCCAAAGAGGCGGGCGCGCTCCACCATTTCCTTGGAAGCTCCGGCCGAGGAAGCACCCACGGCCGTGCAGGACGCAATCAGCGAGGCGGTTTTCTGGCGGATGATGTCGAAGTACACGTCCTCGGTGATGTCGAGGCGGCGGGCCTTCTCGATCTGCAGCAGCTCGCCTTCGCTCAGCTCGCGCACGGCGTTGTTGACGATTTTGAGCAGCTGAAAGTCGTCGTTTTCCAGCGCCAGGGCCATGCCGCGGGAAAGCAGGTAGTCGCCCACGAGCACGGCAATCTTGTTTTTCCAGAGCGCGTTGATGGAAAAAAAGCCGCGCCGGTAGTTGCTCTCGTCCACCACGTCGTCGTGCACCAGCGTGGCCGTGTGCAGCAGCTCGATGAGGGCCGCGCCGCGAAAAGTAGCCTCGGGCAGAGCGGCCGTGGGGTCGGGGCTGGCCGTGTGGGCGGTCAGAAACACGAACATCGGGCGCAGCTGCTTGCCTTTGCGCTTCACGATGTAGCCCATGATTTTGTCCAGCAGCAGCACCCGCGTTTGCATGGACTGGCGGAATTTGAGTTCAAACTCCTGCATCTCGGCCGCTATCGGGGCCTGTATATCGTCCAGCGAATATTTCATGCGGTGGTTAAGCGCGCAATGATACGCAGGCGGCGGCAGTTTTCGTTGCGCGGGCCCGGGTTTGCTGCCGGGGGATGCGTAGTTTAGGCGCCCCCACCCAGCCGCCTTCTACGCGTCCAGCGGGGCCCGCGCCGGCGCCTTCGGCCGCCCGCCGGTACAAACCGCCGGCCGCGCGGCTTGTTGCATATTTGGCCCCTACCCTACTGCCATGCCTGCTGCTACTCCCACCCGGCTCGATTTTGTGCTGACCGCGGCCCACCATACCCGCGCCTTTGCCGCCGACGCCCGCCTTGTGCCCGATGGCCGCCCCAAGCCGGTGGTGGTGTTTGTGCACGGCTTCAAGGGCTTCAAGGACTGGGGCCACTTCAACGTGCTGGCCGACTTTTTTGCCGCCCGCGGCTTCGTGTTCGTTAAGCTCGACCTCTCCCACAACGGCGTGGTCATCGGCGGCAGCGGCGACCTGGAAGACCTCGACGCCTTCGGCCGCAACAACTTCAGCATCGAGCTCGACGACATCGGCTGCCTGCTCGACGCGCTGCACCAGCCTGATGGCACGCCCATCCCGCCGGCCGAAATGGACGTGAACCGGTTGTTCCTGACCGGCCACAGCCGCGGCGGTGGGCTGGTGATGCTCAAAGCCGCCGAAGACGCCCGCGTGCGGGCCGTAGCCGCCTGGGCGCCGATTACCAACGTCAACCCCGGCTGGCCTGAGGCCCTGATGCAGCAGTGGCAGCAAAGCGGCGTGCTGCACGTGGAAAACGCCCGCACCAAGCAGCAGTTGCCGCTTTACTTCCAGATCGTGGAGGACTTTCACCGGAACCGCCGCCGCCTCGACATTCCCCACAACCTGCGCCGCCGCGTGCGGCAGCCCCTACTCATCATCCACGGCGACCAGGACGAAACGCTGCCCGTGGACAAGGTACGCCTGCTGCAGGAAGCCAAGCCCGACGCCGAATTGCACATCCTGCCCGAGGCCGGCCACATGTTCGGCGGCGCCCACCCCTGGGCCGAGCCGGAACTGCCGCCCCTGGCCCGTGAGGTAGCCGAGCGGACCGCGGCGTTTTTCGAGCGGGTGTAGGCCCGCTGGCTTCTCTGCGTGGGGCCGCTATCTTGCCCCGACTTTTCACCCGCCTCTCCGCTGCCTGCCATGAAGCCCCACCACGCTTTCGCCCACACCGCCTACCTGCTGCTCGGCTCCAACCTGGGCGAGCGGGTCGTTACGCTGCACCGCGCGCTGCTGGCGCTGGCCGAGCAGGCCGGCAAGATCGTGGCCGTGTCGGGGGTGTACGAAACGGCGGCCTGGGGCAACGAAGGCCAGCCCAGCTTCCTGAACCAGGCCGTGCGCCTCGGCACCGACCTCACCCCACAACAGCTGCTTGACGTGTGCCAACGCGTGGAAGCGGAGCTGGGCCGGGAGCGGCTGGAACCCTGGGGCCCGCGCACCCTGGACGTCGACATTCTCCTCTACGACGACCTGGTGCTGGAATCCGAGCACCTGACCATTCCGCACCCGCGCCTGCCGGAGCGCATGTTTGCCCTGGTGCCCCTGGCCGATATTGCCACCACCTTGGTGCACCCGAAACTGCAGAAAAGTGTGGCCGATCTGCTCGCCGACTGCCCTGACCGGCTGCCGGTCGAGCCCTGGCTCGGCGACTTGATGTAGCCGATTAGGTCAACCCGGGCTCAGCGGCGTTCAGCAACGGGCTGCACAGGCATGTGTCGGCTGAAGTGCGCAACGCGCACCGCCCGCGCCGCCGGATAGGCCAGCCAGCAGGCCAGCGCCACCACCACCCAGCGCCGCGACGCCAGCCCCGTCACGCCGTGGCCCAGCAGCAGCAGGAAAGGGCCGTACACCACGGCTGCGTAGCGCTCCACGTCGTACACGTTGCCGCCCGCGCGGCTCATCACCGTGGTGCCGATGTGGCTCAGCAGGTACACCACCACCACCACGCCCAGCAGCCGCACGAACGGCTGCCGGCCGCGCCAGGCGGCCAACATCAACCCCAGCAGCAGCAGCGGCAGCAGCAGCTCAAACCCCCAGTGCTTGGGCCAGCCGGCCTGCTGCACCGGCACCAGCCAGCGCGTGAGCACGTAGCCGTAGTCGCCGAGGGTTTCGCGCAGGCCTTGCCACCCGCGGCTGCGGTACAGCTCGGGCTGCGCGGCGGCCTGTTGCGCGTGCCACAGCCATGCCCCGATGCCCGCCCCGCCCACGGCCAGGTGCAGCAGCCAGCCTCGCCAGTGCCGGCGGCATTCGGCCGGATAGGCCAGCACCAGTCCGCAGGCCACGCCCACCAGCAGAAACAGGCCCGACGTGCGTTGTAGCGGCAGCAACAGCCCCCAAACGGTAGCCCAGGCCAGCCAGCTGATCCGCTTGGTGCGCAGGTAGTGGTACAGGGCCAGCGCGTACAGCCCGAACAGCGCCTGAAACACGGCCTCCGACCAGAAAAACTTAGCCGTAATTATCCACGGCGCGGCCAGCGCCAGCGCCAGCACCAGCCAGTTTTTCACCGCGCGGCCGGGCAGGAGCTGCCCCCCCAGGTAGCCCCAGGTCCAGAGGCAGGTCAGCGTGCTCAGGACGTGCAGCCCGGTGGCCCAGAGGCGGACGTGCGGAATACCCGCAGCCAGCAGCACCGGGTACAGCGGCCCCCACGACGCATAGGCCGTCCCGTCGGGGTTCAGGAGTTGGCCCGACCGCGCGAAGCTGCGCGCCGCTGCCAGGTAGTACCGCGAGTCGGCGGTGCTGGCCAGGCCGGGCAGCAAAGCGTACAGCAGCAGGCCCAGCAGCAGCCCCGAGGCCACCGCCAGTCCCGTGCGGGGGCCGGGCCATGTTTGCCAGAAGCGACGGGGACGGGCGGGGTTCATGGGCGGGTATGCAAAGAGCCGGCTCGCGCCGGCTCTTGTACTGATACGTTGGCTCAGGCGGTTACTGGGCCGAGCTGGTAGTTGCTTGCGGAGCAATTTTCTTCACCAGCCCCTGCAACACCTTACCGGGGCCGCACTCCACAAATTCGGTGGCGCCGTCGGCACTCATGCGCTGTACCGACTGCGTCCAGCGTACCGGCGCCGTCAGCTGGCGGATGAGGTTCTGCTGAATCTCCGCGGGGTCGGTGTGCGGGGCCGCGTCCACGTTCTGGTACACGGCGCAGCGCCCGGCGCTGAAGGTGGTGCGCCCGATGGCCTCGGCCAGCGCCGCTTCCGCCGACTGCATCAGCGGGGAGTGGAAGGCGCCGCCCACCGGCAGCGGCAGGGCACGCTTGGCCCCGGCGGCCTTCAGGGCTTCGCAGGCCTGCTCGATGCCGGCCTTGGAGCCGCTGATAACGAGCTGGCCGGGGCAGTTGTAGTTGGCCGCCACCACCACGCTACCGGCCTGGCTGATTTCCTGGCAGATGCGCTCCACCACCGCGTCGTCGAGGCCGAGGATGGCAGCCATGGTGCCGGGCTGCTCCTCGCACGCGGCCTGCATGGCCTGGGCGCGGCGCGACACGAGGGCCAGCGCGTCTTCGAAGCGGAGCACGCCGGCCGCTACCAGGGCCGAGAACTCGCCGAGCGAGTGGCCGGCTACCATGTCGGGCTGCAGGCCGGGCGTGGCCACAAACTGCGCTACCGAGTGCAGAAAGATGGCCGGCTGCGTGACGTCGGTGCGGCGCAGGTCCTCGTCGGAGCCCGTAAACATGATGTCGGTAAGCGAGAAGCCCAAGATATCGTTGGCCTGCACCATCAGGCGCTGGGCTTCGGGGTGCTGCTCGTACAGCTCGCGGCCCATGCCGGTGAACTGGCTGCCCTGGCCGGGAAATACTACTGCTTTCATCAGGAAGGAAGTCGGTGGGAGAATGCGTTGCGGAATCAGAGGGCCTGGCGCGGTGCCAAACGGGCCGCAAGGTGCGCAATCGGGCTCTTATGCGCAAAATGGCGGCCACCGGTTTACCGCAGCGGCACCCACTGGGCCTGCCCCGTGCGCTTGTCCACCGCCACCAGCACGCTCGGCGGTTTCACGTTGGCCCGCCGGCGGATGTACACCTGCCACCAAGCAGGCTCCTCGTATACCGTCACTTCATCGAGCCGCAGTTGCCGAACGGCGCTGCTATCCTGGGCTACCCAGCGCAGCGCAATGGCCCGGGCCTCGGCGGCCGTCTTTACCTGCGCTTCGGCCAACGGCACCGCCAGCGGCACCACCTGCGGCGGCCGCAGGGCGCAGCTGCCCACCAGCCCGGCCGCTAGCAGCAGCATTCTGATTTTCAGCATGGCGCCAAGCTAAACAAAAAGGGCCGTCGCATCCGACAGCCCTTTTTCCTGGGTGGTATCTGCGCTTAGCGCACCACTTCTATCCAGCCTTTGTACGATTTGGTGGTTCGCTTAAGATCGGCAAACTCGACATCCAGCAGGTAGTAATACGTGCCAGACGAAGCCTTGGCGCCCGTGTCGCGGCCGCCGCTTTCGTTGCGGCCGGCACCGCCACCGTCCCACAGCGTGAGGTCGGGCGAGGCAATGCCCTCGTACACCTTGGTGCCCCAGCGGTTGAAGATCTGCACCTTGACGCGGGTGACGGGCGACGCCGAAATCGGGCGGAAAGTGTCGTTCTTCCCGTCGCTGTTGGGTGTGAAGACGTTCGGCAGCAAGAAGAACTGGCAGTTGTCCTGGCACTCCACGTTGCTTTGTACGCTGCTGTTGCCGAGCGAATCGACGGCCACCACGGCGTAGCAGCCCGCGGCCGAGGCCAGGTTGCTGTGCACGAAGCTGCGCACCGGTGTCCGGCCGATTTCCGTCAGCGGGCCGTCCTGCGTGGGGCTGTAAAGCACCCGGTAGAAGGCGATGTTGCGGCCGCAGTCCGCCGGCGTATTACCCAGCGTCCAGCTCAGGCGGTTGGTGTAGAGCAGGTTCTGGCCGCGCAGCGGCGACAGCTGCGCCACCGCGGCCAAACTGTCGCAGTTGATGGCCCGCAGCGTGAGCACCGGCGGGCACGGAATCGAAGCCAGGTTGACGCAACGCACTTGACTTAGGTTCACCAAGTTGCTGGGCAGGTTGGGGGCCCCGTAGGTACCCGTGGTCTGCACGTAGTAGCAATACGTCTGGTTTTTGCGCAGCGAAGGGCTGCGGTCGGTAAACGTACCGCCGGTGCGCGTAGCCACGGTGTCGCCCAGCAGCACGAAGGTGGTGCTGCCCGGGTCGCGGCGGTAAATGCGGGTGCGCTGTTGGCTGTTGTCCCAGGGCACGTTGTACGTCCAGGTGAGTTTGATGGTGTTGCCCACCGAATTGGCCGCCCCGTTGAGCCGCACGCTGCTGGCCGGGCCGGAGTTTTCGGTAATCACCGCCGAGTTCGGCTGCGTCGAAACGTTGCTGAAAAACTCCAGCCGGTAGGTATACGCCTTGGTCTCCGTGTCGAGGTTGGTATCGACGTGCACCGTATCAGCTAGGTTGGTAATGGTACGCACCAGCGTGTAAGCGTTGGTGGCTGGGCTCTGGCCCTCGGCGCGGTACAGGCGATACCCCACCGGCGGATTGAAGCCGGTGCTGCTCACAGGGCGGGTCCACTTCACCGTAATCTGGCCGGTGGCCGCGTCGGTGCGGTCCACGGTCACGTTCGTGAACAGAGCGGCCCGGCCCAACAGGGTCACGCAGGCTTCCTGCGAGGCAATGCTGGCTCCGCCCGCCGGGCGCGGAAACTCGGCGTAGATGCGGTAGCAGTAGGTCTTGCCCCGGTCCAGCCCACGGCCGCCGTTGTCGTCGAGGAAGCTCTGCAGGTTCGCTCCCACTTCGCCGATCTGGGTGTAGCCCGCACTGGCCGGAATGCCCGTCACGCAGGGTCCCGGAGTGAAACCCGAAGGGTTTTCCTTGCGAAAAATGAGGATCCGTGAGGCGTTCTGGCAGAAATACCGGTCCCAGGTGAGCTGCACGGTGCTACCGGCCGCAGTAGCCCGCAGGTTGGTTGGCGGCGGCCCCACCACCGTTACCCGCCAGGGCCGCTCATCGATGAGCGAAGCCCCAGAGGTCGGTTGGTCTTCGGCCTTGAAAACAATGATTTTGGGCTCTGTCCCCACATCGGAACAGCTCGTGGCCCAGTTGAAGCGCGCCACGGCCCGGCCCGGTTGGTTAACCGTTTGCACGAAAGTAGCAGGCGGGAATACGCCCCCGAAAGCCGTCAGGCGAATGTTATTACCGTCGGTATCGGTAGCCGTCACGTTGCGCGTGATGGTGGTTCCGGCCACCACGCAGGTATCCCGCGGGATAAACACGGTGGGCCGGACGTTGGGCGTGGCAAAGACGGTAATCTGCATATCACGCAGCACCTCCCCGATTCGGCGCCGGCCCCCGAAAGCGTCGCGCCGCCATTCTTCCACCACGAAAGCCACGTTGTAATCACCCAGCAGAATAGGGGCGTTCCACACGAGTTGCCCGTCCTGCACGTTCAGGTCCAGAATGGCCGGATTGCCCGGCACCGCGGCCGGCGGTCCGGCATACGGTACCTGCACGCCCCCGCGCGACACGCTCTGGTCTTGCGGGAAGGCGTAGCCCGGCAAGTTTACCGGGTTGGGGCTGTTGCCCGCACTGATGGTGCCCTGCACGCCGCGCGGCTCCCATTGGCAGATGCGCAACTTATACGCCAGCGAGTCGCCGTCGGCGTCGGAGGCGGCGGGGTTGTGGAGGAATACCTGGTTGGCAGCAGCCCGGTCAATGGCCGGCGCATTGAGCACCGGCGAGCGGTTCACGCCCAGCACGGGGTCGATGGTAATCTGGGTGTAGATGTAGAAATTGCGCTGGTCCGACAACGGCACGTTGCGAATGCCGGTGGCCCGGTTCTCGCCCACGAAGCTCACGTTGTAGCGGCCCGGCGCGTTGTACGTGTGCTCGAAATAGTACACGTTCCGGTTTACGTTGTTACCGAGGTTGACACCGCTGCCGCCCTGCCGAAACACGGTGACATTGGTGCCATCCCCAAAGAAGATAACCTCGTCGTTTTTGGCGTCGGCCGCCGACGTGCGGTCGGTATAGGTGACCATCTTGAAAAAGATGCGCAACGGGTTGCGCGCGGGCGTCGTGTCGCTCTTGGCCTGGATGTCGCCCGCCCGGATGTGCGTAGCCCAGGCCGACGGAACGACCAACAGGCTCAGCCCCAGTAAGAACGCCAGACCGACCATGCCCCGGAGGACCCGGCCGCGGAGTAATGAAAATGTCATACAGCTAGACGGTTAGTATGCGTCGGCAAAAGCAAGTGAATGCGCAGGAATGTCGGATGCTAACCTAACAATAACCGTACGCAAACGGTTGTTTAGGCGGCACCAGCAGTGTAACGGCAAGCGCGCCGGGCTGGTTCACCCGTCAGCCAGCGGATTTTCAGGCCCTAAGAAGTGAATTGTTTCGTTGCGGGGCGGCCCGTACCTTTGACCGATACAACCGTCCTTTTTCTCACCCTTCCGTTCCCCTATGAGTTGGCTTAGCAACGCGCTTACCAGCAGCATTGGCCGCAAAATCATCATGGCCGTCACGGGCCTGTTCCTGTGTTCGTTCCTGGTGATTCACTTAGTCGGCAACCTCCAGTTGTTTAAGAACGACGGCGGTGCCGCTTTTAATATCTACTCCCATTTTATGGGAACGAATCCCGTCATCCGGACCATTGAATGGGTACTGGTAGCGGGTTTCGTGTTTCATATCTACGAGTCCATCATGCTCACGCGGCGCAACAAAGCGGCGCGCGGCGCGCAGGGCTACATAGTCAACCACAACGAGCAGAACTCGCCCTGGCAGTCGCGCAACATGGGCATCCTGGGCACCATCATTCTGATCTTCCTGCTGATTCACCTCTACAACTTTTTCTACCGGGCCCGCTTCGGCGACCTGGACCCGGACATCAACAACAACGACGACCTCTACACGCTGGTCGTCAGCTCCTTTCACCAGTGGTGGTACGTGCTGCTGTACGTGCTGGCGCAGGTGGCGCTGTGCTACCACCTGATCCACGGCTTCAAGAGCGCGTTCCAGACGCTGGGCCTGACCCACCGCAAGTACACGCCCTTCATCACGTACTTCGGCTACGCCTTCTCGATCATCGTCTGCGCCGGCTTTGCCGCCATGCCGCTGTACTTCTTCTTCCTTAAGTAATCCACCCCAGTTGCACCTCATATGAAGCTGGAAGCGAAAATTCCCGAAGGGCCGTTGGCCGAAAAATGGGAGAAGCACAAGTTTAACGTCAAGCTCGTCAACCCCGCCAACAAGCGGAAGTACGACGTCATCGTGGTGGGCACCGGCCTGGCCGGCGCTTCGGCCGCCGCCTCCTTGGCTGAGCTGGGCTACAACGTGAAGGCTTTCTCCTTTCACGACTCGCCCCGCCGCGCGCACTCCATTGCGGCGCAGGGTGGCATCAACGCCGCCAAGAACTACCAGAACGACGGCGACTCGGTGTACCGCCTGTTCTACGACACGGTAAAAGGTGGTGACTACCGCGCCCGCGAAGCCAACGTGTACCGCCTCGCGCAGGTATCGGTGAACATCATCGACCAGTGCGTGGCGCAGGGCGTGCCCTTTGCCCGCGAGTACGGCGGGCTGCTGGCCAACCGCTCCTTCGGCGGGGCCCAGGTAAGCCGCACGTTCTACGCCCGCGGCCAAACGGGGCAGCAGCTGCTGCTGGGGGCTTACTCGGCCCTTTCGCGCCAGATTGCCTACGGCAAGGTGAAGATGTACAACCGCACCGAGATGCTGGATCTGGTGGTCGTCGACGGGCAGGCCCGCGGCATCATCACCCGCAACCTCATCACGGGCGAAATTCAGCAGCACGCGGCCCACGCGGTGGTGCTGGCTACGGGCGGCTACGGCAACGTGTTCTACCTGAGCACCAACGCCAAGTACAGCAACGCTACGGCGGCCTGGCGCGCCCACAAAAAAGGCGCCCTGTTTGCCAACCCCTGCTTCACGCAGATTCACCCCACCTGCATCCCGGTATCGGGCGACTACCAGTCGAAGCTGACGCTGATGTCGGAGTCGCTGCGCAACGACGGCCGCGTGTGGGTGCCCAAGACGGTGGAAATGGCCGAGCGCCTGCGCCGCGGCGACATCCACGTGAATGACATCCCGGAGGACGAGCGCGACTACTTCCTGGAGCGCAAGTACCCGGCCTTCGGCAACCTGGTGCCGCGCGACGTGGCCTCGCGCAACGCCAAGATGATGTGCGACGAAGGACGCGGTGTGGGCCAGTCGGGCTTGGCCGTGTTCTTGGACTTCAGCGAAATCATCCAGCGCATTGGCGTGGAGGGCGTGAGCCAGAAGTACGGCAACCTGTTTGCCATGTACGAGAAGATTACCGACGAGAATCCCTACAAGCAGCCCATGCGCATCTACCCGGCCGTGCACTACACCATGGGCGGCCTGTGGGTGGATTACAACCTGCAGACCACCGTGCCCGGCCTCTACGCCACCGGTGAGTGCAACTTCTCCGACCACGGTGCCAACCGCCTCGGCGCTTCGGCCCTGATGCAGGGCCTAGCCGACGGCTATTTCGTGATTCCCTACACCATTGGGGACTACCTGGCCCAAACGCCGCCCAAGCCGGTCACGACCGACCACCCGGCCTTCCAGGAAGCGGAAACCAAGGTGCGCACCCAGATCCAGAAATTCCTGAGCATCAACGGCACGCGCACCCCGGACGACTTCCACAAGGCCCTGGGCCACCTCATGTGGGAATACTGCGGCATGGCCCGCACGGCCGAAGGACTGCAACACGCCAAGCGCGAGATTCAGAAGCTGCGCCAGGAGTTTTGGCAGGACCTGAAGGTGGTCGGCCTGAACGAGGAGCTGAACCAGACCTTGGAGAAAGCCGGCCGCGTAGCCGACTTCCTGGAGCTGGGCGAACTGATGGTCGACGACGCTTATAACCGCAACGAAAGCTGCGGCGGCCATTTCCGCGAGGAATACCAGACGCCCGAAGGGGAAGCCCTGCGCGACGACGAGAACTACGCTTACGTCGCCGCTTGGGAATACCGCGGCGACAACGTGCCGGAAGTGCTGCACAAGGAAGATCTGGTCTTCGAAAACGTGAAGCTCACCCAGCGCAGCTACAAGTAATCAACCACGGAACTATGGGGTGCGGGCTGGTCCCGCACGCCTAACTCATACAAACCAATGGCTGGAAGTAACCCCAACGCCAAACCCATGAACCTCACGCTGAAGGTGTGGCGGCAGAAAAACCGCAATGCCCAAGGCAACATCGTGGATTACCAGGTACGTGACATTTCGCCCGAGATGTCGTTTCTGGAAATGCTGGACGTGCTGAACGAGGACCTGCTGCGCAAGGGCGAAGAGCCCGTTGCCTTCGACCACGACTGCCGCGAAGGCATCTGCGGCTCGTGCAACCTCTTCATCAACGGCCGCGCCCACGGCCCGGAGCCGGGCACGACCACCTGCCAGCTGCACATGCGCAAGTTCTCCGACGGTGACACCATCACCATCGAGCCTTGGCGCGCTGAGGCTTTCCCGGTCAACAAGGACCTGTCGGTGGACCGCTCGGCCTTCGACCGTATTATCCAAGCGGGCGGCTACGTGTCGATCAACACCGGCGGCGTGCCCGACGCCAACGAAATTCCGATTCCGAAGTCGATTGCCGATCAGGCCTTCGACGCGGCTACCTGTATCGGCTGCGGCGCTTGCGTGGCGGCTTGCAAAAACGCTTCGGCCATGCTGTTCGTTTCGGCCAAGGTGTCGCAGCTCGCGCTGCTGCCCCAGGGCCAGGTGGAACGCAAACAGCGCGTGGAGAACATGGTAGCGCAGATGGACAAGGAAGGCTTCGGAGCCTGCACCAACATCGGCTCCTGCGCCGCGGAGTGCCCGGTGGGCATTTCGCTGGAGAACATTGCCATCCTGAACCGCGAATTCCTGGCCGCCAAGGCTACGTCGAATAACCTTGTCTAGGGTTTAGCGGTTAGACCGTCGACCAGAAAGCGAGCCGGCCTGCCGGTTCGCTTTTTTGTTGGTGCTCCGCTCGGGCATTGAGCAGTAAGAACCTCGCGACGGCTTCTTCCTGCCTGTTGATTTTGCCTTATTTCCAAGCCTAATGATTACCATCGTTGCCGGAACCAACCGCCGTAATTCGCGCGCCCGCCGCATCAGCGACCTGTACGCCGCGCAGCTGCGCGAATTCGGAGCCCAAGCCCAGATTCTGGACTTAACGGATCTGCCGGCCGACTTTACCGTGACGGCTCTGTACGACAATGCCGGCAGCCACCCCGCGTTCAACCAGCTGGTAGACTTGGCCAGCGGAGCCGAAAAGCTGGTGTTCGTGGTGCCGGAGTACAACTGCTCCTACCCCGGCGTGCTCAAGGCCTTCATCGACGGGTTGCCTTACCCCGGGGGCATCCGCAACAAAAAAGCCGCGCTGGTAGGTCTATCCTCGGGTGCGCAGGGCGGCTTGCTGGCCCTGAGCCACCTCTCCGACGTGCTGATGTACCTGGGCACGGCTGTGCTGCCGTTACGCGTGCGCCTGCCCAACATCGAAGCCAGCCTCACGACCACCGGCGAGCTGCACAACCCGCTGTTTGAACAGCTGTTGCGGGAACAAGCCGAACAGTTTCTGCAGTTCTAACTTCGGCGCCAATAATCGAGCGGCGCCGAATCGGGTCAAGGAGATGGAACAACGCTTCGATGCTATATTTAAGACGGCGCACGGGCTTCACCTCAAACCTGACCTTCATTTCTGCGGCTTCCGCGGAGGACTTGGTGAAACGGCGCGGAAGTTTTCCGCGGAGGCCTCCGCGTTTCACTAAGCCGGAGCCCGGACCTTCTGGTTGCCGGGCATCCACTGATACTGCCCATCGGCTTTCTTCCGCCCAGTGCCGGGCGGCCCTAAGTGTCCACCACCCACCTCTCCGCTTATGCGCTTTCCTACGCTATCCGCAGTTGTCTTGAGGCTTCTGCTCGGCGCGGTTGCCCTCGGTGTTGCTGCCTGCGACGATGACGACGAGCAAAAGACAACGGCGCCGCCCGTAGTCAATCCGCCGGTGGTGCCGCCACCGCCGGCCAACGCCACGGGCAAGCTGGCGCTGGAGTTTGAGCACGTGGTCGGTAGCCAGGCGCTGGCTTTCGGTCCAAGCTACAGCACGCTTGAGGGAGAGCAATTCGCAGTCAGCAAATTCAATTACTACGTTTCCAACATCAAGCTCACCAAAGCCGACGGCACCGAGTGGGCCGAGCCGGAAAGCTACCACTTGGTGAAGCATTCCGAGCCCGCGTCGCAGCGCTTTCAGCTCAGCGACGTTCCCACCGGTGACTACCGCAAGCTCACCTTTACCATCGGCGTCGACAGCGCCCGCAACGTGGCCGGCGCGCAGACCGGGGCGCTGGACCCGCTCAACGATATGTTCTGGAGCTGGAGCTCCGGCTACGTGTTCCTGAAGCTGGAAGGCACCTCGCCGCAAGCCACCACCGGCCGTATTACGTACCACATCGGCGGCTTCCGCGCCCCTCACAACACTATTCGCACCGTAGTCCCGGCGCTACCCGGCGGCGTAACGGCCCTGCCAGTGTGCGCCGATAAAACGGGGCAGGTATTCCTGAAAGCCGACCTGCAGAAGGTATTTACCGGCCCGGCTACCATTCGTATCGCGCAGCTCTCGAACACGGGGCACAGCTCCGACCCGAACTCGGTGAAGCTGGCTAATAACTACGCCGCGGGCATGTTCCGCATTGACCGCGTCCAAAGCAACTAGTCTGCTGCCGACAATGAAACCAACCTCCTGGGTGCTTCCGTTGGCTGCCGCGCTGGCGGGCTTACTCCTGGTTGGTTGTCGCCCCGACGCGGATATGCTGCCCCCGTCGGATGCCATCCCTGGCAGCGCGCTGCCAGGCAATTTTCCGGCGCCGGTGTACGCGCTGGACCAGAACCCGCCGAACCGGGCGGCCTTCGAGCTAGGCCGCCAGTTATTCTACGACCCACGCCTCTCCGGGGACAACACTGTATCCTGCGGGTCCTGCCATGAACAGGCAGCGGCCTTTGCCCACACGGGCCGAGCGCTAAGCCCGGGCGTGCAGGGGCGCTTGGGCGCGCGCAACGCCCCGGCGCTGCAGAACCTGCGCTGGCGGCGCACGCTGCTCTGGGACGGGGGCGTGGCGCACCTGGAATTGTTGCCACTGGCGCCGCTCACCAACTCCGCGGAGATGGACGAGACGCTGCCCGGCGTGCTGGCCAAGCTCAACGCCGATGCTGCCTACCGCCGCCGCTTCGCGCAGGCATACGGCCCCGGCCCTATCACCTCGCAACAGTTTTTGCGCGCCCTGGCCCAGTTCATGGCCGGTTTCACCTCCGCCGACAGCCGCTACGACCGTTACGCGCGCGGCGAGGCCGGCGGCGTGCTCGACGCTTCGGAACAACGCGGGCTGGCCCTGTTCCGCGCCCGCTGCGCCGGCTGCCACGCCACGGACCTGTTCACCGACGAGTCGTTCCGCAACAACGGACTGGACGCGCGCTTCCCGGCCGACTCGGGCCGCGCGCACATCACCGGCCGGCCAGGCGAGCGGGGCCTGTTTAAGGTGCCCAGCCTGCGCAACGTAGCCCGCACCGCCCCCTACATGCACGACGGGCGCTTCCCAACCCTGCAGCGGGTGTTCGACCACTACGCCCACGGCGTAGTTGACTCCCCCACGCTCGACCCGCTGCTGCGCCGCCGCGACGGCACGCTGGGCATCCCGCTCACGGCCCGCGAGCAGACCGACCTGCTGGCCTTTCTGGCTACGCTTACCGATGAGACTTTCCTGACCAACCCGCAGTTGGCGCCACCTTAAAAGCGCGGCAGGCATTGCCCAACTTGCCTTGCTGAACTAGCGCCCCAATGGCGTGGTTCTCCTACAGAACCCGTACTTTCAGCCGCTTCACGCCTTTCAACTCCGCCGCTTCGTGCTCTACTCTACTCTCCTACGCCGGTATTGGCACCTTGGTACGGCCTGTCTGATTTTGCTGGCAGCAGCCTGCAAACCCGATAAAGACGTGGTGGAAGCATTTGGGCCGGCTACCCCGCTGTCGATGCCCCCGCCGCCAAGCGGCTGGCCGGCAGCCCAGCGCATGCCCGCCGACAACCCGCTCACGGAGGAGGGCGTAGCCCTGGGCCGGCAGCTGTTTTACGAAAAGCAACTTTCCGCCGACGGGCGGATATCGTGCGGCTCCTGCCACCAGCAGAGCAAATCCTTTTCTGATGGCCGTGCCCTAGCCATGGGCATACGCGGGCAACAGCATCGCCGCAACAGCATGGCCCTGGTGAACCTGGCCTGGGACGCGAGCTTCAACTGGGACGGCTCATCCGTCCAGCTTGAGGAGCAGGCCCGCATTCCGCTGGAAAATCCCATTGAGATGCACCAGTCGCTGGCCGTCAGTGCGGCGAAGCTGCAGCAGATGCCGAACTATCCCAAGCTGTTCGGCCAAGCATTTGGCTCGTCCAAAATCACCGAGGAGAATATTCTGAAGGCACTGGCGCAGTTTGAACGCACCCTGGTTTCCTATAACTCCAAGTACGACCGGTCCCGGCGCCTGGAGGTGATGCTCTCCCCCGACGAGCAGGCCGGACAGACCCTGTTCAACACCCACTCGGCCGGACGCATCAGCGGGGCGGAGTGCTTTCATTGCCACGTGCCGCCCTCGTTTGCCGGCATTCGGGAGTTCAAGAACAACGGCATGGACCTCGCGCCCTTCGCCGACCCGGGCCGGGGCGGCGTGACGGGCCAGGCGGCAGACTTGGGCAAGTTCAAAATACCCACCCTTCGCAACATTGCCCTGACCGGCCCTTATATGCACGACGGCCGCTTCCAAACCCTGGAGGAGGTGCTCGACCACTACAGCGACCATGTGCAGCTCACCGGCTCCGACCCCATTCTGCTGAGCAACGCCAACAACCCCGACGGCCGCATTATGCTCTCCCCCACCCAGAAGCGCCAGATTATTGCTTTTCTGCACACGCTCACGGATACCTCGTTTACCACGGACCCGAAATTCTCCGAGCCACGACCTTAATCAGAATCGTCAAATTGATATCAACGCAAGAGGGCCCGCTCAGCTAATCTGAGCGGGCCCTCTTGCGTGAAGCAGTAAGCTGCTTAGTCCACGTTGTCGTGCAGGAAGCGGTTATCGCCCAGCAGCTCGTTGTCGTCGGAGAGGTTGAAGCGCGAGATGTTGCGCTCTGAAGAGGGCTGCACCTGCTCCAGCTTCACCTGCCGGCGCAAGTAAGCCGGTACTTCCAACTGCTCCTTTACCGCGTCGTTGGTCAGGCCGTTGCTCAGCTCCATCAGTCGGCGGCGGCGCTCCTCGGCCCGTGCATCGAGCGAAGGACGAGCTGGCGCAGCGTGAGGCGCTTCGGGGGCCACCGTAGGCTGGGGTTGCTGCACGGCTTGCAGTGGCTCCGGTGCCGAAGGAGCCGGGTACACCACGGGCGGCACAAAGGGCGAGGGCGACTGTTCCAGATCGAAGCGGGCCTGAGGCTGCTCGGGCTGTACCGGCGGCACCACAGGCTGGTACTCGGCGCTGGGTACCGGGGCGGCCACCGGAGCCGGCGGTACCACCACGGCTTGGGCGGCCGGACGCACAGCTACCGGGTCGTGCCGGTCTTTGTCGAACAGGTTGATCTGCGGGTCGGCTACCACGGCGGCCACCTCGGGCTTGCTCGGCTCCGCGTCGCGGAAGCCGCCCATGATGGAGATGCTGTGCGTGTCGCGGGCAAAACCGGTGGCAATAACCGTTACGCGGATGCTCTGGCCCAGCGTGCCGTCGATGCCGTGGCCGAAAATCACTTCGGCATCCTGCCCGGCTTTGGCCTGGATGTACTCCGTGATTTCCGTCAGCTCGTCCATTTCCAGCTCGGCCTGGTCGCCCGACATGATGCTGAGCAGGATTTTCTGCGCGCCGTGAATGTCGGTGTTGTTCAGCAGTGGCGAAGCCAGGGCCTCTTCAGCGGCGCGGCGGGCGCGGTTCTCGCCTTCGGTAATGCTCGAGCCCATCACAGCCGCGCCGGAGTCCTTCATGACGGTTTTCACGTCTTCGAAGTCCACGTTCACGTCGGCCGTCACGGTGATGATTTCGGCAATGGACTTGGCGGCGGTGCTCAGCACGTTGTCAGCCTTAGCGAAAGCCGAGCGGATGGGCAGGTTGCCGTACATCTCGCGCAGCTTGTCGTTGAGGATGACCAGCACCGTGTCGCAGTTGTCGCTCAAGTCGCGGATACCCATTTCAGCCTGTTGGCGCTTCTTGCGGCCCTCGAACAGGAAGGGCGCCGTCACGATGCCCACCGTCAAGATACCCAGCTCCTTGGCCACTTTGGCAATAACCGGCGCGGCGCCTGTGCCGGTGCCGCCGCCCATGCCAGCCGTGATGAACACCATTTTGGTGCCGTTGCTGAGCAGCTCGCGGATCTGCTCGCGGCTCTCGATGGCGGCTTGCTTGCCCCGCTCGGGGTTGGCGCCTGCGCCAAGTCCCTCGGTCAGGTCGACGCCAATCTGCAGTCTATTCGGCACGGTGGAGCTCTGCAACGCCTGCTTGTCGGTGTTGCAGATGACGAATTCCACGTCCTTGATGCCCTGCGAGAACATGTGGTTGACGGCGTTGGAGCCGCCGCCGCCCACGCCAATCACCTTGATGATGGACTTGCTCTGGGGCGTGATATCAAATTTAAAATCCATATGGCGGGAGGGTCAGATGGCTAGCAAAATGGCCGGGGCAACAAAAAGTCAAACGGTTAAATGGCTGGGAGTTCGGGAGCAACAGCTCGACAGGAGAACGGCCAACCATTTAACCACTTGACAATTTAGCCATTTAGTACTGTTTATCGTCGAAATCGTCGATGAGCAGGCCCTTGGTGCGGCTCAGAATGTCGCGGAAGAAGCCGGCGGCCTTGCTCGGCTGCTTGGGCTGCTCCGGCTTGGCCGGCTGCGCTTGCGGCTGGCTCTGCGGGGTCGAAGTCGGCTGCGTGTTCTGCCGCGAAGGTGCCTCGTGGGGGCGCGTCATGGTGTACTCGTCGTACTGCTGACGGCCGCCGCGGTCGTCCAGGGAGCGGTAGCCGGCCAGCACCAGGCCCACCGTGGTGGCGTACATCGGCGACTTGACGGCCTCGATGCGCGACTTGCCCAGGTGCTCGTTGGGGTAGCCGATGCGGGTGTCCATGCCGGTGATGTACTCGGTGAGTTGCACCAGGTTCTGCAGCTGCGAGCCGCCGCCGGTCAGCACGATGCCGGCTGCGAGGCTTTTCTCGAAGCCGGTGCGCTGAATTTCGGCGTACACCAGCTCCAGGATTTCCTCCATGCGGGCCTCGATGATGTAAGCTAGATTCTTGAGGCTGATTTCCTTGGGTGCCCGGTCGCGCAGGCCGGGGATGCTCACGATTTCGTACTCAGAGGCTTCCTCGGCAATGGCCTTGCCGAACTTCACTTTCAGCTGCTCGGCCTGGTTTTGCATGACCAGGCAGCCCTGCTTGATGTCGGAGGTGATGATGTTGCCGCCGAAGGGCAGTACCGCCGCGTGGCGGATGATGCCGTCCTTGAAAATGGCCAGGTCGGTGGTGCCGCCGCCGATGTCAATCAGTGCGACGCCGGCTTCCTTTTCCTCGTCCGACAGCACCGACATGGAGGATGCCAGCGGCTCCAGAATCAGGTTGTCGATTTCCAGGCCGGCTTTGGTGACGCACTTGTTGATGTTGTTGATGGCCGTGCTCTGGGCGGTGATGATGTGGAAGTTACCTTCCAGGCGCACCCCCGACATGCCCACCGGGTCCATGATGTTTTCCTCGTAATCCACCTTGTAATCCTGGGGCATTACGTGGATGATTTCGGAGCCGGGCGGCGTCACCAAACGGTACATATCGTTGGTGAGACGCATCACGTCCTCCTGGGTAATTTCCGAGTCCTGCGAAGCCCGGGTAATCGACCCGTTGTGCTGCAGCGACTTGATGTGCTGGCCGGCAATGCCCACGTTGACAATGCCGATATTAATTCCCGACTGCTCTTCCGCCTGCCGGATGGCTCGTTTGATGGCGTCAACGGTTTTGTCGATATTCGACACGATGCCGCGCACTACCCCTTCCGACACGGCCTTGCCCATGCCGAGAATTTCGAGTTTTCCGAACTCATTTTTGCGGCCCACCAAGGCGCAGATTTTGGTGGTTCCAATGTCGAGGCCGACGACGATTTTATCTTGTTGCATGGGGTGAGGCTGGCAGTGGAGAGGTGTTCGGGGAGTGCGGGAAGGGGAGAAAATGCAGAAACCCAGCGCAATTCAACGCTGGTGTTATTCGCAAATTATTTGGTTCTGGAATTCCACATTGACGCGGTGATAGGTGTCCCATCCTAAAGCTGGCGGAATTTGGCGGTAAAATACCATTAGTTTGGCAAATTTTTCCGAAATATTCTCCGGATATCCAAATTCCACACGCTGGTCACCGACTTGTTGAGTGAAAATTATTTTACCGTTCGGGGACAAAAATACTTCAGCAATCTGAGCCCGCCAGAACGGATGCTCGTCTACGTAACGCAAAAAATCAAGATACCGGCTGCCGGTAGAATCTTGAAAAAATTGAGCATTTAATGGCGTTCCTCCAACTCGAGCAATGGGCACTACCCGCGCCGAATAAAGCGCCGACAACGGCAGCGGTTGGCCATCGGCGTCGAGGTACTTATCGAGGGCGGCGTCGGGGTGCACGAGGCGGGCAATGGGACGGTTCTGGCGTACGTCGGCGTGCAGGTTACCGCCCAGGTCGCGGTACACCTGCGCGTCCTTCACGAAGGGGTGGGTTTTCAGCCGGCCTTCCAGGGCGCGCAAATCCAGGTCCTGCTGATCGGCCCCGCGGAGCTGCTGGTTGCCGTTGCGTGTGAGCAGGGCCGTCACCTGCTGCTCGCTGATGAAGAAGTTGTTGAACTCGTTGCTGATCGTGACGATGACCGCGCCTACCGGGCGCGCGGCCTGGCGCACGGAGGCAAAGACGGTCAGGGCCGTCAGCAAAAGCAAACAGCCGATACCAAAAAGTACATTTTTAGCCTTACGCTTCAGCGCCATACCACTTGTTTCGTAAGATTTTCTTCAATTCCGGCACCAGCTGATCAATGTCGCCGGCCCCTACCGTGGCCACGACTTCGAACTCGTCGTCGGCGTACACTTCGGCCTGCAGCACCTGCTCCTTGGAGAGCAGGGCCTTGCGCGGGCTCGTGAGCCGGTCGAAGATGAGCTGTGAGCTGACGCCCTCAATCGGCAATTCGCGGGCCGGGTAGATGGGCAGCAGCAGCACCTCGTCGGCCAGGCTCAGGCTTTGGGCAAAGCCCTCGGCAAAGTCGCGGGTGCGGGTGAAGAGGTGGGGCTGAAAGATGACGCGCAGCTTCTTGCCCGGGTAGAGCGCCCGCACGGAGCGCAGAAACGCCTCGATTTCGCGGGGGTGGTGGGCGTAATCGTCGAGGTAGGCCCGCTTCTCCCCTTGCGTGACGACAAACTCAAAACGCCGGTTAACGCCGCGGTACGCCGCCACGGCCGCGGGCAGCTGCTCCCAGCCCAGCCCGACGAGGTGCGCGGCGGCGGCGGCGGCCAGCATGTTCTCGACGTTGTGAAAGCCCGGAACGGGCAGTTCCAGGCTGGCCACGTGCGCCGCCTCCAGCGCCGGTGCCACCAGCTCGAAGCGGAAAGTGTGGCCGTGGGCGTGAATGGCGGCGGCGTGCAGGTCCGGGCCCTGCTCGGGCGTGAGGCCGTAGCGCAGCACCCGTACGCCCGGTGCCACAGCCTCGGCCACGCTCGGGTCGGCGGTGTGGTTGAGCAGCAGCGTGCCGCCGGGCTTGATCTGCCCCACGAACTGCCGGAACGACTCCACCAGCGCCGATTGCTCGCCGTAGATGTCGAGGTGGTCGGCGTCGGTGCTGGTGACGATGGCCACGTCCGGGTGCAGGGTCAGAAAGCTGCGGTCGTACTCGTCGGCTTCCACCACCACGGGCACTTCAGCCCCCGCGCCGGCCGGGGGCAGCAGCAGGTTCGAGCCCAGGTTCACGGAAATACCGCCCAGGAAAGCGGCGGCCGGCACGCCGGCGTGGTGCAGCAGGTGCGCTACCATGCTGCTGGTTGTCGTCTTGCCGTGGGTACCGGCCACGGCCACCGTACGGCGACCCGCGGTCAGCAGGCCCAGCACCTGGCTGCGCTTGCGGATGTCGTAGCCCTGCTCGCGCAGCCAAGCCCACTCGCGGTGGTCCTGGGGCATAGCGGGCGTCAGAATTACCAGCGTCTTGTCCCGGTTCACGCGCACCTCCGTGGGAATGTTGCCGGGGTCGTCGGCGTAATGCACGTGAATGCCTTCGGCGGCCAGCGCCTCGGTGAGCGGGGTGCGGGTCTTGTCGTAGCCCCACACGATGTGGCCATTGGCCCGGAACCAGCGCGCCAGGGCCGACATGCCGATGCCGCCGATGCCGAGGAAGTAGACGTAGGGAAACTGGGCGACTGGGTTCACGGAAGGAGTAGCTGAGGCGTACAAATCAGGAGTTCCGGGTGCGTTGGCGGTCGATGAGGGCCTCCAGCTCGTCGACGATGGTGCTGGTGGCGGCGGGGCGGGCCAAGGGCTGGAGGTTGCGCCGCAGCTCGGCCTGCCGGGCCGGGTCGCCTAGCAAATCCAGCGCCACATCGTAGAGGCGTTGCGCAGCGTCGGCATCCGTTACCAAGATAGCCGCGTTGCGCGAGGAAAGCGCCTGCGCATTTTTGGTTTGGTGGTCTTCGGCCACGTTGGGCGAGGGCACCAGCACGCAGGGCTTGCCCGTCAGGCACAGCTCCGATACCGACAGCGCCCCGGCGCGGCTGACCACCACGTCGGCAGCGGCGTAGGCCAGGTCCATGCGCCGGATGAATTCCAGCGCGTGCAGGCCGTGGGCCCGGAAGCCGGCGGCCTGTTGCTCGGCCGTGGGGAAGTAGAGCTTGCCGGTTTGCCAAAGTAGCTGCACCCCGGCCTGCTGCAGGCGGGGCAGCGCGGCCGCCGTAGCCTGATTCAGGGTGCGGGCGCCGAGGCTGCCACCGATAACCAGCAGCACCGGCTTATCGGGGTCGAGGCCAAAGAACCGCAGCGCTTCGGCCCGGTCGCCGCCGGCAATTTCGCGGCGCACGGGGTTGCCCGTCAGCACCAGCCGCTCGGCCGGGAAAAACTTCTCCATGCCTTCGTACGCCACGCAGATGCGGTCGACGCGGCGGGCCAGCAGCTTGTTGACGAGGCCGGCGTAGGAATTCTGCTCCTGAATCAGGGCGGGCACGGCGCGTGAGGTGGCCGCCAGCAGCACCGGGGCCGAGGCGTAGCCGCCCACGCCCACCACCGCATCGGGGCGAAACTGTTCGACCAGCTTGCCGGCCTGGCGCACCGATTGAAACACCTTGAGCGGAAACAGCAGGTTTTCGGGCGTGAGGCGGCGCTGCAGGCCGCTGATGTTCAGGCCCACGATGCGGTAGCCGGCCTCGGGCACGCGGGTCATTTCCATGCGGCCGTTGGCGCCCACAAACAGGATGTCGGCGTCGGGGCGGCGACGCTGCAGTTCGTTGGCAATGGCTACGGCCGGGAAAATGTGCCCGCCCGTGCCGCCGCCACTGATGATGACGCGGCAGGAGGCGTTCGGGTTAGGCTCGATATGGGGGGCCGATGTGGGCATGTAGTAGTTTAGCAACAGGTTCCTGCGGAGGAACGCAAAGGATTTGGCCGGGGCCGGGCGGTTCTCTTAAGCCAGCGCGGTTTGCTTGGGAATGCGCGGCTCGTCTTCCGGCTCGCCCACCATGGGGCGGATTTCCCGCTCCCCGCGGCTCACGCTCAGGATGATGCCGATGCTGATACCGGTGAAAATCAGGGAGGTGCCGCCCATGCTCAGCATCGGCAGCGGCAGACCGGTAATCGGCCCCAGGCCCACGGCTACGCCCATGTTCACCATGGCCTGCAGCACCAGGCTGAAGCAGAGGCCCGCCGAAAGCAGCCCCCCGAAGGCCCCGTAACTGCGCATCACCGTCAGCAGCCCCCGGTAGAGGAAAGCCAGGTAAAGGAACAGCACGAGGACGCCGCCGGCCATGCCGTATTCCTCGATGATGATGGCGTAGATGAAGTCGGAGTACGGGTGCGGCAGGATGTTGCGCTCGGTGCTGTTGCCCGGGCCCTTGCCCAGCGGCCCGCCGCCGGCAATGGCAATCATGGAGTGCTCCAGCTGAAACGGCAGCGGCTTCGACTTATCGGTGAAGGACTCGATGCGCTTTTTCACCGTGCCCAGGCGCTGGCCCACGGCCAGGGCCGTGCCCCCGATGGTCACGCCGATGAGCACCATCAGCAGCATGTGCTTGATGGGCACCCGGCCGATAAACATCAGCAGCAGGCAGGTAAAGAACAGCAGCAGGGCCGTGGAGGCGTTCGAGAGGATGATGATGCCGCAGATGACGCCCACCCACAGCATCACCGGCAGCAGCGTGGTGGTGAAGTTTTCGATGTACTGCTGCCGCCGGCTGAGCATGCTGGCCAGGTGCGAAATCAGCGCCAGTTTGGCTAAGTCGGAGGGCTGGAAGGTCTGGTTGATAACCGGAATGGTCAGCCAGCGCGAGGCCTCGTTGATGTTCGACCCCATGAAGTAGGTAAAAATCAGCAGCGGCACCGAAATCAGCAGCGCGTAAAGCGAGAGGCGCGAGTAGTGCCGGTAATCGATGCGGTGCGCCAGCCAAGCGAAGAACAGCCCGACGAAGATCAGGCCGGTGTGCTTGATGAGGAAGTACTCGGTGTTGCCGCCCATCTTCTTGTAAGCCAGTGTGCCCGTAGCCGAGTACACCACCGCAATGGAGATAAACGAGAACATCAGCACGATGGCCCAGAGCACCGGGTCACCCTTCAGGTTATTCCGCAGCCAGAGTTTGACGGGTTCCATGGCGGTGAGGTTGTGAGATGGTGAAATGGGAAGTTGATGGGCAACGAAACGGCTACGTCAGAACGGCAAACTCACCATTTCACGATTTCACCAACTCACTGACCGCCTGGGCAAATTGCCGGCCGCGGTCCTCGTAATTTTTGAATAGGTCGAAGGAGGCGCAGGCGGGCGAGAGCAGCACCACGTCGCCGGGGCGGGCGGCGGCGGCGGCGCGGCGCACGGCCTCGCGCACGTCCTGGGTTTCCTCCACCTGCGGCACCACGTTGCCAAAAGCCGCGCGGAGCTTGGCGTTGTCCACGCCGAGGCAGATCAGGGCTTTTACTTTCTCTTTCGCCAGCGGCACCAGTGTGCTGTAGTCGTTGCCCTTGTCGGTACCGCCCGCAATCCAGATCAGCGGGGCTTTCACACCGTCCAGGGCGTACCAGGCGGCCTCCACGTTGGTGGCCTTGGAGTCGTTGATAAACTTCACGCCGCCTATCTCGCCCACCGGCTGCAGGCGGTGCTCGGCATTGCTGAAGGTAGGCAGCGCCGCTTCTATTTGCGCAATGGACAACCCCGCCACACGCGCCGCCAGGATGGCCGCGGCCTGGTTCTGCCGGTTGTGCTGCCCGATGAGCGGCGAGCGGGCAATGCTGATTTCCTCCCGGCCCTCGTCCTGCACCTGCGGAATGTCGAGGCGCAGCGTGGTTTCCGACACGAAGCGAGCCGCGCAGTGAATGTCAGGCCGGCGGTGCAGGCTGAAAGGCAGGTCATTCGTATCGACGAACACCGACTGGTATTCCTGCTGAATGACACGGTCGTCGGCGTTGTAGATGAAGTAGGAGTTGCTGTCCAGGTTGCGGGTGATGCGCAGCTTGGCCTGGGCGTATTCCTCCAGGCTGTAGTGGTAGCGGTCGAGGTGGTCGGGCGTGATGTTGAGCAGCACGGCCACAGTGGGCGTGTAATCGTAGGTATCGTCGAGCTGAAAGGAACTCAGCTCCAATACGTACCAATCAAACTGGTCTTCCATCACCTGCTCGGCGAAGCTGTGCCCCACGTTGCCGGCCAGGCCCACCTTGTAGCCGGCTTCCCGCAGCAGGTGGTAGGTCAGCAGCGTAGTGGTGGTTTTGCCGTTGGTGCCCGTAATGCCAATGCTCCGGGCCCGGGTGTAGCGGCTGGCCAGGTCGATTTCGGAAATGACGCGGATGCCTTTCGCCCGTACGGCCTGCATCACCGGCGCTGTTGAAGGAATGCCGGGGCTTTTCACGATTTCGTCGGCTGCCAGGATTTCGTCCAGCGTGTGGGTGCCTTCTTCGAAGCGGATGCCCGCCTTCTCCAACTTCGCCTTATACGCCGGCTTGAGCGCGCCGCCGTCGGACACGAACACGTCGTAGCCCTTGGCCTGCGCGAGCAGCGCCGCGCCCACCCCGCTTTCGCCGGAGCCGAGCACCACCAGTTTTTTGCCTTCGCCCGAAGTCGTCATGAGGTTAGCGCAGTTTGAGGGTTACCAGGGTCAGCACGGCCAGCATGATGCCCACAATCCAGAAGCGCGACACGATTTTGGACTCGTGGTAGCCCAGCTTCTGGTAGTGGTGGTGCAGCGGCGACATGCGCAGCAGGCGGCGGCCCTCGCCGTACTTGCGGCGGGTGTACTTGAAGTAGCTCACCTGCACAATCACCGAGAGGTTTTCGATCAGAAACACCCCGCAGAGCACCGGAATCAGCAGCTCCTTGCGCACGATCAGGGCCAGCACGGCGATGATGCCGCCGATGGCCAGGGAGCCGGTGTCGCCCATGAAGACCTGCGCCGGGTACGAGTTGTACCAGAGGAAGCCCACGCAGGCCCCCACAAAGGCGGTACAGAAAATCGTCAGTTCGCCCACGTTCGGAATGAACATGATGTCGAGGTAGTCGGCCAGTACGGCGTTGCCCGACACGAAGGCGAAGATGCCCAGCGTGGTGCCGATGATGGCCGAGGTGCCGGCCGCCAGCCCGTCGAGGCCGTCGGTGATGTTGGCCCCGTTCGACACCGCCGTGATGATGAAAATCACGATGGGGATGTAGAAGAAGGCGTAGTACTCGTTGAAAAAGTCCCCGGCCGTGGCAAACAGGTCGCCGTAGTTCAATTCGTTGTTTTTGGCGAAGGGAATGGTGGTAATCATCAGCTTCACGTCCTGGTACACCTTGCTGGCGTCCACGGCCGAAAACTGCCCGTTGGGCAGCAAATACTGGCGCACCGTCACGTCGTGGCTGAAAAACAGCACCCAGCCCACCGTCAGGCCCAGCCCGATCTGGCCCAGCATCTTGAAGCGGCCGGCCAGCCCTTCCTTGTCCTTCTTGACCACCTTAATGTAGTCGTCGACGAAGCCGATCAGGCCCAGCCACACCGTGCTGAGCAGCATCAGGATGACGTAGATGTTGTCGAGCTTGGCGAAAAGCAGCGTGGGCACCAGGATGGCCAGCAGGATAATGAGGCCGCCCATCGTCGGGGTGCCCTTCTTTTCCATCTGCCCAGCCAGGCCCAGGTCGCGGATGCCCTCCCCGATTTGTTTGCGCCGCAGCACGGCAATCAGCTGCTTGCCGAACAGCTGCGCGATGATGAGCGACGTGACCACGGCCATGGCCGCGCGGAACGAGGTGTACTGAAAGACCCCCGTGCCGGGCACGTTGTAATGGCGGTGCAAAAAGTCGAAGAGGTAGTAGAGCATCGGTCAGGGCAGGTGCGGTGCCGGTTCAGGCACCAGGAAGCCGCAAAATTTCGGCTTTTTCGGCAGCGGTCAAACGTTGCGTTTGTAGTGATTTTGTGCTATTCCGGCAGTCTTAGAACTACACCATCAGCTCGTCATGTCGAGCTTGTCGAGACATCTCGCGTGCTGATGCCGGGTAGTGACTTCAACGAGGGAATTGCTATCCGGCGAGATGCCCCGACTGCGCTCGACATGACGTTCTATGTTGATTCGTTATAAACTCAGCAGCTCATAGGCTTCCTGCAGCACTTCCCGGTCGTCGAAAGCCGTGCGTTGCCCCTGGATTTCCTGGTAGTTCTCGTGGCCCTTGCCGGCCACCAGCACGATGTCGCCGGGGCGGGCCAGGGCGCAGGCCGTTTTGATGGCTTCGCGACGGTCGGGCACGGTGAGGTACTTGCCTGCGTCGGTGGGGCGCACGCCGGCCTGCATCTGCCGCAGAATCTCGTTCGGGTCCTCGAAGCGAGGGTTGTCGGAGGTGAGCACGGCGCGGTCGGACAGGCGGCAGGCCAAATCGGCCATGATGGGACGCTTGGCCCCGTCGCGGTTGCCGCCGCAGCCCACCACCGTGATGACAGCCTGCTCGGGCCGGCGGATTTCGGCAATGGTCTGCAGCACGTTTTCCAGCGCGTCGGGCGTGTGGGCGTAGTCGACGATGCCCACCACGCGCTTGCGCGGCGACACCACCGGCTCGAAGCGCCCCGGCGCCGAAGTCAGCCCCGACAGCACGGTAAGCGTTTCTTCGGGCTCCTCGCCCAGCAGCACGGCGGCGCCGTACACGGCCAGCAGGTTGTAGGCGTTGAACACGCCAATCAGGCGGAACTGCACCTCGTGGCCGTCCACCTCCAGCTGCAGACCTTCCACCCCGTTTTCAATCAGGCGCCCGCGCACGGTGGCCTGCCCGCGCAGGGAGTACGAGGCTTTCTTGGCCTTAGTGTTCTGCAGCATCACCGCCCCGCGCTTGTCGTCAGCGTTGGTGAGGGCGAAGGCGCCGGCCGGCAGCATGTCGAAAAAGCCCTTCTTGGCCTTCAGGTAGGCGTCGAAAGTGCCGTGGTAATCGAGGTGGTCGTGGGTGAGGTTGCTGAAGATGCCGCCGGCGAAGTGCAGCCCGGTTACGCGGTGCTGCACCACGGCGTGCGAGCTGACCTCCATGAAGGCGTGCGTGCAGCGGGCGGCCACCATGCGCGCCAGCAGCTCGTTGAGCCGGATGGCGTCGGGCGTGGTGTGCGTAGCCGGGATGACGTCTTCCCCGATCTGGTTTTGCACCGTCGAGAGCAGGCCGGCCTTGTAGCCGCGGGCCGAAAACAACTTGTGCAGCAAGGTTACGGTGGTGGTTTTACCGTTGGTGCCCGTCACGCCCACCAGCTTGAGCTGCTTGGAGGGGTGCCCGTAAAACGCGGCCGCCATGTGGCCCATGGCCTCGGCGCTGTCCTTCACCAGCACGTAGGTCACGCCCGGGTCCAGGTCATCGGGCAGCGCCTCACACACCACCACGGCCGCGCCCTGGGCCACGGCCTTCGGAATGAACTGGTGCCCATCGGCCTGCGCGCCGCGCAGGGCAAAAAACGCCGCGCCGGGCACCGCCTGCCGCGAGTCGAGCGTGAGGCTGGTGATGGTCACGTCGGACGTGCCGCGCTGGTCCAGGGCGTTGACGGCCGTGAGCAGTTCGGGCAGCAGGTGCGAGGGGGCGGAGGACGAAGAAGTCAAGGGCTAAAACGAGGAAAGTCAGCGAAAAAGAATTAGGCCCGGCGGCCGGAGCGGCCCGCATTGGGCTGGACCGCGGCCGAGCGGGGCTTGGCCGGCTTTTGGCCGGGAAACAGCTCGTCGGGCCGCGTAATCGGCTGGCCGGTGGGCGACACCGGCTCGGGAATCACCGTCGGTTCGGGAGCTACCGTGGGCTTGGGCGGGGCGTAGGGCAGCACCGGCACGGCGGCCTTGGCCACCACGGTCGGGTCCTTCAGCTCCAGCATGACCACGGCGCCGCGCTGCACCGGCGTACCGGCCGGCACCGACTGCCGGGCCACGCGGCCCGTGCCCACGGTGCGAACGCGCAGGCCGCGGTTTTCGAGCATGTACAGCGCGTCGCGGCGGCTCAGGCCGGCCACGCTGGGCATGCGGCCCCGGCGCAGTGGCAGCGGCTGCCACTGCAGCGCCCGGATGCCCTGCTGAGTATCGGCGCGCACCCAGTCGTCGGCGGAAGTGCCGGCGGAGTGGTTGCTCACCCCCAGGCGGCTGCACACCAGCTGCAGGTCTTCCTGCATGCCCACGTGGGCGGCGGGCACCAGGGCCTTGCGCCGCGGGGCCCGCGCCAGCAAGGGGCGCTGGCTAGCCTGGTCGCGGGCCATGGCCTTGTCGGCCACTTCGCGGAACACCGGCGCGGCCACGTCGGCACCGTAGATGCGGCCGTTCTTGGGCGAGTCCACCACCACGATGCACGAGTACTTGGGCTTATCGGCCGGGAAGTAGCCGCAGAAGGAGGTGGAGTAGGTTTTGGTGTAGCGGCCGTTCTTGAACTTCCAGGCCGTGCCCGTTTTGCCGGCGATGCTGAAGTCGGGCGTGCGGATGCCGCGGGCCGTGCCGTTGGTCACCACGCCTTCCATCATGGCCTTCACCTTGGCCAGCGTCGCGTCGGAGCAGATTTTGGGGTTGAGCACCTTGGTTTCGTAGCGCTCCAGCACCTGGTCGGCCTGCTTGATTTCCTTCACGATGATGGGCTGCACCTTCACCCCGCCGTTGGCCACGGCGTTGTAGAAGGCCAGCGTCTGCAGCGGGGCCAGCTTCAGCTCGTAGCCGATGCTCATCGTCGAGAGCGACGTGCGGCTCCACGAGCGGTCCGTGGGGTCCTTCACGTAGGGCTTGGCCTCGCCCGACATCTGGAAGCCGAGCGGCTGGTGCAGCCCGAACTTCTTGAGGTAGTCGGTGTAGTCGCTGGGCTTGTTCATGAAGTGGTCGTTCACCAGCTTGGCCACCCCAATGTTGGAGGACTTCTCGAACACCTGCTGCACGGAAATCTTGCCGTACGGGTGCGAGTCGGTCTTCACGGCGCCGGCAATCTTCATGGAGCCCGAGCGGCCGGTGTTGACGGTGTCGTTCAGGTCCAGGTCGGGATTGTCCTCAAACAAAGCCATCATGGAAGCCAGCTTGAAGGTGGAGCCCGGCTCGGTACGGCCCTGGTCGGCAATGGCGTAGTTGTAGTCCTCGCGGTACACGCCGTCGGCCACCTTGCCCAGGTTGGCCACGGCCTTGATTTCGCCGGTCTTCACCTCCATCAAAATCACCGTGCCGTACTGCGCGTTGTTGTCCATCAGGCTGCGCAGCAGGGCATTTTCGGCCACGTCCTGCAGGTTGATGTCCAGCGTGGTTTTGATGTCGTAGCCGGCCTGCGGCTTGATTTCGGTGCCGTCGTACACGGGCTTCAGGCCGCCGGGCAGGCGCTCAAACAGCGCTTCGCCGTCTTTGCCGGCCAGCTCCTTGTTAAAGGTATACTCCAGGCCCGCGCCGTGCTTCTCCTCGTTTACGAAGCCGATGGTACGCTGGGCCAGCCCGCCGAAGGGCCGAAAACGCTTGTCGACCTTTTCGAAGATGACGCCGCCCTTATTTTTGCCGGTTCGGAAGATGGGCCAGGTGGCCAGCAGCTTTTTTTCCTGGAAGTTGATCTGGCGCGAGTTCAGGCGCAGGTAGCGCACCTGCGGCTTGGCGTAGTAGGCGTTTTTGAGCTTGCGCTTGTAGTCCTGCACCGACCGGTCGCCGAAAAACCGCGACAGGGCCAGGGCCAGGGAATCCACGTTGCTCTTGAACAGGTCTTCGCCCACCACCGACGGGTCCCAGGCCACCCGGTAAAAGGGCAGCGAGGTGGCCATGATGCTCTCGTTGTCGGACAAAATGCTGCCGCGCGTGGCAAACACCGGCTGGTACACGATGCGCCGCTGCTGCTCCAAGGAGCGCCACTTCTCCCCTTCCTGGTACTGAATGCGCTGAATCTTCCACACGATGGCGCCGGAAAACAGCAGCACGCCCAAAAAGGCGAGCCGCACCCGCGTAACGATGGATTTTTTGACGCTGCCCTGCTGCTTGCTCATGGCTTCGGTGCGCTAGTGTTGCTCGGCTTCGGGGGTGGTGGCCGTCGGGGCGGGCTGCGTAGCGGCCGCGGCGGCCGAGTCGCGCACGGCGCGGGCCGCAATGGAGTCGGCGGTGAGCACCGGCACCTGGTCCAGCTCGGCCTCGTCGAGGCCGCCGGCGGGTACGGTGATGCGGAAGGGCGGCGAGGAGCTTTCAATCAGCCCGTAGCCGGCCACTTTGCGGGCCACCTCACTTTGCTTGCTGGCCTCCATGTAGTCCGATTTCAGGGTGGTGTAGTCGGCGCGCAGGTCTTCGGTTTCGGTCTTGAGCTTCTGGATGTTGCGGTTCATGCGGGTCGCGTAGTGCGTGTTGCCGATGTACAGCAGGATCAAAAACATCACGAACAGGGTGTGCGGCAGAAAGCGCACCGGCACCCCGTCGCGGAACAGCCCGTCCACGTTGACGACCTTCTCCACCAGGGTGAAGATGCTCCACGTCGACGGCTTGCGCGGCTTCGGCTCGGGCCGGGGGGCGCGTTCGGTCGGCTCCGGAGCTGGGGCCTCCGGCTCGGGCGCGCGCTCCGGGGCCGGGGGCGGCACTACTTCGCGCGGCGTGTTCTGGCGCGGCTGCGAGGCGGGCGGACGAAGGGTATTGATGGCCACGGACGGTTCAGGACTTAGATTTCAGCGGGAAGTCGTTGCGGACTCCAACTCGCAATTTAGCGCTGCGCGCCCGGTTGTTCAGCTGCAGTTCTTCCTCCGACGCGGTTATGGGCTTGCGCGTCAGCACCTCAAAAGGCTTCTGGGGGTTGCCGTACAGGTCTTTTTCGGCCTCGCCGAAGAATTTGCCGGCCGCCAGAAAGTTCTTTACCAGCCGGTCTTCCAGCGAGTGGTACGACATGACCACCAGCCGGCCGCCCGGCCGCAGTACCTGCGCGGCCTGCTCCAGCATGGCCTGCAGCACCGCCAGCTCGTCGTTTACCTCGATGCGCAGGGCCTGAAAGACCTGCGCCAGGTACTTGTTTTCCTTGCCGCGCGGGGTGCAGCTGGCAATGGCTTTTTTCAGATCGGCAATGGTTTCGATGCCCCGGCCGCCGCGGCTTTGCACCACGGCTTTGGCCAGGGTGCGGGCGTTCGTCACCTCACCGTACATGCCGAAGATGCGGTGCAGCTCGCCCTCGGAGTACTCGTTGACCACGTCGGCGGCGGTGCGGCCGTCCTCCGGGTTCATGCGCATGTCCAGCGGCCCGTCGAAGCGGGTGCTGAAGCCGCGCTCCGGCGTATCGAACTGGTAGCTGGACACGCCCAGGTCGGCCAGCAGGCCATCTACCGGGCCCACGCCGCGCTGTTCCAGCGCGCGGTGCAGTTCCCCAAAATTCGAGCGGATAAACGTGAACCGGTCGCCGCGCGGGCCGCCGAGCAATTGCTGGGCCTGGCGCTCCGCATCGGCGTCCTGGTCGAAGGAGTAGAGGTGCCCCTGCGGGCCGAGCTGCTCCAGCATGGCCCAGGAGTGGCCGCCGCCGCCGAAGGTCACGTCCACGTAGCGGCCGTCGGCGTGCAGATCGAGCGCGTCGAGGCACTCCTGCAGCATCACGGGGCGGTGGTAGGTGGCGTTGGGGGTGTTCATGCTCATGCGGCCAGGCCGCCGGCGGGCGGAGTTTCAGTGGTCAGGAATTTTTGGGCGAGCTTGGAGAAGCTCTGCTGGTCCTTGATCAGGAATTCGTCGTAGCGCTCCGGCTCCCAGATTTCGCAGCGGTTGCCGAGGCCCACGATGATGGCTTCCTTCTCGATGCCGGCGTAGCGCAGCATGGTGCGCGGCAGCCCGAAGCGCCCGATGTTGTCGAGCTCCACCTCGGTCATGCCGCGGAAAAAGTTGCGCTGAAACTGCCGGTATTCTTCGTTGAACTCGTCCAGCGCCATCACTTTCTCGTGAATCACCTGCCAGGCCGAACGCGGGTAGAGCACCAGGCAGGGCTCGAAGCCGCGCACCAGCACCAGCTGGTTGCCCGATTGCTCCGGCAGGTTACCCTTCACCTTGGCTGGCAACACGAGCCGCCCTTTCGGGTCGAGCTTGCATTCGTATTCGCCGGAGAGCAGGTGCATGGGAGGCTGGCTAGGTATGGACGCAGGGTCGGTAAACAAAAGTACGGAAGGCCCTGCAAAAGGCAACCACCTTTTACCATTTTCTACCACCTACGAAAAAGGCCATTCCGAGTTCGTATAGGCCGTTTTCAGCAAGCCTGAACTGCGTGCGTGGAGCAAAGTGGGAAACCCGATCAGCGTGGTGCCAAAATGACAGCCGGGCCGCGGCGGTGGCCGGCAATCGGAATTGTGCACAAGGCCACTCACATTCTATACTGCGGTGTCCGGTGCATATGGTCTATCTTTGCGGCTGTGAAAACGCCCTCGTTACTGCTGCGCCTCACCAGCTTATGGCTGGCCCTGTTGGTGCTCACCGCCTCGGTGGGCCTGACGGTGCAGCAGCATACCTGCCAGGTCAGCGGCCTGACGCAGCGCGCGGTGGTACTCACGCCGCACCACGGCTGCGCCCCCGAGGAGGTAGCTGGTTCCCCAGCCTCGTCCGGCTGCGAGGTACCGGCTTTGGCGGATAAGGCCACGGTGCAGGATGGCTGCTGCGCCTTCAGTGCCGAACACCACAAGGTGGATGCCGCCGCGCACGACCTGGGCCTGAGCAAGGTACCGGTACCGGCTTTGCTCGCCGTGCTTCCGGCTGCGCCGACTTGGCCGCTGCCGGCTGTCGACCGGGCGCGCCTGCTCACTGCCTGTGTGCTGCACGCGGCCGATGCCTCGCCCCCAACCCGCGCGGGTCGGGCGCTGCTCACGTTTGTGTGCAGTTGGGTCGTCTAGCAGGATTCTTCCCGCCTCGGCACGCTTGCGGGCGGTAGCCGTGGCATTGCCGCCCCTGCGCGGGCGGTGTTCAGCCGGAAGAATCCTAACTCATTGACTGACCTTATGCCTGCTTTCCTGCGAAGCCGCGCCCTGCGTGCCTTGCCCCTGCTGCTGGGGGCCGCGCCGGCCGCTTTCGCCCAATCCGCCGCCCCTGCACGGGGCGAAGTCACCGACGGCTCGACCCGCGCCGCCGTGCCCGGCGCCGTGGTGCGCTGGCTCGGCACCGATCAGGCCACTACGACCGATGAGCGCGGCCTGTTTGTGCTGCCCTACTCTACCAAAGCCACCGCGCCCCGGCTTGTCATCAATGCCCTGGGCTACCGCGCCGATACGGTGCAAGCCGGGCCCTACGTGCGCATCGCACTGCAGAACAGCGCCGAGCTGCAGGAGGTGGTCATCACCGACCGCGCCCCGAGCTACTCCTCGCTCACGCCCACGCACACCCAGGTCATTACCAGCCAGGACCTGACCAAGTCGGCCTGCTGCAACCTCGCGGAGAGCTTCGAAACCAATGCCTCGGTGGAAGTCACGACCACCGACGCGGCCTCGGGTGCCAAGCAGATCCAGTTGCTGGGGCTCGACGGCTCCTACTCCCTGCTGACGGTGGACAACCTGCCGGCCCTGCGCGGCCTCTCTGCTCCGTATCGGCTCAACTACCTGGCCGGCCCGTGGATTGAGAGCATCGACATCATCAAGGGCATGGGCTCGGTGGTAAACGGCTACGAGTCGATTTCGGGCCAGGTGAACGTGCGCCTGAAAGAGCCGGACAAAACCGACCGGCTGCTGTTCAACGTCTACGCCAACGACTTCGGCAAATTTGACGTGAACCTGAACACCTCGGCGCGCCTGAGCCCGAAGTGGAGCACCGCCCTGCTGCTGCACGCCGACCACCTCGGCAACCGCATCGACCGCAACAAGGATGGCTTCCTCGACCTGCCCCTGGCCACCCAGTACAACGTGCTGAACAAGTGGAAGTACAAGTCGGGCACGGCCGTGGTGAGCGAAGTGGGCGTGGGCGCGCTGCGCGAAACCCGGCAGGGCGGCCAGGTTGGCTTCCGCGAAGGAGAAGCCAGCAACCCCTACTACGGCATCACGCAGCAAACCACGCGCTACAACGTGTACGGCAAGTCGTCCTACACCTGGCCCACCAAGCCTTACCAGAGCCTGGGCCTGCTCGTGTCGGGTACCAGCCACGACTTCAACTCCAGCTTCGGCGGCAGCCAGTACGGCACGCTGTTCGACGTGGTGCTCGACCCCGACCACAGCGGCCACTACCGCCCGCAGCGCCAGTACAACGGCACGCAGCGCACCGGGCTGGCCACCTTGCTGTTTCAGAGCGCCATCGGCAACACGGCCCACGTGTACCGCCTCGGCACCAGCTACCTCTACGATGACTACCGGGAGTACCTGCGCAACGGCTTCCGCCCCGGCGAAACGGCCGAGCAGGAGCGCCAGCGCAGCCGGCGCGCCCGCACCGAGCGCGTGCCCGGCGCCTTTGCCGAGTACACCTACCAGAACTCGCGCAACCTGACCGTGGTGGCCGGGGCCCGCGCCGATTACCACAACCTCTACGGCTGGTTTCTGACGCCGCGCCTGAACGTGAAGGTGGATGCCACCAAGAGCACGGTGCTGCGCCTGGCCGCCGGCCGCGGCTACCGCGTGGCCAACCCCATTGCCGAAAACACCGGCATGCTGGTGAGCAGCCGCCCCTTCAACGTGGCCGGGGACCTGCAGCCCGAGCGCGCCTGGAACGTGGGCGGCTCCTTCTCGCAGTACTTCACCGTGGCAGGCCGGCAGGCTACCTTCGTGGCAGACTACTACCACACCATCTTCCAGAATCAGGTGGTGGCCGACCCGTACTCGCTGCCCTCCCTGCTGCTCATCCGCAACCTGGCGCCGGGTGGCCGCTCCTACTCGCGTAGCTTCCAGGCCGAAGTGCAGGTGGAGCCCGCGAAGGGCCTGCAGGCCAAAGCCGCTTATAAGTGGCTCGACGTACGCACCACCTACGGCACGGCACTGCTCCCCAAGCCGCTCACGCCCCAGCACCGCCTGTTTGCCAACGTGGCGTACGCCAGCGCCTACGACAAGTGGCGCGCCGACCTGACAGCCCAGTGGTACGGCCGCCGGCCCTACGCCCCCGGCCTCATGCACCAGCCCGATGCCGGTAGCAGCCCCGAACAGGTGCGCTACTCCCCGCGCTTCGCGACGCTCAATGCCCAGCTCACCCGCGCCTTCAAGCGCTTCGACGTGTACCTGGGCGTGGAGAACCTCACCAACTTCCGCCAGCGCAACCCCATTGACGCGGCCGCTGAGCCATTCGGCCAGCACTTCGACGCCGCGATGAACTGGGGTCCGATCTACGGCCGCCTGACGTACGCCGGCCTGCGCTTCCGTTTGGAATAGTTCTTGGTATAGCCACCCGCCTTTCTTTCTTGTCTGATGAAATACTTCCGTTCGTTTTTGCTGGGCCTGATGGCCATCCTGTTCGCTCACCTGACCCAGGCCCAGACGCCCGCTGCCAAGGCGAAGTCCGGCACCGAGCAGTTGCAGATCAAAACCTCCGCCGTGTGCGACATGTGCAAGGCGCGGCTGGAAAAATCCTTGGCCTACGAAAAGGGCGTGCAGTCGGCCCTGCTTGATGTGCCCTCGCAGGTACTGACCGTCATCTACCGCGTCGACAAAACCTCGCCCGATGCCCTGCGCGCCGCCGTGACGGCCACCGGCTACGACGCTGACCAGCAGGCCGCCAACGCCAAGGCGTACGACCGCCTGCCCGATTGCTGCAAAAAAACCAACAGCGTACACTAAAACTCCGGCCGCCGTGGCCCCCACCGGTGCGTGGGGCCGCGGCGGCCAGCTTTGCGGTAAGCCTCACGCCCAAGCGCTTTGGTGCGTTTCAAATTCCAGTTGCAGGCGGAGCGCTAACGACCGGCTCATGCGCCGCCGGTGCGTGCCCGAGAGTTCTAGTGTAAACCACTCAGCGCGCAGGTAATCCAAGAGATTCACGTGGCTCCTCACATCCATGTGAATGACTGCGGGGGTCACATGCGGCTCGTCAAAGCTAGCAATGAGCACTTTGCTGCTTTGCGCGGTAACGAAGCAGTTGCCTGTGGCCAATGCCATTAGCGTCGGCCCATGCGCGGTGCCGCCCGCCACCGGGTCGGGAATCAGCTCCAGCCGGGCAGCCCGCAACGTCAACGATTCAACGCCGGGCTTTGTCAACGAAACCAAACATTCCAGATTACTGGATAGGGTAGCTTCGATCAGGTAAAGCAGGTCGAGCGAGGGGTCGATACGCAGCCCGACGGAGCGCGTGCGCACCCCGAATGTGGCGGAACGGATGGAAGCATGGCGGGCAATCGTCAGGGCAACTCCCAAAACGACGGGCGTCGAGGCAGCAGGCGTGAACTGAGCCATGACAACAAAAGAAGAAGTGCGCTAAGAGGCGGAGCGGAGGCCAGTGAGTAAGAAGCAGACAGTCAGAATGCTGCTGCACGCTCCTGACCGAAGCAGGAGGCGGTACCCGCTTAAGATACGAAAGATTGACTGGCAATTGTTTAACATAGAGGGCGCTTATGCCCACCATTCTATCAACTCCCCTTTCTGGCCGTTTGCCTGCTGATGCGGTTCATACAAAGCACATTGGTAATTGACTCTTTAGTATATTCACCGCCATTCTCGCTCCATTTCTGGTCATGAAGATTTCCTGTTTGCTTCTCGATGACGATCCGCTGGTGTTGGACCTGCTGCAGGCCTACGTGGCCATGACGGACGTTCTGGATGTGAAAGCAACCTTTACCGACCCGCTGGAAGCGCACCGCTACCTACTCGACAACCCCGTGCAGGTGCTCTTTTCGGATGTGACAATGCCCCACCTCTCGGGCCTGGATCTGGTGCGCTCCTTGCACGAGCCGCCGCTGGTGGTACTGATGACGGCCTACCCGCAGTACGCCATGGAGGGGTTCAACCTGGACGTGTGCGATTTCCTGCTCAAGCCAATCTCCCTGGACCGGTTTCTCAAAGCCGTGAACAAAGTAGCTGGCCTGCTGCGCGCGGCTCAGACGGTGAGCAGCCTGGGTTCCGACGATATGCTGTCGGGTTGGGGCTCGTTTTTTATTCGCACCGATTCGCAGTTTGTCCGCTTACATTACCGCGAGGTACTCTACATAGAAGCCCTAAAGGACTTCACCAAAATCAACACGGTGGATGGGCGCACGCACCTGACACTGGTGAACCTGAAAAACCTGGAAGAACAACTTCCCTTGGGCATGTTTGTGCGCACGCATCGCTCGTACTTGGTCAACGCGGCTCGCATCGAATCCGTCAGTAGCCAGGAAGTGAAAGTGGGCGGGCGCGCCTTGCCGCTAGGCCAAACCTACCGCGACCAAGTCACCGAGCGCATCGTCAACAAGGCGCTGATCCGGCGGCAACACTAGCTCCGCCGGGCCCCCAGCGGGTGGGCAATGTCCGGCAGCGCTGCGGCGCTTTCGAACGCAGCCCCGACTTGCTCGGCTGCCGGGATGGTGAAGCGAAATACAGAGCCGTGGCCTTCCTTGCTTTCAAAGGTGACCTTGCCCCCGTTGCGCTCCACGAAGTCTTTGCACAGACGCAAGCCCAGACCGGTGCCCTTTTCGCGTGCCGTGCCGAGCGTGGTGTGGTGCCCAGCATCTCCGAATATCTTATCGTAGTCGGCCAGGGCGACACCCACACCGGTGTCGCGTACGGAGACCTCCCAGCAGTTGCCCTGGCGTTGCGCTGAGAGGGTCACGGTGCCGCCGCTCGGCGTAAACTTAATGGCGTTGCTCAACAGGTTGCGCAGGATTAGGCGCGTCATGTTCAAGTCGGCCCGCGTGGGATAGGCCTCCCGCAGGTGGTTCAACACCAGAATGTTTTTTCGCTCCGCGTCGCCGAGCAGCAGTGTCAGGCATTCTTCGGCCACGGCATCCAGCCGGAATACTTCGGAACGGGGACCCCCACCCTGCATCTGCGTCGCGGCCCAATTGAGCATGTTATCGAGCAGCCGCAGGGTTGTGTCCAGGGTGCGGGTCAAGCGGTCGGAGTGGGCGGCCAGCTTATCTGGGGGCAAGGAACCCAGGGAAAGCAGCGTGAGCAGGGAATACAGTGAGCTAAGCGGGCTGCGCAGATCGTGTGAAATCACCGAAAACAGCGTGTCTTTGGTGCGGTTCAGCCGGTCCAGTTCCTCCTTTTGCCGGCTGATAGCAGCGTTTTTGCGCTCCAATAGCCGGTTGACCCGTTGCTGCTCTTTGCGGCCCCGGTACAGCGCCGCCACTGTAAGCAACAGGAGTACTGTGCCGATGCCGAGCACGTTGCGGGCCAGCTTCTGCCGGCGCAGGTTGGCTTCCTGCACCTCACGCTTCTTGATGAGCAGTTGAATTTCCCGCTCTTTCTTTTCGGTTTCGTAACGCGTGCGCAACTCGGCCACTTGGGCGGCCCGCTGCTCGGCATCGGCGCTGTCCTGCAGGCTCACGTAGCGCCGTAGCGCCGTAA
Organism: Hymenobacter coalescens; assembly: GCF_054783195.1. Classification (NCBI taxonomy): domain Bacteria; kingdom Pseudomonadati; phylum Bacteroidota; class Cytophagia; order Cytophagales; family Hymenobacteraceae; genus Hymenobacter; species Hymenobacter coalescens. The sequence goes on along the minus strand of NZ_BAAGRA010000014.1, from coordinate 104,352 downwards.
GGGCCGCTGCTGGTTCGTTGCGCTGCCGGTAGAGCTCCGCCAAGGCGTGGTACAATTCGCTCAGGCGCACCTGGCTACCCGTCCGCCGCACCAGCGGTATGGCCCGCAGCAGGTAGCTTTCCTGCACCTGCGAATTGCCAATGGCGCCGTTTCCGACGGCCAACGACTCGAACAGCGTGGCTTGCAAGTCGGCTGGGGCGCTATGGCGCGGCAGTTGCCCCAGCGCCCGGGTATAGTAGCCCAAAGCCGCCTCGTGGTTGCCGACGGTAGCGTACACTTCGCCAGAACTATGCAGGGCGTACGCCACGGCCACACTGTCGCGCAACGCAGCAGCTTGCTCGGTTCCGAGGCGCAAGTAGTACGATGCCCGGCTGAAGTGCCGCTGCTCCAAGTGCATACGCCCGATGGCGTGAAGCGCCACGGCAGCGCTACGCACATTGCCCAGCCGCTGCCAGATGCTATACGCGCGTTGGTAGCTGTTCAGCGCCTGGGACCAGGCCCGTTGGCTGGCATAGAGGTCGGCCAAATGCTCGTAGCTGTGGCCTTCGCCCGTCGCGTCGCGCAGTTTGCTAAAACGCTCAATGGCCTGCACGTAGCTGATGCGGGCCCGCCCGGTGTCGCCCTGCGTAAACCGCACCCGCCCGAGCAATTGCAGGGCCGCCGCTGCCCCGGCGGGGTCAGCGGCTTGTTGGTACAGGCGCAGAGCCTGCTGCGAATGACGCAGGGCTTGGTCGTAGCGCTGCAGGGTCAGCAGCACTGAGGCCATGCGGCTATGCGCCGCCGCTGCCGTACTCGGCGACCCGGCCCGAGCCTGCTGCAACTCACGCCGAACGACCTGTAACGATAGCCGAGTATCGGATGCAGAAGGCAGCGGGCCATACCGCAGACTGCTGGGCAACCCAAGCTGCTCATTGTCGCGGGCACCGGCCTGGGCGGCGAATGCCGCGAGCCAGCACAGCACTGCCAACCATCCCTGCAGACGGTGGCGGATAGCGTGACGGGGCAATGAGTAGGGTCGGAGCAAAGGCAGGCCGGCGAATTCCTCAATAGCAAGGAGCTTCTTTCGCTAGCTAAAAATAGGAAAAAAACGTGACTATCGACTTCTACCGAAGCAGTACTTTAAGGAAGCTTGTTTCCTTTCGTACGCCAAAGTCGCCACCACGGCAAGTAAGGCTGATCGTGATGTTCGTAGTGGTAGCCGAAAAAGTAGCAGGTAACAAACGCCCACAGATGATGCGGGAGCTGTGTACGAGACTTGTGCGGATTCTCCGCCGCGTGTTCGCCCCGGTGTGGCAGGTAAGTCCCGAAGTAGAATAATTGGACTGTAGCTAGGACAGAAGGCACCATCCAAAACCCGATGACATTCCCAGCCGGGAAAAAGTATTTCAGGACGTGGAAGGTGCCGGCCATCAGCAGCACCTGCCCGAGCGTGATATAGTTGCGGGCAAACCGAAACAGCCAGGGCAGAAACCCACCGTGGCGGCCGTCGTGGAAGTCGGGGTCGTCGGGTGTGGCCACGTGCCGGTGGTGCGCGTGGTGACGCGGCAGCAAACGCGGAAACCAGTTGTAAGCGAACAGCAGCGCCGCTATGGTCCCCAAAGCAGTATTTAGCCACCGCTTGGCGCTGACCACACCGTGCATGGCGTCGTGCGCAGTAATGAAAAGGCCCGTGTACAGGTGCGTCTGCACCAACAGCAGCACGTAGGGTGCGGGGGTACGCCAGTCGGGGCGGTAAAATGCTAGCAGGAAGGCAAGCGACCCGCCCCACGCCGTAATAATGAGCAGGGCCACCGCCACCCCCTTGTAGCCGAGAGGAGCGGGCGCCACTTTGCGGGCAGCGCGAGGAAAATCGAGGTGCCCCCGGTTTTCCTGCACGTGTGGCATCGGGTGCTGGTTGGCCGAAAAATCAGTCATTCGCCTACTTACTTCTTCAACCATCCGGCCTACAGCCCGACCAAGGCGTCACGCACATCCTCCATCAGCCACATGGGCGTGCTGGTGGCCCCGCAGATGCCTACTGTCTGGCCCGGCTGAAACCAGCCAGCGGACAGCTCCTCAACCTTGGAAATGAAGTGCGTGTTGGGGTTGGTGGCTTTGCAGACCTGGTAAAGCACTTTGCCGTTGGAGCTTTTGGTGCCCGACACGAACACAATCTGGTCGTAGTCGGCGGCGAAGCGGCGCAGTTCCTGGTCACGGTTAGATACCTGCCGGCAAATTGTGTCATTGGCCGCCACCTGGTACCCGCGGGTTTCCAACTCGCCTTTGATGCGGTAGAACGAATCGGTGCTCTTGGTGGTCTGGCTGTACAGCGTGATGTTGGATGGTAGCTCGTGGCCGAGCAGTTCATCCAAGCTCTCGAACACCACGGCGTCGCCCCGAGTTTGCCCGAGCAGGCCCCGTACCTCGGCGTGTCCGTGCTTGCCGTAGATGAAAATTCGGTCTTTCCGGTCGTAGCTCGTTTTGATACGGTTCTGCAGCTTGAGCACTACCGGGCACGAAGCATCGATAAGCGTCAGGTTGTTTTGCAGCGCCATCTGGTAGGTGCTGGGCGGCTCGCCGTGGGCTCGGATCAGCACTTTCTCGTCCCGCAGCTCAGCCAGCGTGTCGTAGTCGATGATGCGCAGGCCCCGTTTTTCGAGCCGTTCCACTTCCTCATCGTTGTGCACGATGTCGCCTAGGCAATACAGGTAGCCCTGCTCGTCGAGGATGTCTTCGGCCATTTGGATGGCGTAAATCACCCCGAAGCAGAAGCCGGAATGCGGATCGATGCGGACACTGAGGTTGAGCGGCATAGCTGGCTCGGTAACCGTGAAACCGGGCAGAAGGTTGTGGCCAGGGGCCAACAAAAGGTACGAAATCCAACCAAAGCACCGCCAATTGCGGTGGTAATGGCCTATTCTGGTAGCTGACGTAAGCGAGTCGCGTCGACGCCGCTGACGTGTTGGTTCTGCAGCATAAACTCGCGCACGACCCGGAAAGCCTCGCTGTCAAGCCCCGACTTCGGATGCTGTAACAAGATCTGTGTCAGGAAGGTGCGGTCTTCATCCACATGCTTGCTGGCGCCCAGAAAGCTAGGCAGGTTGCTTTCCACACTGAAGCGCAGAAACCTGATTTCGGGATTTCGGGGACTCATCACCACGGCCTCATCGAATTGCCGGCTGGCCGATTTCACCCGGTCCAGCTTGTCGAACAGCCCGCCAGTGTGCTTCGCCAAAATGGCTTCCGACGCAGCCTTGTAGGCCAGTACCACGGGATTGGCTTCGGCGTAGGCGCTCATCAGCTGATGAAAGCGGCGGCTGGCGGCTTCGTCGGCAGCGGCCTGCCGGTAGTGCTGGCGCAGCTTGGGCAGGGCGTAGGGCGAATGTACGTCGGTGGGGAGCACGGCGGTGGAATGGGCGAACAGCAGGCAGAACAATGGTTTCAAGCGGGGCCGGTGGCGGCACTAAAGGGCACGCAGCCGGTAACGAAAGTACGAGCCCACCAGCAGGAGAAGTTTCGTGTTGTCGGGCACGCGCACGCGGCCGGCCAAGATACGGGCGGCCGGCAGCTGGCGGATTTTGTCGAAAAGCTTCAGGTAGTAAACGTAAGCCAGGTACACGCCCAGCCGGGCCGCGCGGGGCAGTTGGCAAATACCCGCGTATCCGGCCTCAAAATCCGCGCGGATATCGGCTTCGATGGCTTTCTTGGCCTCGTCGTCGAACTGCTCGTAGCAAACGCCGGGAAAGTACACGCGGCCGCGCTCCTCGTAGTCGGAACGCAGGTCGCGCAGAAAGTTGATTTTCTGAAATGCGGCCCCCAATCGGCAAGCGGCGCCGCGCAAGCGCCTGAATTCATCCTCGTCGCCCTCGCAGAACACGCGCAGGCACATCAGCCCAACCACCTCGGCCGACCCATAGATGTACTCCTCGTAGAGCGGCTGGTCGTAGTGCAGGTCTTCCAGATCCATGGCCATGCTGCGCAGAAAGGCTTCGATGAATTCCCGGTCGATGCCGTAGCGGTGCACGGCCAGCTGGAAGGCGTGTAGCACTGGGTTCATGCTGAACTGCTCGTCAAGGGCCCGGTACGTTTCCTCCCGAAACTCGCGCAACAAAGCCGCCCGGTCGCGGTCGTGAAACGTATCCACGATTTCATCGGCCCATCGCACGAAACCGTACACGGCGTAGATGGCTTCGTGGAAACGGGCGTCGAGCGTACGAATGCCCAACGTGAACGACGTGCTGTAGCGCTGCGTGATCAGCTTGCTGCAAGCCAGACTGGCCCGGTCGAACAGGGCCACGTGGTCAACAACGGGCGGTGGCGAAACGGGGGGCGACAGGGTGGCCATAGGAGTTTGGTGTGGTGGGCGTGAGTAGCGGCAGGCCGGGCAGCACTGGTCGGCAAACGGCAACCACTCACGTTTATAAGTTACTTATATTCAGCCCCAATTGAAAATTCCTTTTCAACTTCGCTGGCTACGATCTGTCCCGATATCAGGGCCGGGGGTACCCCGGGTCCCGGCACGGTAAGCTGGCCGGTGAAGTAGAGGTTGGTGATTTTGGGGCTTTTAAGGGTAGGCTTTAGAATAGCCGTCTGGCGCAGGGTATTTGCTAGCCCGTAAGCGTTGCCTTTAAAGGCATGATAGTCTTCGACAAAGTCGCGGTGAGCATAGCTGCGCCGGTAAGTAACCAGTTCGCGCACGGGCTGGCCGGTGTGCCGCTCCAGGCGCTGCATCACCATGTCGTAGTAGCGCTGCCGGGTGGCCTCGTCGTCGCCGCTCAGGCCAGGGGCCACTGGAATGAGCAGGAAAAGGTTTTCCTGGCCCTCCGGCGCCACGCTGGGGTCCGTTATACTGGGTACGCAGGTGTAAAACAGCGGCTTGCTAGGCCAGCGCGGGGCTTCGTAAATCTCGTGGGCGTGCACGGCGAAGTCTTCGTCGAAGAAGAGGTTGTGGTGCTGCACGTTGCGCAAACGCTCTTTCAACCCCACATAAAACAGCAGCGACGAGGGAGCCATGGTGCGGGTATCCCAGTACTTGGGCGTGTAATGGCGGTGCTCGGGCGCCAGCAGCTGTTGCTCTACGTGGTGGTAATCGGCCCCGGCCACCACAATGTCGGCTGCGTGCAGGCCGGCAGTTGTGCGCACGCCGGTAGCGCGGCCCTTGGTCACCTCGATTCCGGTCACCTCCTGGTTGTATTCGATGCGCACGCCCTGCTCTTCGGCCACGCGCACCATGGCCTTCACGATTTCGTGCATACCGCCCATGGGATACCAAGTACCCAAGGCCAGGTCGGCGTAGTTCATCAGCGAGTACAGCGCGGGGGTATTCTGGGGGGTGGCCCCGAGAAAAAGCACCGGAAACTCCATCAACTCCACCAACCGTGGATGCTGGAAGTAGCGGCGCACGTGCCGATGCATGTTTTGCAGCAGATCCAGCCGCACCGCGTCGACCAACAGGCGCGGATCGGCAAACTCGCGCACCGAACGGCCGGGCTTGGTCACGAATTTGCCCATGCCCACCTCGTACTTATAGCCGGCCTGTGCCAGAAACGCGTCGAGCCGCTGTCCCGCGCCCGGCTCCAACTGCTCGAACATGCGCCGCAACGCGGCGCGGTCGGCCGGCACCTGCAAGGTATCCTGCGGCCCAAACACGACCTGGTACGAAGGGTCGAGGCGCACGAGTTCGTAAAAGTCGGCGGGGCGGTGGCCAAAGCGGGCAAAAAACTGCTCAAACACATCAGGCATCCAGTACCAGCTCGGGCCCATGTCGAAGGTGAACCCCTGTGCCTGGAACACGCGTGCCCGTCCCCCGGGACCGTCGTTCTTTTCCAACAATTTCACCGCGTACCCGCGCTGGGCCAGGCAGGCGGCGGCGGCCAGGCCGGCAAACCCGGCCCCAATGACGATGACTTGGGGGGCAGTAGAAACGTTGCTCAAGCGAGAAAAACGTAATGGTGGGGCAGCAAGCTACCAATTGGTGGACGACTTTTGCGGGAAGCCAAGTACTCTGAACCTGGCGCGGGGATGCCGGCGGGTTGCAAAAAGGCCGCAAGCCACGCCCTCATTTCAGGTTGCAGCTTGCGGCCCGTGCACGCATCCGGCGTGGTTACTCCTTCCCCCTACGCGCCGGGTGCGTAGACCTTCAAAGCGTCTTTCAACTCCTTGCGGGCAATGTGAATGCGGTTTTTGACGGTACCAATCGGAATTTGCAGCTTCTCCGCAATTTCTTGGTACTTGTAGCCGATGTAATACATCATAAACGGCGTACGGTACTCGTGGCCTAGGTGGGCAATGGCCTCGTTGATGTCCGTCACCACGAAGTCCGACTGGGCCCCGTTGTGGGTGATGTAGTTTTCGTCGGTGTTGAAGTACTGGAAGTACTCGGTGGTGTCAATGTGGCTGTTGCGCTTCGTTATCTTGTTGTAGTTGTTGATAAACGTGTTGCGCATGATGGTGTAGAGCCACGCCTTCAGGTTAGTCCCCGTCTTGAACTTTTCTTTGTTCAGGAGGGCCTTCAGCAGTGTTTCTTGCACCAAGTCCTTGGCATCATCGGCGTCGCGGGTCAGGTTCATGGCCGCGGGGCGGAGCGAGTAGGAAATCTTCTGTACTTGGTCTGTAAATTCCAGGGAAGTCATACGCCTGTTTAACGTTTGGTGACCAAAAGCTAAACAAACATACGAAAGAACTTGGTAAGCATACGGCCACCCGCCATTTTATTTGCCTTGTTTCGGCCAAGACCAAGAAAACGTCGGCGAACCAGCCGATTCTTTCGGTGAATAGCCCCGCATTTTTACCATCCTCAGCATCATTCCGTCGCCCGGCAAATGCAATCGATTACTCCACAAGCACTTAGACATCAACACGCTTAACTGGAACGCAGTATACTGTAGGCTAGTGGGTTATCGGCACCGCCGCTACCTCTTCAACGAAGCTAATGAAGTCCGTCATGCGCTCCAACCGTCGGAACTGCGGGGGAAGCGCAACGTCCTGTTGGTGCACTGCCGGCCCGTAAAGAGCAAAGTCTACGTCCGGGCACAACCCGGCCAATTGGGCCAGAAAATGCGGGAGCTGGTCACGCTCGGGCACGGTCGTCAGCACCGTGGCTATGTGTTGGGGTCGAAAGTGGATGCATACCCTCGCCAGTTCACTGATGGGCAGATTCTGCCCCAAGTACAACACCCTATGCCCCCGCGCCCGCAGCAAGTAGTTCATAAACAGCAGGGCCAGCTCGTGCAGCTCCGCTTCGGGCAGAAATAATACCCACCGCGGCGCGTCGGGGCTTTCCCCTACCGGCAGGGCATCGGCGGCGGCCAGCAGCTTTTGGCGGAGCAGATGCGAAGTCAAGTGTTCCTGGGCAGGGTTTAGGCTGCCCGTTTGCCAAAGCACCCCTACTCTATATAAGAAGGGATAAACGATGTCCATTACTGTGGCTTCGAAGCCTAGCTCTTCGGTTGCGCGGGCCAGCACGCGGTGCAGCCGCGCCTCGTCCATGTCGATGGTAGCGGTAAGCAGGGCAGTAATCTGGGGATTCTGCTGGCGCGGGTCGTCGCAGCAAGCGGCTACGGCTTGGCACAGCTCCTGCTCCGAGAGGCTGGCCACCTGCGAAATGCGCTGCCCCCGCTCGCAGAGGGTCGCCACGTTGAGCAGACGGCGTAAATCGGCGTCGCAGTAGGTGCGGATGTTGGTGGCGGTACGTTCCGGGCAGAGCACGCCGTAGCGCTGCTCCCACATCCGGATGGTGTGCGCCTTGATGCCGGAAAGGCTCTCCAGGTCTTTGATCGAAAACTGCCCCACGGGATGCGGATGCTAATAAGATGGGGATTGGGAGTCGGCGGCTGCGGGCTGGCAGGGGTGGCCGGACTGCGCCCGCCCCGGCTTGCGGCGGGCCAAACCAAAATACTTCGGCGATACCCACAGCAGCCCAAACTCCTGGCTGCCGTCGCGGCCGGTGGTTTTGTGATGCATCTTGTGAGCCATGTTCAGGGCGCGCAAATAGGTGCTCTGCGTGCGCTTCCAAAAGGGTAGGCGCCGGTGAATCAGCACGTCGTGCACCAAGAAGTACAGCGTGCCGTAGCAGGCAATGCCGAGCCCTACCCAGTAACGCCAGTCTTTCTCAGGCCCTCCGTACACCATGAAAAGCATGGACAGGCCGCCGTAGAAGAGAAAAAAGAAATCGTTGCGCTCAAACCGATGCGGGTGCCGCACGTGGTGCGAACGGTGCAGAAACCACAGCGGCCCGTGCAGCACAAAACGGTGCATGAACCACGCTACGAATTCCATTCCCAGAAACGTAAGGCCCGCCAGTGCGGCGCCGGCTAGTAGATTCATGTTGGGCTAACCGCCGCCGGGCGAAGATGTTTGCTACCAGAGCGCCGGGCGGGAATTATGATTTGTTCGAAACCGGAAGATACGTAGCCCGACGGCAAAGAGATAAAGAAAATCGGCGCCCCGACCATCTGGTCAAAGCGCCGATTGCAAACAGCAGCCGGCGGGTTTTCACCCCCAACGCGTAAATCAGTCCTGTCTCGTACCCTAGTTCCAGGTAATGGGCTCCTTGTTCAGAAAAGCCGAAATGCCACGCTTGCAGTCGTCCGAGCCCCGCGCCTCGGCGTTGAGTCGGGCCGCGTAGCGCAGGCCTTCTTCCAACGGCAGCTCTGGCATGCGGGCTATCATCTCCTTGGTGATTTCCATGCTCTGACCCGAATTCTCAACGCAGAGCCGACGCGCGAAACGGTACACGTGGCCAGCCAGTTCGCCAGCCGGCACTATGTCGTTGATCAGCCCGTAGCCAACGGCTTTGTCGGCCGAGAACACGTCGCCGGTGAGCAGGAGCTGCTTCGTGCGGGCCTCCCCGATTTTGCGCAGCAGAAACACGCTGACGATGGCCGGCAGGAAACCAATTTTAACCTCCGTGTACCCGAATTTGGCTTCGGGTACGGCAAAGGCAAAGTCGCAGAGCGTGGCCAAGCCGCAGCCTCCGGCCAGCGCGTGGCCCTGCACCTGCGCGATGACCACCTTTTTGAGGGTGTAGATCTGGTGAAACAGCTGCATCAGGTGCGTGGAGTCGGCCAAATTATCGTTGTAGCCGAAGTTTTGCAGCTCCTGAATGTAGGCCAAGTCGGCGCCAGCGCAGAAGGCCGGCCCTTCAGCGCGCAGCACCACCACCTTGCACAGGGGGTCGTTTTCGGCGTACTCGAAGGCCTGTTTCAGCTCTGTTACCAGCTCTGAACTAAGGGCATTCCGTTTTTCGGGGCGGTTGAGCGTAATGTAGCCAACAGCATCATTGGCCTCGTAGCGAATGTACTGTAACGCTTCTAGCTCCTGGGTAGCCATGTCTTCCATGAGTTGTTGCGTGGTCGGTGTGGTGGAGGGCCGCGGCGGCGCGTTGTTCTCCCGGGTGGAGAGGTGAAGCCGAAACGGCCCGGTGCGCGGCAGAGGCCCGATCAAGGGCGTCGGTCAAACCTAACAAAAATGATGCGACAATAAAATCGGAATGCCGCACAACGTTAAGGTTGGAGAATGTACGGAGTAACGCAGACTTTGGACGCGTTGCCGTGCACATCTACTCGCCGAAACTGCGGCCGTGGTTGCCAGTGCGGGCCGGCACCGGCTCGATCCAAGCCCCTTCCATGGTTACATCGTGTACCCGCAAGCCGGCGGCGCGCAGTGGCGGAGCCAGCTTTTCGACGTACCAACTGCGGCACGACGAGTCGAATACGATGACGGCCTGCGGCCCGAACGTGGCCCGCAGTTGGTCGGGCCACACCCGGGCGTTGCGCCGCAGTACCACCACGTCGACGGGCACGGGGCGCTGGCCCTGCCACAGCCGCTGGCTTACCCAGGCAACGCGCCGTCCGTGCCAATTCAGCAACACCGGCCCACCGTTGGGCAGGGCACGCACGGCCACCTCCTGCTCGGCCCAGCCCGCCACGTAGCGCGCGGTGCGGTTGCCGCGCCCAATCAGCCCCGGTAGCACGCGGTACGTACGTTCTGTCTGGTTGAGCGGCAGCGAGTCGGGCGTCAGGACCAGCGCGGCGGCCCCATCGTGCAGGCCCACCGCCGAGCGGCGCGGAATGCTGTAGATGATCAGGCGCTTATCGGTGGCCACTTGCCGGGCTTCGGCTACCCGGCTGACGGCAAAGCCCGCCCCCACAGCTGCGGCCGCTCCCAGCCAAGCCAGACGCCGCCAAGCCAGAAAGGCCAGCAGCACGGCGATGAGCAGGTACAGCAGCCAAGTTTGGCCGGGCGTGAGGTGAATGCCCTGCACCAACGCGCCGGGCAAGGACTGGCCGACCAGCACAATGTACTCATTGAAGCACCAGATGAGCTTTTCGAACACCCAGCCGAAGCCCTTGGGTAGCCCGTCCAGCCACAGCCAGCCCGTGGCCCTGACGAGCAGGTACGTCAGGCCCGCTACGGCCTGCAAGGCCAGCCCCACGTACAGCGCCAGCGACGACAACGGCACCGCCACCAGGTTGGAAAGCAGAAAATTCAGCGGAAACTGGTGGAAATAAAACAGCCCCATCGGAAACGTAGCTACCTGTGCCGCGACGGAAAGCGCCACGGCCTGCCACAACCAGTCGAGGCTCCAGCCGATGCCGCCCATCAGCCGCTGCCGGGTCTTCGACTGCCACGGCCGCTTTTTCTTCGCCATCCATTCCTGCGCGTCGACCCAGCGGCCGATCAGCGGCTGCAGGTACACGATGCTGAGCACGGCCAGAAAGGACAACTGGAAGCCCACGTCGACCAGCAGGTACGGGTCGTAGAGAAGCAGGCAAAAAGCGGCCACCGACAAGGTGTTGTACATGTTGCTCTGCCGGCCAACGGCTTTGGCCACGGCGACGAAGGTGAACATCACCGCGGCCCGCAGTACCGATGCCGAAAGGCCCGTCAGAAAGGCGTACGACCAGATGACCAGCAGCCCCAGTGCCGCCGACCAGTACCGAAAGCCGGGTCGGTGCCCGAAGAAGCGCTGCAGTAGCAGTTGGAGCACGGCAAACAGCAGCCCCACCTGCAGCCCGGATACGGCCATAATGTGGGTGGTACCCGTGCTGGCGTAGGCTTGCTTGGTGTCGTCGTCCACGTCGTCTTTGAGCCCCAGCACCAAAGCCGCGGCAATGGCGTACTCGCGCGGTGCCTGCACGTAGCGCCGGAACACACCTTCCAACGTTTGCGCGGCCTGCATGCTCCAGAAGCGCGCCCAACTCGGTGGCGCCAGTTCTATCACCCGGTACTGATCGGGGTGCACAAACTGCTGGTGGTAAACCTGGTGGTAGCTCAGGTAGCGGCGGTAGTCAAACTCTCCGGGGTTCAGCGGGGCTTTGGCCGGGGCTGGGGCACCGCGCACCAGCCACACCTCCCCATAGCCCGGCGGCGCCACCTCGGCCTCGTAGCGCGGAATGGAAACGCGGATACCGCCCCGCGCCGCTCGCCACCGGCCGCCCACCCGCACAGCCGAAACGCGCAGCGTGGTGGCGTAGGTTTTGGGGCGTATCACAGGGTAATCATCCACCACGGCACGGTAGAACTCGATGCCTGTTTGCTGATACAAGTGGTCGGGGGCGCGGCTCTCGGTGGCGCGCTGGGCTGCGGTGGCACCCAGCAACACTACCACCAGCAGGCCTACCAGCCCCACGGCGTCGTTCAGGCCGGGGCCGTTGCGCCGCACGGCCCACCCGTGCGCGGCCAGGTACAGCCCCACGGCGCCGGCCAGCCAAGGCAGCAGTTCGGGCAGCTGCGGGCCGAGGTAAAACCAGATAATAATGCCGCTAATCAACGCCAGCACGAGGCGCACTGCCGGATGAGTCGCCCACGGAATCGTGGTGGTACGGATAGCCATCAGCCAATCGAAACAAAAAATCCTAATTCGATAATCACCGCCGAAGCAGCAACGGCCGAGTTAGGAAAATTCTGTGGCTCCGACAACTACCGGCGCCAACTACCAGCCGCGGCCGGCTACGCGCTGGGCCGTACCCAGCGCATTTTGTAGTGCTCGATGCCGGCTTCGGTAAACTGCTCCCCCACCGTCTCGAAGCCGTGGCGCAGATAGAAACGCACCGCGGCCAGCTGCGCGTGCAGGTACACTTCGGCTTCCGGGTACGCGGCGGCCACGTCGCGCAGCACGGCCTGCAGCAGGGCCGCGCCCACCTGCTGATTGCGGTAGTCGGCCAGCACGGCGAAGCGCTCCAGCTTCACCCCGTTCTCCGTCACGCGCCACCGGGCGGCCCCGCAGGGGGTACCACCGGCGGTGCGGGCCAGGTAGTGGGCGGCGTCGGTTTGGTCGTGCGGGTCGTGCTCTTTCTCCGCGGGCACGCCCTGGCCTTGCACGAAGACCTCGTGACGGATGGCGAAGGCCGCTTCGAGGTCAGCCGGAGCCGTGATACGTTGGGCAGTGGTCATGGGGCAATTGGGAAATCAAATAAGCTGACGAGCTGGCTTACCAGCGGCCTAAAAATAGTGGTGCCACGACTTGGGGAGTCGTGGCACCACCGCATGTACTCGTCGGTCGCGTTAGCTCTGCTCGTGATTCACGGGCAGGTCCGCTGCCGGTGCCTCTTCGTCCGCAGCCGCGGGGCGCTGCCCGGGCTGGTAGTAGCGGGCGGGGCGCACGGGCCGTTCGGCCTGGGCGCGCTGCCGGTCGGCATCGTGCTTGTCGTAAGCCAGCACGATTTCTTTCACCAGGCGGTGGCGCACCACGTCTTCGGCCGACATTTCCACGAAGCCAATGCCGGGCACGCCTTGCAGAATGTCTAAGGCCTGAAAAAGGCCCGATTTGATCTTCGTAGGCAAGTCTACCTGGCTCCGGTCGCCGTTGACCATCACCTTCGCGTTCGGGCCCATGCGGGTCAGAAACATCTTCAGCTGGGAAGGCGTGGTGTTCTGCGCTTCGTCGAGCAGCACGAACGCGTGGTTCAGGGTGCGGCCGCGCATGTAAGCCAGCGGGGCAATTTCGATGGTCTTGTTCTCGAGGTAGAACTTGAACTTCTCTGGCGGCAGCATGTCCTCCAGCGCGTCGTAGATCGGGCGCAGGTAGGGGTCGACTTTCTCCTTCATGTCGCCGGGCAGAAAGCCGAGGTTTTCGCCGGCTTCCACCACGGGGCGCGAAATGATGATTTTCTTGACCTCCTTGTTCTTCAGGGCGCGCACGGCCAACGCTACCGAAATGTATGTCTTGCCGGTACCGGCCGGCCCGAGGGCAAACACCAGGTCGTTCTTGTTAACGGCGTCGACCAAGCGCTGCTGGTTGGCCGTCTTGGCCTTGATGACGCCCCCCTTGGCGCCGAACAGAATCACGTCGGGCGACGAGGCCAGCCGCGCATCCTGCATTTCCTCGTCGGAAGCGCCCACGTACTGCGCGACGGTTTTGTCCGTCACCTGCCCGTACTCGTGGTAGTGCTCGATGAGCGAGGAGAGAATGTCGTTGATGCGCTGGATAACGGCTGTCTGGCCCTGGATTTTTATCTCGTTGCCGCGCGAAATGATTTTGCTGCCCGGAAAGGCGGCCGCCAGCTGGCGGATATTTTGATTATCGGGCCCCAGAAAGTCGACGAGCGACACGTTCTCGAGCGTGATGACTTTTTCGACCAAGCTAAAAGGAGAGTAAACGCCTAAGGCGCAGTGGTGGGAAGAAAAGCGGCCCACGCATTAAGCGGTCAGTCCGGGCCGAATGCCTACTTTTGCCGCCTCCCTGGTGGGGTCAAACAATAGTACGCATTCTTCTCAGAAACGGCCAATGGGGCTGATAACGTTCCTTTCGGACTTTGGCTACCGCGACCATTACGTGGCCGCAGTGAAGGCCCGGCTGCTACAGCTGGTGCCAGCGGTGCCCGTGCTGGACATCACGCACGCCATCGAGCCGTTCAACGTGGCCCAGGCCGTGCACGTGCTCGGGTCGGTGTTTGCTGACTTTCCGGAGGGCACGGTCCACCTCATCGGGGTAGATGACCACGGCGTGGGCCGGCGCGGCTGGCACGCCGCCGCATGGCGCGGCCACTACTTTGTAGCGGCCGACAACGGCATTCTGACCCTGCTCACCGACGCCCACCCCGACGATGTGGTGCTGCTGCCCACGCCCACCGACTGGCCCGCCTCCCCCACCCGCGACGTGCTGGCTCCTGCCGCCGCGCACCTCGCTCAGGGTCGCCCACTCACCGACCTGGGGCCCCTAAGCACCGAGCTCTACCAGCTGCTCAACCGGCAGCTGCGCCTGCAGGACCACCGCATCACCGGCCACGTGGTGCACGTCGACCACTACGGCAACCTCATCACCAACATCACCCGCGAGGCCATTGAGGCGGTGGGCCACGGCCGCCCGTGCACCATCCATTTTGGCCGTGAAGCGGTGCGCGGCGTGGCCCGCCACTACCAAGCTGCCGACCCCGGCGACGCGGTGTGCGTGTACAACAGCCAGGGGCAGCTGTGCGTCGGCGTCAACCAAGGCCACGCTTCCGAGCTGCTGGGCATGCACTTCGACTCGCAGGTAGACGTGCGGTTTCCGTCGGAATAATGGCTGCATGACTGCATAGTCAAATGGCTGCTCGTTCGGAGAACCTGTTGAACGGCCCGCCATCTAACTTGCTAACGATTTGACAATTATGCTTATCCGCATCGTGCGCATGACGTTTCGGCCCGAGGCCGTGACGGACTTTCTAGGCGTGTTCCGAGCTTCCGAAGACCAAATTCGGCAGCAGCCCGGCTGCCGGCACATGGAACTCTGGCAGGATGCCGACCAGCCCCACGTGTTTTGCACCCACAGCCACTGGGATTCGGCCACCGACCTCGACGCGTACCGCCGCTCGGCCCTGTTCGGGCAGGTATGGCCCGCTACCAAGCGGCTGTTTGCCGCTCCGCCGCTGGCTTTTTCCGTACATGCCGTCACGGGCGCCACGGCGCAGCTGCCCCCGCCGGCCCTGCCCGATTCCGTGCTGTAGCCCGACGCGGTCCACGTCCGCCCGGGAGCTTTTCCCGTTGATGCTGTTTTACCCTTCGCGGAGCCCGCTGCTCCGTGCCCTCCCCATGCAGCCCGACTACTTCGCTTTCTACGATTTGCCCGAGAGCTTTTTGCCCGATGAAAAAGCGCTCAAGGCCAAATACTACGCGCTCAGCCGCGAGTACCACCCTGATTTTCACGCCACCGCCGCCCCCGAGCAGCAGCAGCGGATGCTGCAGCTTTCGACGCTCAACACCAACGCTTACCGCACGCTTTCGCACTTTGATCAGCGGCTGCAGTACGTACTACAGCGCCACGGCCTGCTGGAGGAAGGCAAGCAGGAGCTGCCCGCCGACTTTTTGATGGAAGTGATGGAGCTCAACGAGCAGCTGATGGAGCTCGAGTTTGAGCCCGACCCGGAAGTAGCTGCTCGCGTCACGGCGGAGGTCGACCGGCTTGAGCACGGGCTGGAAACCGACAGCCGCCCGGTACTCGCAGGGTACGCGGCCTTGCCGGAGGAGCAGCGCCCGGCCGCCCTGCAACAAGTACGGACTTACTACCTGAAACGGCGCTACCTCTTGCGCATCCGCGAAAGTCTGGCTAAGTTTGCCACCCGTTCGTGAATTACCGACACGCACGGTTGACTTGCCCAGATGGCGGAATCGGTAGACGCGTTGGTCTCAAACACCAATACCGCAAGGTGTGCCGGTTCGACCCCGGCTCTGGGTACTAGCCAGGATTAAGCTAAGCCAAAGGGCCCCTCCGCTGTGCAGAGGGGCCCTTTGGCATTTTTGGGTGCCCGCGAAGGAGCAAGGCTAATTGCAATGTAAATGGGCTTCCTACCTATTGGGCGAACGGGTTCATGAAACGGGACTGCCCAAGGCTCGAGGCAACCTCTAAGGCGCACTAGCGGGAAAAGCCGGATTATTTCCAGCGGCGCATGGTTCCCCGGTTTTCGACTTGTGCGAACCGCACCCGGGTTCACGGCTTCCCGGAGGTAAGGTTTGCAGAGCAACCACCGCGCGGGAAACGCAAAAACGCCCCGATGGCCGTCTGCCGTCGGGGCGTTGTCAGATAGACTGGTCGCCACGTATGGTCCCACACCTGAAACCATACGAGTTGCCGCATCTTGGCGACCAGCCTCACTACCTTAAACGGTCTGCGGGTGGCTGCTGTGACGTTGCTACTACGGAAATAGCCCTGCGGCATAGCGGGATTTTCGTCCTGCGTACTTGCCGAATGACAGCAACCTAACCTCTGCTGCTCTCGGTGTTAGTACGCACGGCGCCCGGTGTCGAGCACAAGAAAGCCCTTCAGCAATGCTGCTGAAGGGCTTTTTGCATTAGGGTTTAGCTACTCCGGGAAGTCTGCCGAGTCGCCGAGGGTGGCCACGCTTTCCAACTCCTGCACCAAGGCGGCAAACTTTTCGCGGGCACCTTTCACCGCGGCTTTGCCCAGGGGCAGGTGCAGCGGCGGGTTCTCCTGGCGCACCAGGTCGTACATGATCTGGGCGGCGCGCTGCGGGTCGCCGGGCTGGCGGCCGCTGTAGCCCTGGATGCCGGCCAGGTTCTGCCCCACGGTGGGCTGGTAGTCTTCGATGGATGTGGTCACCACGTTGGCTGAGCGGCCAGCCCAATCGGTGCGGAAGCCGCTGGGCTCGATGTTGGTGACCTTGATGCCCAGGGGGCCGACCTGCTGGGCCAGGCTTTCGCCGATGGCTTCGAGGGCAAACTTGCTGGCGTTGTACACGCCCACACCGGGGAAGGTTTTCAGGCCGCCGATGCTGGTAATGTTGAGCACGTGGCCGCTGCGTCGCTCGCGCAGGTGGGGCAGCACCGCCCGCAGCACGTGCAGCGGCCCGAACACGTTCACCTCAAACTGCCGCTGCACCTCGGCCGCGTCGATTTCTTCGATGCTGCCCAGGGAGCCGTAACCGGCGTTGTTGACCACCACATCTAGGTGGCCCAGGGCCTGAATAGCACCGCTCACGGCCTGCTTCACCTGCGCTTCGTCGGTCACGTCGCAGACGAAGCCGCGGCCTTGGTCACCGGCTTTTTGGGTAAACTCATCCGCCTGCTCGGGCTGACGAAACGTGGCGGCGACCTTGTCACCTTTAGCCAGTAGCAACTCGGCCAGTGCGGCTCCGAAGCCGGTGCTGACGCCCGTGATAAACCAGTGTTTGGGGGTAATGGCCATTAGCTCTGTTGATAAGTGGAATGGATGTACCGGCTGCCAGATTGGAGCCGGCTCATTCAACTACCAGCCGCGAACTTAGTTTTTGCAGTGGCCATTTTCAGCCGCCCCCCTGCCGGTTTGCGGCTCTTAAGTCCACATACAGGTCGTAGGCTCCTGGACATTCGACGAGACGTAAAACCCGTATAAGCGGCTCAACTTCGCTGGCTCGGCTTTCAACGTATACTGCCGGGGCCACCGCCACGCGGAGCCAGTCGTCTTGGCCCACCCCCACCACTCATGTCGCTAGCCCCGCCACCCGAACCTACCCGCTACCGCTACCTCGGCGACCGGCTGAGTCGCCTGGCCGGCTCACCGCTGGTGGGTGAGGTATGCCGGGCCGTGCTCGATGCACGCGGCAAATGCATCCGGGGCCGCAACGGCTCGATGCTGGTGGAGTTTGCCTGTGGGCGCGCCGTGGTACTGGGCCGGCAACTGCGCAAGTTGCCGGCCGGGCACTCTGCCTAACCGCGACTGCCGCTCGAAAGTCGCGTGCTCAAAGGCGCAGCTCTACTTCCACGGCCGTAGAACCACCCGCGTCGTCATCGGTAACCAGCAACAGTTCGTAGCGGCCCGGGCCCAGCCGGCGCCGGACCGCGACGCTTTCGACCTTGCCCCGGTACGCGCGGCCATCGGGCCATTGCAGCTGCGTCAGGCGCGTCGGCTGGGCCCGTTTGCTGCGCACGGCCGGGTCGAGCACGCCCACGAACGACCCCAGCACCTCCCCATCAGCCACGGGGTCCGTTGTGTCTTCGACGGAGGCCGTCACAAACAGCTGCCCTTCAAATGCCGCGGCGCCCGACAGGCCCGCTGGTTTGCCTTGGATGTGCGGCAGCTCATAGCGCTGCACTTGCACGGTTGGTGCCTGAGAAGTGCGGTGGCGCACGAAGTCCAGCGTCGCGGCCAGAGGGCAATAGAACACGAGGTTGCCGGCGGCCGTGCCCACGCTGCGCTGGAGCAGCAGCAGCGAATCGGCGGTGGCCGCCGCAGCCTCCAGATTGAGCACCACCCCGGCCGGCAGTTGCGCCTTCAGGAGTTGGTAGAGTGCCGTGAGCGAAAGCGGGTACACGCTGGCGGCCGGCGGCGCACCCACGCCCAGCGCTACCCAAAAACCCACTTCGCGGGCCGCTGTAGCTCCCGATCCGAGCACCAACAGGCCATGCTCGCCGTCGGCGCTGGTCACGGCCGTCAGGCATTCAAGGTCCGGTTTGAGGTTCTTGGGAATGCGCCCTGAGCTGAAATGCGCCGTTTCAAACAAGGCCAGCGGTTGGCTGGGCGTCAGGGCCTTCGTATCGAAGCAGTAAAGCAGCGGCGCGTCATCGCCGATGATGTAAGCCGTGTCGCCTACAACTTCAATTCCCGAAGCCGAAGGCAGCCGGGGCAAGGCAATTTCGCGCAGAATGGTGGCGTGCATAGGCAAATCGGCAACCGGACGGTGCAGGAGCTACGCCCCCGGGTCTGGATTATTGCTTGGTGATGGTAAACTCTACGCGCCGATTCAGGCGCCGGGTTTCTTCCCGCTCGTTGCTGGCGCGGGGCCGGTCGCCGCCGTAGCCGATGGTCGCGATGCGCTCCTGACCTACGCCCCGGCTGACCAAGTAGCGCTTGACCTCCGTTACGCGCTGCTCCGACAGCACCTTGTTTTTCTGTGCATCGCCCTGGTTATCGGTGTGGCCTTCCAGGCGAATTTGCACCGAAGGGTTGTCGAGCAAGGTGCGCGAGAGGCGGTTCAACTCGTTGTAGGAACCCGACAGCAGGCTGGCCTTGCCCTGCGCGAAAATAATGGTGGGCAACTCCAGCTTGGCCCCCACCGAGGCCGGCAGGACCAGCAGCTCCAACGTTTGGCTCCCCGTGATAAGTACCGTGTCGGTAGCCGTCAGGAAGCCCCCGGCTGTGGCGGCCACGCGGTAGCGCCCCAGGGGCAGCGAAAACTGGAAGTTGCCACCAGCCGCATCGGTACGGCCGGTCGCGTTGAACACAATGTCGCCGCCCAGCCGGTCGGCCTTCACTTCGGCCACCACCGGCCGACGGGTGCGGGCGTCGAGCACTTTGCCCGTCACGAAGCCGCGGGCGGGCGGCCCCGTAGCCACCACGGGGGCGGCCGGCTGGGCTGTATCGGCCGCGGGCGTTAGGCCCGCGGCAGCCCGCACGATGTCGGCCGGGCCGTTGGCCGTGCGCGACACGGCCCAGTAGGCCGATTTGCCGTCGGGCCCGAGTACGAAGTACGCATCAAAACCCGCGCTGTTGACGGTTGGGCCGAGGTTGCGCGGCTCGCTCCACTTAGCCCAGCTGTCATCGAGGCGCTGGCTCACGAAGATGTCGGCGCTGCCGTAGCCCGCGTGGCCGTACGAAGAGAAGTACAGGGTTTTACCGTCCGGGGTCAGCCAGGGCGCAAAATCGAAACCCGGCGAGTTGACGACCGGTCCCAGGCTGCGCGGCTCGCTCCAGCCCCCGCCCCCGTCGGGCTGGCTGATGTAAAGGTCGTTGCCGCCCTGCCCATCAGCCCGCTCCAGGCTCATCAGCAGCACCTTCTCGTCGGCCGGCTGAAAAAACGTGGTAGACGTGCCCGTGGAATAGTAATTGGTGATTTCCAACGACTCCATTTTGCCCCAGGTGCTGCCCGTCCGGCGGGCCCGGGAAGCGCCTTCGTCGCGTGAGCCGCCGTCGCGCGGTTCGTACCAGCCGCGCACCAGCAGGGCATTGCCGCCGGCCAGTACGGCCTGCACGCCGTTGTGCTGGGGCGTGTTCAGCGCGTCGAGGCGGGTGGCCGGGCTCCAGTTCTGCCCGCTGTCCGTCGTTTCGCTGGTCCAGATGTCGCCCGATTCGGCTACGCCCTCCTTATTGCCAGCGTAGCGGGTGCGCACAAAATACATGGTCTTGCCATCGGGCGTGAGCACCGGGTGCAGTTCGTTGGCTGGGGTATTAATGGCGGCGGCCAGGGCGGCGGGCTTGCCAAAGGTCGGGGCGCTTTCAGCCACCTGCAGACGCAGCGGAAACAATCGCCACTGCTGCGTGGCCCGCGACTGGTAGCGTTGCGCTACCACAGCGGTGCCGTTGGCCTTATCCGATGAGGCTACAGCGAGGCACATGACCTCGTTGCCGCGGCTCACCAGTTGCGCACTGCCCACCGGGCCGGCTGCCACCAGCTTCCACTGCTGAAACAGGCCGCCGGAATACGGCCGCTGCGTCACGGGGGCGTTGTCAGCGGGGCCGTCCACGGTGAGGCACTTACCGCTGTGGCGCACCTCGATGCGAAACCACTCGCTGCCGGCGCTGACGCGCACAAAGCGCCACTGCTGGCTGAGCGCCTGCGTGAACTCCCATTGCACCACGGCCGCGCCGGCCTCGGCCGCTGCGCCTCGTACTTCCAGGGCCCGCCCACTGCCGCGGGCCACCACACCGTACCACGTATCTTCATTCGGCATGGGGGCGGTTTGAGCAAGTATAGTGCGTGTCCCGAGGAGCCCTGCTAAGCAGAGCAAACGCGTGAAGCGACGCAACAACACTGAGGCAATAGGCATGAGGCAGCACACTTGGTCCGGTGCGCAAGTTAGCCGAAATACGCCCCGCG
Organism: Hymenobacter coalescens; assembly: GCF_054783195.1. Classification (NCBI taxonomy): domain Bacteria; kingdom Pseudomonadati; phylum Bacteroidota; class Cytophagia; order Cytophagales; family Hymenobacteraceae; genus Hymenobacter; species Hymenobacter coalescens. The sequence continues at coordinate 83,644 of NZ_BAAGRA010000014.1, read as the reverse complement.
GCGCCCCACCACGCGCCGCCGCCCGGTTTGTGAAGACAAACCGGGCGGCACAAAGCAGGTCAGGAAGGGGTGCGGCGGGGGCTTAGCCCGCGGCGTTGCTGATGTATTTAAAGCGCACAAACCGCTCGTTCTCGTATATGGCGGTGAAGTGCCCTCCTGCATCACCGTTACTCGTGCTGGCACTACTGCGGCGCGGCTCGGCCACCGAACGGGTGGGCGCAGCGGTATCGGTGGTCGGAACGGCCGGATAAGCACCCGGAATAACCCCGGGCACGTGGCAAATGAACGAAAGTATCTTTGAGGCCATGACGATGTGTGTGTCGGTGAAGAGATGGAGAAGGGCGAAAGAAGGTTAACCGGTAAAGCGCGCCGTTCAATATGAAGCAAGCATCATTTTATTGAACGATGCTAAGATAAAGGAATATTCGATTGATTTGCTATCCGTACTACCCCGTAATTTGCCCGTAAGTACTGGCACTTAACCTATTTTAGGTATAACCAAATAAATAGTCGCTCTGGGCCTGATTGAGGCCGTGTTGGTAGATTTCGCTCAGGATTTAAGCAACTTACGAGGTAACTTGGCCCGATAAATGTGCCCCCTCTACCTCGCCCGAACAAGTGCACAAAAAACGCCCGACCTGGCTAGGTCGGGCGTCGTTTGGTGTCATTGGTGCGGCAGGCTAACCGATGAGCTTGTGCCGTAGTGCGTATTGGATCAGGCCAATTACGGATTTGGAGTTGGTCTTGGTCAGCAGGTTTTTCCGGTGCGATTCCACCGTTCGCTCGCTGATGAAGAGCTTTTCGGCAATGCGGGAATTGGGAAATTCGTGCGCGATGAGCTGCAGTACTTCCCTTTCGCGCGCGGTCAGCTCCACCGGCCGTTCCTCGCGCACTTCCACCGCAGTAGCCGGGCGCGGAATGTTCTGCAACAGCGTCGCGCCCACTTCCTGGCTGAAAAACCGGTTGCCCGCGCTGACCTGCCGGATGGCCTCTATTAACTCTTTTTTGCTGGTGTTTTTCAGCAGGTAACCTGCGCCCCCGGCATCAAGCACGTCGGTTACGGAACTGTAGTCGTAGTACACCGAGAGGGCCATGGCCTGCACCTGCGGGTGAGCTTGGCTTATCAGCCGGATCAGTTCTACCCCAGTCATGCCGGGCATGTTCAGATCCACGATTGCCACTTGAATACTCGGGTGCTCCTGCAGGCGCCGCAAGGCTTCGTCACCGCCGGCGGCGGTGGTCACAATCTGGATGTCCTCGACGTCTTTCAGCAAGGAGATGATGCCTTCGATGACCAGCGGGTGGTCATCGACCAACAATACCCTAATAGCTTCGGGAAGAGGTTCGTTCATAAAGTGTATCGGGTTGAGCTATTCAACTGGGGGAATCAGGGCGCCTAAGCCGGGCCGCAATAACCTCTCCAACGTCTTGAAGGCGCTTTTCATTGCGCGGCCGCCAGCAGCGTGGTCCGGTAGCAATGACGGCGGTTAAAAGGCAAAAAGCAGCGAAAGATAACACGCCCCAACGCTGCGGCGGCTACGCGCGGCAGCCATTCCGAACATGGTGCTAGCACTCAACCCCATAGTAACGACTGCCGGGGCTGGCTTGCCGCAGAAAGCGCCTTTTCAACCTACGCCGCGCCCGGCGGCGTATACCGATGGGCTAGAACTTTTTACGGCTGTTCGCATGCGCAAAGGCACCTTGGTCACCTGGAAATACGGCACCGGCACGGCAACCGGCAAAATAGAGCACACCTTCAAGGAGTCGGTTACGCGCAAACTCCAGGGCGCCGAAATCACGCGGCACGCCACCGCCGACAACCCCGCCTTTCTCATCGTACAAAGCAACGGGGCCCGGGTGCTGAAGTTCAAAAGCGAAGTACAGGCGGTGAACAAGTAGCCGCGTTTGGACCCCGACCCGACCAATAAGCGGCAAGCCCCGCCGGAAATCCGACGGGGCTTGCAGTTAAAGCAACGAAACGTAGCGGGACTACTTCTGCTCGATGAAGGCCTGCTCTTCCAGTTCTTTGGGCACCACCACGATGCCTTGCTGCAGCTTGGAGTTCTGCCGGCCGTAGATGAAGTACACGATAAAGCCTATGATCATCCAGCCCAGGGCCAGTTTCAGGGTGTTGCCGTCCAGGGCCAGAATCATGGACAGGCAGATCAGGGCGCCGAGCACCGGCACCAGCGGGAACGAGGCCGAGGACAGCGGCGAGCGGAACGGCCGCGGCTGATCCGGGTCGGAGCGGCGCATGATCCACACGCCGATGCTCACCAGCACGAAGGCCAGCAGGGTGCCAAAGGAGGTCAGGTCGCCGGCCAGGGAACCGGGCACGAAGGCCGCGAAGGCACCCACGAACACCAGCAGCACCAGGTTGGATTTGTAAGGCGTGTGGAATTTCGGGTGCAGGTCCGAGAAGGCTTTGGGCATCAGCCCGTCGTTGGCCATGGAGAAGAACACGCGGCTCTGGCCCATGAGCATCACCAGGATAACCGAGGAGAAGCCGGCCAGGATGGCCACCACCACGGCCGTCGACAGCCACTCGTAGCCGGGCATGTGCTCCTTGATGGCGTAGGCCACAGAGGCTTCGCCGCCCTTGGCCGGGTCGGCAAACTCACGCCAGTTGGCTACGCCCGTCAGCACGTGGCCGAACAGGATGTAGAGCACCGTGCACACGGCCAGCGAGCCGAGAATACCGATCGGCATGTCGCGCTTGGGGTTCTTGGCTTCCTGCGCTGCCGTCGATACGGCGTCGAAGCCAATAAAGGCGAAGAACACGATGGCGGCTCCGCCGAGGATGCCGCCCCAGCCGTGCTTGTTCCAGGCGGTGTATTCGCGCACCACCTCACCGGCGGCATTTTTCACCGGCTCGGCGTTTTCCGGAATCAGGTAGGGCGTGTGGTTGGCGTCGTCGATGAACTGCCAGCCCACGGCAATGAATACCAGCACGATGGCCACTTTCACCACCACGATAATGGCGTTGAACGTAGCCGATTCCTGGGTGCCTTTGATCAGCAGCAAGCTCAGCATGATGATGATGAACAGGGCCGGCAGGTTGATGACGCCGCTGTGCATCACGCCGTTGATGGCCGCGCTTTCAAAGGGCGAGTGACTCCATTCGTAGGGTATACTGGTCCCAAAAACCGCTAAGAGCTTGTTCAGGTACTCGCTCCAGGCAATGGACACCGTGGCGGCCCCGAGGGCGTATTCCATAATCAGGGCCCAACCGATAACCCAGGCGACGAATTCGCCCATGGTGGTGTAGGCGTAGGTATAGGCCGAGCCGGCAATCGGAATCATGGCGGCGAATTCGGCGTAGCAGAGGCCCGCGAAAGCGCAGCCGATGGCGGCCACAATGAAGGCCAGCGTCACGCCCGGGCCCGAAGCTTGGGCCGCAGCGGCCGCCGTGCGCACGAACAGGCCGGCGCCGATGATGGCCCCGACGCCGAGTGCGACGAGGTTGGCCGCACCCAGGGTGCGCTTCAGCGCGCCTTCGCCCGAGGCGTTGGCTTCGCCCAGCAGCACGGCCAGCGGTTTTTTGGCGAAAATGTTTGCCATTAGAGGATTGAGATGGGGAGAATTTAGAGAGAAGTTGGTCGTGGGAGTTGTCCCGGCTTGGGCCCTGAGGACACGCCGGGGCCCGAATATAGGCAGAATCCGACTCCCATGGGCGCTTGGCCCGGATGTTGCCTTTGCCGCCCGGGCCGATTAAACCTTGGCGCCTGCCGAACCTCCAACCGGTACATTTTCCCACAGACCCACTTCCGATGAAAAAGATGCTTTTCTTGCTGACGGCCGCCGTGCTCAGCTTTGCTACTGCCCAAGCACAAACCGCCCCCGCCACCACCAGCACTCCGGCTGGCTACCAGGGCCGAGGCCCGGGCATGGGTCGCGGGGAGCAGCGCACGCCTGAGCAGCGCGCCGATATGCAGACCCAACGCCTGAGCAAGCAGCTGACATTATCCGCGGAGCAGCAGACCCGGGTGCGCGCCATCTTTTTGGCGCAGGCCAATGAACTAGACGCGGCCCGCGCGCAGAAGCCGGCCGCCGGTATGGACCGGGAAACCATGCGCCAGAAAATGCAGGAGGGCCGAGCCCGCTACGACGAGCAGCTGAAGGGCGTGCTTACGGCCGAGCAATTTGCCAAGTACACCCAACAGCGTGAAGACCGTATGGAGCGCGTGGAAGAGGCTAAAGAGGCCCGTAAGGAGACGAAGATGAAGGCCAAAGCCACCAAAACCAAGACGAAGGTAAAGGCGAGCTAGACTACCCTGGCCCGCCAACAGGACCGCCCGCCACCGGGCGGTCTTTTTTTGTCTTGGAAGCTGGAGCAGGGCGAATTTAGCGCCGCCCCCTGCGGCGTCGGGACGCCTTTTCCCCACGCCTCAAACCGCCAATAATATTCTCAATATCAAATCATTAAGCCAAGTAAAGCCGAAATTTAATCTCCCCGAACGGCTCGTGGCCGACCCAGCTTGTTATATTTGACCAAGTCAGCCTACGGGCTGCCTACTCAGCCAAGCTGTCAGTTTCGGGCCCTCCGGCGCGGTGCTTGCGGCGGCACGGCGCGGTTGCCTCGGCTGCTTCGACCAGCCGATAAGTGTCACCTTATTTTACGCACATGAGTCCCCTGCCTTCCTCACAACCCTTCAGGATACATCAGTTTTACGACAAGGGCCTCGCCCACGCTTCCTACGCCGTGCTCAGCGGCGGCCGCATGGCCGTCATCGACCCAGGCCGGGACCCGCAGCCGTACTACGATTTTGCCGACGAGCAAGAGGCACGCATCGTGGCCGTCATCGAGACGCACCCGCACGCCGACTTCGTCTCGTCGCACCTGGAAATTGCCAAGGAAACCGGGGCTACCATCCACGTAAGCCGGCTGGTCAAGGCCACGTACTCGCACCGGCCTTTCGACGAGGGAGACCGAATCAGCATCGGACAAGTGGAGCTGCACGCCATCAACACGCCGGGCCATTCCCCCGACTCCATCTGCGTGCTCCTGGTGGATGAGCTGGGTCAGATTCGGGCGGCCTTTACCGGCGACACCCTCTTCGTAGGCGACGTGGGCCGCCCCGACTTGCGTGAGGACGAAGCCATCGGCGGGCATAAGCGCGAGGAGCTGGCCGCGCAGATGTACGAGAGCACCCGCGAGAAGCTGATGACGCTGCCCCCCACCACCAAGGTGTACCCGGCGCACGGCCCCGGCAGCCTCTGCGGCAAAACCACATCCACCGACCTCGACAGCACCATTGGCAAGGAGCTGAAGACCAATTACGCCCTGCAGCCGATGTCGCAGGAGGAGTTCGTGCGCGTGCTCTTGGAAGACCAGCCCTTCGTGCCGAAGTACTTCGGCCGCGATGTGCAGCTCAACAAGCAGGGTGCCCCGGCCTTCGAGGACTCCGTGCGCGCCGTGAAGCACCTGCAAAGCGGCACCGCCCTGGAGCCCGACGTGCTGGTGGTGGACACGCGCCCGGCGGCGCAGTTCCGGGCCGGCCACCTGCCCGGCGCTATCAACCTGATGGACGGCGGCAAGTTCGAAACTTGGCTGGGCTCCATTCTCGGGCCGAAAGAGCCGTTTTACCTCGTGGCCGAGTCGCAGATTGCCCTGGACACGGTTATCCGCAAGGCCGCCAAAATCGGCTACGAAACCAACATCCAGGGGGCATTGCTGGCCCCGCGCGACGCACCGGCTACGAGCCCCGACGTAGATGTGGAGCGCGTCCGCCAGCACCCGGAGCAGTTTACCATCGTCGACATCCGCAACCGCACCGAGGCCAAGCAGCCGGTATTTGAGGGCGCCCTGCTCATTCCGCTGCCCGAGCTGCGCGAGCGGGCCCAGGAAGTGCCCCCCGGTAAGCCGGTGCTCGTGCACTGCGCCGGCGGCTACCGCTCCGCCGCGGGCGCCAGCATTCTGCAGGCCGCATTGCCCGCCGGTACCGAAGTGTACGACCTCGGCGAGGCCATCCACGAGTTTCAGAAGCAGGCGGTGCACTAAGCGCCGGCTGCCGCCAACGCACAACGCCCCGGCCGGTTTCGGTCGGGGCGTTGTGCGTTCAGCGAAGCCGGGGCAACTGATTAACCCGTATAATCAGCCGGCATTCGGCCCGATCAGCCGGTTGGCGTCGTCGTTGAGGGGCAGCGCCCCGCTGAGGCGGCCCTGCATCTTGCGGCGCCACTGCTCGCCCAAGGCCGGGCAGGCGGCCAGCTCGGCCACCAGGGCCAGGTCGTGCCGCTGCTCGTACTTGGCCGCGTTGACGCGCGTGAGCGGCCACTGCGGATAAGGCCGGCGCTGCAGCACCAACGCGTCGGTGGGGCCCACGCGGCCGGGCTGCAGCACCCGCAGGTACCAGCCCGTAAAGCCCGTATCCTGCAGCCACTGCGAAAACAGCGGCTGCTGCCAGCGGCGCGCGATTTTCCAGCAGGGCGAGCGGGGCTGGCTGATCTGCACCAGTGCCTCTCCGAAGCGGAACACGTCGCCCAGGCACACGTCGGCTTCGGTCCAAGCCCCGGCAATGGTGAGGTTCTCGCCGAAGCCGCCGGGGCCCAGGGGCTGGCCCAGCCGCTCGGTCCAGTAGGCGTAGTGCACGGCGGGGTAGGCGCACAGGGCCTGATCGGGGCCGCCGTGGTTGCGCAGGTCGGCCTGCTCATCGCCCTCCAGGTTGGTGGGGCCCAGCCAAACGAGAGTTGTTACCGCTTCCTTGCCGATGGCCGAGGTCCACGGACGGTCCAGAACGGCCTCGGCCCCGGTGGTGCCCAGGTTTTGTGGCCGGCCAACGCGCAACGACACCAAGGGCAAGGTCAGAGAGGGCGCAGGATCAGCCATGGCAAAAAGCGAGGGAAAGAAGCCGGTCAGGAGCAAAAGCGGCTGGGCAGTGGAACCAGGACCGCTTTTTCAGGCTTTATCAGAAGTAAACGCGGTTACAAATAATTGATGGTAACCATAGTTACCTTACTAACACTCTCCTTTCGTGCCGCCAAATTGCGGAGAAAATCGACGCGACAAACGTTAATTTTGAAGTTGCATTGTCATTACCCTACTCCATGAAAGTCCTCCACACCGCCGACTGGCACCTGGGCCAGCACTTCCTGACCGGGCAGGAGCGCCTCACCGAGCAGCGGCGGTTTCTGGACTGGCTACTGGCTACCGTTAAGGCCCAGGGCGTAGACGTGCTGGTGGTAGCCGGCGACGTGTTCGACACGACCTCACCCTCGCACGCGGCGCAGGAGCTGTACTACACTTTCCTGGTGCAGATGCAGACTACCGGCTGCCGCCACGTGGTGGTGGTCGGCGGCAACCACGACTCCCCTTCCCTGCTCAACGCCTCGCGGCAGCTCTTGCGGCAGCTGCGCATCCACGTAGTAGGCCACGTGCCCACCGACCCGGCCGAGCAGGTACTCACCCTGGACGACGCCAGCGGCCGGCCCGCGCTGGTGGTGTGCGCCGTGCCTTTCCTGCGCGACCGGGACATCCGCCTGGCCGTACCCGGCGAAACGCCCGAGGAGCGGCAGCACCGCGTGCGGGAAAGCATTGCGGCCCATTACTTGGCCCTGGCGGAGCACGAGGCCGTGCGCCGCCCCCGCGAGCAGGATGTGCCGGTGCTGGCCACCGGCCACCTGTACGCCGCCGGCGGCGAAGCCCGCGAAGGCGCCGAGCGCGACGTGCACATCGGCGGGCTGGGCCTGGTGGGCGCCGAGCACTTCCCCGGGGCCTTCGACTACGTGGCGCTGGGCCACCTGCACCGCCCGCAGGTGGTGGGCGGGCGGGCCCACATCCGCTACGCCGGCTCGCCGGTGCCGCTGTCGTTTACCGAGGCCGACGACCGGCAGCAGGTGCTGTTGCTCGAGTTTGCCGGTGCCGGCGCCGCCCCCACCACCACCGCCCTGCTCGTGCCCGTCACGCGGCGGCTGCAGCGCTTCCACGGCACCCTAGAGGAAGTAGAGGCCGACATCTTGGCCTACGACAACGCGGCCTTTGAGCTGGTAGCCTGGGCCGATGTGCTGGTGCATTCCGACGAGGCCCCGGCCGAGGTGCAGCGCCGCGTGCAGGCCGCCCTCGCGCACCAGAAGGCCCAGGTGCTGGCCCCGCGCGGGGTGCGCCACCAGCGCGCCACCGAAGCCCCCGACCTGGCAGCCGCCGTGGCCCCGCTGCAGCTGCTGAGCGACTTGACGGTGGACGAAGTATTTGCCCGCCGCGTGGCCGGCCTGCCCCCCGAGCGGGCCGCGGCCCTGACGGCCACGTTCGGCGAGCTGCGGCAGCTGCTGGCCGAGGCTGACCCGGCAGCCTGGGGCGGCCTGAGCACCTAAACTACCTTTTCACGTCCCTGACCGGCTTCGGCCGCCGGCGTATCTTCGGGAACCGTACCGGAATTTCGTTAGCATGAAGATTATCAGCGTCCACTTCGCCAACCTCAACTCGCTGCCCGGGCCCTACCTGATTCGGTTCGACACGACGCCGCTGGCGGACACCGGCCTGTTTGCCATTACCGGCCCCACCGGCGCCGGCAAAAGCACCCTGCTCGACGCCATTTCGGTGGGCCTCTACGGCCGCGTGCCCCGCCACGACCGGCAGGTGGGCGAAATGGTGAGCCGCCACGCGGCCTACGCCTTTTCGGAGGTCGAATTCGAAGTGTACGCCACCGACGCCGACAGCGGCGTGGCGCAGCGGGTGCGCTACCGCTCCCGCTGGGAAGTGCGCCGCAAAACCCGCGGCGAGGACAAGGGCGGCCTGAACCAGGATGCCATGTCGCTGGTCATGAGCCCCTCCAACGAGGCGGTGGTGAGCGGCAAGGAGGCCGTGCCGGCGCGGGTTGGGGAGCTGTCGGGCCTGGATTTCGGGCAGTTTGAGCAGTCGGTGCTGCTGAGCCAAGGCAAGTTTGCGCGCTTCCTGCACGCCCCGGAAAAGGAGCGCAGCGCCCTGCTCGAGAAGATGACCAACGTGGGCATCTATTCCCGCCTGTCGGTGGCCGCGTTCGAGAAAGCCAAGGAAGAGGAGCTGAAAACCAAGCTGCTGCAGGCCAAGCTGGACGCTACCCGCCTGCTCACCGACGAGGAGCGGGCCGAACTGACGCACCAGCTCGACGCCCTGCACCAGCAAACCGAGCTGCATTACCGAGAGCAGGAAGACCTGACCGTGTGCCTGACCTGGCGCACCATCCTCGACCAGCTCGACCGGCAGCTCGACGCCGCCGCCCGCGAAGTCGAGCGCCTGCGCCTCGTCGACGCGCAGCTGCAGCCCGAGCTGGCCCGCCTGCAAGGCCACCAGCGGGCCAGCGCCGTGGCTACTCCGCTGGCCCTGGCCGAAGTGGCCGAGCAAGCCGTGCGCACCCACGAGCAGAAGCTGCAGGACCTGGAGCGGGAGCTGCCGCTGCTGCACCAGGCCAGCACCACGGCCGCCACGGCCCAGCAAGTGGCCCACGAGCAGCACGCCGCCGCGCAGAGCGAGGAAAGCCAGCGGCTGCCCCTGCTGGAAGAAATGGTGGTGGAAGACACCCGGATTTCGACCCTGCAACAGCAGCTGGTTGCCAAACGCCAGCAGTGGGAACAAACGCGCACCGAATTCACGGAAGCCGAGGCCGACCAAGCCCGTCAGGCCGAGGAAATTGCCCGGTTGGCCACCGAAAACGCCGCGCTGGACCAGTGGCTGATCGAGCACAGCGCCGAGGCCGACCTCAAAAGCCAGATCAACGAGCTGAGCCGGGAAATTATCGACCTGCAGGCGGCCCAGAAGGAAGTGGCTACCCGCGAAGCCCGTCGCCAGGAGCTGCTGAACAACCAGCAGACCACGGCGGCCGACCTGCGGCGGCAGCAAGACTTGGAACAGGAAGCCCTGGCGCGCCGCGAAGCCATCCGGCAGGAAGGTCAGCCGAGCCGCACGGAGTACGATGCGCTGGTGCAGGACACCAGCGTCGCGGCCCTGGATCAGCACGTCGACGACCTCAATGCTTACCTGCAGGGCCTGCAGCAGCTGCTGCCCGTAGCCCGGGACATCCAGAAGCATCAAGGCACCGCCGACGGGCTGGCGGCAGCCATCGAGCGGGAAATGCCCGGCCTTGCCGCCGCCGAAACGGCCTACCAGCACCTGGAGGCGCGGCAGGCCGACGGGCAGCGGCTACTGGAAAGCTACCAGCGCGAATTACGCGCCCAGCAGGCCCTGGCCGACCTCAACGCCCACCGCCAGCACCTGCACGACGGCCAGCCCTGCCCGCTGTGCGGGGCCGTGGAGCACCCGTTCGGCTCTGATTTCCGGGCCGAAACGACCGAGCAGGAACACCGCGAAGCCGAGCAAAAGCAGACCTTGACTCGCCTGGAGCAGGAGTTGCGCCAGGCCGCTACCGAGCTGGCCCGCCGCCAAACCGAGCAGCGCCAGCGCCAGCAGCAGTTGCAGGAAGCCCTGGCCGCCGTCGGGGCGGCCAGGCAGCAGGCCAGCTCCCTGGGTGAGGCGCTGCGGCCGGTACCTGCCCAGCCGCAGGAGCCCGCCGCCGTGCAGGCGCTGCTGGCCGACGCCACCGCGCAGCTGAGTGCCGCCCAGGTGCGGCGCAACCGCCTCAAGGTGCTTAGCACCCAGCTGGAGGAGCTGCGCGAGAAGTTCCAGCAGGCCAAGGACGCGGCTACGGCCGCCCAGCAGGAAATTCCGCGCCTGCTGGACCGCCAGGCAGCCCTCGAGGCCGATCTGAAAACCCTGGCGACGGAGCTGGAGCACTGGCGCGAGCAGACCGCTGTTTATCAGCAGACCATCCGCGAGTACCTGCAGCCCCATCGGCTGCCGCTGCCCGCCAACTCGGTGTTCGACGGCGTGCTGGCCACGCTGCAGGACCGAGCCCAGCAGTACGAAGCGCAGCTTGGCAAGCTCAAGGAGCTGGGCGCGAAGCTGCTGGAGCGCAGCAGCCAGCACAAGTCGCAGACGGAGGAGCTGGGCCGCCGCCGGCAGCAGCTGGCCGCCGCCGCCGCCGCGCTGGACGCCGAACAGCTGGCCCTGGACCAGCAGCGCGCCGCCCGCCAGGCCCGCTACGCCGGCCAGGACCCCAGCGCCGAGGCCGAGCAGCTCCGGCGCAGCACCCGCCAGCTGGCCGAGGCCCTGACCCAGGCCCAAGCCCAGCTCACCCGGCAGCAGCAAGAGCTGGCCATCAGGCAAAGCAGCCAGCAGGAGCTAAAAACCCAACTCGCCGCCGACCACACCACCCACGCCGCCCGCCAGGCCGAACTGGCCACCGCCCTGGCCGACGCCGGCCTGAGCAGCGCCGATGAGGCCCGCCGCCTGCTGATGCCCGCCCCCGAAGCGGCCCGGCTGGAACAGCGCCGCCAGGCGCATCAGACGGCCCAGGCCACCGCCGCCCAGCGCCTCACCGACCTCACGGCCGAGCAACAGCAGCACGCCGAGCTGTTTCTGACCCCGCACACCGCCGCCGAGCTGACCAAAAAGCTCCACGAGCTATCCGACGCCGAGGCCACCCTGCAGCAGAAGCTGGGCGCCATCAGCAGCCAGCTCAACCAGGACGATGCCGCCCGCCGGCAGCAGGCCGCTGGGCAGCGCGAGCTGCAGCGGCGCCGGCAGGAAGAACAGCGCTGGCAGGATCTGAGCGAGCAGATCGGCTCGGCCCGCGGCGACAAGTTCAGCCAGTTTGCCCAGGGCCTCACCCTGAGCCACCTGGCCCGCCTGGCCAACCTGCGCCTGCGCCAGCTCACCGGCCGCTACACCATTCTCAAAACGCCCAACCGCAACCTGGAGCTGCAGATCATCGACCACGACCAGGCCGACACGGTGCGCCCCATGGCCTCGCTCTCAGGCGGGGAAAGCTTCCTGGTGAGCTTGGCCTTGGCGCTGGGCCTGAGCGAGCTAGCTGGCCATAAGGCCCGCATCGAGTCCCTGTTTATCGACGAAGGCTTTGGCACCCTCGACCCGGACGCGCTCAACACCGCCCTCGACGCGCTGGAGCGCCTGCAGCACTCGGGCAAGATGATCGGGGTGATTTCGCACGTCACCGACCTGAAGGAGCGCATCGGCACCCAGATCCGGGTGCGCCCCGGGGCCGGCGGCAACAGCACCGTGCACATCGTGGGCGTGATGGGCGATGAAACCAACTGCGCCGCCCCCAACTAGCGCCGGGCGCCGGCCTAGTCTAGCGCGCTGCCAGCTCGGCTCCGGCCGCCCGGATGGCCTCCCACGTCCAGTGGTGGCGCGGCGCAATGCCGGCGTAGCGCTGGCGAAAAAAGGCCGCTACCAACTGCTCCAGCTCGTTATCGGGAATGGAGGAAGCATAGATGGGTCGCTGGTCGGGGTCGGCGTAGCGCCGCACTTTGCTGAGGCGGCGGCCCGTCAGGCGCAGCAGCGGACCGGTATCGGTGATACCGTCGGCGGCCCAGGGCTGGCCGCTCTGCTCACGGGCGTTTAGCTGCGCCACGAGGGCGTCGAGCGGCAGGCGCGGGCGCGTCGGGCGGCTTTCCAGGTCAATCCAGGTAGTGTATTTGTATTCGAATTCGTAGCGTTGCCCGTCGTAGAGGCTCAGTACCAGGTCGTAGCCGGCGCTCGGGCCGAACAGGGCGTAGTAGGGCAAGGGCTCGGGCGTGCGTACCACCAGCAGGCCGATGTCGGGGTAGCGGCGCAGCGTCGTGGCCGGGCTTTGCATGGTGGTTACGGCGGCCCGCACCCGCTCGTATTCGGGGTGCCAGGCGGCGCGGCCGGCTTCCGGGTTTTCCAGAATGGCGGCGAAGCGGGGCAGAAACCAGCTAAACTTCTCGGCGCAGGCCTCGTCTTCGCGCCGGCGCCGGGCCGGCGCACCGAAGGGCTCGTAGAAGCGGGCCTTTTCCTCGGCATTCAGCCAGCACACCAGTTGCAGGGCGTGGTCGGCCAGCGGATGCTGCCAATCCATTTCGCGGAAGTCGCCGAGTACGGCCGTCATGTGTAGCAGTTCGGTGTGCCGCCGGGCCAGCTCCGGGTTCAGCAAGGCCCACACGCCCACGAAACCGTCCACGTCGAAGTGGTTGGCGGTGACGTAGCGAACGGCACCTAGCGCGGCGGGCGGGGCCGCCAGGGCGCGCAGCACCGAGCCGGCACTGGTATCGTCCTGGTACTCGGCGGGCGTGGGGGCCCCGCGCCAGTGGGCCAGGGTGAGAGCGGCGCGGGGCAGCAGGCTATCGACTACCACCGTGTCGGGGGCGTGGCGGCGGGCATCGGCAAACGGCAGGAAGGTCAGAGCAGGCATCGGTGGGCAAAGAAACGCGCTGCGCGCAGAATCAGCGGCGCCGGCGGCGGTTGCTGATGCGCTCCAGCCGGCTGCGGCGAATCCAGTGCAGGTACTTCGCCAGCTCCTCGGCCCGGCGCAAGTCCTCCACTGTGTGGTAGCGGCGCGCCAACTCTTTGTTGCTCAGCAGCAGGTGTACCGAGCTGTGGCAGGGTTGGCACAAGGCCACGGTGGGGCCGTGGCGGCCGCCTTCTTCGCGCGGTACCAAATGGTGCCGCGAGGTGTGCTGCACGGCCCGCTCGCACAGCTCGCAGCGGGTTTCGATGGGGGCCGCCGCGGCGGGCGCTATGGTTTTCGGACGTCGGGCCACGAGTTGATCTTACGCGTGGGGCTCGCCTTGGGATATGCCCTGCCAGGGCTGGCAAGGGCCTTTCAGCAAAAAAATTATCCTCGTAATATCCCAGCTCACTTCAGGGATTTATATATTTGGTAGTGTGTGGTGTTGCAGCGCCGCCTTCCGGTTGATTTTTTGCTACTTCATCAGCTTCTCGGCACGTTCTTCGCTAAGGCAGTCGCGCCGGGGCTGAAAGCTTGATCTTCACTCCCTTCGTCAACATCCACCTCCTCCTCTTCCGTTCTATGCACACTTCTACTTCCGCTATGTGGAAACGCTGCGGCGGCCTGCTCGGGCTGCTGCTGGTGCTCCTGTTGTGGGCACCCAAGGCTCAGGCCCAAACCTGGCTTGTCTCGACTGATCCGTTCGTCAAGATTGGGGTATCCGACAAGTTCGGCCAGTTGGGCGCTTATACGGCTAAGTTCATCGTCACCAACCAGACCACGGGCAAAGAATACTCGCTCGTGAAAAACGTGGAAAAAGGGCAGAACGGCGTCGATGTGCTGTTCCCAACCCCGCCCACCGAGGCCGATTTCTTCCAGACCAGCGCCGGCATTGCGGCCAACGCCACGCCCGGCAAGTACACCTGGCAGTGCGAAGTCGGGGGCAAGCGGGTGGCCGGGGGTCACTTCGAGATGTCCGACGCGGGCAATGACGTAACCGTGATTGAGCGCAAAAAATAGGTAGCCCACCCAGCTATTTAGCATGACGGCGCCCGGCTTCGCAGAAGTCGGGCGCCGTTGTTGTATCGGCCCAACGCCGGGTACGTATAGCCGGGTATCTCTCGCTTTTTCTCTACTGCCATGGCTAAAAAATCCTTCGCCGAACTCATCAGCAGCCCCGGCATGCCGGTGCTCGTCGATTTTTACGCCGATTGGTGCGGCCCGTGCAAAGCCATGGCGCCCATCCTGCAGCAGGTGGCCGCCCGGCACCAGGGCAAGCTCAAAGTTGTGAAGGTAGACGTGGACCGCAACCCGGCCGCGGCCCAGCAGTTCCGGGTGCAGGGCATTCCCACGCTCATCTTGTTTCACCAGGGCCAGCCGGTGTGGCGGCAGTCGGGCGTGGTGCCCGAGCCGCAGTTGAACCAGGTATTAGCCGGCTACGTGAAGTAGTTGTCAGTGTGTACTCCGGTGGCTGACGCCTGTTACGACTGCTTGCTTCGGCTGATGAGTAAAGCACAGCGGCCGCCGTTCTTATTGGAACGGCGGCCGCTGTGCTTTATTTCGCGGCTGAAGTTTCAGTCGGCAGTTCACGTTGTTTACTGACAACCGACAACTCGCCCCCCTACTTCTTGGCGTAGCGGGTCAGGGTTTTGGAAGCTTCGGGATTGAGCTGGGCCGCTTTTTCCAGGTCCTGCCGGGCCAGTTCGGGCTTGTTCAGCGAGGAGTAGCAGATGCCGCGGTATTCGTAGGCGTCGGCGTAGCTCGGGTCCAGTTCGATGGCTTTGTTGAAATCCGGCACGGCGCCCTTGAAATTATCCAGCGACATTTTAGCCAGTCCGCGCCCGAAAAAGGCCTCCTTGTCCTCGGGGCGGTAGCGCAGCACCTTGCCGAAGTCGCCGATGGCGGAGTTGAATTCCTTGAGCTTAATGCGCGTCAGGCCGCGGTTGTAGTAAGCATCGGCGTTGGTCGGCTTCAGCCGCAGGGCCATGTTGAAGTCGATCATGGCTTCGCGGTAGTCCTTGAGCTGCGCCCGGGCGCGGCCGCGGGCCAGGTAGGCGTCGGCGTTGCGCGGGCTGGTTTTCAGCACTGCGTCGGCGGCTTTGATGTCGGCCTTGTAATCGGCATTGGTGCGGCGCACGGGAGCAGCGGGTCGGGCGGCGGGGACTGCTGCGGGCGCAGGTGCCGGCGCATCTACGGAAGCAGTAGCCCCGGCAGGAGCCACGGCCTCCGCGGCGGGGGCATTGCCGGGGTCGCGGTTGGCGGCCACGGCGGCCTCGTTCATGCGGGCACGGGCGGCCATGCTGGGCGTTTCGTTTTCGCGAGTGGCCGAGCACTGCGCGGTCAGCAGCAGCATGAGCAGCCCGCCGGCAACGGTGCAGGTACGGTGAAGTATGGGTGAGGGCATGGAAGTCGAAGTGGAAAAAGACAGGAAAAGCGGCAAAACCCAACCGGGAATTCAGGGTTGTATACGGCTGCCCGCGACTTAGGTAACGTGCATTGGGGCGGTAAAGTCGGGGCGGCTATCTTTGCCGGCCCGGCACCTGCGGGTCCGGCCCCCATTCGCTCATTTTTTCCCCTCAGACAGTTTTTATGGCATTGCAATTCGACGTAGTCGTGATTGGCTCGGGCCCCGGCGGCTACGTAGCAGCCATTCGTGCTTCCCAGCTCGGCTTGAAAGTAGGCGTGGTGGAGCGCGAATCGCTCGGCGGCATCTGCCTCAACTGGGGCTGCATCCCCACCAAGGCGCTCCTGAAGTCGGCCCAGGTATTCGATTACCTGAAGCACCCGCAGGACTATGGCCTCTCGGCCGACAACGTGGGCTACGACTTCGCGGCCGTGGTGAAACGCAGCCGCGGCGTGGCCGACGGCATGAGCAAGGGCGTTACGTTCCTGCTCAAAAAGAACAAGGTGGAGGTGATTTCGGGCACGGCCAAGGTGAGCAAGCCCGGCGAAGTGGCCGTGACCAAGGCCGACGGCGGCAGCGAGACCATCCAGGCCAAGCACATCATCCTGGCTACCGGCGCCCGCGCCCGGCAGCTGCCCAACCTGCCCATCGACGGCCAGAAAATCATCGGCTACCGCGACGCCATGGTGCTGCCCCAGCAGCCCAAGAGCATGGTGGTGGTGGGCTCCGGCGCCATCGGCGTTGAGTTTGCCTATTTCTACGCCACCATGGGCACCAAAGTGACCATCGTGGAGTACCTGCCGCGCATCGTGCCGGTGGAGGACGAGGAAGTGTCGAAGCAGCTGGAGCGTTCGTTCAAGAAGTCGGGCATCGACATCCTGACCAACGCCGAGGTGACCAAGGTGGACACCGCCGGCGCGGGCTGCAAGGTGAGCATCAAAACCGCCAAGGGCGACCAGCAAATCGAGGCCGACGTGGTGCTGAGCGCGGTGGGTATTCAGCCGAACCTGGAAAACCTCGGCCTCGAGGAGCTGGGCATCACGGTGGAGAAGGGCCGCATCAAGGTGGACGAGTACTACCGCACCAACGTGCCCGGCATCTACGCCATCGGCGACATCGTGCCCGGCCCGGCGCTGGCGCACGTGGCCTCGGCCGAGGGCATCACCTGCGTGGAGGCCATTGCCGGCCACCACCCCGAGCCCATCAACTACGGCAACATCCCCGGCTGCACCTACTGCTACCCGGAAATCGCCTCGGTGGGCCTCACCGAAGAAGAAGCTAAAAAGCAGGGCTACGACATCCTGGTGGGCAAATTCCCCTTCTCGGCTTCCGGTAAGGCTTCGGCCTCGGGCGCCAAGGACGGCTTCGTGAAAGTCATCTTCGACAAGAAGTACGGCGAGTGGCTGGGCGCCCACATGATTGGCGCCGGCGTCACCGACATGATTGCCGAAGCCGTGGTGGCGCGCAAACTCGAAACCACCGGCCACGAAATCATCAAGGCCATTCACCCCCACCCCACCATGTCGGAGGCGGTGATGGAAGCCGCCGCCGCTGCTTACGGCGAGGTGATTCACCTGTAAGCCTCGGGCTGATTGTACGCGAAACGCCCCGCTGGAACTTGGTTCCGGCGGGGCGTTTCGTTTTTGGGAATTTTCGTTTCATGGTGACCATAAGGCCTTGAAAACGAGCAGCCCGGCAACTGCGGCTCCCGGCCTGCTTACGCACCAGATTTACGGCAACGCAGGCCGCTTACCGCCGCCGGCCCCGGTCGTGGTGGTCGTCCATATCGTGCCAGCCGCGGCCGTAGCTGCGCCGGTCGTCGGGGCGCTGGTCATCGTTCCACTGATCGGAGTAACGACGGCCGGCTTCGCCCCGCGGCTCAGCGGGGTTGCGGCTGTTCATGCCGATGCGGCCGAGCAGCGGCTCGTCGCGGCGGCCGTGGTCGTAGTCGCCGCCGCCGTAACCGCCGCGGAAGGGGTTGCGGTCCTGGTCGAAGCGGCGGTCGGCGAAATCGTCGCGGCCGCCGCTGTTGCCAAGGCCGCCGCGCAGGCCGTTCTGGTCGTAGCCGCGGTCATGGTCGCCGCTGAAGCCGGCGCGGCCCTGCCCGTACTCGCGGGCCACGTCGCCGTACCCGTACCCGGCCGCGCCCGCGCGGCGGCGGTGGTTCAGGTCAGAAGCCGGGCGGTTTTGCTCGCCGCGGCCGTAGTTCTGGTCGCGCTCATGGCCGCTACGGTCGGCGGCGCGAAAATCCTGGCGGCGTAGGTCGGGGCGGTCCTGGTAGTCACGGAAGTCGTTGGGCTGGCTGGGCCGGCGGGACTGCGGATCGGGGGGAAAGCGGCGGTTGTCGGCGGCGTAGCGGCCACCGCCAAACTGGTCACGAAACTCTTCTTCGGATTGCGGGAAATAAGCCATAGGTGCTGCCATTGGGTGGTTCGGAACAAACAAAGCGTAAGCCTCAGGTACCGCCGCCGCGCCTCGAATGTTACGGCCGAGCTGGCCCATTGCGCCGGGTTTGGCAAGCTGAGTTTGGGGTTTGCAGGTGCGCGCCTACAGCGGCTGCGCGTCGTTGTTGCGGCTGGCGCCGGGGTCGGTGTCGCCGTGGGTATCGGGCTGGATGTCGGCGGCGGAGGGGTCGGCGGCATCGTCCGCGGCGCTTTCGGGCGTGGGCGCCGCAGGGTCGGGAGCCGGCGCGGCAGGCGGCGCCTGACCAGCGTCGGGGGTACTGGCCGGGCGGGGCAGGTTGGTGACGCTGGCGTTGTCGGCGCTCTGGCTGTCGGACGAGCCTTTGGTGGGCAGCGTGGTTTCGGCTGGGTTGGGCTGCGGGGGTGTGGGTCGGGGTGTGGGCTGGGGTTCCATGATGGGTGCGGCTGGGGTCAATAGTCCTTAGAGAATGTACGCAATGCGCAGCCTGGGGGTGTTGGATTTTCGACTGTGGGGCCCGTGGCGGCAAGGCAGCCCGGATTAGCGGGGGCCGGCAAAAAAATTTCCGCAGCGGCTCGTAACCATTCGGCGCAGCCGCAGTTTCCGGTCCTGAATTTTCGCTTATCCCCCTTCGCCGCGCCACCAGCGGCGGCTCCCTTTCCCTTTCAGCGCGGCGGTCTTCCTGGCCCCTGCCTTCCGTGTTCGACGCCGCGTTGCCGGCGGCGCGGAAGCGTGTTGCCGTTGCGAAGCGAGGCACGAGGGGCTGACGACGCTGCTGTTTCTGCTCTTACTCAAAACGCCCACGCTTTGAAAAACCACGTCTACCACCGTTTCCATTGGCTTGCCCCCGGCGTACTGGCCGGCGCCCTGACGCTCACCGCCCCGCTCCCCGCGCACGCCCAGAGCCCGGCGGCGGTAAGCGGGGCGGTACGCACGGCCGCCGGCGCGGCCGTGGACTACGCCACCGTCACGCTGCACCGGGCGCAGGACTCAACCGTGGTTAAAACCGAGTTCAGCGACGCGCAGGGCAGCTTCCGCTTTGAGCAGGCCGCCAACGGCCGCTACCTCGTGTCGGCTTCGCAGCTCGGCTTCGGGCGCCGGTGGTCGGGGCCCTTCGAGGTGGCCGGCGCCGCCGTAAACCTGCCGGCCCTGACGCTGGCGGCCAGCGCGGCTACGCAGCTCAAGGAAGTGCAGGTGGTGGGCCAGAAACCGCAGTTCGAGCGCCTGGCCGACCGCACCGTCGTCAACGTGGAGGGCTCGCCGCTGGCGGCCGGCAACACCACGCTGGACGTGCTCAACCGCTCCCCCGGCGTGTCGGTGGACGCCAACGACAACCTGGCCCTGCGCGGGCGGCAGGGCCTGCTGGTGCTCATCGACGGCAAGCGCCAGCCCATGACGGGCGCGGAGCTGGCCGAATACCTGCGCGCCCTGCCGGCCGACCAGGTCAAGAGCATCGAGCTGATCACCAACCCGCCGGCCAAGTACGACGCGCAGGGCAGCGCGGGCATCATCGATATCCAACTGAAGAAAGATCAGCGCCAGGGCACCAACGGCAACGGCAGCCTCAGCTACGGGCAGGGGCGCTTCGGCAAGTTCAGCGGGAGCCTGTCGGCCAACCACCGCCGCGAGGGCCTGAACCTGTTTGCCTCCACTACCTACGCCCGGCGCACTAACTTCGGCGTGCGCAACACTTACCGCTCCTTCTACTCACCGCGCGACGGAGGGCAGGTGCTCGACAGCACCGCCGACCAGCGCAACTACCAGGTTTTTCGGGACCATTTCCTGATCTACCGCTTCGGGGCCGACGTGACGCTTTCCAAAAACACGACGGTGGGGGCCGTGCTGACGGGCTTTGCCGTGCCCCAGCCCCACCCCTACGGCACCGGCATCAACACGAGTGCCTTTTACGACGGCCGCGGCCGGCTGCAGGACTATTACACGGCCCACAGCTCGAGCGAAGGCTACAACCCTAACATCACGGCCAATGTCAACGTCAAGTACCGCTTCGGGGAGGCGGGCCGCGGCGAGCTGACGGCCGACGCGGACTACGCCCGCTACTACGCGCACCGACGGCAGCGCCAGACCACCGTCTTCGAGCTGTCGGGCCGCCCCGACTCGACCGTTACCGGCGACCAGACCAGCAACCTGACCATTCAGGCCCTCAAAACCGACTACGCCCAGCCCCTGAACGCGCAAACCCGCCTGGAGGCCGGCGCAAAGGTCAGCCGGGTGAACTCCGACAACGACGTGCTCTTTGAAAACACCGTGGAGGGCGTGACGACCACCAACCGGGGCCTGACCAACCGCTTCCGCTACGACGAGGTTATTTCGGCCGGCTACGCCAACCTGAACCACACCCGGGGCAAGCTGAACCTGCAGCTGGGCCTGCGCGGGGAATACACCGGCGCCACCGGCCGGCAGGTGGTGGACAGCGCGAATTTCCGCCGCGACTACTACCAGCTGTTTCCCAGCGCGGCGCTGAAGTACACCGCCAGCGCCCGGCACGAGCTGGGGGCCTCGCTGAGCCGGCGCATCAACCGCCCCTCCTACCGCCAGATCAACCCTTTCCGCAGCATCATCGACCCGACCACCTACGCCCAGGGCAACCCCGGCCTGCGGCCGGAAACCAGCTACAACGTGGAGCTGACCCACAGCTTCCAGCAAAAATTCACCACCGGCCTCAGCTACAGCGTCACCCAGGCCCCAATTACCGACGTGGCCTACCCCGAAACCGACGGCAAAACGGTGTCGACGTACGTCAACCTGGACCGGCAGCGCTACCTGGCCCTCACCCTCACCGCCCCGCTGACCGTGGGCAAGTGGTGGAGCGTGTACAACAACGCAGTGTTCTACTACATCCACTTTGAAGGCAACCTGGCCGGCACCGCCCTGAACCGGGGCCGGGCGGCCTTCACCCTGAATTCGAACAGCACCTTCACCCTGGGCAAGGGCTGGTCGGCCGAGCTGAACGGCAGCTACCAGTCGCGGCAGCGCGTGGGCTACTTCGAGTTCAGCCCCTACGGGCAAGTGGCCGCGGGCGTGCAAAAGACCCTGTGGCACAACCAAGCCACCCTGCGCCTGGCCGCCACCGATATTTTCTACACCACGCCGCTGCGCGCCGTGTCGCTGTACACCAATTACCGCCAGGACCTGTACCTGCGCCGCGACGCGCGCGTGGTGACCCTGACGCTCAACTGGCGCCTGGGTAACACCCAGCTAGCGGCCACCAACCGACGCAGCGGCGCCGAGGACGAGAAACGCCGGGCGCAGTAAGGTGTACCACTGCCACGGCGCGCCATCGGGGCCAGTAAAGTCAGCGGTGTGCGCGAGGCCCAGCTTTTCCAGCACGCGGCGCGAGGCCCCATTGTCGCGCATGACGGTGGCATGGACCTCGGGCAGCTGCAGCACCTCGAAGGCGTAGCGCAGGCTGGCGGCCGCGGCCTCCGAGGCGTAGCCCTGGCCCCAGTGCCGGCGCAGCAGGCGGTAGCCCAGGTCGTAGTAGCCGAGGCGCCCGTTGGTGGCTTCAGCGTCCACGAGCTTGAGCCCGCACCACCCCACAAACTCGCCGGTAGCCCGCAGCTCGACGGCCCAGCGGCCGATGCCGTTGCGCCGGTACTGGCCCCGGATGTAGTCCACGACAGCGGCGGCCTCGGCCAGGGTGCTCATGGGCTGGTGGGGCACGTAGCGCAGCACTTCCGGGTCGGAATCCAGCGCCAGAATGCCGGGCGCATCGGCGGGCAGCAGCTCGCGCAGCCGCAGCCGGGCGGTTTGGGGAAGGTCGTGCATGGGCGGCGGGGTTCGGGGCGGGGGCGACACCGGCCAAGGTAGCCAGCGCGCCGGCTTCGGCCCAAACGCACCGGCGACCGGGCAAGGCCGAAGCTGACCATCGTTCGCGCCGAATGCTATAGCACCCCAAAGCAGCGGGCGGGGCTGCGCGCGTCACCTGGTAGCAAACGCCCCCTGCTTCCGGGTATCCGGAGCTGAGGGGCACGGAGCGTACCTTTGCGGCCGCCACTCCGGCCTACCGCATCCGTGCCCCTTCAGCCCCTGCCTCCGCCCCACCCGCACCAGTACCTGCTGCCCGGCCTCAGCCTGCCCGGCCTGACGGCCTTCGACGTGGAGCGGCACAGCGCGGCGCGGCCGCCAGCCGATGCCCGCACCCTGGCGGCGCTGCTGCCCGAAACCCTTGCGCTCAACCACGCCACCTTCGGCGCGGCGGCCGGTGCCGGCAGCGCGGGGCCCTTTCCGGCCGTGGTGGTGGAGCAGCTGCCCGCGGGCCTGCTGCTGGCCTGCGCCTGCGCGGCGCCCAAAACCACGCTGTGCGAGCATCAGGCGCTGGTGCTGCTGAGCTTGCTGCCGCGCAAGGAGCTGCGCCTGTTTTTCGACGCGCGCGCCCGGCAGCAGTACCTGCAGGCGGTGGCCCGCGACTACGGCCTGGAGCACGCCCCCGACCTCGACGCGCACTTCGAGCTGACGTACGCGCCGCCGGCCACGGTAGCGGCGCGCCCCCGCCGCCCCGACCTCTACCCCATCACGGCCGCCACCAAGCAGGAGGTGCTGCAGCAGCTGCAGCCCCCGCGGCGCGAGCCGACCGTGGCCTCCGGCGGGCAGGCCTTCATCGTGCTGAGCCGCCACCGCTACTACGGACACCTCACCATTCAGCTGGCCGAGGCGGCCACCACGGCGGCGGGCAAGCCGAAAAATCCGGTGACGCTGCGCAACCCGCTCGACGGCATCTGGCGCCTGCAGCAGCCCGAGGAGGTGAAGTTTTACTCGGCGCTGGCCCGCTTTCAGCACAACTACGACGAGGTGCGCACACCCGCGGCCCTGGAAGCGCTGCAGGCCATCGTGCGCAACCCCGCCGGGCTGCCCATGTACGCCCACGACCCGGCCGTGTCGGAGAGTATCACGGCGCAGTCCGTCCGGCCGGTGCAGCTGCGCGCCGCTCGCCCCGACCTGCGCCTGGTGGTGAGCGAGCAAGGCGATTACTACGCCGTGCGCGGCGAGCTGCGCCTGCACGACGAGCCCTACGACCTGCGCGCCCTAGCCATCCGCCACGAATACTTTCTGGAGGCCCGCCAGGCGCTGTACCTGCTCGACGACCTGGACGTGTGGCGCGTCATCGAGTTTTTTCAGCGGCGCAACAACACGCTGCTGATTCACCAGCGCAAGTTCGGCGAGTTTCAACGCGACGTGCTGGAGGGCCTGGAGGACCGCCTGCGCATCAGCTACGGCTACCGGCGGCCGGCTTCCCCGGCGCAGCAGGCCGAGCTGGGCTTCGACCGGCCGCCCGAACCCTTGCTCTACCTCAGCGACGCCGGCGCGCACGTGGAAGTGCTGCCCGTGATGCGCTACGGCGACAAGGAAGT
This sequence comes from Hymenobacter coalescens, assembly GCF_054783195.1. Taxonomy (NCBI): domain Bacteria; kingdom Pseudomonadati; phylum Bacteroidota; class Cytophagia; order Cytophagales; family Hymenobacteraceae; genus Hymenobacter; species Hymenobacter coalescens. The sequence continues at coordinate 60,209 of NZ_BAAGRA010000014.1, read as the reverse complement.
GTCCATTCTCTCGCAGCGGCAGCTGTACGCCACCGACGAGCGGGGCCGGCAGTTTGCCCTGGAGCGCGACGCGGCGGCCGAAACGCGCCTGATGGCCGCCCTGCTCCGTCACTACCCCGACTGGCAGGAACAGGCCAGCCAGGAGGCGCTGTACGTGCCCAAAACGCATTTTCTGCGCGAGGAGTGGTTTCTGGCGGCCTTTGAGGACTGGCGCGCCCAGGGCATTAATATCCTGGGCTTCAACGAGCTGAAAAACAACCGCCTGAACCCGCACCGGGCCCGCGTGACGGTACGCGTAAGCAGCGAAACGAACTGGTTCGACACGCAGCTGACGGTGCAGTTTGGGACCCAGCAGGCCTCGCTGCGCCACTTGCAGCGGGCCCTGCGCAACCGCTCGCGCTACGTCACGCTCGACGACGGCACCCGTGGCATTCTGCCCGCGGAATGGGTGGAGAAGTTCGCGGCCTATTTCGCTGCTGGCGAGGTGGTGGAAGGGCAGCTGCGCACGCCCAAAATCAGCTTCGCAGCCCTTGCGGAACTGTACGAGCCCGCCACGCTCAGCCCCGAAACGCGCGCCGAGCTGGCCCGCTACCAGGCCGCCGCGGCCGATTTCGGGGGCATCGCGCCGGTGCCCGTGCCCGCCGGGCTGCACGCCACCCTGCGCGAGTACCAGCAGCAGGGCCTGAACTGGCTGAGCTTCCTCGACACGTTCGGCTTCGGCGGCTGCCTGGCCGACGATATGGGCTTGGGCAAGACTGTGCAGGTGCTGGCCCTGCTGCTGCGCCAGCGCGAGCAGGGCCGCCGCGGGGCCAGCTTGGTGGTGGTGCCCACTTCGCTGGTGTTCAACTGGCAGGCCGAGGCAGCCCGCTTTGCGCCCGCCCTGCGCGTGCACGTGCTGCACGGCACCAGCCGCCGCCACGGCACCGCCCCGCTCGACGACGCGGAGCTGGTGCTGACCACCTACCACACGCTCGTGGCGGACATTCACTGGCTGAAAAACTACGCGTTTAACTACGTCATCCTCGACGAGGCGCAGGCCATCAAAAACCCCGATTCGCAACGCTACCGGGCAGCCCGGCTGCTGCAGGCCCGCAATCGGTTGGTGCTGACCGGCACGCCCGTCGAAAACAACACCTACGACCTCTACGGGCAGCTTTCCTTTGCCTGCCCGGGCCTGCTGGGCAGCCGCCAGCACTTCCAGGACCACTACGCGGCGCCCATCGACAAATTCAAGGATGCCGGGCGGGCACGGGCGCTGCAGCAGAAAATCAGCCCCTTCGTGCTGCGCCGCACCAAGGCCCAGGTGGCGCGCGAGCTGCCGGCCAAAACCGAGATGGTGCTGTACTGCGAGATGGGCGAGGCGCAGCGCCGCGTGTACGAAACCTGCCGGCAGGAGTACCGCGCCAAGCTACTGGGCCAGCACGAAGGCCCCGCCAGCAAGGACCACCTGCACATTCTGCAGGGCCTCACGCGCCTGCGCCAGATCTGCAACGCCCCCGCCCTGCTGCCCGACGAGCAGGACTACGACGCGGGCTCGGCCAAGCTGGACGTGCTCCTGGAGGAAATCAGCAACCGCGCCCCGCAGCACAAAATCCTTGTTTTCTCGCAGTTCGTGGGTATGCTCTCCCTCATCCGGGCCGAGCTGCAGCGGCGCGGCATTGCCTACCAGCAGCTCACCGGCCAGACGCGCAACCGCGAGGCGGCCGTCACCGCGTTTCAGCAGGACGAGGCCGTGCGCGTGTTCCTCGTCAGCCTGAAAGCCGGCGGCACCGGCCTGAACCTGACCGCCGCCGACTACGTGTACCTGGTGGACCCGTGGTGGAACCCCGCGGTGGAAAACCAGGCCATCGACCGCAGCCACCGCCTCGGCCAGACGCAGAAAGTGGTGGCCGTGCGCCTGATCTGCCCCGATACCATTGAGGAGAAAATCCTGAAGCTGCAGGAAACCAAGCGCGAGCTGGCCCACGAGCTCATCAAGACCGATGCGGCCCTGCTCAAAACGCTCGGCCGGGAGGAATTGCTGACCCTGTTCAGCTAGCCTGCCGGCTGAGCGGCTCAGCCGGCCCTCGAAACCCAGCTCAGTGCGGCGCCGGCCCGGCAGCATTACGCCGCTCCCCGCGGCAGCACCTCCGCCCTACCCCCGTTTTTCCGGGCGGGTAAATGCAAGGGCTGGGCCCTGCCACGGCGTCGTGTTGCCGGCCGCGTCCAGCAGGGTGAAAGCCACCGTGTAGCGCCGGCCGTTTTCCAGCCGGAACGCGCCCGTACACATGCCATGCCCCACCGACACCAGCCCGGCCGCGTCGGGCGGCAGGTAGTAGGCACTGGCTTGGCCGCTGTCCAGGTCCCGCACCGTGGCTTTGATCAGGCAGGCCGACTCATCCAGGACGGCGGCGGTAAAGTCCACGTACACTTCCGGGCCGCAGCCCATTTCCTCGTAGTGCTTGGCGTGCTCCCGCGGCGCAGCCTTCCATGCTGGCGGCGTCTGGTCGGTGCCGGCCACCACGGTGTACACCACGTTGGCGCGGTAGGGGCCGTTGGCCTGCTCCAGGAGGTTGCCGCTCCCAGCGCCTTTGCCGCGGATGATCAGCTCGTACCGCTGCCCGACGGTCAGCGGGCGGCGGGGCTTCAGCACGGCCTGGCTCACTCCGTACTGCCCCACCAATTTATCCTGCACGTCGAGGACCACGCGCTCCTTGCCGGCCTGCAGGTAGGCTTGGTAGGTGGCGCCCAATGCGTGGATGATTTCCTGGCTTTGCGCCAGGCCGTCGAGCACCAGGATGGGCTGCGGGCGCAGGGTGCCGCCGCTGGGCCAGCACCGCAGGCCGCGGGTGTAGCACTTGGCTTGCCCGGCGTGGGCCAGGCCCCAGGCGGCGAGCAGCAAAACAACAAACTTGGCGGTGCGAGCAAAACGGTTCATGGCGGGCCGGCGGGGAAGCTAGTGCTCCTCAAGGTACCAAATGTGCCCGGCATCGGTACTTGGGCAAAGCCGCCTGATGCGCCATCCCGCCCGGCACAAACGGCTGGCCGGACCCAGCCGGAAATCCGGACGTGCTTACCTTGGGACCCGTTCCCGCCCGTCTTTCCTGGCCCGTGCCACCGCCGCATGAATCTGAACCCAACCTGGACCCGCCGCGCCTTTCTCCAGCGCGCAGCCCTGCTAGCCGCCGGGCCGCTGCTGGTGGCTTGCGCTACCGGCCGCCGCGGCTCGGCGGCGCCGCAGTACCTGCTCTACATCGGCACGTACGGGCCCACTGAGCAGGACAACCTTTTCCTGTACCGCCTGCACGGCGGCACCGGCGCGCTGACCGCGGTAGGTGGCTTCCGGGGCGGCGTGCGGCCGGGCTTCTTGGCGCTGACGCCCGACCACCGCTACCTCTACGCCGTCAACGCCAGCCTGGAGTTTCAGGGCCGCAGCACCGGGGCCGTGCGCGCCTTCGCCGTGGATCAGCAAACCGGCGGCCTGGTGTTGCTCAACGAGCAGGCCTCGGAGGGCGCTGGGCCGTGCTACGTCAGCCTCACGCCCACCGGCAGCGCCGCGCTGGTGGCCAACTACTTCGGCGGCACCGTCAGCGCACTGCCGCGCCGGCCCGACGGGCACCTGGCACCAGCCGCGGTGGTGGATCAGCACCTGGGCAGCGGGCCGCACAAAAACCAGGACCGGGCGCACGCGCACTGCATTCTGCCCGATCCGGCGGGCCGCTACGCCCTGGCCGTGGACCTGGGCACCGACCAAGTGCTGAGCTACCCGCTGACCACTGAGGCGCCCGCGCTGCAGCTGCCCCCCAACACGGCGTTTGCGGGCCGCCCCGGCGCGGGGCCGCGGCACCTGGCCTTTCACCCCAATGGCCGCTGGGCCTACCTCATCAACGAGCTGAACTCCACCGTCACGGCCTTGGGCTACGACGCGGACGCCGGCACTTTCCGGGAGCTGCACACCCTGTCGGCACTGCCTGCGGGCTATGCCGGCAGCAACGCCAGCGCCGACGTGCACGTGTCGCCCGACGGCCGGTTCGTGTACGGCTCGAACCGCGGCCACGACAGCCTGGTGGTCTTTGCCGTGGATGCGCGCAACGGGCACCTGCGCCTGGTGGAGCACGTGAGCACCCAGGGCAAGACGCCGCGCAACTTCACCTTCTCCCCCGACGGCCGGCTGCTGCTGGTGGCCAACCAGAACTCGGACTCCATCCACTCCTACCACGTGCACCCGCGCACGGGCCGGCTCACGCCCACCGGCCACTCGGCCAGCGTGCCGGCCCCGGTGTGCCTGCGCCTGCTGCCCGACTTCACCGCGCGCTGAACCGGCCGCTTAGTGGTCGTAGCTGACGACGCGAGTGATTTTCCACTGCCCGTCGCGCTGCCGCCACACCATCATGTTCTTGAAGGTGCCGCAATCCTGCTGGCCGTTTTCCTGGTGCAGAAGCGGTGCTGGTAGGTTTCGACGGCGCCGTAGCCTTTCAGCGGATACACCTCCAAGGTGCCGGGCACGAGCTGGCGCTGCAGCCCGTTGGCGCGGGCCTGCTCAAACATGCGCCGGAAGCCTTCCATGGTCTGCGCGTAGTTGGTCAGGCCGCCTTTGTCGTGGTAGAACTCCAGGTCCTCGGCGAAATAGGTCTTGAGCTGCTCCAGGTCGTAGCGGTTGAAGGCCGCGAACAGAGCGCTGTCGCGCTGCGCGATGGTGGCGTGCAGCGCCCGGTCGACGGACGGGCGCGCCGCAGCCGCGGCGGAAGGCACTGGCGACTTGGCGGTGGTGCAGGCGCACAGTATCAGCGCTGCGAATATGACCTGGGGCTGTACGAGCGGTCGAACGGGGAGTCGAAGGCGTTGAAACATGAGCCGGGACTTGTTACGGGAGAGGTACTTGGCCCAGTACGGTGGGCGGCCGCTGTTGCCACTCGACCGCGCTGAGCCAGACAAAAGTATGGGACGGCGGAGGCCATTTCGCCACTGCTCACACGCATATGTGGTGCCCCGGCAAGCCCGATGGCTCCGGCTTTCTGCAGCCCGACCGCCACCCAAACGCGGCCCGTTGCGTTAAGCAGGTACCCCCCACGGCCGGCGCGGCCGGTGCCGCGCCGGCTGCTCGTTTGACCATCCAACCGCCAGAGCAGCATGGACACAACGCAGGTAAACAACCCCACCCAGGCCCGCTACGACATTGCCCAGATCATGGGCGGTCTGTACGGCGACGGCATCATCGGACTCAAAGGAGCCTTTTCGCGCGAGTGGGCGCAGCAGCTCGGTGAGGACATTGCCCGCCTCTACGCCGCCGCCCTGCAGCGGCCCGGCGGAGCCCTCGGCCGCGGGCCCAACCGGCATTACGTCGAGATTCACCCCGAGAGTATTCGCGGCTTCGTGGAGCTGGCCACGCACCCGTGGGTCACGACGGTGTGCGAGGCCGTGCTCGGGCCCGAGTACAAAATCGTGGAAATCGGTTTCGACGTGCCCAACCCAGGCGCCATGAACCAGCCCTGGCACCGCGACTTTCCCGCCCCCGACGACACCCTCACCGGCCGCCGGCTCAACTCGCTGGCCTTTAACCTGACCACGGTGGACGTGACCGAGGACATGGGCCCCTTCGAAATTGCGGTGGGCACGCAGTGGGATTTGCCCATCGACTTCGAGCACGGCATGTTTCCGCCCAAAAGCAACAGCCCACGCTACGAGCAACGGGCCCAGCGCAAAATGCCGCAGATGGGCGACATCTCCGCCCGCTCGGCCCTGACCATCCACCGCGGCACGGCCAACCACTCCACCCAGTCCCGCCCCGCGCTGGTGCTCGGCGTGGATGCCCCCACGGCCACCAACGCGGAGCGCCACGACCTGCAGTTCACCCACGCCTACTACGACGCGCTGCCCGCCGCGCTGAGGGCCCACCTCACCTGCCGGGTGGTCGACGAGCTGCAGCCCATCGTGCAGGCCCACACCATCGAGGGCCTGATGATGGGCGAAGCGTAAGTCGCCTTTCCGGACCTGCGGTCCGGAAAACAACACCCCTCCAACCACCCCAGGCTCCCCTGGGGACAGCCGTAGCTTTTCCATGCCCGACGACCACATCTACCAGGCGGCGCAACTCGCGCCGATGACGGTGGCGGAGATTAATGAACGGACGAAAGCCGCCCGGGCCCTGCCGCCCAGCGGCGACCAGACGCACGTGCTGGTGGCCGACGGCGAAGACCCCTGGGTGGTGGCGCACGCAGGCCACCTGTATTACTGTACCGTCGACCGCGCCAAGCGGCGGATTCTGGTGGCGCGGTTTACGCAATGGGCAGAAATGGCCACGGCGGAGCTGGTGCCGGTGTGGCCCGCTCCCGGGGGTGATACGCCCGAGTTCGTGGAAATCTGGGCGCCCGAGCTGCAGTTCGTGGACGGCAGTTGGTACATCTACTTCGCGCTCTACAACGCCGAAAACGGCGCGGAGCGCATGTACGCGCTGCAAGCCCGCAGCCCCGATCCGCAAGGCCCCTACGCGTTTCGGGGTAAGCTGGACATTCCCACCGACCGGTGGGCCATCGACGGAACGGTGCTGCGCCTGCCCGACGAGCAGTGGTACTTTCTCTGGTCGGGCTGGGAAGGCTTTACCAACGTCAGCCAGAACCTTTACATCGCCCGCATGAGCAACCCGTGGACCATTGCCTCCGACCGGGTGTGCCTCTCGCGGCCCGAGTACGCGTGGGAAAAGCAGGGCTACCCGCACGTCAACGAGGGCCCGCAGGTGCTGCAGCGCGCCGGGCGCACGTTCGTCATCTACTCGGCCAGCGGCAGCTGGACCGACGACTACTGCCTGGGCCAGCTCACCTACCTCGGCGGCGACGCGCTCGATCCGGCGGCCTGGCGCAAGGAGCCGCGGCCCGTGTTTGCCAAGACGGACGCCATTTTCGGCCCCGGCCACGCGTCGTTTGTCGAGGTCGAGGGCCAGGACTACATCGTGTACCACGCCGCCCGCCGCAGCGGGGCCGGTTGGGCCCGGCAGATACGCTACAAGTCCTTTTCCTGGCGGGCGGACGGCACACCCGATTTCGGCTCGCCGGTGTAAGCCAGCGCGGGCGGATGCCTGACGCCAATTCAGCCAAAACAGCGCCCCTGCCCGGCCGGGCTTATTGCGCGCGGTCGGGCAGGGGCTCCCTCCTTTTCACCCTACACGCTGGCGGCCCCGGGCTAGCCGCCAGCCCATACCTGATTGGCCTTCATGTCAGGCTCGGCAGCTTTGAGCCCGGAGCCTATTTTCTTCCGTTACCCGCTTCTGGGCCTCAATCCCGCGGCGCAGCATTTCGAGCTGCTGCGCGTCGTCGTCCTGGCCGGGATGCACGTGCAGCGGCGTCCCCCGGCCCTGGGAGCGGCTGATCTGCTCAAAGACGGCCAAGGCTCCGCCGGTGTCCTGGCCCGACCCTTTCACGTCCAGAATGTTGACGTTGACGCCTTTCAGCTGAATGCGCCCGTGGCGCTGCCCTTCGCCGGCTGCAGTTTGCCCTCAGTCAGAGCTCGGCCCTTCGTGTTCGAAATTTGATGCCTTGATCCTGCGGAGCCCGCTTCTCCGGTTCGATCAGCACAGCAGAAGGCGTTGGCGGCACGTTGGAGTCGCTTCCCGCCCGGGTCGTTCATTCCTCGCCTGCGGCTTACAGCAGCTGCGCGAGCATGGCGGCCACGCCTTCCAACGCCCCGACGTAGTGCACCACGGGCTCGAACAAGCTGCCCGACGACAACTCCACCTCGACCCCGCTGTTGGGAATGTAAAGGCGCAGGCTGCCCCGCTCGCTCATGCGCACCAGCAGCTCGCCGTGCCGGTAGCGGGTGCCGCTGGGAATCCAGTCGGCGGGGAAAAAGCCAGCCAGGGCCAGTTCTTCTCGACTCATGCGGAAAAAAGCAGCGGAAGCCGGTCGGGGCTTCCGCTTAGGTAAGAGTGCAACACATTAGAGGGCCGGCGCGGCGGGCTGCCAGCCGCCGCCCAGGGCGCGGTACAGGTCGATGAGGCGCAGAAACTGCTCGCGGCGCAGCTGGGTAGCTTCCAGCTCGGCGTCGAGCACGCTGCGCTGGGCGGTGATGACCTCCAGGTAGTTGGCGCGGCCGGCCACGTACAGGTCGTTGGCCGCCTCCACGGCGCGGGTGAGCGAGGCAGCCTCCTGCTGCTTCAGGCTGTAGGCGCGGCGGAAGTAGGCCAGGCCGCGCAGGTTGGTGTGCACTTCCCGGAAGCCGGTCTGCAGGGCTTTCTGGTACCCGAAGAAGGCTTCGCGGTCGACGGCGGCGGCGCGGTGGTAGTCGGCCCGGATGGCCGTGCGGTTGAACACCGGCGCGGCCAGGCCGGCCAGCGCCCCGAAGGCAATGGACTCGGGCCGAAACAGCAGCGCGCCGCTGTAGGCGTTCAGGCCCACGTAGGGCGTGATGGTGAGCGAGGGCAGAAACGCGGCCCGGGCGGCCGACACGTCGGCGTGGGCGGCGGCCAGCTCCAGCTCGGCCTGGCGCACGTCGGGGCGGCGCAGCAGGGCGCGGGCGGGCAGGCCGGCGGCCACGGTATCGGGCAGGGGCTGCTGGCGGATGGCCACCCCGCGCCGAATGGGCTGCGGGTAGCGGCCGAGTAGCTGGTTGAGCTGGTTTTCGCTTTCCACGAGGCGCTGCTGCGTCTGCAGCGTCAGGGACTGGGTGCGCAGCAGCTGGGCCGTAAACTGCTGCACGGCCAGCTCGGTGGCCCGGCCGGCCTGCTTCTGCACCCGGATGATTTCCAAGGCGCGCTGCTGGTAGGCGGCGTTGCGGCTGAGCACGTCCAGTTCGTTGTCGAGGGCCAGCAGCTCGTAGTAATGGCGGGCCACCTGGGCCACCAGGGCCGTCACCACAACGTGGCGCCCCTGCTCGGAGGCCAGCACGCGGGCGGCGGCGGCGCGGCGGCGCTGGCGCAGCTTGCCCCACACGTCGATTTCCCAGGAGCTGCGCAGCCCCAGGAAGAAGTCGGGCGTGACGGGCGTCGGAATGCGCTGGGCCCCGTCGATGTTGGGCGAGAGGTTGGTGTCGAAGTTGCCGACCCCGTTCAGGGTGTAGTCGCCCCAACGGTCGGCGCCGGCGGCGGCCACCCCGCTCACGGTGGGCAGCAGCGCCCCGCGGGCGGCAATGAGCCCGGCCCGGGCCTGCTCCACGCGCTGCACGGCTATCTGCAGGTCGAGGTTGTTGCGCAGGGCCGTGTCGATCAGCCCCACGAGCTGGGCATCGGCGAAGAACTCCCGCCAGGGCCGGTCGGCAATGCTGGCCGAGTCGGTGCCGGCCACGGGGCCGAAGGCCGCCGGCAGGGCGGCGCTGATGCGCGGCGGCGTGGGCTCGGCGACTTTGCAGCCGCTGAGCAGGCCACCGGTGAGCAGCGCGGCAACGATATAGAAGCGTTTAAAGGGCATTGCAAAAGGGTAAAAAACGACCAGGCGACTCCCGCACGGGTTTGGCGGCGCCTGCCGGCGGTTTAGTCCGCGGCCGGCCGGACGATGGAATTACGACCCGGAAGCGGGCTGAGCCGCCGGCGGGCGTTAGCCAGGCCCACGCCCGCCGCTCCCGGCCAAACACCCCCGCCGCTTCTTCCGAAGGACGAGTTCCCCAACCGTGGCCACGGATTACGGTCGGCAGGGATGTTGGCTTGGGCGCGGCAGGCATTCTGGAGCGGGTTACACATGGCTGGGTTCGAGGTGGCGCACCACCGGTTCGGCTTCCACGGGTTCTTCGTCGTCGGCCGCGGCCGGCTTTTCCAGCGCGGCAAAGAGCACGTACAGGCCCGGAATCAGCACCACCCCGAACAGGGTGCCGATGAGCATGCCGCCCGCGGCTGCCGTGCCAATGGAGCGGTTGCCGAGGGCACCCGCGCCGGAGGCAATGCAGAGCGGAATCAGGCCGGCGATGAAGGCGAAGGACGTCATCAGGATGGGCCGCAGGCGGGATACCGCGCCCTCAATGGCCGCGTCGAGCACGGAAGCGCCCTGCTGCCGGCGCTGGTTGGCCACCTCGATGATGAGGATGGCGTTTTTGCCCAGCAGGCCGATGAGCATCACCAGCGCCACCTGGGCGTAGATGTTGTTTTCCAGCCCCAGCAGCTTCAGCGAGAGAAAGGCCCCGAACACGCCCGTGGGCAGCGACAGGAGCACCGGCAGCGGCAGCAGGAAGCTTTCGTACTGGGCGGCCAGCAGCAGGTACACGAACACGATAACCATCAGGAACACGTACACGGCTTGGTTGCCCGAAAGGATCTGCTCGCGCGTCATGCCCGACCACTCGTAGCTGAAGCCGCGCGGCAGCTCCTGCTTGGCCACGCGCTCGGCGGCCTGAATGGCCTCGCCGGAGGAGAAGCCGGGGGCCGCGTCGCCGTTGAGCATGGCCGAGGTGTACATGTTGTAGCGCGTGAGCTGCTCGGGGCCGTACACGCGCTCCATCGTCAGGAAGGTGGAGTACGGCACCATCTCGCCCCGGTCGTTCTTCACGTAGAGCTTGAGCACGTCCTCGGGCGCGGTGCGGTAGTTGGGGGCGGCCTGCACCATCACCTTGTACATCTGCCCGAAGCGGATGAAGTTGGAGGCGTAGTACGAGCCCAGCAGCGTCTGCAGGGTGCTCATGGCGCGGTCCACGGTCACGCCGCGCTTGGCCGCCATTTCCTGGTCCACGTGGATCAGGTACTGCGGGAAGTTTGGGTCGAAGGTGGTGAAGGCAGCCCCGATTTCGGGCGTCTTGGCCAAGGCGGTGATGAATTTATTCGTCGCATCGGCGGTCTGCTGCAGGTCGCCGCGGCCGGTTTTGTCGAGCACGCGCAGCTCAAAGCCGCTGCTGTTGCCGAAGCCCGGCACGGTGGGCGGCGAGAAAAACTCGATGCGCGCGTCGCGGATGCCGGCCGTGCGCTTGCGCAGCTCGGCAATCAGCTCGTCCACCGACTGCTCGCGCTGGTCCCAGGCTTTCAGGTTGATCATGCCCATGCCGTAAGAGGCGCCGGCCACTTCGTTCAGCAGGCTGTAGCCGGCCAGCGTCGTCACCGATTCCACCGGCCCGAGCTGGGCGGCCTGCTGCTGAATCTGGTCCAGTACCTTTTCGGTGCGCTCCACGGTGGCGCCGGCCGGGGCCGTCACGTTCACGTAGATCATGCCCTGGTCCTCGGTCGGGATAAAGCCCGACGGCAGAATGGTGCTCAGGCCCCAGGTGGCGGCGCAAAACAGCGCAAACAGGCCCAGCGTGACGGCGCGGCGCGGCGCGAGGCGGCGCAGCAGGCTTTCGTAGCCGCGGGCCACCCGGTCGTAGTAGCGGTTGAAGCCGGCGAAGAAGCGGGCCAGCAGGCCGGGGCGCTTGCCATCCGGGGCGTCAGCCGTGTCGCCCTCGATGGCGTGCGAGGGCTTGAGCATGATGGCGCACAGGGCCGGCGTCAGCGTGAGGGCATTGACGCCCGAAATGACGATGGAAATGGCCAGCGTGAGCGAAAACTGCCGGTAGAACACGCCCACCGGCCCGCTCATGAAGGCCACGGGCACGAACACCGCCGTCATCACCAGCGTGATGGCCACGATGGCCCCGCCGATTTCCTGCATGGCCGCCAGCGTGGCCTTGCGCGGCGAGAGGTGCTCCTCGTGCATCTTTACGTGCACGGCCTCCACCACCACGATGGCGTTGTCGACCACGATGCCGATGGCCAGCACCAGCGCGAAGAGCGTGAGCAGGTTGATGGAGAAGCCGAACAGCTGCATGAAGGCCAGCGTGCCGATGAGGGCCACGGGCACGGCCAGGGCCGGGATGAGCGTGCTGCGCCAGTCCTGCAGAAACAGGTACACCACCACGAACACCAGCAGGAAGGCCTCGAACAGCGTCCGCAGCACCTCGTGAATGGAGGCGTCGAGGAAGCGCGACACGTCGTAGCTGATGTTGTAGGTCATGCCCGGCGGGAAGGAGGTGCCCTTCAGCTCGGCCATGCGCGTTTTCACGTTCTCAATTACCTCGCGGGCGTTGGAGCCGGGGCGCTGCTTCAGCATGATGGCGGCCGAGGCGCGGCCGTCGGTTTTGGAGGCCATGCCGTAGCTCAGGGTGCCAAACTCCACCTCGGCCACGTCCTGGAGGCGCAGCACCGAGCCGTCGGAGTTGGCGCGCACCACGATGCTGCGGTACTGCTCGGGCTGGAACAGCTTGCCGGTGTAGCGCAGCACGTACTGCAGCATCTGGGCGGTGCGGCCCGAGCTTTCGCCGGTCTGGCCGGGGGCGGCCTCCACGTTCTGGGCCCGGATGGCGTCCACCACCTCGTCGGCCGACACGTTGTAGGCCAGCAGGCGGTCGGGCTTCAGCCACACGCGCATGGAGTACTCGCGGGAGCCCATGATTTCGGCCCGGCCCACGCCCTCGATGCGCTTGAGCTCCTGCAGGATGTTGATGTCGGCGAAGTTGTAGATGAACTCCTCGTCGGCCGAGGGGTCGTCGCTCATCACGTTCAGGTACAGCAGCATGCTGTTCACTTCCTTCTCCGTGGTCACGCCGGCCTTGATGACTTCCTCCGGCAGCTCGTCGATGATGGTCGTGACGCGGTTCTGCACGTTCACGGCCGCCAAATCGGGGTCGGTGCCCACCTCGAAAAACACCTGAATGGCCGTGATGCCGTTGTTGCTGGTCACCGTCGACATGTAGGTCATGCCCGGCACGCCGTTGATGGCGCGCTCCAGCGGGGTGGCCACGGCCTTGGCGCACACCTCGGCGTTGGCGCCGGTGTACTTGGCCGTCACCGTCACGGAGGGCGGCACGATTTCGGGAAACTGCGTGATGGGCAGCGAGAAAAACGCCAGCCCGCCCAACAGCACGAATATCAGCGAAATGACCAGCGACAAAACCGGTCGTTTGATGAACAGTGCGAGCATGCAATAGGTAGGGGTTGTCGGCCGACCAAGGTGCGGGGCCGGCGACGATGAGCAGGAAAAACAAACGGCCCGACCGGCCCTAACGCCTGCCGGAAGCCGCGCCGCCGATGTTCCGGAACCAACCGCTCATTCCTTTCTCCAAAGGGGAAAACAGTTCCGGTATCGGGCGTGGCGCGGCTTCGGCAGGCGGACGCCGCACGCTAAAGGTGGCACGCGTGGGCGTCGGGGCGGGCACGTCAGTAGGCGTGCACGGCGGCCACGGCGCTGCCCCCGCCACCGTTGCCGGTACTTGGGGCGGGGGCCAGCAGGCTGTCCATGCCGATGACGCGCGGCTGAATGCGCATCCCGTCGCGGGCATCCTGCACACCCTCGTACACCACCCGGTCGCCGGGTTGCAGCCCGGATTCGACGAGGTAGAAGTGCGAGAGGCGCGTTTTGGGCACGAAGTGCGTCTGGTGCAAGCGGTTGTGTTTATCCACCACGAACACGTAGTTTTTATCCTGAAGCTCGAACACGGCCTTCTGCGGCAGCAGCAGCGCGTCGTCGACCTCGCTGGCCAGCTTCACGCGGCCGGTAGCGCCGTGCTTGAGCAGCTTGTCCGGGTTCTGGAAGCGCGCCCGGAAGGCAATGGAGCCGGTGTTAGCGTCGAACTCGCTTTCCACCGTCTCGATGCGGCCCGGGTGCGGGTAGCTGCTCCCGTCGGCCAGCACCAGTTGCACGTCGTCGGCCGGGGCGGCGCTGCCTTTCGGGTGGCGCTTCATGTAGTCGAGGTACTCGCCCTCCGACACAGTGAAGTAGGCGTACACGGCCCGGATGTCGGACACGGTGGTGAGCAGCGTGCCGTCGTCGACGAGGCTGCCCACTTTAAGCGGAATGCGGTCGATGATGCCGTCGAAGGGCGCGCGCACCTGGGTGTAGCTCAGGTTCAGCTGGGCGTCGGTGAGGGCCGAGCGGGCCTGCGCCACCTGCGACTGGGCGGCTTTCAGCTTGGCCTGGGCCACTTCCAGCTCGGTTTTCGACACGATGTTCTTGGCCACCAGCAGCTGCACCTGCCGCACTTCCAGCTCGGCCACGCGGGTGTCGGCCTGGGCACTGGAGAGGGCCGCCTGGGCCTTGGTAATCTGGGCGCGGAAGGGCGCGTCGTTGATGCTGAACAGCAGCTGGCCCTGGCGCACCTCCTGGCCTTCGTCCACGTGAATCTTCTCCAGGAAGCCCGGCACGCGGCCGCGCAGCTCCACGTTGCGCAGGGCCTGGATGTCGGCCACGTACTTGCGGTACAGCGTGGTGTCCTTGGTCACGAGCTGCGTGACGGGCAGGGTGAGCTGCGGCTCGGCCGCCGCGGCCGCAGCCGAGGATTCGGTTTCGCCCTTGGCCGAGCAGCCGGCGAGCAGGCCACCCAGCGCGGCCAGGGTTATCGAGTGCGAGAGTAGCTTGGACAAAGGTGGTAGGGACATGGCGAGGCGCCGGACGGGCACGGTGGTTCAGTTTCGGCTGCAAAGCTCCAGCCGCGGCATTAGAGCGGTATTAGGCTCACATTAGAAAACATTAAAGCCGGCTTAAAGCTTGACGGCACTGGTCTGGGTGCGGCTGAGCAGGCTCACCAGTACGCTGTCTTTGCGCAGCTGCTCGGCCTGGCAGTGCGCCAGCTGCGTGTGGGCCAGCTGCAGTTCCAGCTCCGATTCGGCCAGGCGGCTGTCGGCCAGCAGGTCGGCGGCGGGCAGCACTTTGTCGGCGGCCAGCAGCAGGTAGCAGTTCAGCCCCGCCGACAGCAGCAGGGCGGCCAGCAGCAGAAAGGCCGGCAGCTGCACGCGCTCCTCTTTGTTCATGGGCATAATGCTTCGGTCGGCCACAAAGGAGGCCCACAGGCATTAGAGCCGGGTGAGAACGGGATTAGAAAAGATTAGAAGGCCAGCTACAGCGCTGGCAGGCGCACGGTGGCCGAGGTGCCCTGCCCGACTGCCGACGTCACCACCAGCTCGCCGCCGTGCAGGCGCACCACCTTCTGCGTGATGGGCAGGCCCAGCCCGTGCCCGGCCTTGTGGCGCGAGTTGCCGGCCCGGAACAGCGGCTCGTAAATGCGCTGCAGGGCTTCCGGCTCGATGCCGATGCCCGTGTCGCGCACCTGCACCTGCAGGGTGCGGGCGTCGGGGTAGCCCAGCTCCACGGCCACGGGCGCTTCGGAGTACTTGCAGGCGTTGTCGAGCAGGTTCAGCAGGGCCGTGGTGAGCAGGTGGGCGTTGCCCTGCACCATAAACGGCTCGTCCAAGGCCGCGGGCACCTCGCCGAAGTGCAGCCGCACCGGGCAGGCCGGGTGCTTGCGCGTGCACTGCTCCAGGGCCAGCGTCAGGCACTCGTCGAGGCGCACGGGGCCGCGCTTGAAGGCCGTTTCGTCGGCGCGGGCCAGGGCCAGCAGGCCGTTGGTCAGCTCGATCAGGCGGCGGATTTCCTCCATGGCCGACTGCATGCTCTGCTTGGCTTCCGGGAGGTCGTGGTCGTAGAGCACGGAGGTTTCCAGCGTGCCCAGGGCGTTGGCCAACGGGGTGCGCAGCTCGTGCGAGGCGTGCGCCACAAAGCTTTTGTGCGCTTCAAAGGCCTGCTCCAGCCCGCTGAGCATGCGGTTGAAGGTCATGGCCAGCTGCGCCACCTCGTCTTTCTGGTTGCCCTCGTGCACGCGCTGGCTCAGGTTGGAGGCCGTGATGCGCCGCACCTGCCGAACGATGCGCGCCATGGGTTTCAAGGACTCGTCGGCGAAGTACCAGCCGGCCACCACGATCAGGGCCAGCGCCCCGAGGTTGCCCACGAGCAGAATCAGCCGCAGCTTGTCGAGCTGCTGCAGGCCCACCTCGTCGTAGCCCGCCGCGAAAATGCGGTAGTCCTGCCCGTGGTGGCGGTAGGCCATGCCCAGCGCCTCGCGCCCCCCGTAGCTGAAGCTCACCGGCCGCTGCGGCCCGATTTCGAGCAGGTGCGCCTCGTTGCCGCGCTGGTCGATGTGGTCGTCGCTGGCGTAGATCAGGCGCCCGTGCGGGCTGTAGATACTGATCTGCTCGCGGGGCATGGTGAGCAGGTCGCGGCGGCGGAAGGTGCGCAGGATGCCGCTGCGCAGGTTGTTGCGCTCCAGCAGGATGCGCCCGGTCAGCTCGGCTTTGCCCATCAGCCGGTTGTGGAACTTCTGCTCGCGCGTGGCGGCGTGGAAGTAGTACACAAACAGCGACAAACTCAGCTGGATGGCCAGCACAAGCAGGGTAAAGCGCAGGATGAGCTTGTTGCGGATGAGCATTTAGGGCAATTTAGGCAGCCATCAGGCCGTCATGTCGAGCGCAGTCGAGACATCTCGCGTGCTGATGGCAGGTAGTAACATCCTCGTTCAACGAAGAAATTACTATCCGGCGAGATGTCTCGGCTGCGCTCGACATGACGTTCATTTTCCGCTTGCCTCCTACCCTTCGCGCATCACGTAGCCCATGCCCACCACGGTATGAATGAGCTTGGGGGTAAACTCCTTGTCGATTTTCTTGCGCAGGTAGCTCACGTACACGTCGATGACGTTGGTGTTGGTGTCGAAATTCAGCTCCCAGACGCGCTCGGCAATGTCCACGCGGGTGACGGTCTTGCCGCGGTTCAGCAGCAGGTACTCCAGCAGGGAATACTCGCGGGTGGTCAGGTCGATGCGCTGCCCGGCGCGGGTCACGGTTTTCGCGTCGAGGTTCAGCTCCAGGTCGGCCATGTGCAGGATGTGCTTGACGGTGGGCGCGTCGTGGCTGCGCTTCATCAGGGCGCGGGTGCGCAGCAGCAACTCCCGAAACTCGAAGGGCTTCACTAGGTAGTCGTCGGCGCCGGCCTCGAAGCCGGTCACTTTGTCGTCGATGCTGTCGAGGGCGGTGAGCAGGAGCACGGGCACCTGCGCGTCGTGCTGGCGCAGGCGGCGGCACAGCTCGAAGCCGTTGACGTAGGGCAGGTTCACGTCGAGAATGACCACGTCGTAGCGGTTCTGCTCGAGCAGGGACTGGCCCACGCGGCCGTCGTAGGCCACTTCCAGCTCGTACGCCTCGTTTTCAAAGCCCTTCTTAATGAACGAGGCCAGCTTGGGCTCGTCCTCCACCAGGAGTAGTTTCATGCGCTTGGGGCCGCAACGGGCAGGCCACTCTGGCCCAAAAATAACGTCGCCGCCCCCTGCTTACGTGCGGCCGGACAATATGGCGCCCCCCTTCGTGCGTTAACGCAGCCGCCGCGGCGCTTGTCGGCCCTGGCACGCTTCCTGCAACTGCGCCCTCGTCTTTCAGCCCCTGCCCTACCAGCCCGCCGATGAAACCGCTCCTACGCTTCCGCAACCTGCTGTACCTGCTGCTCACCGGCCTCATCGTGGTCGGACTGGGCGCCTCGTTTAAAGTCTCGCATCTGCACCCGGTGTGGGCCGACGGCAGCCTGCTGGTGGGCATGGTGTGCGTGCTGCTGGCCGAGGCGCTGCTGCTGGTGCAGTCCGTCCACTGGGCGCTGCGCGTGCAGCAGCGGCTGGCTACTGGCTAGGGCATTTTCCAGGTCGGTTGATACAACGCCGCGGCGCTCCGCCCAGCCACCTTGTGGCTGGGCGGAGCGCCGCGGCGTTTCAAACAGAATCCGGCGCCTTACTGCGGAATGGCCCGTTCGGCGGTGGCCAGCGGCAGCTTGGCGCGGCGGGCGGTCAGCAGGCTGTCGGCGCTGGCTTTGGCGTCGGCAAACACCGGCTGGCCGGGCTTATCGAACTGCCAGTGGCCCACGTAGTGCAGCGCGCCCGGCCGCACCGTGAAGGCGTAGCGCGACGCCGTCAGCGGCCGGCCGTTGCCCTGGGGTTGGATGGGCCCCTTGCGCAGCGGCTCCACCGAAAATACGCCCCCGTAGACCTTGCTTTCGGTGTATTCGTAGTGCTGCAACACGTAGCGGCCGGGCGGCAGCGCGTAGCAGAAGTTGTTTTCGCGGGCCGAGCGGAAGGTGGGCTTCACCGACAGGCGCACAAACTTGCCGGTGTCCCGGTTGTAGAGGCGCACGTACTGCCCGAACCCACCGCTGCTGAAGCCCAGCCGCTGCCGGCAGCTGCCGTACACCACGCCCCGGTCGGTGGGCAGCTCGCCTTGATTCGTCGACCAGGAGCCGAGCGGCAGCACCATGCCGCCGGGGTTCAGGTCCAGCGAGTCGGCGTAGCCGGCCTGGTACCGAAAGGCCGCCGGCCGGCCGACCGGCGTCGGGCCCGCCGAGCCGTTGAGCGGCCCAGCCAGGGAGGTAAGGAGCACGACGGATACGAGCGAGGCGGCAACGCCGAACGGTTCACGGAGCATGGGGTAGCAGTAGTTGGTGGCCAATCAACCCCAAAGATAACACGGCCCGGCGGGCCATTCCAGGGCTTTGCCAGGCGGGTAGCGCCCGGTGGGGCGTAGGTTTTCCGGCTGCCCGGCCGGGCTTAGTCCCAGATGCCGTTGGCAGCGGTCAGGATGAGGGGCTGCCCGTCGGTAACCACCAGCGTGTGCTCGTGCTGGGCCACGAAGCTGCCGTCCTTGGTGGCCAGCGTCCAGCCGTCGCCCAGCTGATGAGCCAGGCTGGCGCGGGTGGAAATGAACGTTTCCACGGCCACCACCGAGTTTTTCTTGAAGCGCTTGAGGTTGTGCCGGTCGTAGTAGCAGGGAATTTCCTTGGGCTCCTCGTGCAGGCTGCGGCCCACGCCGTGGCCCACCAGGTTTTTGATAACCCGGAACCCGGCCTTGCGGGCTTCGGCCTCGATCAGCCCGCCGATGTCGGCGATGCGCACCCCGCCCCGGATGCGGCTGATGGCCGTGCGCAGAATCTGCCGGGAGGCCTCCACCAGCGGGCGGTGCTGGTGCAGATCGGCGCCGAGCACGAAGGAGCCGCCGTTGTCGGCCCAGAAGCCGTTCAGCTCCGCCGACACGTCGATGTTGATCAGGTCGCCCTCTTGCAGCACTTTCTGGGCCGACGGGATGCCGTGGGCCACTTCCTGGTTGACGCTGATGCACGTCCAGCCCGGAAAGCCGTAGGTGAGCCGCGGGGCCGAGCGGGCCCCGAGCTCCGCCAGCAGGCGGCCGCCGTACTCGTCCAGCTCCAGGGTGCTCATGCCGGGCTGGGCGTAAGCACGCATCTGCTGGAGCGTAGTGGCCACGGCGGTGCTGATTTGCTGCAGGCCGGTCAGCTCGGCTTCGGAGGTAATGGACATCGGACGAAATCGGTTACATGGCCTCGGCTTCACCCGGGCAAGGCGGTTAACGGGGCGGCAAGATAAGCACCCGGCTTAGTCCTGCACCGGCTCCAGCGGCACGTCCTCTCCTATCACCGTCTTCGTTTTGGGCTTCTGGCTCACCAGCCACACCCCGAGAAAGATCAGCAGGCCCTGGCCGGCGCGGGCCCAGGTAAGCTGGTCGCGGCCCAGGCCCACGGCGATGAGCACGGCCAGGATGGGCTGCAGGTAGATGTAGACGCCGAGCAGCGCCGGCGGGGCGTGCTTCAGCGCCCAGTTGTTGAGCAGGTAGGCCACGATGGTGAGCATGAACACCATGTACAGGATGTCGGCCCAGATGCGGGCGGGCAGGTGGGCGTAGTCGGGCGCCAGGGCCTCGCGCCAGCCGAAGGGCACCACGATGCAGGCGCCCACCAGGAAGCTGCGCGCCAGCACCGTGAAGGCGTGGTACTTCTTCATCAGCGGGGCGGCCAGCACCAGGTACAGCCCAAAAAACGTCGCGTTCAGCAGGATGTAAAGGTTGCCCAGCGCCACCGATTCGCCGGCGGCACCCGCCGGGCCGCGGCTCAGGATAACCAGCGCCGCGCCCACCCCGGCCACCAGGATGCCCGTAGCCCGCAGCAGCGTCACCCGCTCGCCGAGCAGCGCCACCGAGGCCAGCACCACCACGATGGGCGACACCGTCTGGATCAGCGAGGCGCTGATGGGCGTGGTCAGGTTCAGCCCGCCGAAAAACAGCAGCTGGTTCAGCCCGATGCCCGAAATGCCGCAGAGAATGGAGCGGATGTTGTCGGCGCGGCCCACGATGCGCTCCTTGGTCACCACGCGCGCCAGCAGGCCGAACACCAGCGTAGCCGTGACGACACGTAGCACGATCAGCCCGTTGGGGCCCACGTAACGCGGCATGACCTCTTTGGCAATGGAGTAGTTGGCGGCGTAAATCAGCGCTACCACAAACAGGGCCGCGTGCACGCGCAAGGGGTTGATCAGGGTCGAGGACAAGGTGTACGGGGGCTTGGCTATCGGAGCGGGGCCGGGCGGCGCCGGAAAGGCGGCAGGCTTTAGCTTTGCGGACCTTCGCGACTGGTTCGCGTATCAGTACGCAAAACTCCTTCCGACGCACTTGTTCAGGGCGCAGGCCGCAAAGGTAGCCTCACGCGGCCCGGCGGCCCGCGCAGCTTTTGTTTATGGCTTCACTTTTCGATCCGCCCGCCGACCAGCCCCGGCCCGGCGCCCCGCTGGCCGAGCGCCTGCGCCCGCGCACCTTGGCCGAGTACGTGGGCCAGCAGCACCTCGTGGGCGAGGGCGGCGTGTTGCGCCGCTACCTCGACGCGGGCCGCCTGCCCTCGCTCATTCTCTGGGGCCCGCCCGGCGTGGGCAAAACCACCCTGGCCCACCTGCTGGCCGCCCAGCTCAAGCTGCCCTTCGTGGCCCTGTCGGCCATCAACGCGGGCGTGAAGGACGTGCGCGACGTGATTCAGCAGGCCCGCTCGCGCCGCGGCACGCTGCTGTTCATCGACGAGATTCACCGCTTCAGCAAGTCGCAGCAGGACGCCCTGCTGGGGGCCGTGGAGCAGGGCATCGTCACGCTCATCGGAGCCACCACCGAAAATCCCTCGTTTGAGGTGATTCCGGCCATCCTGAGCCGGGCGCAGGTGTACGTGCTCGAAGCCCTGGGCAAAGACGATCTGACCGGCCTGGTGGACCGCGCCCTGCGCGAAGACGAGGCGCTGCGCCGCCGCCCGGTGCGCGTGGAAAGCTACGACGCGCTGCTGCGCATCTCGGGCGGCGACGCGCGCAAGCTGCTCAACCTGCTCGAAATCGTGGTGCAGTCGGCCCAGGCCAACCCGGAGACGGGCGAAGTAGTCATCACCGACGCGGTGGTGCAGCAGCTGGCCCAGCAAAACCTGGCCCGCTACGACAAGGGCGGCGAAATGCACTACGACGTGATTTCGGCCTTCATCAAGAGCATCCGCGGCTCCGACCCGAACGCGGCCCTGTACTACCTGGCCGTGATGCTGGAGGGCGGCGAAGACCCCAAGTTCATTGCCCGCCGCCTGCTCATCCTGGCTTCCGAAGACGTGGGCAACGCCAACCCCAACGCCCTGCTGCTGGCCCAGAGCACGTTTCAGGCCGTCACCGTCATCGGGATGCCCGAGTCTGACATCATCCTGGGCCAGTGCGTGGTGTACCTGGCCACCTCGCCCAAAAGCAACGCCTCCTACCTGGCCATCCGCGAAGCCCGGGCGCTGGTGAAGCAGCAGGGCGTGCAGCCCGTGCCCCTGCAGCTGCGCAACGCACCCACCAAGCTCATGAAGCAGCTCGGCTACGGCTCCGAGTACCACTACTCCCACGACGGGGCGGGCAACTTCGTGTACCAGGAATTCATGCCCGACGCGCTGCAGGGCCACCGCTTCTACACCCCCGGCGACAATGCCACCGAGGCCAAGATGCTGGAGCGCCTGCGCTACTGGTGGGGCGAGAAGTACGGCTACTGACAGACCCGAAGCCAACGCGGCCCCGCCCGGACAAACCGAGCGGGGCCGCGCATTTTGGGTCGCCGGGGCGGAGCTACTTCTGCAGGAAGTATTTCCAGTGGAAGGTCAGCGTGTTGATGAGGTTGCCCTGGTAAGTACCCGAAATGCCCACCAGCCGGGCGTTTACCGCGTCGTCGAGGCCGGCCTCAAAAAAGGTGCGGTGCCCCATGCGGCCGCCCTCGATCAGCCGGCCGTGGTTGGTTTCCAGCAGCAAGCCTTCTACCTGGTCCCACTCGTAGCCGCGGGCGTTGACGATGTACTCGCCCGTGGCCAGCTCCAGCTTGGCCTGCTGGCTGCCCGGCACGCCGTAGGTGCGCTCCACATTGTCGGCGTACGTCAGCTTCAGGCCGCAGATGAACGGGTGCCCGTCGCCCCAGCAGATAACCACTTTTCGCAGGCCGACGAGGCCCTCGCTAAAGGCGGTGCCGCCGGGCCGGACGCCGAAAGGGCCCACGGCCACGGTTGTGGGCTGAGCGGAGGGCTTGACCGGCTTGGAGGTATTTAGGTAGGGCCAGAGGTAGGCCGGGGCCAGCAGGGCATCCAGCTCGGCGTTGAACTGCGCCGCAACCCGCGCCTGGCGGGCCACCCGGGCGGCGGTAATGTTGGCCGGGCTGTTCGGGTCGCCGTTTACGTCGTGGTTGTGGCTGTAGGTGGTATTGCCGCGGTCCATGCGCCAGCCGTCGTACTCGTCCACCACCCAGTCCTTGCGGTAAAACTCGGTGATGGTGGTGTTGCCCAGGTCGAAGTCGTGCGTGGTGTCGCTGCTGCCCTGCTTGATGTAGCCCAGGCGCCATTTCAGGGCCAGCTCGCGGCTGCGGGCCACCCCGGCCACGTATTCCTCGATTTCCCGCTGCAGAAAGACCAGCTCCTCGGCTTGGCCGTCAGCCTTTTGCTCCGCGGTCTTGTTTGGAAACAACGTCGCGTAGCCCTGCACCAGCTCGGCGCGTAGCGTAAGCACCAGCGTGCCCCAGGCGGCCAGCAGCGGCAGCACGGTCACGCCCTCCCGGTCGCGCAGGAAGTCGTACTCGTCGCCCGTGGCCTCCGAAATGGCGGCAATGAGGCGCGTGGCCTTCACGTCGACCTGGGTGGTGTCCAGAAACTGCTGGGTTTTTTTGCGGATGCCGGCCAGGTGCCCGTGCAGCTTGAGCATGTTTTCCTGCAGCAGCAGCTGCTTCATGCGCTGCTCCACGTACTGGGTCATCTGGTTCCAGAAGTCCTGGTCGTGGCCGTCGGGCCAGAACACGCCCAAGGCCGCCTTGGCCCCACCCCCGACGGTGGGAATCAGCCCGGTGACGCCTAGCACCAGGTCGCGCAGCTGGTCGCTGTGCTTCTGGAAGGTGCGCACCTCGTTGGAGAGGTAGTCGGCCGAAACCGGCACCACGCGAAACAGCTGATGGTCCCGGTTGCTTACCGGGGCTAGGTCGCCCTGCTTGATAATGTCCTGGCCGTGGGTAGCGCCGGGCACTTCCAGCACCTTGCCCCGGGCGTGCACTGGGCGCAGGTAGTAGTATCCGTCACCGGCGTACATAAAGCGAAACCGCTGGTTGAGCGACACCTGGTCGCCGCTATCCTGCATGTGCCACTGAATCAGGTTGGCGCCGGCATCCGGCGACACGCCCGCAATGGCCCAATACAGGTTGTCGTAGGGCAGGTGCACGTGGTACTCGCCGGTGCCCTTTTTCTTGAGCTGAAACTGCTGGGCGGGGTTGTTCTGGTAGGGCTCCTGCTGCTGAATGGCATTGCCAGGGTGCCGCTGGTGGTGCACCGGCGCCAGGGGCAGGTTGCTGTGCTTGGGAATGATGACGAATCGACGGTCACCAGGGACAATTAAAGCCATGCGTATGGGTGGGATAAAGGTATGGAAGGTCCCGGCAAGCTAAACAAAATCAAATCGTATCAAGCAAATGCCATAAAGTAATTCGGGCGTTCCTGCGTCTGCCGCCGTACAGGCGCCGGCTGGGCGGCCGGTTCCGGCAGGCGGCGCGGCATTCACGCCGCCGAACAGCCCGGTTGTCGATTAGGCCCGACCACCCGTTGCGCGCCTCCCGTACTTTGGGCATCGGCAAGGCTGAACCCGGCCCGCCGCAGCTCACTCCACCCAAGCGCTCCGCCAAAACCCGCCTACTTTTGTTTCTCTACCGCTGATCCTCTTTCCTCTCAACCATGCTGCAATTCTTTAAGTACGTGCTGGCCACCATCTTGGGGCTGGCGCTGTTTTCCCTGGTCGGCTTCCTGCTGCTCGTGGGGGTGGTGGCGGCCATCGGCTCGTCGTCCGACGAGGTGACCGTGGCCAGCAACTCGGTGCTGGAGCTGAAGCTCGACCGGCCGCTGACGGAGCGCAAGCAGGAGGCCGAGTTTACGCTCTTCGGCGGCGGCAACGCCTCCATCGGCCTCAACAGCCTGAAAGCCGCCATCCGCCGCGCCAAAACCGACGACGACATCAAGGGCATCCTGCTGAACCTGGACGTGGTATCGGGCGGCATGGCGTCGCTGGAGGAAGTGCGCGACGCGTTGGTGGACTTCAAGGAGTCGGGTAAGTTCGTGGTGGCCTACCACGAAACGGGCTCCGAAAAGGGGTACTACCTCTCCTCGGTGGCCGATGAGGTGTACCTGCACCCGCAGGGGCTGCTGGAATTCAACGGCCTCTCCTCGGAGGTGTTCTTCTACAAGCGCCTCTTCGACAAGCTCGGCGTGGAGCCCTTCATCTTCCGCGTGGGCTCGTTTAAGAGCGCCGTGGAGCCCTACTTCCGCGAGAGTTTCTCCGACTCGGCCCGCTACCAGACGGTGTCGTTCCTGAACTCCATCAACGACCACACCGTGGCGCAGGTAGCCAAGGCCCGCAAGCTGACGCCCGCCCGCCTCAAAACCGTGCAGGACTCCATGCTGGTGCACAACGCCCAGGACGCCAAGCGCTACGGCCTGGTGACCAAGCTCGGCTACTACGACGAGGTGCTCGACTACATGCGCAGCCAGCTGCAGCTGGCCAAGGATAAGAAGCCCAACCTGATCAGCCTGGGCACCTACGCCAAGTCCGAGCAGGACGACGAAGCCAGCGGCAGCCAGCGCATCGCGGTGGTGTACGCCGAGGGCGACATCGTGGGCGGCAAGGGCGGCAACGAGAGCATCGGCGGCACCAAATTCGCCGAGACCATCCGCAAGGCCCGCCTCGACGACAAGGTGAAGGCCATTGTGCTACGCATCAACTCGCCCGGCGGCTCGGCCCTGGCCTCCGACGTGATTTACCGCGAGGTGATGCTGGCCAAAAAAGTGAAGCCCGTCATTGCCTCGATGTCAGACGTGGCGGCCTCCGGCGGCTACTACATTGCCATGGGCTGCGACACCATCGTGGCGCACCCGAACACGATTACCGGCTCCATCGGCGTGTTTGGGGTGCTGCCCAACCTGGGCCCCCTGCTCTCCGACAAGCTCGGCATCACCGTGGACCGCGTCACGACCGGCAAGTTCTCCGACATTCCGACGGTGACGCGCCGCCTCACGCCCTTCGAGCAGCAGAGCCTGCAGCGCGAGGTGGAGCGCACCTACGCCGACTTCACCAGCAAAGCCGCCCAGGGCCGCCGCATGCCGGTGGAACGCCTGCGCCGCCTGGCCTCGGGCCGGGTGTGGTCGGGCACCGAGGCCAAGCAGCGCGGCCTGGTGGATGTGCTCGGCTCGTTCGACGACGCCGTGGCCATTGCCGCCCGCCGCGCCGGCCTCAAGCAGGGCGACTACCGCCTGCAGAGCCTGCCGCGCATCAAGAAAAACCCCTTCCAGGCCGTCATGTCGATCCTCGACGACGAATCGGAGGAAGCCGAAACCCGCGTGCTGAAGAGCAAGATGGGTCCGCTGTTCCCCATCTACCAGCAGTACCGCTCGGTGCTGCAGATGCAGGGCGTACAGGCCCGCCTGCCCTACGAGCTGTCGGTGCAGTAAGCGCCTTCCGACTGCTCTCAAACAAACAGCCCCGGCTTCCGAGCCGGGGCTGTTTGCATTAGGGGTGTGCGTAAAGCCTCAGTGCGGGCTTAGGGAAGCTTGCTGCCGTAGTACGTGCGCGTGGTGCCGCCGCCAAGGCCGCCCCGGCGCCATTCGAAGATGAGGCTGTCGCTCTGCATCTGTGCCTTCACCAGGCCGTAAGTAGAGGCCGTGCCCGCGTAAAAGAGGTAGCTGGGGGCGGAGCCGATGTTGGTCCAGGGCACGGAGCCGGCCTGCAGCGGCAGGGTGTACGTGTGGATGCTGATCTGCCCGGCGGCCCGGTTTTGGGTTACCGTCATCGTCGTATCGGCCAAGCGGCGCACGAGGTTGACGGGCGGCGCGCCCGCGTACGTGCGCTCGATGACCTTGTTGAACCGGTAGCGGCCGGCCACCTTGTTCAGCAGGGGCGTGAGCGTGTCGGCCTGGGCCACCACCAGCGTTTTCGAGGCCTCGGCGGCGCCCAGGCGGCCGTTAGTCCGCAGGCGCACGGCGTAGCTGCCGGCCCGCCGGAAGACGTGCGTCGGATTGGCCTCGGTGGAGTTGGTGCCGTCGCCAAAGCTCCAGTCGTAGGTGCTGGCCCCGGGCGCCTGGCTGGCAAACTGCAGCGGAGTAGCGTGTTGCAGCGCGCCGGTGTACGTGAAGTCGGCGGTGGCTGCTTCCGGCGTGGGCTTCTCCTTTTCCTCGCAGCCCACGGCCAACAGGCCGGCGAGTAGTAGGTAGGACGATTGGGTTAAGCGCATAGAGTTGGGTATGAGTGATAAGCTAGAGCAATGATACGCGGCCGGCCGGCAATCTGCACCGGCGGCGGCCGAAAAAAGCTCCTGAAGCCCGCCGTGCTTTTCCGCCTCGCCGTAAGCAAATGCCCGGCCCGCGCTGTTCCTTTGCGCTATGAACCTCTCCGCCGCTCAACAACTGCAGCAGCTCCGCGAAGCCACTGCCCACATCCAGGCCCAAACGGCCGGCTTCCAGCCCGAATTCGGCATCATCCTCGGCACGGGCCTCGGCGCGCTGGCCCGGGAAGTGCAGGTAGCGCACACGCTGAGCTACGCCGACCTGCCCCACTTCCCCGTGTCGACGGTGGAAAGCCACGCCGGGCGGCTGCTGCTGGGCACCCTGGGCGGGCGCCGCGTGGCGGTGCTGCAGGGCCGCTTTCACTACTACGAAGGCTATTCCATGCCCGAGGTGGTGTTTCCGGTGCGGGTGCTGAAGCTGCTGGGCATTCGGAAGCTGTTCGTGAGCAACGCTGCCGGCGGCCTGCACCCCGACTTCGCCATCAGCGACCTGATGCTCATCGACGACCACATCAACCTGCAGCCGACCAACCCGCTGGTGGGCCCCAACCTCGACGAGCTGGGCCCGCGCTTTCCCGATATGTTTGAGCCCTACGACCACCAGCTGCTGGCCCAGGCCGAGTCGGCGGCGCGGGAGCTGGGCTTCGGCCCGCGGGTGCGCCGCGGGGTGTACGCTTCCCTGCCCGGCCCCATGCTCGAAACGCCGGCCGAGTACCGCTACCTGCGCACCATCGGGGCCGACGCGGTGGGCATGAGCACGGTGCCCGAAGTCATTGCCGCCCGCCACATGGAGCTGCCGGTGCTGGCCATTTCCGTCATCACCGACCAGGCCTCGCCCGCGCACCTGAAGCCGGTGAACATCCAGCACATTCTGGCCGCCGCCGCCGACGCCGAGCCGCGCCTGACCGCCCTGCTCAAGCGCGTGGTGGAGCAGCAGGCCTAGGCCTAACCTCCTACCAAACCGCAGCGCCCGGCTACTGGTCAGTAGCCGGGCGCTGCGGTCTGGGGGCCTGCTGTTGCGTGGCCCGCCTCAGCGAATGATGATGGTGCGCCGCTGGTAATTCAGTATGGCAAATACCCCGATGCCGCCCTCCACGGTGCTCTGCACCGCCGCCGGCTGCCCGAAGGGGTTGCCGTTGGACGACTGCGCGTCGTCGATGGAGCGCAGGAAGTTGTAGTAGGGCCGGTCGAGGTGGTAGAGCGAGACGATGAGCGTGTCGTCGGGAGCAAACTCGAAGCCGGTGCCCAGGGTGAACTGCTGGCCGTCGAGCAGGCGGTCTTCGGGCAGGTAGTCCACGTCCGGGTCGTCGGAAATGCTGTCGTTGTGGATTTGCAGGCGGTAGAAGTCGCCCACGCCGGGCGGGTCCTGAAACTTCACCAGCAGCAAGGCCCGGCGCTCCTCGGCGGGCCGGTCGTTGAACTTCCACTCGATGGTGTCGAAGGGCACCGTGGCGGGCATGGTGGCCGTGCCCGTCACCACGCGGCCCTTGGAATCGGCCACCTTCAGCTGCCAGGTTTCGCCGGGCCGGATGGTCAGCACGCGCGTGCCGCGGTGGGTGTAGAATTTCTCGGTGAGCGGGTTCAGGCCGGGCAGAAAGCGCAGCGTCTCGACGCGGCCCGAGGGGCTGGTGAGCGTCACCGTCACGTCGGTGGGCACGTTGGGCGTGGGCGCGCTCAGGTAGGGCACGGTTTCCGATACCGTCATTTCCGCCACCTTGCCCGACTCCAGGTAGCACTCCACCACCAGCTGGGCCGGCAGCACCGGCAGCTCCACGTCCACGTCCTTCTGCAAGTCGCAGCCGGTGAGCAGCCCTGCCAGCGGCAGCAAGCTTAGTGCGGCGGCCCGCAAGCGGCCAATCAGTGGCCGCCCTGCGCTGTTCCAAGCCCGTGTTATCCGTTGAATTCGCATCAGGCCGAAATTAGAATTTGAAGTTGTAGGTCAGCGAGGGAATGACCGGGAACAGGGACACCTGCCGGGCCCGGTAGCGGGTGGGCAGGTTGGTTTCCGGGTCGCGCACCTCGTCGATGTAGATGAAGTACGGGTTGCGCCGGTTGTAGGCGTTGTAGATGCTCAGCGTCAGGTCCGACTCTTCGCGCCAGAAGGGACGCAGCTTGAGCACCACGCCCAGGTCGAGGCGGTGGTAGCTGGGCAGCCGGTAGGAGTTGCGGTCGGGGTAGATGGGCACGGCCTGCAGCTCGCCGCCGTACACGTCCTGCACCCCGATGCGGGCCGTGGGCAGGGTGGTGGGGTTGCCGGAGGTGTACACGAAGGAGCCAGTGAGGTTGATGCGCTTCGAGAGCTTGTGCAGGAGCACCGCCGTCAGGTTGTGGCGGCGGTCGTAGGTGGGAAAGAAGGCGCGGCCCTGGTTGATGCCGGTGCCGCCGCGCTGGGGGTCAAACTCGCGCTGCGTCCAGGCCAGGGTGTAGCCCAGCCAGCCGGTGGTGGTGCCCTGCTTTTTTTCCAGGTAGATTTCGTTGCCGTAGGCCCAGCCCCTGCCGAAGAGGAACTCCTGGTCCAGCTCGGGGTTCACGAACAGCTGCGCCCCGTCGCGGAAATCGATCTGGCGCTGCGCCCACTTGTAGTACACCTCGTCGGTGAGCAGGAACTTGCCGCCGAACAGCAGCCAGCTGAAGCCCGCCGATACCTGCTGGGAGCGTTGTGGCTTCACCGAAAGGCGCGACGGGTACCAGATGTCGGTGGGCAGCGAGGCGCCGGAGTTGGTGACCAAGTGCACGTACTGGTACATCATGGCGTAGCTGGCCTTCACCGAGAGGCCGGGCGTGAGGCTGTAGCGGGCCGCCGCGCGCGGCTCCACCCCGCCGTAGTCGTTGGTGCCCGAGCGGAAGCCCGTCAGGCGCAGGCCGTAATCGAGGGCCAGCTTGTCCGACACGGTGAAGTTGTCGGAAGCGTAGAGGCCGCCTTCCTGCCCGTCGTACTCCACGTCCTGCCCGATGTTGAAGGAGCCGTCCTGGGCCCCGGCCTGCAGGCGACCCACCCCGAAGTGGTGCAGCGTGCCCGAGCCGCCGAAGCGGATGACGTGCTTGCCGCCCTCGGGCCGCCACTCCCAGTCGGAGCGCAGGTTCCAGTCCTGGATGTTGCTGCCGAGCCCGAAGCTGAACTGGTCGAGCTTGTTGGCAATGTTGTAAGTGTAGTACGACCAGGTGGCCGTGCTGTTGGTGAACAGGCGCGGGTTGAACACGTGGCTCCAGCGGGCCGTGGCTGAGCGGTTGCCCCAGTTGAAATCGAAGTTGAAGCCGCGCGTGGAGCTGAAGCCGAACACGTCGTTGCCGAAGTACCCGCTCAAGAACACCTGGTCCTTGTCGGTGAGCTGGTAGTTGGCCTTCAGGTTCAGGTCGTAGAAGTAGTAGTCGGGGATGGGGTTGTAGTCCGGGTCGTCGTCGTTGAGCTTGTTGATCTGCCGCGTGAACACGTCGAAGTAGGTGCGGCGGCCGGCCACGATAAACGAGCCTTTACCCTTTTTGATGGGCGCTTCCACGGCCAGGCGCGAGGATATCAGCCCCAGCCCGCCCGACACGCCCAGCGAGTCGCGGCTGCCCTCGCGCAGCTTCACGTCGACCACCGAGGAGAGGCGCCCGCCGTACTGCGCCGGAAAGCCCGACTTGTAGAGGTCCACCGACTGCACCACGTCGGAGTTGAAGGTGCTGAACAGGCCGAAGAGGTGGTTGGGGTTGTACACCACCGCGTCGTCGACGAGGAACAGGTTCTGGTCGGCGGAGCCGCCGCGCACGAACAGGCCGCTGGTGCCCTCGCCGCCATTCTGCACGCCGGGCTTGAGTTGCAGGGTCTTCAGGATGTCGACCTCGCCGAACAGGGCGGGCAGCAGCTTGGCCTCGCGGGCGGTGATGCGCTCCACGCCCATCTGCGTGGTTTGCAGCTTCTGCTCCAGCGTGCCCGAGCCTTCAATGACCACCTCCTGGAGCTGGTTGCCGTCGGCGGGCAGGGTCAGATCGAGGCGCTGGTTGCCGCGCAGGTTCACGTCCTCGTTCACGGCGCGGTAGCCGATAAAGGAGCCCTGCACGCGGTGCCGGCCGGCGGGCAGGCTCAGCTCGTAGCGGCCGTTGGGGTCGGTGGCGGTGCCCAGCCCGAGGGCGGGTACGGCCACGTTGGCGCCGGGCAGGGCGGTGCCGTCGGCGCCGCGCACGGTACCGCGCAGCAAAAACGTTTGGGCCAGCAGCGTGAGCGGCGCCAGCAGCAGCGCCAGCAGCAGCAGAGCCCGGGAAGCGGATAATGGAATCATGAACGGTGGAATGACCGCGGCAAAGGTCGGCAGCGAATCACTGGCTAACGCCTTGGTAGGTCGAATAGTTTGAGCCGCGGGGGGCGGTAAAGGTTGTAAGGTCCGGGTTTTAAAGGCCGCGAACGGGTCCCAGAGTTGCACCAACGGCCGTACGGCCGCCCGGGTAGCAGTCATAGCAGCGCTTCGCGCCCCATGGCTGCTAGTGTCGCCGTCTTGTTTAGCTTTGCCTTATGACCAAACTGCTCGACGGAAAAGTAGCGCTGATTACCGGCGCTTCGAAAGGAATTGGCCGGGCCATTGCCCAGCATTTTGCCCAATTGGGCGCTCAGGTGGCCTTCACCTACCTCTCCAGCGTGGAGAAAGGCCAGCAGCTCGAACAGGAGCTGGCTCAGCACGGCACCAAGGTACGCGGCTACCGCTCCGACGCCTCCGACTACGCCCAGGCTGAAAAGCTGATTGAGGACGTGGTGGCCGAGTTCGGCAAGCTCGACGTGCTCGTCAACAACGCCGGCATCACCAAGGACGGCCTGCTCATGCGCATGAGCGAGGAGCAGTGGGACCAGGTGCTGAACGTGAACCTGAAGTCGGTGTTCAACCTGACCAAAGCGGCTACCAAGCCCATGATGCGCGCCAAAACGGGCAGCATCATCAACATGACCTCGGTGGTAGGCATCAAGGGCAACGCCGGCCAGGCCAACTACGCGGCCTCCAAGTCGGGCATCATCGGCTTCACCAAGTCGGTGGCGCTGGAGCTGGGCTCGCGCAACATACGCTGCAACGCCATTGCCCCGGGCTTCATCGAAACGGAAATGACCGGCGAGCTGGACCAGAAAGTGGTCGACGAATGGCGCAAGGCTATTCCGCTCAAGCGCGGCGGCACCCCCGCAGACGTGGCCAAAGCCACGGCCTTCCTGGCCTCGGACGACAGCAGCTACATCACCGGCCAGGTGCTGCAGGTCGACGGCGGCATGCTGACCTAATCGGTCAGCAGCGCTTACACTGCTTGATCAAACGTCATGCTGAGCTCCGCGAAGCATCTCTACCGAACGGTTTCGTCCGAACGAAGCGGTAGAGATGCTTCGCGGAGCTCAGCATGACGTTCTTTTTTTACTGGATTAGTTTACCTGCCGATCAACCAATGCGCCGCCCGCTGTCCATCGTCCTTGCCGTTCTGCTGCTGGTGCTGGCCGTCTGGGCCTGCCCGCGCCGGAAGCAGCGCCCAGGCGACTCCA
Organism: Hymenobacter coalescens; assembly: GCF_054783195.1. Taxonomy (NCBI): domain Bacteria; kingdom Pseudomonadati; phylum Bacteroidota; class Cytophagia; order Cytophagales; family Hymenobacteraceae; genus Hymenobacter; species Hymenobacter coalescens. The sequence goes on along the minus strand of NZ_BAAGRA010000014.1, from coordinate 28,365 downwards.
AGCGGGAACGGCGCGCCGAGCTGACCACGCTGCTCGTGTCGCTGAAGCTGCGCGAAGGCGACCTGATTTTTCACACCTCGCAGTCGGCGCAGAGCCGGGCCATTCAGCTGGCCACGCACTCGCCGTACAGCCACTGCGGCCTGCTGTTTCGGCAGGGCGGCGAGTGGCAGGTGCTGGAGGCCGTGCAGCCGGTGGGCATCACGCCGCTGGAAAAGTGGATTGCCCGCGGCCAGGGCGGGCACTTCGTGGTGAAGCGCCTGCGCGACGCCGAAACCGTCCTCACACCCGCCGTGCGGCGCCGCCTGCTGCGCGCCGGCCACCGCTACCGGGGCCGGCCTTACGACCAGTTCTTCGGCTGGTCCGATGAGCGGATTTACTGTTCCGAGCTGCTCTGGAAGCTGTACCGCGACGCGACCGGCCGCCAGATCGGCCGACTGCAACGGTTGCGCGACTTCGACCTCTCACACCCCACTGTGCAGCAGAAGATGCGCGAGCGGTACGGCCGGAATCTTCCCCTCGACGAGCCGGTGATTTCGCCGGCGCGCATGTTCAGCAGCCCCGAGCTGGTGACGGTGGTGGAGCGGTAGCGCGGGCTGGCCGGCGCTACTTTTCCTGCACGCTGGCCAGCAGCTCCTCGATCTGCTGATTGTACACCTGCAGCGAGTCGTCGTAGGCGCGGGTGTCTTCCTGCACCGCCCGGTACATCATCCGGTAGCTGCGCAGGCGCAGCTGGCAGTACGCTTCCAGCACGCGGTTGCGCTGGTGGTATTCCGCCGGCAGGTTTAGGCTGTCGAGGCGCTGCACCAGGCGCAGGTTCTGCTCCCAGTAATAAATGCCGCGGTCCTTCAGTCCGTAGAGCACCTCGTCTTTGGCAGTGCCGGCCCCGACCTGGGCCACTTCCAGCGCCATCGACTCCTGGGCCGTGAAGCTTTTCATGCCCGCGTCGTACAGGCCGAGGTCGTTGGGCAGCTGCTGGCATACGACGGTGGCCCCCAGCCCTACCACCGCGGCCAGCGCCCCGGTCGTCAGCCAGGCCAGCCGGGGCTGCTCGCGGCGCTGCAGGCTGGGGTAAAAGGCATAGCCCATCAGCAGCCCGCTCAGCAGTCCGCCGATGTGCGCCGCGTTGTCGATGCCGCCCTTCAGGCCGAACAGCAGGTTGTAGCCCACAAACAGGCCGATGCTGGAAAGCAGGGTTTTGCGGGCGTGGGCCTCCAGCAGGTTGGTCGTGAGCATGGCCAGGAATACCCCGTACAGGCCGAAAATGGCCCCGGAGGCGCCGGCGCTGATAGTGAAATCGTGCCACCACAGGCTCGTGAGACTGGCCGCCACGCCCGTCAGCAGGTAGGCCGCGCCAAACCGCAGCGGCCCGATCAGCGGCTCCAGCAGGGCCCCAATGTACAGCAGCGCGTACAGGTTCATCAGCAGGTGCAGCACGCCGATGTGCACGAAGCAATTGGTGAGCAGCCGCCAGGCCTCGCCGTCCAGGGTCAGGGGGCGAAAGTTGGCGCCCCAGGCCAGCAGATTTTCGCCGGTGGGCGCCACGATGCTCACGCCGCTCAGCGCCATCACCACGAAGACCAGCAGGTTCAGGTTCAGCAGCACGGGCGTGACGACGTAGCCCTCGGCGGGCTTGAACAGCCGCAGAAAATCCAGCCACGAGTCTTTGGCCGTGGGCGCGGGCTGGCGCAGGTGGTCGTCTTCGGCGGGCACCAGGTCGGGCGCCAGCTGCTCGTAGCGCGCCTGCAGCACGGCGGCATCGGCCGTGGCGCGCAGGTTTGCCCAGGCTGCCACGAACCGCTGCACCGTGCGCTTGTTTTTGCCGAAGTCGATCAGCTCGCTGCCCATGGACTCGCTGCGCAGTTCGGCGTGCTCCTCGTACAGGCGCAGGGTAAATTGGTAATTGCCCGAAAACATACCGTTGTTGGTGTACGCCACCAGCCCAGCCGTGCTCAGGTGAGCCACGCGCCACTGCAGCTGCAGGGCTGTTTCCAGGGCCACGACCAGGGCCTGCTCGACGGTCAGATCCGGTAGGGCAATAGTTTCAGTGTAGCTGGGGGTAAATCCTACGGCCATTCGGGGATAAAGTAAAAGGGCCCTAAAGCTAAGCCTCCGGGCCATACGCGGCGGCTTTTCGGGCGGCTGCGCGGGCAATTTTGGGCGCGGGCGGGCCCGGCCCCACCAGTATTCTGTTGGCGGCCGATAAATTTCCTGCGTTTGCCCTTAGTTGAATAACTGGTCTCGCAAGGCAGTGTAGCCGTCCCATCGATAGCCGGTATTGTGAAACTCCAACTGCAATGTGCCGTCAGTCAGGGCTGCGAGGTAGATGTTACCGGAATTAGCGGGCTGAATTGCTTTGAAGCTGGACGCTTGCAGCTCCTGCAGGTATCGGGCAATGAGCCTTTCATCGTCGACGTCAATTAAACGTTGGCCTTTTAGAATGTATTTTCTGCTTGGCCCTGGGCACCTGACGCTGTCGAATAGCCAAGTAGCTGTGAACGGGCTCTGTCGCCACTTGACAAAGCTTCGGCCCGCCTCCGGCCGCTTGTCGGAGCGCAGATAAATCAGTATTTGCTCGCGGTGTCCACCCCACTCGCCGCACTCGGAAAACCAGGCAGAAAGCACGAGTGTATCACCCCAGGACAAGTTTTGGAATACGTGTGCCTCACCCAAACGGGCCGCTGGGGCCAAGTCGGAGCTGCACCACTTAGCCACCAGCAGGAACAGCGCGCAGGTACCAGCAAGGGCACCAATAATTTTGATCATCTGGAAATATGGCCCCTACTTGATAATGCTTGGCACCGCTTGCCGCAATAGCTAAAGGTAGGGGAACGAGTCAGGCTGGTGGTTCGCCTCTCACAACTTTCTACCTTCGCCTTCCTTAGCTCAAGACCGATGCTGCGCGCAACTGTTTAGCCCGCGGCGGGGTTCTTAGGCTCTCCATCCGCTGACTTCCGCCCGTTGCTGACGACTGCTTATTCTTCCTGGTTTATCCTGCTGTGCCTTGCCGTCGGGGCGGGCTACGCGGCGCTGCTCTACTCCAAAAAAGCTCCCTGGAGCCGGCCCGTCAACCTGGGCCTCGCGCTGCTGCGTTTCGTGCTAGTGAGCCTGCTGTGCTGGCTGCTGCTGGGCCCCATCTTCCGCCGCCAGACCACCTCGCAGGAAGCCCCTACCGTGGTGCTGGCCCTCGACGACTCCCGCTCCGTGCCGCTGTACTCCGCCGATTCCAGCGCGCTGCGCCGCACCCTGACGGGCCTCGACGCCATGACCGCGCGCCTGCGCCAGGCCGGCTACGAGGTGCAGCTGCGCACCCTCGACACGGCCGCTCCCGCCCGGGCCGCGCAGCTGCGCTTCCGCCAGCAGGCCACCAACCTCGATGGGCTGCTCACCGGCCTGCAGCAGGGCTACCAGGGCCGTAACCTCGCCGCCGTGGTGCTGGCCTCCGACGGCCTGGCCAACCAGGGCCGCCCGCCCGCCTACGCCGACTTCACCTTCCCCATTTTCCCATTGGCCCTGGGCGACACCGTGCCGCGCCGCGACCTGCGCGTGGCCGACGTGCGCTACAACCGCGTGGCCTTCGCCGGCAACCGCTTCCCGCTGGAAGCCGAAATCGGCTACGACGGCTTTCCGCAGGGCGGCACGGCCACCGTGCTGCTGCGCGAAAACGGCCGCGTGCTGGCCCGCCAGCAAGTCACGCTCACCCCCACCCGCCGCCTGCAGCGCACGCAGTTCACGTTGACGGCCGCTGCCCCCGGCAAGCACCGCTACGAGGTGCTGGTGGAGCAGCAGCCCGGCGAATTCACCCCCCTTAACAACACCCGCAACGCCTACGTGGAAGTGGTGAAGGGCCGGTTGCGCGTGCTGCTGGCCGGCGCGGCCCCCCACCCCGACCTGAAAGCCCTGCGCACGGCCCTGCTCGGCAACGACAACTTCGACGTGGCGCTGGCGCTGCCGGGCATTGCGCCGCTGCGGAGCCAGCAGGACTACGACGTGGCCATTCTGCACCAGCTGCCCAGCCGCACCGGCGAGGGCCGCGACGTGGTGCAGTACGTGCGCAGCCGCCGCCTGCCGGCGCTGTACGTGCTCGGCGCGCAATCGGACCTGGCCGCGTACAACGCGCTGGGCGCTGGCCTGCGGGCTGCGGGCGCCGCCGGGGCGCCGGAAGTCTCGCCGGTGGTCAATCCCAACTTCGCGCGCTTTACCCTCGACGCCGAGGCTGCCGCCCGCGTGGCCGACTACCCGCCTGTGCCGCTGGCGGCGCAGGCCCAGGCCGGGGGCGGCGCCGAGGTAATTTTGCGCCAGCAGGTGGGCAGCGCCCGCACCACGCGGCCCCTGCTGCTGGTGGCCGGCCCGGCCGGGCAGCGCCAGGCCACCCTGCTCACCGACGGCAGCTGGCAGTGGCGCCTGCACGAGGCCGCCACCCACCCCGACGAGCGCGCCCCCGCCTACGACGGCCTCGTCACGCGCCTCTTGCAGCTGCTCACCCAGGATGCACGCCGCAAGCGCCTCGACGTGTACCCCACGCAGGACGCGTTCAATACCACCGACGACGTGACGCTGGGCGTGGAAACCTACAACGCCGTGTTTGAGCGCGTGTACGGGCAGCAGATCAGCCTGACGCTGACCGACGAGCAGAACCGCCCGCGCAGCTTTCCCTTTACCAACCGCGAAAACGGTGGCCCCCTGCACCTGGGCCCGCTGCCCGGCGGCCTGTACCGCTACACGGCCCGCGCCACCGTGGCCGGCCAGCCCCAGGAAGACCGCGGCGAGCTGCTGGTGCAGGAGCAGCAGCTGGAAGCCGCCGCCGCCCGCGCCGACCACAACACGCTCTACCAGCTGGCCCAGCGCAGCGGCGGGCGCCTCTACTACCCGCAGCAGCTGCAGCAACTGGAGCAGCAGCTCCTGCAGGCCAAGTTCAAGCCCGTTATCTACTCCCAGGAAGAGCTGAAGGACCTCATCGACGAGCCGTGGTTGTTCTTCCTACTGCTGGCCCTGGCCACGGCAGAGTGGGCCATTCGGCGGTACTCAGGGAGTATCTAGCGCGGTTAGCAGCCTTCTCTGGCTTAGTGGCCGTTGTTTCTCTTGTCATTCGAAGCAATGCGACCCGGAGGCAGGCACTAGGCTTCGCTTGCTTTCGGGTTGCGTTGTCCGGATGACGTTCTTCGATTTCCCGGCCTCTATCTTGCCGTTATGGACTACCCCACCGCCCTCGAAAAGCTCCTGCGCCACGCGGGGCTCAGCAAGCAGAAGCCCTCGGCCGAAGATTTTCAGTACGTGCTCTACGTCATCAGCGACAAGCAAGCGTTCCGCCCCGTGCAGCCGCTGGCCGCTGACGTGGTGCGCTGCCTGGAGGCCGTGAACCAGCACCTGAACGGCCCCCAGCCCGCCGAAACCGATGATTCGGCCAAAAGCCAGACCCTCGACCGCACGCTGGTGCACGCCGTAAACGGCTTGCTGACCACCGGCCGCCGCTACGCCGCCTGGATGGAAAAGGAGTCCGGTTTTGCCCCGGCCGACGTGGCCGAAATGCAGCGCGCCGTGCAGGCTATCGAATTAGGGTGGAACTTTGTGCTGGCCGGCGACTCCGACTCTATTCAGAAGGAAGTCGATACCTGGCTCGAATAACCCCTCCCCGCCTTTATGCGCTACATCCTCGTCAACAAGCCCTTCGAAGTCCTGCCCCAGTTTACCGACGAGGCCGGGCGCGCCACGCTCAAGGATTTCATTTCCATCCCGAACGTGTACCCCGTCGGCCGCCTCGACTACGATTCCGAGGGCCTGATGCTGCTCACCGACGACAAGCAGATGCAGTTTCGACTGGCCGAGCCGCGCTACAAGGTGCCCAAGACCTACTGGGTGCAGGTGGAAGGCGAGCCGACCGAGGAGGCGCTGGAGCAGCTGCGCCGCGGCGTACAGATCAAGGACGGTTTCACGGCCCCGGCCGAGGTGCGCCTGCTGCCCGAGCCGCCCGCCCAGTTGTGGGACCGAAGCAAGCCCGTGCGCTTCCGCGCGGCCATTCCCACCAGCTGGATCGAGCTGACCATTTCGGAGGGCATGAACCGGCAGGTGCGCAAGATGACGGCCGCCGTGGGCTTTCCCACGCTGCGGCTGGTGCGGGCCTCCCTGGCCACCATCACCCTGGCGGGCCTGGCCCCCGGCAAATGGCGCGAGCTGACCAGCGACGAAGTGCAGGAGCTGAAGGGCCTGACCGCCGCCAGCCTGCCGGGCGAGGAAGCCCCGGCCCGCCGCAAGCCTACGCAGAAGTACGACCCCAACTACGAGCAGAAGGTGGCCGCTGAAAAAGCCGCCCGCGCCCGCCGCGCCGCCGAAAAAGCGGCTTCCGGCCGGGGCCCGAAAGGCGGCGGCCGCTCCGGTGGTCGGGCGGCAGCTGGCACCGGCCGGAACAGCGGCCCGGCCGGTGCCGCTCCGCGCGGCGGCAAGTCCGTCGGGCCTGCTAGCGGCGCGCCCCGCGGCGGCAAAACCGGCGGCCCCGGCGCCGGTCGCCCCGCTTCGGGGCGCTCCGCCTCTTCTTCGGCCCGCCCACCCCGCCGCGGCAAATGAACCGCCGGCGCCTGACGCGCCGGTTGCTGCTGGCGGGCTTACTGCTTTTTCTGCTGATCAACGTGGTGGCGTTCAACCACGCCTGGCGCTTCACGCACTTTTCCGCGGAGCCGGGGCCGCATACGGCCTCGCCCGAGCAGCTCAGCCTGCCCGATAAACTCTGGCTGCTGGCCACCGGTGTCCAGAATCCCAAGCCGCGCAACGGTCGGGAGCCGGCGTTTTTCTTTCAGACCGTCAGCATCCCGAGCCCCAACGGCCAGCTGGAAAGCTGGTACAGCCCGGTGGCCGACGCCCGCGGCACGGTGGCGCTGTTTCACGGCTACACCAGCAGCAAGGCGCACCTGCTCACCGAGGCGGCCTACTTCCGCCAGTTGGGCTACTCGGTGCTGCTCACCGACTTTGCCGGCGCCGGCGGCTCCGAGGGCCAGCGCATTACCGCGGGCTACCGCGAGGCCGACGACGTGGCGGCCGTGGTGCACTGGCTGCGCGAACGGCAGCCTGAGGCCCGCGTGGTGCTCTACGGCGTGAGCATGGGCGCCGTGGCCATCCTGCGGGCCGAAAGCGAGCTTGGCACACGCGCCGACGCCAACATCTTGGAGTGCCCCTACGGCAGCATGCTGCAAACGGCCCAAAACCGCTTCGGCGCCATGGGCGTACCCGCTTTTCCGATGGCCCACCTGCTCGTGTTCTGGGGCGGCGTGCAGAACGGTTTCTGGGCTTACGACCTCTCCGCCGAAGCCTACGCCCGCCAGGTGCGCACGCCCACTCTGCTGCTGTGGGGCGAAGCCGACCCGCGCGTCACCCGCTCGGAAACCGACGCCATTTACGCGGCACTGGCCGGCCCCAAGCAGCGCCGCGACTTTCCGGGCAGCGGCCACGAGCCGTACTGGCGCAAGCACAAAGCGGCCTGGCAGGGCACCATCATGGAGTTTCTGGCTGGCCGTAATCTGACGTCCCCCGCTCTGTAGCCGAGTAGGCAGACGACTGCGCGGTTCGTGCGTACCTAAAAAGCCGCCCCAGCGGAAGGTTTGCGTCCCAGGCTTAGGCGGCGGGCGGCTGCGTGGCGCGGCCGATGCGGCCCAGGTGGGTATGCTGAAAGCTCGTCGGCAACTTCAGCCCGTAGCCCAGCAGGCGGTCGAAGGCAGCGTGGGCGAGCAGCACGGTGCCGGTCAGCAGCAGCACTGGCGCGCCGAGCAGCCAGCCGGCTACCCCGCAGACCACAGCCAGGGCCTTGTGGTGAAACAGGTTGTAGCTCAGTGCGCCCACGCGCGGCCCGGCCAGGTAGCCCAGGGCGCTCAGGTCGGGCAGCAGAAAAGTGGCCGGCAGCACCCACCAGGCAAAGGGCAGGTGGGCAAATACGGCCACGGCCAGCAGCAGTTCGGCCAGTTCTTCGAGTTTCAGCAGGGTTTTCATGGCGTTGTCGGGGTGTCGAGGTGTGGTAGAACGAACACCCCAAAGGTCCGACCACCCGTCTCCGGCCGACGATAACAAAAGCTAAGAAAACGCCTTACCCGCTCCGCGCCACCCGCGCCCGGATGCGGCTCAATGACACCGGCGTAATGCCCAGGTAATTGGCCACCAGGTGCTGCGGAATCCGTTCCAGAATCTTGGTTTTGCCCGAGGCCAGCAGGGCCCGGTACCGTTCTTCGGGCGAGAGCAGCAGTTGCTCGGTCAGGCGGGCGTCGGTGCCGAGCAGGTGGTACTCGGCCACCAGGCGGCCAAACCGCTCGTACACCGGAAACTGGTCGTAAAGGCCGCGCAGCACCGCGTAATCGAAGACCAGTAGCTCGGCGTCGGTCAGGGCCTGAATATTGAGCTGGCTGGGCCGGCCGGTCAGGCAGCTGGGATAGTCGCCGAGCAAGTGATTTTCAAAGAAGAAATACGTGGTGCGCTCCTCGCCGTTGGGCCGCGAGTAGTACAGCCGTAACGCCCCGCTGAGCACCAGGGCCAGCACCGGCCGCTGCTGCCCTGCCTGCACGAAGTGCGCCCCGCGGGGTAGCCGCTCGGTGCGCAGCGCCGCCTCCAGCGCCGTCCACTCCTGCTCGGTAAGATTCGGCACAAAGCGGAGCAAATAGGCGCGCAGTGGATTCATGCGGCAAACATAAGCGCCGCAGCGGCCTCGTGGCTGTTGAAACAGCTGGCAGTTCAGTAGTGTACTGGGCGTCAATGGCCGCAACCCGCCGGGCTGGGCCTGCCGCTGCCGCCTACGCAGCCCGGCCTGGCAGCACGGCTCCGCCCCCTGAGCCGGCAAATCAGGAACATCTGTCCGCCTGCCTCTGCCGTACAACCCGTTCCGCCGGCAAAACCGGCAGCGAATCTGCCGCGCGGTGACATTGTGGCAGCCAAACAGGCCGCATTTGGCCTTGGTACGCCGCTTGTTATCTGCCGGACAGCCGCCCCCGCCGGGGTGGCTTCTGAACTGAGACACCTTCACTCCTACTCATCTCCATAGCAATGGGAAAAATTATCGGTATTGACCTCGGCACGACCAACTCGTGCGTGGCCGTGATGGAAGGCAACGAGCCGGTTGTAATTCCGAACAGCGAAGGCCGCCGCACGACGCCGTCGATTGTGGCTTTCCTCGATAATGGCAAGGGCGAGCGTAAAGTCGGTGACCCGGCCAAGCGTCAGGCTATTACCAACCCCCACAATACCATCCAGTCGATCAAGCGCTTCATGGGCCGCCACTTCTCGGAAGTAACCGAGGAAGCCAAGCACGTGGCCTACAAGCTCGTGAGCGGCCCCAACAACACGGTAGCCGTGCAGATCGGCGACCGGCAGTACACCCCGCAGGAAATTTCGGCGATGGTGCTGCAGAAAATGAAGCAGACTGCGGAAGACTACCTCGGCACCACGGTGACCGAAGCAGTTATCACCGTGCCGGCTTACTTCAACGACGCCCAGCGCCAGGCCACCAAGGAAGCCGGGGCCATTGCGGGCCTCGACGTGAAGCGCATCATCAACGAGCCGACGGCCGCTGCCCTGGCCTACGGCCTCGACAAAGACCACTCGAACCACAAAGTGGCCGTGTACGACCTCGGCGGCGGTACGTTTGACATTTCCATCCTGGAGCTGGACAACGGCGTGTTCGAAGTGCTGTCGACCAACGGTGACACCCACCTCGGCGGCGACGACTTCGACCAGGTCATCATCAACTTCCTGGCCGAGACGTTCTCGAACGAGAACGAAGGCCTGGACCTGCGCAAGGACCCGATGGCCCTGCAGCGCCTGAAGGAAGCCGCCGAAAAGGCCAAGATTGAGCTGTCCTCGTCGAACGAGACGGAAATCAACCTGCCCTACATCACGGCTACCGCTTCGGGTCCCAAGCACTTGGTGGTGAAAATCAGCCGCGCCAAGTTTGAGCAGCTGGCCGATTCGCTGATCCGCCGCTCGATGGAGCCCTGCAAAAAGGCTCTGCAAGATGCCGGCCTCTCGGCTTCGGACATCAATGACGTCATCCTGGTGGGGGGCTCGACGCGCATCCCGCGCATCCAGGAAGAAGTAGAGAAGTTCTTCGGTAAGAAGCCTTCGAAGGGCGTGAACCCCGACGAAGTGGTAGCCGTGGGTGCGGCCATCCAAGGCGGCGTACTCACCGGTGAGGTGAAGGACGTGCTGCTGCTGGACGTGACCCCGCTGAGCCTGGGCATCGAGACCATGGGCGGCGTGATGACCAAGCTCATCGAGTCGAACACGACCATCCCGACCAAGAAGTCCGAAACTTTCTCGACGGCTTCCGACAACCAGCCCTCGGTGGAGATCCACGTGCTGCAGGGCGAGCGGCCGCTGGCTTCGCAGAACCGCACCATCGGCAAGTTCCACCTCGACAGCATTCCGCCCGCCCCGCGCGGCGTGCCGCAAATCGAAGTGACCTTCGACATCGACGCCAACGGCATTCTGCACGTGACGGCCAAGGACAAAGGCACCGGCAAGGAGCAGAAAATCCGCATCGAGGCTTCGTCCGGTCTGTCGGACGCCGACATCGAGCGCATGCGTCAGGAGGCCCAGGCCAACGCCGATGCCGACAAGGCGGAGCGCGAGCGGATCGAGAAGCTGAATCAGGCCGACTCGATGATCTTCCAGACCGAGAAGCAGTTGAAGGAGTACGGCGACAAGCTGAGCGCCGGCAACAAATCGGCCATCGAATCGGCTTTGGCTGACCTGCGCTCGGCCCACGAAAGCAAGGACGCTGCCCGCATTGATTCGGCCATGACGGCCATCAACGCCGCGTGGCAGGCCGCTTCGCAGGAAATGTACGCCCAGGGCGGCGGCCCCGAAGGCCAGCCCCAGGGCTACCCCGGCGGCGACGCCAGCGGCTTCCAGGGCGGGCAGCCCGGCGGCAACGGCCAAGGCCAGCCCCAGGGCGCCGGCCACGACAACGTGACCGACGTGGACTACGAAGAAGTAGACGGCAAGAAGTAATTCGGCTCGTTCAGCACAAAAAAGCCCCGCAGCAGCCGCTGCGGGGCTTTTTTATTGCCTACGGATTGTCGGCAGATGACGCAGGTGCCCGAACCGTTTTCGCGCTCCGGGCGCTTCATGTCCCCATAAGCGCAGAGACGCTGCTGGCGGGCCTTTCCTAGCTTCCGTCCTGGGTTTATCCACTGGGTTTCCGTCGCATAACCGCCTCATACGGCTCTCGGTACATAACGCGTCGCTGCTTATCTTGCCGGGAACATTACGCGTGCTTATGCCCTGCCATACCCCAGCTTATCTACTCGCGTCGGGCCTGTTGGCCGGCGCCGGCCTGCTCAACAGCTCCTCAGCTCTGGCCCAAGGCCCCATGGCTTCGGCCGACACGGTACGTTTCCCGCTGCGCTACTGCACGGCGCTGCCCCGCACCGGCTTCGAGCAGTGGGACGCCGATTTTGAACGCTACACGAAGTGGATGACGCCTGAGATTCGGAAGACGCAGGTAGGCCTGAGCTTCCAGCGGGAAGGCGTGGTGACGTGGGTGTGCCGGCCGTCGGCCAACCCCCACGCGCAGCTGGATACCGCCACCGCCATCCGCGACGCGGCCCGGCTGCAGGGCAACTGGCGGGCCGTGTCGAACCGCGTCGTGCTCCACGTCGACTCGGCTTCATTTGCCGACAAGCGCATCTACCGCACGGCGGCGCTGCTGCCCGGCGGCTCGCCGGCCACCTTGCAGGTGACCGACCGGAAGTTTGCCTTTACGCAGGTCGGAGCGGCCGACGGCAAGCCCAGCAAAACGCAAAATTCCAACTACGAGTTGGTCAATCAGCGGTACCTGCTGCTCTACCGCCTTTCGAAGGCCGCCGGCGCGATTCAGCAGGTAGGGCTTGACCCGGAAGGCCGCTTGGTGCTGCACAGCGCCAGCGTGGAGGAACGCAAAATTCCGGGCCGCTACCAAGTGTACCAGACGATTATCAACCAGGTCATCTTCGAGCGGCAATAACCAGCCTGCGGGAAGCAGCCGAATCTGGTAACTCCTCCAACGCCCCAGGGCCGGGCCGGAATAATTCCGACCCGGCCCTGGGGCGTTGGGGGCTGATGGTCTAGCGCCTACGCTTTCAGGTCGCTTACGTTCACGTCCTCCAGGTAGCGCGGCGTGGTGGGCACTTTGGCCTCCTTGCGGTTAACGGTTTGCTTGGCTCCGCTCTTGTCGCTGGGGTCGGCGGTGATGTGCTCGATCTGCTGCTGGCCCGTCAGGTAATCGGTGCGCTTAAACGTCGTGTCGAGCTTGAGACGGCTGCTCAGGATGGTGTTTTCGCCCACGAGCTGCACGCGGCCCGTCGTCGGCTCGTAGCGGTAGCGCTGCGTCAGGTCCAGCGTCTGCTGCACGCCCGAAACGTGCCGCACCGACAATACCCCCTTCACGATGCTCAGCTCGGGGGTGCCACCCGCGCCGCGGTCCGACTCGAAGCAGCCGGTGCAGTACAGGGCGGTGCCCGAAGCCGCTACGCGGCGAAACTGCCCGTCGGTTCCGGCCAGCAGCACCACCAAGGCCCGTTCGCGCCGGGCCTCGGGGGCCGTGGGGCTGGGACGCTCCACCAGCATCAGCACGGGGTCGGGGCGGTTGTCGCCGTTCAGGTCGCCGCTGACCTGCTTTTCCAGCAGCCAGCCCGTAGGGATAAAGGCCACCGGGCGCGCGGCCTTGGCCGGCAGCAGCTCCGCTTTGAACACCGGACCCGGCTCGGCCGGAGTGGCAAAAGCGGCAAAGCCGGCCAGCAAGGAGGTAAACAGAATATTCATATTCGGGCGTTAGGCAAGACGAATCTACTCGGCCCAAACCGCCTCCTTCGCTTCTTTGGTTCAATCGGTTGCATCCCTATTTGGGAGGCGTCGTTTTCTGTTCGGGAATGTTTCGGCGGGCCCGCTGCCGCCCTCGCGGCGCCCACCGCACCTCACCCAAAGATGCGGTAGCAGTTGCCGGGCGCCCTGCCTAAGTTGCAGCCGCGTTTCGGGCCGGCTGACGGTAGCGCGCCCGCGCCCAGCATCACTATGGAATTTCTGATCATCGGCGCGGGCATCGGGGGCCTGACCACGGCGCTGGCCCTGCACCGGCAAGGACACCAGGTAGAGGTAGTTGAAGCCGCAGCCGAACTGCGCGAAATCGGGGCAGGCGTGGTGCTTGGGGCCAATGCCATGCAGGCCCTGGACCGCCTCGGCGTGCACGACGCGGTACGGGCCGCCGGCCACCCCATCACGGCCATCAGCCTGCTGGATGAGCGCGGCCGCGTGCTGAACGACGTAGACACGCGCCCGTTCACCGAGCCGCTGGGCTTCGACAACCTTGCCATTCACCGCGCCGACCTGCAGCGCGTGCTCCTCGCCCACGTGCCCGCCGGCATGGTGCGGCGAGGCAAGGCTTTTACTCGTTTCGAGCAGGCCGGCAACCGGGTGACGGCGCACTTCGCCGATGGCAGCCAGGCCACCGCCGATGCGCTGCTGGCCGCCGACGGCATTCGTTCCCGCGTACGCCTGCAGCTGCTGCCCGCCTCGCAGCCGCGGTATGCGGGCTACACCTGCTGGCGCGGCGTCATCGACGCGGCTTCGCTGGGGCTGCCCGCCGGGCGCTCCACCGAAACCTGGGGTCCGGCCGGCCGCTTCGGCGTGGTGCCCCTAGCCAACGGGCAGGTGTACTGGTTTGCTTGCCTGAACAGCACCACAGCCCAAAACCCCGCGTACCGGGCCTTTCGCCTCACCGATCTGCGGCAGCGCTTTGCCGGCTACCACGCGCCCATTCCCCAATTGCTGGCCCTCACCACCGATGCGCAGCTGCTTTGGGGCGACATCATCGACCTGAAGCCCATCCACCGGTTTGCCCACGACCGGGTGCTCCTCATCGGCGACGCGGCCCACGCCACCACGCCCAACATGGGCCAGGGGGCCGGGCAGGCCGTGGAAGACGCCGCCGTGCTGGCGCGCTGCCTGCAGGAGCAGCCGGCGCCGGAGGATGCGTTTCGCTTGTTTGAGCAGCGCCGCCGCCCGCGCACCACGCGCATCGTGGAGCAGTCGTGGCAGCTGGGCAAAGCGGCCCAGCTGACGCACCCGTTCCTGGTGGGCCTGCGCAACGCCGTGATGCGGCGCGTGCCGGCGGCCGTGAATGCGCGCCAGATGCGCTTTTTGTACCAAGGCTAGCGGCCGCCGGCACGCACCGCCATCAGCGTTTCCCGAGCCGGGCCACCGGTCTGCGGGGTATTTACGCGCGAAAGCCCCGCCGAATGGCAGCGGCGGGGCCTTCCATTCGGGCTAGGCGCAGACTAGAGGTAAGCGGAAGCGTCGGGGTAAACCCGGGTGAGCTTGCGGGGCGGGGGCGGCGTGGCGTCGGAGCGCTCTTCCTCCACCTCTTCCTGAAAGCCGTCCTTGATCTTTTCGAGCGCCTCCACGTGGTCTTCGGTATCGGCCTTTTCCACGTTGGCCTCCTGCTCGTGCTTGTCGTGGGGCTCGTAGCTGAGGCGGATGAAGATGGGGAAGTGGTCGGAGCCCACGTAGGGCAGGCGCTGCATGTCGTCCACCTTGAAGTGCGGGGAGACGAACACGTGGTCGAGGGGCCAGCGCAGCAGGCGGTAATCGGCGTGGAAAGTGGGCAGCAGGCCCCGCCCCACGCGCGGGTCCATCAGCCCGCTGATGCGGCGAAACAGCTCGGAGGTGTGCGACCAGGCCACGTCATTCATGTCGCCGAACACGATGGTGGGTTCGTCTTTGCTATCGATTTCCTTGCCGACGATGAGCAGCTCGGCGTCGCGCTTGGTGCTGGTTTTGGCCTCCTGCGGAGCCGGCGGCTTGGGGTGCAGCCCGTACACGCGCAGGCGGGTGCCGTCGGGCATTTCCACCTGGGTGTGGATGGAGGGCACGTCGTCGTCGAGCAGGTACTTGATGCGGCAGCCGATCAGGGGCAGGCGCGAGAAAAACAGCAGGCCGTAGGTATTGTCCAGCGGCTCGTGGCAGGTGTAAGGGTGCGTCTGCTGCAGCGGGCGTAGCTGGTCGAGCCACCAGTCGTCGGTTTCGACGGTCATGATGATGTCGGCATCGGCTTCGCGGATGACTTCCAGCGCGCGGGCGCCCTCTCGGTTGTACTGCAGCACGTTCATCATCAGCAGGCTCACGTGGCCGCGGCTGCCGGCAGCGGCGCTGTCGCCCACCTGCTTGCGCACCAGGCGGGTATAGGGCAGGATGCGCACCAGCTGATACACAATGCCGCCTGCCAGCAGCAGCACCAGACCGCGCGCCCACCAGCCCTGCTGCCAGAAATCGAGCAGCAGCGCCGCGGGCAGCACCAGGGCCATGACGCCCACGATCTGCAGGCGGGGAAAGTCGAAGACCCGAATCCACCACGCGGTGGCCCGGATCAGGGGCAGCCAGGTGGCCAGCAGGGCTGCTCCGCCCAGCGCGGCTACCAGGCCGGCCAACAGCTGTGGAATCGAAAGAAAAAGCAGGGTTTGCACGAGCGGGGCGGAGGGAAAAGAGAGTCGTGAGGAGTTGTACTACGCCCCGCCGAGTTGGTTGCAGTGTTCGGCGGAATTAGCGCCCCGGCGTGCCCCCGATTGCATCCTACCCAGAATTCTCTGTCGCCTATATGTCGTCCAGCCCACCCTTGCGCAGCTCGTCCACGGTGCGCATCACCTTGTCGCGCAGGGCGGCGCGGTACTTCTCCAGCGCATCGGCGAGGCGGGCGTTGCTCAGGGCCAGCATCTGCACGGCCAGCACGGCCGCGTTGGCGGCGTTGTCGAGGGCCACGGTAGCCACGGGTACCCCGGTGGGCATCTGCAGCATGGAGAGGATGGAATCGAGGCCGCTGATGCTGGTGGCCACGTTGATGGGCACGCCGATGACGGGCAGCGTGGTGAAGGCCGCCACCATGCCGGGCAGGTGAGCCGCCCCGCCCCCGCCGGCAATAATCACGCGCAGACCCCGCTTGCGGGCCGATTCGGCGTATTCTACGAGGCGGTGTGGAGTGCGATGCGGCGACACGAGGGTCAGCTCGTAGGGCACCTGAAACTGGCGGAGCATCTCGGCGGCGACGTTCATCACGCGCAAATCAGATTGCCCGCCCATGAGAATGCCGACGATGGGCGTGGGGGCTTCGGCGGGGTGCGAATCGGCGGGGGTGGTGGTACTGGTCATCGGGGCAAGCAAGTAAACCGGGCCGGCGGAAAGGCCACTCCGGTGGGCGCCCAATGGCGCCTTCGTCAAACATAGCCAATTTGCGGGCTCGTCGTACGCCGCCGGCCGCCTACCTTTAAGCCGCCACTGCCCGCTCCTGCCCCACCGCATGGAAATACTGCTCGCCACCTTCACCACGCTTTTCTCCGTCGTCAACCCGTTTGGGGCCATGCCCGTGTTCCTGACGCTGACCGAAACCGAAACCGGCCACGAGCGCACCCGCACGGCCCTGCGCGCCTGCATCTACATGGTGGGCGTGTTATCGGTGTCGTTCTTCGCCGGGCAGTACGTGCTCAACTTCTTCGGCATCAACATTCACCACTTGCGCATTGCGGGCGGTATCCTGCTCATGCGCTCGGCCTTCGATTTGCTCACGCCCGGCGGCAACCGCGCCAAGGTGTCCGACGCGACCCTGGAGGAAAGCATGCACAAGGACGACATCAGCTTCACCCCGCTGGCCATGCCCATGCTCTCGGGGCCGGGCTCCATGGCCGTATGCATCGGCCTCTTCACCGAGCGGCTGACCTACCTCGACATGGGCCTGATCTTTTTCGGCTTCGTGCTCGTGGCCGTGGCCAGCTACATTATCCTGCTTTCCTCGCTGCGCCTCACCAAGTTTCTGGGCCGGCCGGGCATGGCCGCGCTGGCGCGCATCATGGGCTTTCTGACGCTGGCCATCGGCGTGAACTTCCTGGCCACGGCCATTAAGGCGCTGTTTCAGGAGTAGGGTGAAGTCACGGTTTCTGTTGCTTCTGAGCGGTGCTAGCGTCATGGCGGGCTGCGACTACTCCACAACGACCAATTCTCAGCCTCAACAGCCGCATCAGGTTACGTTTTACGTGTACAACGGCAGTCAAACCCAGCCAGCTACTGATTTACTGATTCGCTGGGACACCACAGTGGTAGCGCAGGACACGTTCCGTTACACCAACGTTAGCGACCAGTATGAGACGTATCAACTAAGCATTCAGCCCGGTGAGCACCACATTCGGGTTGTAAATAGCATGAACCAGTTGCAGCTGGATTCAACGATTATCGTGCGTAATCCGCTAATGCATGTGTTCGTGGGCTTCAATTATAAAAAGCTTGACGAGGCTGATATTGACCACATAAGGCAACTGGAACCGCCCGAGGGAATTGATGCCGTCGTACAGGAGCTGTCTGAACCCAAGCGGCTCATTCTTCACATCATGGAAGGCCCAATTAGTATTCCTTAAACACCATAGTTGCCCTGACAACTATCAGCCGCGCGTCACTGCCGCCCGCGGGTTATCTTTGCGGCCCGAAACTCCCTCCGCTGATGCTGAAGAACGACCTGATCCTGCGTGCCGCCCGCGGCGAACAAACCGAACGTACGCCCGTGTGGCTCATGCGCCAGGCCGGCCGCATCCTGCCCGAGTACCGTGCCCTGCGCGCCCGGCTCAGCGGCTTCAAGGAGCTGGTCGAGACGCCGGAGCTGGCCGCCGAAGTCACCATTCAGCCTATCGACGCGCTGGACGTGGATGCGGCCATCATCTTCTCCGACATCCTGGTGGTGCCCGAGGCCATGGGCCTGACCTACGAGATGGTGGAAGCCCGCGGCCCACTGTTTCCCGAAACCATCAAGTCGGCGGCCGACGTGGCGCGGCTGCGCGTGGCCGACCCGCACGAGCACCTGGGCTACGTGCTGGAAGCCCTGCGCGTGACCAAGCGCGCCCTGGGTGGCCGCGTGCCGCTGATCGGCTTTGCCGGCGCGCCGTGGACCATCCTGGCGTACATGGTAGAAGGCCACGGCTCCAAAACCTTCAGCAAGGCCCGTCGGATGCTGTTTCAGGAGCCGGAGCTGGCCCACCAGTTGCTGCGCAAAATCACCGACACGACCATTGCCTACCTGCGCGCCCAGGTGGAGGCCGGCGCCAACATGGTGCAGGTGTTCGACTCCTGGGCGGGCATCCTGAATCCCCAGCACTACCACGCGTTTTCGGCCGCCTACATCCGCGAAATCTGCGCGGCCATGCCCGCCGACGTGCCCGTGACGGTGTTTGCCAAGGGTGCCTTCTTTGCCCACGAAGACTTCGCCCAGATGCCCTGCCGCACCATTGGCCTCGACTGGAACGAGGACCCGCGCCAGGTGCGCCCCCTCGTCGGCGACAAAACCCTGCAGGGCAACCTGGACCCCTGCGCGCTGTACGGCTCGCCGGAGCAGGTGCGCGCCGCCACCATCGAGATGCTGGACCGCTTCGGCCCGCAGCGCCACATTGCCAACCTCGGCCACGGCGTGTACCCCGACACCAACCCCGACCGCGTGCGCGTGTTCATCGATACGGTGAAGGAGCACAGCCTGCGCATGCGCCAGGATCTGGCGTAAGTGCCGCCGCACAAGGAGTAAAGCCGTCCTCCTGACGCGGGAAGGGCCCTATCCTGCCTGAACGATTACCGTCACCACGACTCGTTCAGGCTTGGTAAGGCCCTTCCCGCGTCAGGAGGACAAACGTTTTCCGCTTACAGCACCGCGGCGGCCTCGGCTTCCTGCAGCAGGCGCGTCTTTTCGATGGGCACCACGCCCACCTGCTCGCACACCAGGCCACCGCCCAGGTTGGCCAGCGCGGCCATGCTGGCTGGCGCTACCGCCAGGGCCACGCACAGCGCGGCAATGCTGATAACCGTGTCGCCGGCGCCCGATACGTCGGAAATGGCGCGCACGTGGGCGGGCAGGTACACCGGGCCGGTGGCGGCCGCGTCGCAGAACACGCCGCGCTCGGAAAGGGTCACCAGCACCATGTCGGGGGCCAGATGCTCGCGCAGGGCGGCCACGGCGTGCTCCAAGCCGGCGTTGTCGCCGTCGGCGAAGTCCAGCTTTAGGCCCTCGCGCAGCTCCTTCAGGTTGGGCTTAAACAGCGTGCAGCCGCGGTACGCCAGGAAGTTGCGCTTCTTCGGGTCGACCACCGTGGGTACGCCTTTGGCACGGGCCAGGGCAATGAATTGGGCAATGCGCGCCGCGTTGAGCACGCCCTTGTCGTAGTCTTCGAAGATGACCACGTCGGCGCGGTCGAGCAGCTGCTCGTAGGCTTCAGTCAGGGCCGCGTCCTCGGCCGTGCTCAGGTCGGTTTCCACTTCCGCGTCGATGCGCAGCAGCTGCTGGCCGTGGGCCAGGATGCGCTGCTTCACGGTGGTGGGCCGCTCCTGGCTGCGCACCAGGCCGTCGGCGGGCAGGTGCCGCTCGTGGAGTAGCTGCACCAGTTGGTCGCCGCCGGGGTCGGCCCCGATGACGGCGCACAGCAGGGGCGTGGCGCCCAGGGCCTGCACGTTCAGGGCCACGTTGGCGGCCCCGCCGAGGCGCTGCTCGGTGCGCGTCACGTTCACTACCGGCACGGGGGCTTCGGGCGAAAGACGGGCCGCTTTGCCCCACACGTAGGCGTCGACCATCACGTCGCCCACGATGAGCACGGTCAGGTCATTGAAAGCGGTAAAGAGTTCGGGCAGCGTGGCGGGCGACGACAAAGCGGCAGCGGGCATCAGGGAAAGCAGGGCAAATGAAGCCGCAAAGATAACCCGCGCCGCGCGCCGCGCTACCGCTTGCAAATTGCTGCCGGAAAGAAACGTACCTTCACCGAGCACGAAACCCGGCGCTTCGGGGTTGGTGCTGGTAGTTGGGGTTCCGCACGGCTCCTCGCCCCTCATTGAACCCTAACCCCTCTATTTTATGGATGAAGACCTGAAAACCAGCCTGGCCAACAACGCCAAGGCCTGGCTGGCCT
Organism: Hymenobacter coalescens; assembly: GCF_054783195.1. Taxonomy (NCBI): domain Bacteria; kingdom Pseudomonadati; phylum Bacteroidota; class Cytophagia; order Cytophagales; family Hymenobacteraceae; genus Hymenobacter; species Hymenobacter coalescens. Next base: position 8,446 of record NZ_BAAGRA010000014.1, on the reverse strand, counting down.
TATCACTCTCCATTTCCGACGCCGAAAAAGTCGCTTTCGACAAGGTGCACGATGACTTTCTGGCCACGTACGGCCACGAGTTCATGGTGCGCGTGTACCGGAGCATGGTGGAAAAAATCCTGCGTCACAGCACCAACGATGAGCGCGACAAGCTCATGACCGACTTCAAATCGGCCATGGACCAAGCCATCGACGAGCATCACGGGGCCCGGTAAACGAGCACCACTGGTTCTGCTCAACCCAAACAGCCGCGCCGGCTTCCCGAGGGAAGCCGGCGCGGCTGTTTGGGTTGAGTTGCTAAAGACGCTTACTGCAGCCGGGCCAGGCTGGCCTTCACGCGGCGGAACGCTTCGGCCAGCTTCTCGTCGGCGGTGGCGGTGCTGAAGCGCAGGCACTGCGGCGCACCGAAGGCGGCCCCGTCGACGGCCGCCACGTGGGCGTCGTTGAGCAGGTACATGGCCAGATCGTAAGCCGACGCAATGACGTCGCCGGCGGGCGTCGCCTTGCCGAAGTAGGCCGACACGTCGGGGAAGATGTAAAAGGCGCCCTCCGGCGTGGGCGTGATGAAGCCCGGAATGTCTTTCACCAGCTCCAGCACTAGGTCGCGGCGGCGGCGGTAGGCCGTCACCATCTCGTCGGCCGAGCTGCGGCCGCCCTGCAGAGCCGCCAGAGCCGCGCGCTGCGTGATGGAGCAGGTAGCCGAGGTCACCTGGCTTTGCATCTTCTCGCAGGCGGCGGCAATTTCCTTGCGGGCCGCCAGGTAGCCGATGCGCCAGCCCGTCATGGCGTAACCCTTGGAGAAGCCGTTGACGGTGATGACCTGGTCCTTCACGGCCGGAAACTGCGCCAGGCTCACGTGCTCCCCGACGAAGTTGATGTACTCGTAAATCTCGTCGGCCAGCACCAGCACCTGCGGGTGCCGCGCCACCACCTCGGCCATGGCGGCCAGTTCCTCGCGCGACCACACCGCGCCGGTGGGGTTGCAGGGCGAGGAATACATGACCAGCTTGGTGCGGGGCGAAATGGCCGCAGCCAGCTGCGCGGCCGTCACTTTGTAGTCGTTTTCGAGCGAGCCAACGAGGCGCACCGTCACGCCCTCGGCGAGCTTCACCATCTCCTCGTAGCTCACCCAGTAGGGCGAGAAGATGATAACTTCGTCGCCGGGGTTGACGAGGCTGAGCACGGCATTGGCCAGGGCCTGCTTGGCGCCGGTGCTCACCACGATGTTCTCGCACTGGTAGTCGAGCTGATTCTCGCGCTTGAGCTTATCGGCAATGGCCTGGCGCAGCGGCAGGATGCCGGGCACCGGCGTGTAGAAGGTAAAGCCTTCGTCGATGGCCTGTTTGGCGGCGTCCTTGATGTATTGCGGCGTCTGAAAGTCCGGCTCGCCGAAGCTCAGGCTAATCACGTCGACGCCCTGGGCGGCCAGCTCGCGGGCCTTCTTGGCCATGCCAATGGTCTGGGACTCTTCCAGGGCCTTGATGCGGTCGGACAGAAGCGAAGTAGCAGACATGGCAGCGGCAGTAGCGGTAGTCATAGGGGGAATGCGGGGAGGAAGTGTGGGGACGGGGAAAGGTAGCAAAGGTACAACCTCAACCGCGGCGCGGCTCACTTTGGCCGCACCGGGCTTAAGCACCAACCGGTTATCCGCCGGGGTGCCACTCCCCATCGGGCCGGAGGCGCCGACGCTTCAGCCGGGAAAACACCTCCACACCCTGCTCATTGGTGAACTCACTGGCGGAATGGACGTCGAGCGAATAGGTATCTAAAAACGATTCGAATTGCCAGCGCACCAACTGCCCGCTGTTGTTTAAATAGGGCTTGGCGTACCCCTCAAACCCGGTCATCAGCTTTTGCTTGGCTTCGACTTCGGAAGCAGCCTGCACCAGCAGCATTCGGTCTTCGTAGAGCTGCAGACCTTTCGTGGCGTTTTCTATCTGCACCGCAAACCGGGCCTCCACGCACCAAAATCGGGGGCCTGCCTCCTGCTTCACCCGCGCCATTCCCACGATGTCCTGAACCAGGATGGAGCCAATAAAGTCCTGCTCCAGCAGCCTGGGCAGCTCATCCAAGGGCAGCCTTAGCCGGACGCCCGTCGGGCGGCGGGGCGTTCCGGTCAGTTCCAGCTCTCCGGCCGGCAGCGCGGCCCGCAGCCGCTGGTAGTCGCGGCGGTAATGCGCATCAATGCGTCGGATCCGCTCCCGGGGCCCGTACGGCATCAGGGTATGGTAGTCGGGCCAGGTCAAGCTGATGTGCACTGCGGCCGGATTGTTCAGCCCGAGTAGCTGCTCGGCCCTCAGGCCCCATTCGTCCAAGTCCAGGAGTTGTCCCATCGGGCAAGTAGGTAAGATAATCGGCCAAGTATACTGCCCACCCGACCGGCCTCCTACTCCCGCCCCAGCCCGCGCAGGTTTTGCAGCACCAGCCGTACATCGTCGGCGGGCGTGTAGTCGCGGGCGTAGAGCAGCTCCAGGCGGCGGCGGGTGGCCTCGGTGAGCGGCAGGGCCTCGCGCTCGGCGTGGTCGGCGGGCGAGAGGACGGCCCGGGCCGAGCCCTGGCGGGGCGCGAGGTAGCGCAGGCCTACCCAGGTGCGGCGGCCGGCCAGCACGCGCAACACGTTGCGCAGGTAGCCGGCGGCGTGGCGCTGCAGCCCCACCAGCAGCGGGGCGCCCACCAGCAGGCCCAGGCTGAGCAGGATGTCGACGAGGCGCTTGGCGCGGCGCTGCTGGGGCTTGTAGAGGTTCAGCTCGATGTCGAGGGCGTAGTAGTCGCCGGGCGAGTCCTTGCTGGAGGAGCCGATGATGTACTCGCTGTCCTCGGGCAGAATCTTGAACGATACGTCGGGGTGCGTCTGCTGCAGCTGCACCATGCGGCCCATGATCTGCCCGGCCGAGAGGTCCTTGCCGCAGAAAATCAGCTCGTCGAGGGCGTAGATGCGCAGCACCTCGTCGAGCTGGCGCAGCGAGCCGAGCAGGTCGTCGGGCGCGTCGACGGAGGCGCCGTCTTCGGTGGGGCTGATGAACCCGATGATGCGCGCCTGCACGGCGGCGGCTTCGAGCAGGTGCCGCACCCGGGCGCTTTCGGCTTGGGAGCCCACGATGGCAATGTTTTTCTGCCGCCGCTCGGAAAGGCGCAGGTCGCGGTAGCGCAGGAAGTGCTGCACCAGCCGCCGGCCCACCATGGCTGCCACCGCCCACACGCCGCCGAGCACGATGAGGGCCTTGGAGAAGCGCCAGGCATCGAGGTAGTTGGAGGCCGCCGAGATGATAACCGTGCCGAAAAAGATGCCGCGCACGATGCGGGCGGTTTTGGCCGGCTCGTCGTAGGCCCCGCTCAGGTAGGCCGAGCTCAGCCAGAGCGTGATGTAGGCGGGCACGGCTACCAGCATATACTGCGGCGGGTAGGGCGTGGGCACGTACTTGTGGTTTCGCTCCCAGTACGTCTTCAGGAAGTACATCCCCACGAAGATGATCAGCGCGTCGAGCAGGATAGGCCAGGCCTGGTCCCAGAAGCGGCGCGCAATGGCCACGCCAGCGCGCAGCCAGATGGCCAGGTTGATGAGCAGCGAAAACGTGCCCGCCCGCTGCGGGGCGAAGTGCTTGCGGGCGAAGATGACCATGGCGCGGTAGAACACGAACACGTAGTTCACGCTCGTGCGCTTGGTGCTTTCGCCCTTGTAGTGGATGATCTGGGTGCCGGGGTAGTAGTAGTTCTGCCAGCCGCCCTGCGTGAGCCGGTACGAGAGGTCGATGTCCTCGCCGTACATGAAGTAGTCCTCGTCGAGCAGCCCGACCTGGTCCAGTGCCGTTTTGCGCATGAGCATAAAGGCCCCGCTCAGCACCTCGACGCGGTGCGTCTGGTCGCGGTCGAGGAAGCCGAGGTGGTAGCGCCCGAAACGGCGCGACTTCGGAAACAGCGCCGCCAGCCCGAACACCTTGTAGAAAGCCACCCAGGGCGTAGGCAGGCCGCGCTTGCTTTCGGGGAGAAACTTGCCCTGCCCGTCGAGCATTTTCACGCCCAGGCCGCCGCAGTCGGGGTGCGCGTCCATGAACTCGCAGCAGCGCAGGAAGGTGTCTTCCTCCACCACCGTGTCGGGGTTGAGCAGCAGCTGGTATTCGCCCTGGGCGATGCGCAAGGCCTGGTTGTTGGCCTTTGAGAAGCCCGGGTTGTCCTTGTTCTCGATCAGAATGACCTCGGGGAAGCGCTGGCGCACCATGGCCACGGAGCGGTCCACGGAGTTGTTATCGACCACGAACACCTCCACCGGCTGCGCGAGCTTCTCCACCGCCCGGCGTACCGACAGCAGCGTCTGCTCCAGAAAGTAGCAGACGTTGTAGTTGACGATGACGACGGAAAGCTTGGCGGGGGCGGGCACGGGCGGGTGAGGCGAGGGCAAGGCCGCGAAAGTTACGGAATTGGCCTTAGCCGTTTGCCTCACCGGCCGCCGATGGCCTCCCCCCCGCCCCTTATCCCGTGGAGAGGGGGGCCTGGCGTCAGCAACCTCAGCTGGCGGCGCGGGGCAGCCTCCGCTCGCGCTGCGCCGCCCCGCCGACGACGCCCGGTTCGCCAATACCCTCTCATAACTCCAGAACGGCGCGGGCGCCATGAGCGCGGGCTCATGGCGCCCGCAATCCTTGCTGAGGTTGCTGACGCCAGGCTCCCCCTTTCCATGGGAGAGAGGGCCGGGGGGTGAGGCCATTGGCGGCGGGGATGTCAGGCCATCGGCGGCCCGGCTAAGGCGGCCGGAAGCCCAAGGAAGCTACCCCAGCAGCTCGGCGCACTGCCGGGCTATTTCCAGTTCCTCGTTGGTGGGTATCACCAGCACTTTCACCGCCGCATCGGCCGCGCTGATTTCGCGCAGCCCGCGGGCACGTGCTTCGTTGCGGGCCGCATCCAGCCGAATGCCCAGGAACTCCAGTTTTTCGCAGGCCAGGCGGCGCACGGCGGCATCGTTCTCCCCTACCCCGGCCGTAAATACCACCGCATCCAGTCCGCCCAAAGCGGCGGCGTAAGCGCCGATGTATTTGCGGATGCGGTAGCCGTAGAGTTGCAGCGCCAGCGTGGCATCCGGGTCGCCGGCCGCCACGGCCTGGCCCACGTCGCGCATGTCGCTGTGGCCGGTGAGGCCCAGCATGCCGCTTTGCTTGTTCAGCAGCGTGTTTACCTGCTCAGCGGAGTAGCCCAGCTGGTTGATGAGGTGGAAGATGATGGACGGATCGATGTCGCCGGCGCGGGTGCCCATCACCAGGCCGCCCATGGGGCCCAGGCCCATGCTGGTATCCACGGAGCGGCCGGCCTGCACGGCCGTGATGCTGCTGCCGTTGCCCAGGTGCACCGTGATGAGGCGCGCGTCGGGCCGGCCGAGGTAGGCAGCGGCCTGCGCGGCCACGTACTTGTGGCTGGTGCCGTGGAAGCCGTAGGCCCGGATGCCGTGCTCGTGGTAGAGCTGGGCCGGCAGGGCGTAGCGGAAGGCGTGCTCGGGCAGGGTCTGGTGAAAGGCCGTATCGAACACCGCCACCTGGTGGGCCTGCGGAAACAGCTCTTCCGCCACTTCGATGCCGAGGTAATTGGCGGGGTTGTGCAGCGGCGCCAGGGCAAACAGGCTCTTGATTTTGGCCTTTACGGCCGGCGTGATACGCGTGGTGGCGGCAAACTCCTCCCCGCCGTGCACCACGCGGTGCCCCACCACGTGCATTTCGGCCGGGTCCTGCAGCACGCCGGTTTCGGCATTGGTGAGCAAACGCACCACCTCGCGCAGGCCGGCGGCGTGGTCGGACAGGTCCAGTACGTGCTGCTGCTTCTGCGGCTCGCCAGCGGCGCCGAACGCGGTGTGGGTGATGAGGGATTCGGGCAAACCGATGCGCTCAATCAGGCCGGAGCAGACGGGCTGCTCCTGGGGCCAGCGGAACAGCTGGTACTTGATGGACGAGGAGCCGGAATTGACAACAAAGATGTTCATGGGCGGTGGAATGCGCTGCCAGGTGCGGGGCTGAGGCGCGGCAGCGTCGGAAACGTGGCAAGCAAGGTACGCACGACGGCGCGCCAAGGTAAGCCGCCGGGTTGTGGTCCATTGGTCCGGCCAATGGCCCCAAGCCGGGTATTTACCCCGTGCCCAGTGCGGTGCGCTGCCTCGGGGCTTCTGCGGCGGCCCGGGCGGCACAGGTTTTCGGGGTGGGTGCTTAGCTTAGCGCACTCCCCCCCGCCTCCGCCTATGAACATCCTCGTCACCGGCGCCACCGGCCATGTTGGTCTGGCTACCCTGCGTGCGTTGTCGCGCCCCCGGCCGGGCATCAGCGTGGTGGCGGGCGTGCGCAACCCGGCCGCCGACAGCCCGGCCCTGGCCGGCCTCGCCGACCGGGTCGTGCCCTTCGACTTCGAACGCGAAGCGACGTTTGCGCCGGCCCTGCAGGGCACGGACGTGCTTTTTCTGCTACGGCCACCCGCCCTGGCCGACGTGGCCCGCTACTTTGCGCCGCTCATACAGGCTGCCAAGGCCGCGCAGGTGCGGCACATCGTGTTTCTCTCGGTACAAGGCGTGGAGCGCAACTCGCTGATTCCGCACCACAAAATTGAGCAGCTCATCAGCGCCAGCGGCCTGGCCTACACCTTCCTGCGCCCGGCCTATTTCATGCAGAATTTCACCTCTTCCCTGCGGGATGATCTGACAAGCAACCACTTGATTTTCTTGCCGGCGGGCCAGGCCAAATTCACGCTGGTAGACGTAGACGACGTGGGCCGGGTGGCCGCCCAGGTGCTTGCCGACAGCCCCCGCCACGCGCACAAAAGCTATGACCTGACCAGTCACGACCAGTTGACGTTTGGCGAAATGGCCGCCGAGCTGAGCCGGACGCTGGGCCGGCCCATCCGGTTTGAGTCGCCGAATCTGCTGCGCTTTTACCTCACCAAGCGCCGGCAGGGCCTGCCTTCCACGCTGATTCTGGTCATGATCCTGCTGCATTACCTGCCCCGGCTTCAGCCCACCCCGCCCACCTCCGACTGGGTGGAAACCATCACCGGACGAGTCCCCACCTCCTTTGCCGAATTTGTGGCCGAGCACCGCAGCCTGCTTCAGTAAGCTGGGGCAGGCGCGGGACGAGCCCCGTCCTCACTTCTCCTTACCACCCACCCCGCCGTTTCCCATGCCCGCTCCTCACCACGCAAATCAACCCCAAATGCCGACCGCCGACCTGGCCGCCCAAACGCTCTACCACGGCACCAAGGCCGATTTGCAGCCCGGCGACCTGATCGAGCCGGGTTTTCAGTCCAACTACGGCCAGCGGAAAAAGGCGTCTTACGTGTACCTGAGCGCCACCCTGAACGCAGCCACCTGGGGCGCCGAGCTGGCCGTGGGCGAAGGGCGTGGCCGCATCTACATCGTGGAGCCCACCGGCCCCATCGAAGACGACCCCAACCTGACGGACAAGAAGTTTCCCGGCAACCCCACCAAGTCGTACCGCTCCCTGCACCCGCTGCGGGTAATCGGCGAATTCATGGATTGGCAGGGCCATTCGCCCGACGAGCTACACGCCATGAGGCAGCACCTGGAACGACTTAAGCGGCAAGGCATTGAAGCCATCGATGGCTGAATTGCGGCCTCGGATATTGATACTATCGGCTGATCAACCGTACAAGAGCACTTTCCACCAGCATACTCCCGCTCTATATGGATCAGTCGACCAGCCCGGATATTGATTCACTTCTGCTGAAATCTAAGAGCAGTGGCCGCAACGAAGACCTGTCCGCGTTGTGGAAAGCCGCTCTCAGCTTGCCGCAGTGGCATTTTATCACCAAGCAAACCGAGAAACTCGAGGACAGAAGGCCGTTTGTCGGTGTGCTTGAGGGGCAGTCGTGGGCCTTTGTATTTACCGACCGGCAGAAAGCCCACGAATTTGCCAAGGCCATGAAAGACGGCAGCTTCGTGGACGAACAAGGAACCGCCCTGATCATATCTTCGGAAACGCCCAAAGCCATAGAATACATCATGGCTTTGGCAGCAAAAGGGGTGCACGGCGTAAGAATAAATGAATTAAACGGCTGGTTTCCCCCATTGCAAACCTGCCGGCTATTATTAAACACGTAAATCAATAAGCATGAATGTCAACCCATTACAAGACCATACTTACCTGAACCTACAGCCCGTTGTAGAAAACGGATTTATGCCCTTATTGCCATAAAAAATTACCCGCCCAATGAAGAGCATTCTACTCATGCTCCAGCTGCTGGCTCTGTGCTCCGTGGCCATCGGACAAACGAGTAAGAAGGCTTACTCCCTGACCGAAACCAGTAAACTCCAGCCACTTCACGTACAGATAGCCCCGGCTGTTTACGCTGGCAAAAAATCGGTAATGGTGGCGGATACGGCCCGGGGCCTGACCTCGGAGCTTAGAGCGTGTTGGGGATTAGGTAATACGATTTAGACAAAGAGCGATGTTGGCCCAGAGCACCC
>NZ_BAAGRA010000013.1:0-30159 GCF_054783195.1 Hymenobacter coalescens | reverse complement strand
ACTGCCACACCGCGTACATGTCATGCCCCAAGATACAGATAGCTATGAGGTTGTAGCAATGCCAATTTAACAAAACAATTCATTATTACGCGCTGCAAGCTTCGCAGGCGTCCGGGTTATCCAGGGAGCAGGCCATAGCGGCGGCTTGGTCGTACACCGGTTCCAGCGTTTCGGCGGCTTGCTTCTGCACGGTGAACTTGATGGCGTCGGCGGCGGCTTTGGTGCGCAGGTAGTACATGCCGGTCTTCAGGCCGCGCTTCCACGAGTGGAAGTGCATGCTGGTGAGCTTGCCGAAGTTGGGGTTCTGCACGTGCAGGTTCAGGCTCTGGCTCTGGCAGATGTAGGCCCCGCGGTCGGCGGCCATGTCGATGATGGTGCGCTGCGAGATTTCCCAGACCGTCTTGTAGAGGTCCTTGATGGACTGCGGGATGCTGGGAATGTCCTGCACCGAGCCGTTGGCGGCGATGATGTCCTGCTTCATCTGCTCGTTCCAGAGGCCCAGCTTCACCAGGTCCTTGAGCAGGTGCTTGTTCACCACCATAAACTCCCCGCTGAGCACGCGGCGCACGTAGATGTTAGAGGTGTAGGGCTCAAACGACTCGTTGTTGCCCAGGATCTGCGCCGTCGAGGCGGTGGGCATGGGCGCCACCAGCAGCGAGTTGCGCACGCCGTGCTCCATCACCTCGGCCCGCAGCGCGTCCCAGTCCCAGCGGCCCGACTCGGGCGTCACGCCCCACATGTCGAACTGGAACTGGCCCTTGCTGATGGGCGAGCCGGGGAAGGTCTCGTAGTGCCCGTCGCGCTTGGCCAGGTCCTTGGAGGCCGTCACGGCCGCGAAGTAGATGGTCTCGAAGATGTCCTTGTTCAGGCCCTTGGCTTCGTCGCTCTCGAAGGGCATGCGCAGGGCAATGAAGGTATCGGCTAAGCCCTGCACGCCCAGGCCGATGGGGCGGTGGCGCTTGTTGGAGCGCTCCGCCTCGGGCACGGGGTAGTAGTTGATGTCGATAACCTTGTTCAGGTTCTTGGTGGCGTGGTAGGTCACCTCGAACAGGCGCTGGTGGTCGAAGAAGGGCTTGCCGTCCTTCTCCGATACGTAGCGCGGCAGCGCGAGCGAAGCCAGGTTGCAGACGGCAATTTCGTCGGCATCCGTGTACTCCATAATCTCGGTGCACAGGTTCGAGGACTTGATGGTGCCCAGGTTCTGCTGGTTGGATTTGCGGTTGGCCGCGTCCTTAAACAGCATGTAGGGCGTGCCCGTCTCGGTCTGGCTTTCCAGGATGGCAAACCAGAGGTCCTGCGCCTTGATGGTCTTGCGGCCGCGGCCTTCGCGCTCGTACTTCTGGTACAGGCGCTCGAAGTCCTCGCCCCAGCTCGTATCGAGGCCCGGGCACTCGTGGGGGCACATCAGCGTCCACTCGCCGTTGCCCTCCACCCGCTTCATGAACAGGTCGTTGATCCAGAGGGCGTAGAACAGGTCGCGGGCGCGGTTTTCCTCCTTGCCGTGGTTTTTCTTCAGGTCCAGGAAGTCGAAGATGTCGGCGTGCCAGGGCTCGATGTAGATGGCGAAGGCGCCCTTGCGCTTGCCGCCGCCCTGGTCCACGTAGCGGGCCGTGTCGTTGAACACCTTCAGCATGGGCACCAGCCCGTTGGAGGTGCCGTTTGTGCCCTTGATGTAGCTACCGGTGGCGCGCACGTTGTGCACGGCCAGCCCGATGCCGCCGGCCGACTGCGAGATCAGCGCGCAGTTCTTCAGCGTGTCGTAGATGCCCTCGATGCTGTCGTCCTTCATCGTGAGCAGGAAGCAGGAGCTCAGCTGCGGCTTGGGCGTGCCGGCGTTGAAGAGGGTAGGCGTAGCGTGGGTAAACCACCGCTCCGACATCAGGTTGTAGGTCTCGATGGCCTGCTCGATGTCGTCCTTGTGAATGCCCACCGCCACGCGCATCAGCATGTGCTGGGGGCGTTCCACCACCTTGCCGTCGAGGCGCAGCAGGTAGGAGCGCTCCAGCGTCTTGAAGCCGAAGTAGTCGTAGTTGTAGTCCCGGTCGTAGATGATGGCCGAGTCGAGCTGGGCGGCGTGCTTGTGCACCACTTCCCACACGTCGCGGGCCACCAGCGAGGCGTTTTCGCCGGTCTTCGGGTCCTCGTAGGTGTAGAGCCGCTTCATCGTGGAGGAGAAGGACTTCGAGGTCACCTTGTGCAGGTTGCTCACCGCGATGCGGGCCGCGAGAATCGCGTAATCCGGGTGCTTGGTGGTGAGCGAAGCGGCGGTTTCGGCCGCCAGGTTGTCGAGTTCCACGGTCGTCACGCCGTCGTAAATCCCGTCGATGACCTTCTTGGCCACCTCGATGGGGGAGACGAAGAGCATGTTCAGCCCGTAGCAAAGCTTCTCGATGCGGGCCGTGACTTTGTCGAACTTGACGGACTCGCGCCGGCCGTCGCGTTTAATTACCAACATAGGCAGTGCAGTGGGTTGGTGAGAAGTTGTGGAGTGTGAGGAGGTTGCGGCGACGCGGGCTCGGCAGACCGGCAGCAGCCCAAGCTGCTCCGTTTCTCGCCAGGCCCGCGCCGATGATGTCCGGAATATACTCGGCCGCTGCGACCGTGTGAATCAATCCGCGCGCGGAAAGTTTTCCACAATGCGCTGCAGCCACCGCGCGGGCCGATTTTTCGGAGTTTTCCACAGCCGGGTTTGAGCGCGTCGGCGGGCCAAAATCGGGTTGTTGATTTCGGGTGGTTTTGCTAAGCTGGTTGGTGGCCGGGCGTGGGCAGGTCGTGGAGGGCTTTGCTCACGCCCGGCCACCAAAAAGCCCGCGACCTGTCGGCCGCGGGCTTGGCATTCCGGGAAACGAAACCGGCTTAGAAGTCTTCGTCGAGCGAGAAGACGTTCTGGTCCCGGTCGCTCATCACGCCGGCCTTCTGGTACTCGGCCACGCGCTTCTCGAAGAAGTTGGTTTTGCCCTGCAGCGAAATCATTTCCATGAAATCGAAGGGGTTGGAAGCGTTGTAGATTTTCTGGTAGCCCAGCGACACGAGCAGGCGGTCGGCCACGAACTCGATGTACTGCGACATGGCCTGCGCGTTCATCCCGATCAGGTTGACGGGCAGGGCGTCGGTCACGAACTCCTGCTCGATGCGCACCGCGTCGCGGATGATTTCGTGCACGCGCTCCTGGGGCAGCTTGTGCTGCAGGTACCGCTCGTAGAGCAGGCAGGCGAAGTCGCAGTGCAGGCCTTCGTCGCGGCTGATCAGCTCGTTGGAGAAGGTCAGGCCCGGCATCAGGCCGCGCTTCTTGAGCCAGAAAATGGAGCAGAACGAGCCGGAAAAAAAGATGCCCTCCACGGCGGCGAAGGCAATCAGCCGCTCGGTGAAGTTCTCGGAGTTGATCCACTTGATGGCCCACTCGCCCTTCTTGGCTACGGCCGGCACGGTTTCCAGCGCGTTGAAGAGGTAATCCTTCTGCTTGGGGTCCTTGATGTAGGTGTCGATCAGCAGCGAATACGTCTCCGAGTGGATGTTTTCCATCATCACCTGGAAGCCGTAGAAGCAGCGCGCCTCGGGCATCTGCACCTCCTGCATGAAGTTGACGGCCAGGTTCTCGTTCACGATGCCGTCGGAGGCGGCGAAGAAGGCCAACACGTGCGAAATGAAATGCCGCTCGCCGTCGTTCAGGCCTTCCCAGTCCTTCTGGTCCTGCGACAGGTCAATTTCCTCGGCCGTCCAGAAGGACGCCTCGGCTTTCTTGTACATCTGCCACACGTCGTCGTTCTGGATCGGGAAGAGGACGAAGCGGTTGGGGTTTTCAACGAGTAACGGTTCCATAAGCTGAGCGACTGGAATGAATACGGTCGGAAAAAAGCAGGCCGGCTTGCTGCTTGGCTGGGGAGTCCAACCACGGCCGGCTTGATTTGTTTGGCGCGCCTCAGCGGCCAAGGCCAGCGCCTGTTAGGCGGGCCAGGAGACCAAAGATAAGCCCACCCGCCCGACCGGCGAGGGTGAAGCGGGCTTTTTTGTCTGTTAATTTTTTGCTAAGCGACGAGACGCCAAGTGCGCGTTTATTTCTTGGTAAAAGCTAAGTATTCTGAATAAAATCTAGTGTTTGAAGAAAGTTTTCCACATTTGCTCTGTTAACAATTCAAGTTGTCCACAAAAATGCTATGCGCGTGCCAGCGTTGCGGGTTCCTGCCTAAAGGCTGAGGTAAGGTAAAACAGGGCGAGTGTATGAGGTTTAATGCGTTAGGCTTGCGCATGTCAAAACAACATCGTACTTTTGCCTTCCATTTTCAGAAAACCTGCGGAGAACTGATGTACGCAATCGTAGACATAGCCGGCAAGCAGACGAAAGTCGAAGCCAATAAATTTGTGTACGCCCACAAACTGGCCGGCAACGTCGGCGACGAGGTTGAGTTGGGCAATGTACTCTTGACCGACAACAACGGCACCCTGAGCGTGGGCGCTCCGTTCCTGTCCGACATCAAAGTGAAAGGCACCATCCTGGGTCACGTGCGTGGCGACAAGGTGATTGTCTTCAAAAAGAAGCGTCGTAAGGGCTACAAGAAGCTCAACACGCATCGTCAGGACTACACCAAAGTAATGATCAACAGCATCGGCTAATTAGTTGTCCGTCCTGGGTTGTCAGTTGTCGGGGCCGCAAGGCGCTGGTAAAACAAGCTGACAACAGACAACTATCAACCGGCAACTCCTCCAAATACCATGGCACACAAGAAAGGCGTAGGTAGCTCCAACAACGGCCGCGAATCGCATGCTAAGCGTCTCGGCGTGAAACTTTACGGTGGTCAGCTGGCCATTGCTGGCAACGTAATCGTGCGTCAGCGCGGCACCAAGCACCACCCCGGTCAGAACGTGGGTATCGGCAAAGACCACACCCTGTTCGCGCTGGTTGACGGCACGGTGCAGTTCCGCAAAGGCCGCAAAGACCGTTCGTTCGTGACGGTAGTGCCGGCTGCTGCTTCGGAAGAAGCTGCTGCTTAAGTAAGCCGGCTCCCAAGCATTGAAAAGCCCGCCTAATCGGCGGGCTTTTTCGCGTTGGGTGTACTAAGGCTTGGCTGCGCCGGGATTGGGCGTGACTTTATTCCGTTATTGGGTTGCCCACGTCTGCTGGATTGGGCCGTATCCGTCAGTACACCAGCCTGTCGCCTTATGTCCCTGCCCACCACCCGTACCGCCTCGGGCTCCGAAGCCCCGGCGGGCTTAGTCAACGGTGAAACGCTGCGCGTGGTGGCCGCTACGCTGCGCCTGCCGCAGCAAGCGGGTGAACTGCTGGTTCGGCATGGGCTGCCCGCCGCGCCGCAGCCGGGCGAGTGGTACCCGGTGGCCAAGTGGCTGCAGGTGCTGGCCGATATAGAAGCGCACTACGGCCGGCCTACGCTGTACGCCGCAGGCCTGCAGGTGGTGGAGCACAGCGTGTGGCCCGAGGGGCTGATTACGCTGGAGCAGGCCTTGGCCTCGCTCAATACCTCCTTGCGCGCCAATATTCAGGGAGACGACATCGGCTCGTACCGCTGTGAAACCATTGGCCCTCGCGCGCTGCGCGTAGAGTGCATCACCCCCGCACCAGCCGATTACGAGTACGGGCTCATTACCGGGCTGGCCCGCCGGCTCAAGCCGACCGGGGCCGTGCGGGTGCGCGTTCAGCTCGTGGAAGAGCCTGCTCCTGCCACTCCTGGGAGAAAATGCTTCTTGGTAAGCTGGTGACGTTAGCCGGGCCCAGCCCGTACACCAGGCGGCATGTAAAACTCGTTCTTCACCAGCATCGGGGCCGGCCTAGTGCCCGGCCCAGCCGTCGGTGGTCTCGCTGAGGGCATAAAGCACCGGGCGGCTGGGGCTGGCATCCAGCTCCAGCATGGTCACCTGCAGGTTGAGCAGGTACAGGCCGTCGGGCACGGTGTCGGGCACGAAGATGAGCTCGGTGATGGTCGCGCCCCGGCGGATGCGGTCGGGGTACTGCCAGAAGGCGTGGTGGGCCGCCAGCACACCGTTGTCCAGCTCCCGGTCGACGCTGGGCAGATCGAGCAGCAGGTGCTCGATGCCCTGCTCCACCAGGTGCTGCACCAACTCGGCGCTCAAGTAAGGCGGGTTCTGGCCGGAATAGTGGCGCCGGCGCTTGGCGTCCTCGTTGGGCAGCGTGCGCAGAATGATTGCCTCGGGGGGCACGGGTGCGCCCGCCAGCACGGGCAGCGCGTCGGCCAACTCCACCACCAGGTCGCCGTCGAGGCGCCGGCGCGGCGCCACGGAAATCAGCCAAGCCACGAACAGGAACCGCTCCAGGCAGCGGGGCAGGGTGGCGGCCGGGTCGGGGCTGATGTGGCCGTAGCACTCGGTGTGGGTGCCGTTGCCGTGGGGCGTCAGGTGCACGCGCTTGTAGTTGGTGCTGCCGCCCTCGGCCACCGAGCCGACGAACTCCCCCACGCGGATAACCTCTATCTCCACCGGCTCGGCCCAGAAGCAGTTTACCTGGTCGGGACCGGGAGCCAGCGGCAGCGCAATATCGAGCGGGGCAGCCGGATCGAAGCTGAAAGAGCGGCCGTGGTGCTGAAGCGAGAACATAGGGTGAATTGGGAAGGCGGTGAAAGGGGGGAGCTGATGTTTGGGAGGCCGTTTGCGCATTCTAGCTACAGGACGCAAAACTTACCCCTTCACCACCTCATTATTCCACCGCTAGACAACCGGCGGCTCGGCCGTAAACTCGGCCGCCAATCTATTCAGGATGCGGGCAATTTCGTCGGCGCGGCTGTACACCATGAAGTGGGTGCCGCCCTGCACGAGGTATTCCACCTTGGCCGGACCGGGCGGAAATACCCGGTCGTGGGTTCCGCGGATCTGCACCGCAGGGCCGATGTCGCGGCTGTCCCAACGGAACAAGCTACGAATGGCCCAGCGGGTGTAGCGTGGCTCCTGGTCGCGCAGAATTTGGCGAAACAGTTCGTACTCGGCGCCGCCCCCCACCCCGAAATACCACTGGCCCACGCGTGGCATCAGCCCCAGTAGCTGGGGCGGCACCCAATGTTGCACGCCGGTAGCCCGGATGAGCTTCAGCAGGGGCGGCAGCTGGTCGGCTCCCGGAATGCTGGACACCAGCGCCACCAGCGCTAAAGGGCGCAGGCGCGCCATTTCCAGGGCCACCGTGCCGCCAAACGATACCCCTACCAGCCAGCAGCGCTGATCCACGGGGATAGTCTCGGCCATGCGGGCCGCGTAGGCGGGCAGGGGCTCGTCGGGGTCATTGGGCGCCAGCCAGGGCAGGTAGTGCACCGTGCCGTGCAGCAAGGGGATGAGCCGCTGAAATACCCGCTCGTCGGCGCCCAGGCCGGAAATCAGGTAGAAGACCGGAGCGTGGTGCGGGGCGTCAGGCATCGAGGCGGCGGAAAATGCCTTCGAGGTAAAACACGTTGTCGGCGGCGGCGCGCTCCTCGCTGGCGTCCTCGTCGTCCTCGTCGAGAAACTCGTCCTCGTCGGCGGGGTAGGTGAAGGAAAGCTTCAGGGCAATGCCGGGCAGCACCACGGGCTCCCGTTGCTCGGTGGCGTACTCCAGCAGGCAGGGGCGGGCGTCGCTGGCCAGGGCATCGGCCACTTCCTCCTGCAGCACGCCGGCGCGGGGCCCGGCTTGGCGCAGCAGCACATCGAGGTGGGCAAAGGGCAGGCCGAGGTGAAAGAAGTAAAGCTGGCCATCGAAGACGGTGGTGGCCCAGAGGGTCACGTCGTCGGAGTTGTCGAACACGATGGCGCGGATGTGGACTTCTTCCACGAAAAAGTCGGCGCCGTATTCGACGGCATCAATCAGGCGTTGCATGCGGGGAAGGTACGCGGGGAAGGGTAATAGGGCAAGCTACGCAGATGCGTCGCAAATAGCTGCCCGGCCGCCACCACGCCTGCCGCGCCCGCCGCTACTGCGGGGCCTCCAGAAACAGCTCCAGCGTAATCTGGTCGGCCAGCAGCTTGCCGCGGTCGGTGAGGCGCAGGCGGTCGGGTGTCACCTCGGCCCAGCCGTCGTCCTGCAGTTGCTGCAGGTAGGGCGCGTGCGCGGCGGCCAGGTCCACGCCGAGCTGACGCAGGTAGAGGAGGCTGCAGCCGGCGGAGGTGCGCAGGCTGGTCATCAGGTACTCGTTGGCGCGGTCGGTGGGGGAGAGGGCCTCGCGGGTGGCGGGCACCTCGCCGCGCTCCAGCAGGGCCTGCACGTACTGCGCGTTGCTGGCCACGGTGTATTGCCGGCTCCCGCCATCGAAGGAGTGGGCGCTGGGGCCCAGGCCGAGGTAGGGCACACCCTGCCAGTAGCTGCTGTTGTGGCGGGAGTAGCGGCCGGGCTGGGCGAAGTTGCTGATTTCGTACTGCTCGTAGCCGGCGGCGCGGCTGGCCGCCAGCAGCATCTCAAACTCTTGGGCCACGAACTCGTCGGGAGCAGGGCGGAACAGGCCTTTCTGCAGCCGGCGGCCAAACACCGTCTGCGGCTCCACGGTGAGGGCGTAACAGGAAAGGTGGGGCACTTGCAGGGCTACGGCCTGTTCCAAATCGTGCTGCCAGATGCCGTGGCCGCCCTCGGCCGGCACGCCGTAAATCAAGTCGATGCTCAGGTTCTCGAAACCCGCGTCCTGGGCCAGGCGCACCGAGCGGCGCGACTCCTCGGCGGAGTGGGCGCGGTTCATCAGGCGCAGGTGGGGCTCGTGGAAGCTCTGCAGGCCAATGCTCAAGCGGTTGACGGGCGAAGCGGCCAGCTCGCGCAGCTTGGGGGCCGTGAGGTCGTCGGGGTTGGCTTCCAGGGTGATTTCCGCATCGGCCGCCACGTCGAAGTACTTGTAAATGGCTTCGAACAAGGTCAGCAGCTCGGCCTCGGTGAGCAGCGAAGGCGTGCCCCCACCGAAGTAGATACTGCTCAGGCCGGCCCCGCCGAGGTAGTCGTGGCGCAGCTCCAGCTCCCGCAGCAGCGCCTGCACCACCTGCGGCTTGCGCCCCAGCGAGGTGCTGAAGTGGAAGTCGCAGTAATGGCAAGCCTGCTTGCAGAAGGGAATGTGAAGGTAGAGTCCGGCCACGGGGCGTAGGAAAGAGGGCTGAAAGGACGCAACAGCGGCGACGGCAGCGGAGTTTCGCCGGCCGGCCGGGCGGCGCTGGGGCGCCACGCCGGCCAGCCTCCGGGCGCCGCTGCCGTACTTCTGGGCCGTAGAACCGTAAATTCCGCTCAACTTCGCCCTTTCCCGGCGCCGGCAGGAAATGAAAAGCCCGGCCGCTGCGTTGGAGCCTGCAAATGTATACCCGCGTGCCGCGCTTTCTCGTCGTACTATTCTGGCTAACCACTTGCGGGGCCGGGGCAGTGCGCGCGCAAACGACTTCGCCCGTCACCACGCCCAACTTGCCCGGTACCCAGGCCCCGCCGCTGCCCCCGCGCGCCCGCGCCGGTACCGACTCGCTGAACACCCTGCGCCGCGCCGTGCCGGGGCGCCCCCGGTTTATCCGCTTTGAGGCCGAAGCCGCTGACCAGAGCCTGCTGCGCCGCTACCGCCTGCGCCTCACGGCCGACGACACGCTGGAAGCCGTGCGTCACGTGCGCGAGCTGCTGCTGGCCCTGCAGGCCGATGCCTACCTGACGGCTTCGGCCGACGACATGCGCTGGCACGGCGACACGCTGGCCGTGCGCCTGTACGTCGGCGAGCAGTTTCGCTGGGCCCGTCTGCAGCGCGGCAACGTGGGCGAAGACGTGCTCAGCCGCACCGGCTTCCGGGAGCGGCTGTACGCCGGTCAGCCCCTGCAACCGGCCGAGCTGAGCCGCCTGCAGCAGCGCGTGCTCGAAAACGCGGAAAACGAGGGCTACCCCTTCGCGCAGGTACGCCTGGATTCGGTGCAGCTGCAAGGCGCCGACATCAGCGCCCGCCTCGCCCTCGACCGCGGTCCGGTGGTGCTATTCGACTCGCTGCAGGTCTTGGGCAAGACCAAGACGCGCAAGCGCTTCCTGATGAAGTACCTGCAGATCGAGCCCGGACAACCCTACAGCCAGCAGCGCGTGGACGAAGCCGCCTGGCTGCTGCGCCAGTTGCCCTACGTGCAGCTGCGCGCCGACCCCGAGGTGCGCTTCTCGCGCGGGCTGGCCCGCCTCTACCTGCTGCTCGACGACCGTAACGCCAACCAGTTCGACGCCATTGTGGGCGTGCTGCCCAACGCTAACCCCGCGGCCGGGCAGAAACGCGTGCAGATTACCGGCGACGTGACGCTGAACCTGCGCAACATCGGCGGGGGCGGCAAGCAGCTGGGCGTGCAGTGGCGCAAGCTGGACGCGGCCTCGCAGGTACTGGATGCCGGCTATCAGCACCCCAACTTCTTCGGTACGCCCATCGACGTGGGAGCCACGTTCAACCTGTTCAAGCAAGACAGCACCTTTCTCACGCTGCGGCCGCGCCTGCAGCTTAGCCACGTCAGCCCCAGCGCCGGCCGCGTGAGCGTGTTTGTGGAGCAGCGCAACTCCCGTCTGCTGGCCCGCCGCGACCTGCCCCGGCTCACCCGCCTGCCCGACAACATCGACACGCGCTACACCGCCTACGGCCTCGACCTGACCCGCTCCTCCCTCGACGACCCACTGTTTCCGCGGCGCGGGCTGCTGCTGATGGCCCAGGGCGCCGTGGGCACCAAGATCATCACCAAAAACGCCGACCTCAACGACACGCTCTACCAGCGCCTGCCGCTGCGCTCGACGCAGTTTACCCTGAGCGCCCGGGCCGAGCAGTACTTCCGCGTAGGCAAGCAAGGCGTACTGCTCACCCGGGTGCGCGGCGAGGCCCTGGTCAACCGCCGCCTGTTTCTCAACGACCTGTTTCGCCTCGGCGGGCTTTCCACGCTGCGCGGCTTCAACGAGCTGCAATTTTACGCCGCCCAGTACGGGGTGGCCACCGTAGAGCTGCGGCAATTTACCGGCCCCGAGGCCTACGTGTTTCTCTTTGCCGATCAGGCGTACCTGCGCCAGGATCTGCCCGGAAACCCCGGCGAAGACCTGCCTACGGGCCTGGGCGCGGGGCTGAGCTTCCGCACCGGGCCCGGACTGTTCCAGTTCGTGTACTCCGTGGGCCGCGCCAACAGTCAGCCGTTTTCGTTCAGCGCCTCCAAGATTCACTTCGGCATTACCAGCCGGTTCTAGCCCGGTAGCTACGGCTCTACCGTGGTCGAGCTGTCGACGGAGTAGCCGCTGCTATCCGGCCGCTCGGCGGTGCTGTGGCGCGTGGTGGGCGACTCGGTGGATACCTGGTCAGTGTCGTGGTTGGTATTGCAGGCGGTAAACAGGCCGGCCGTCAGCAGCAGGCACGCGAAGCGGGAGAGAAAAGAAAGCATAAGGAAGCATCGACGGTGATAAAAACACATACGGTGCAGACAGTTTAAGGTGTCTTGGAAAAAATATTGTGCCTGACTATCAGATGGAAGAGGCGCTGAGGGGAAAATGTATAACCCCGGACGCGGCAAATCCGAAAAACCCTATTACTTTTGCATTACCAAACAGTGCGGGGTGGAGCAGTTGGTAGCTCGTTGGGCTCATAACCCAAAGGTCACTGGTTCGAGTCCAGTCCCCGCTACCGAAAACGACCCGGTTGCCAGCAGGCGGCCGGGTCGTTGTGTTTTTACCCTATCCGCAACGCTTTGGTACGGGTGGTTGCCGGACCAAGGCAATGGGCCTGATCTGCTTAGGACAATACGAAGGAGGCCGGTAGCGCTGCAACAAGTGCCAAAGGCATGGTTTGGCTGTCCTGTTTTGGGATAAGGCTTCATTACGAACTCATTAGTCCCGTACTTTGCGGCTCCAGAAGCTAAGCCCGGCAATGGGGATTGATTTGCGCTTTGGCGGCATAAGGCGTGACCAGTATAGCAGCGCTGCCAAGGCCCGGCTCGAAGGCCACGCAACCAATCCGCCAGTGTCCGTCTCTTGCACACGCAGCCCCGGCGCCAGAGCCCTGAAAAGCCCGGCGGCGGTGCTGCTGGACGATAACCCCGGAGAATTTATGAGTGGTAATCAGGCTGTTGCTTCCAAACCCGGAGCCAGCAGCTACTTCTCGCTAAAGTATTTGTTTGTCAGCGGCGTCGTACCGGAAAGAGTCGACCGTCAGATGTGTGTTATGAAGTACGCGTGCGCGTGGCTGGGAGTGTTGCTGTTGGTGGTGGGCGTTTCGCCGGCCGTGGCCCAGCGAATAGTATTTACGGGCCGCATAACGGAGGTAGCCACCGGGCAGCCGGTGCCGTTTGCCTCGGTGTATGTGAAGGGCACGAGCTTCGGCGCCACCGCCGATGAAGAGGGCCGCTACGAGCTGAAACTGAATCAGCCGGTGGATTCCCTGACCGCCTCGGCCGTGGGCTACCGCCCCAAAAGCCGGCGCGTGAGCCGTACCGAGCCCCTGCAAACGGTAAATTTCCTGCTGCCTTCGGCGGCGCAGCAGCTGGGCGAGGTGGTGATTCGCTCCACCGAAAACCCGGCCTACGCCATTCTGCGCAAGGTGCAGCAGCGCAAGAAGCAGAACGACAAGGGCCGGCTCGACGCCTTTGAGTTCGACAGCTACAACCGCATCGAGGTGTCGTTGTCGGACATTACCGACCGGCTGGCGCGGCGCAAGGTCATCCGCGACATGACGGCCGTGGCCGGCGGCGTGGGCGAAATGGAGCGCAACGCCGCGGGCAAGCCCACCGTGCCGCTATTTGCCTCGGAGGTGCTGTCGCGCTACTTCGTGCGGCACCGGCCCAACCGCGAGCGGGAGGAAATCAAGCACTCCAAGCTGCACGGCGTGGCCCCGCGCGACGGCACGCTACTCTCGCAGGTGCTCGGCTCTTCCTTCCAGGACTACGACTTCTACCCGAACTGGCAGGTGGTGATGGGCAAGGACTTCATCTCGCCCATCGCCGACGGCTGGCGCATCACTTACGACTACGACCTGGAGGACACGGTGCAGATCGGCTCCAGCCGCTGCTACCAGCTGAAGGTGTTTCCGCGCCGCGCCCAGGACCTAGCCTTCACCGGCCGCATTTGGATTACCACCGACTCGTACGCGCTGCGCCGGGTGGACCTGGAAGTGGACCCCAAGGCCAACATCAACTTCGTCGACCAGATTCGGGTGTACCAGGATTTGGCGCCTTCGTCGGCCGGGCCGTGGCTGCCGCAGCGCACCCGCGTGGTGGTGGGCATGAAGCCGACCAAAAAGCAGACCGGCCTGCTGGTGCGCTTCACCACCATCAACTCCAATTTCCTGGCCGGGCAGCCGCACGAGTTGCCGTTCTACGACCAGCCTTTCGCCGCCGACCCGAACGCGCTGAAAACGCCCGCCGGCTTCTGGGAACAGCACCGCCCCGATACGCTCACGGCGCAGGAAGCGCGCACGCTCACCGTGCTCGACTCGGTGGGCAAGCTGCCCTCGGTGCGCACCTTCCTGGAAATTGCCGACCTGGTGGTGAACGGCTACGAGGAGCTGGGGCCGCGCGGGCGCTTTGAACTCGGGCCGATTTTCAGCTCGTACAACTACAACAACATCGAGGGCAACCGCCTGCGCGTGGGCTTCCGCAGCACGCCGGAGCTCAGCCCGAACTGGTTGCTGAAGGCTTACACGGCCTACGGCACCCGCGACGGGGAATTCAAGTATGGCCTGTCGGTAGACCGCATCCTGAACCGGGCGAACTGGACGGTGTTCAGCGCCAAGTACAGCCACGACATCGACCTGGTGGCCCTGCTCGACAACGAGCTGGCCCTGGAAAGCCCGCTGTTTGAGGCGGCCGCGCGCTTCGGCAACATCAAGCCGGGCCTGCCGCTGTGGCGCGACCTGACCAGCATGACGGCGCAGTCGGACCTGTTCCACAACTTCACCCAGAAGCTCACGCTGCGCCACCAGCGCTTCGATCCGCTCTACAACTTCGCCTACTACACCAGCCCCGACCACCAGCCCGGCGCGCCCACGGCCACGAACTTCAACCTTTCGGAGGTAATTCTGGAGTCGCGCTACGCCCCCGACGAAGTGCTGATTCAGAACCAGAACCGGCGCTACGCCATCGGGCAGATGAAGTGGCCCGTGTTTACGTTCCGCTACACCCTGGGCCTGCCCGACGTGCTGGGCAGCGACTTCAAGTACCAGAAGTTCAACTTCTCGATGGAGCAGAGCGTGCAGCTCGGGCAGTTGGGCCGCACGGAGTACATCCTCGACGCGGGCTACATCCCGAGCACGGTGCCCTACCCGGTGCTGAAGTCGCACCTGGGCAATGAGTCGCCCATCTACACGACCAGCGCCTACAACCTGATGCGCTACTTCGAGTTCGTGAGCGACCGGTACGCCTCGCTGCACGCCGAGCACTACTTCGAAGGCCTGTTCATCAACTCGGTGCCCCTGCTCAAGAAGCTCGACTGGCGCCTGCTGGCCTCGGGCAACGTGCTGTACGGCGGCGTGAGCAAGGCCAACCAGGAAGCCACCCCGGCGTTCGACGCCAGCGGCGCCCCGCTGCCCACGTTCCGGCCGCTGAACCCGAGTACGCCCTACTTAGAGGTCGGCTATGGCGTGGAAAACATCTTCAAGTTTATCCGGGTCGATTTTCTGCACCGCCTCACTTACCGCGACCTGCCCGGCGCGCGCGACTTCGGCGTGAAGGTGTGCGCTCAGTTTAAGCTCTAAGCTCCGCGCGTCGGGCTACGCCGCCCGGCCGCTGAGTTGGCTCAAGAGCCGCTTCGGAACCGCTTGGCGGCGCTGAAGCGGCTCTTGGCTTTGGGACACCGCCGGAAACCGGGTTTCGGAATTATGCGTGCCGAGCGTAGCACTTTGACGGCCCTTCCCGTAAGGAACTCAGAATCAACCCAACCCGAACCAACGCGGGTGGGGTGGTTGCCACAAGCGCCATGCGGGCCTGCCTCGGATGGTTATTTCTGAGTTTACACCGAACGTTATGTCAATTACCAATGAGCTGCTGAGCACGGTGCTGCGTCACGCCGGCCAGGAAGTATCCCGCAAAGAGTTTTTGAGTTTGGCTGGCCGAGGGTTGGCCGTGGGCGTGGCCGCTTCCACGCTGGCCAGCTGCCAGGGCCAGGCTACCGCCGAGGGCACACCCACCACCGGCACGCCCGCCTCGGAGGTAGACGCCGCCACGACCTACACCGCCCCGGATGGGCAAAAAGTGCCATCGTCGGAGGCCGTGTCGCCGCCGGCCAAGGTGCCCGCGGCGCTGGACCAGCCCATTGAGTTGGAGGAATGGAAGTCGGACGTGGACCCGCAGTCGGGCCCGACGCCCACGCCGCTGCCGCCGGATCAGCGGGTGGGCTACGCGCTGGTCGGGCTGGGCCACCTCACGCTGGAGGAGCTGCTGCCCGCGTTTGGGGAGTGCAAGAAATCGAAGCCGGTGGCTTTGGTGAGCGGCTCGCCCGAGAAGCTGCAGAAGGTGGCCCGGCAGTACGGCATCAAGCCCGAAAGCTGCTACAGCTACGCCGACTACGACAAGCTGAAGGACAATCCGGAGGTGCAGGCTATCTACATCGTGCTGCCCAACTCCATGCACGCGGAATACACCATCCGCGGGGCGCAGGCCGGCAAGCACATCCTCTGCGAGAAGCCCATGGCCAACTCGGCGGCCGAGTGCGAGGCCATGATTGCGGCCTGCAAGAAAGCCGGCCGCAAGCTCATGATTGCCTACCGCATTCAGTACGAGCCCTACAACCGGCAGGTGCGCGACATGGTGCGCAACAATAAATTCGGCAAGCCCAAGTACATCGAGGCGCAGAACAGCCAGAGCTCGGCCAACCCCGACCACTGGCGGCACAAAAAAGCCCTGGCTGGCGGCGGGGCCCTGCCCGACATCGGCCTGTACTGCCTGAACACCTCGCGCTTCGTACTCGGCACCGAGCCGACGGAGGTATTTGGCTACATGCACAGCACGCCAGGCAACCCGCTGTTCAAGGAAGTGGAGGAAATGATGTCGTGGCAGATGCGCTTCCCCGACGGCATCGTCGTCAACTGCATCACGCACTATAACACCCACGACTCGCGCTTCTACCGCGTGAATACCGAGCGCGGCTGGCTGCACCTCGACAACGCCTATGCCTACACCGGGCAGCAGCTGAAAACCTCACACGCCGAGGGGCCGGCCAAGATGCAGAACCAGATTACCATTGGCGCCAAAAACCAGTTTGCGGCCGAGATGGACCACTTTTCGGAGTGCATTCTGGGCAACAAGGAGCCGCACACGCCCGGCGAAGAAGGCCTGCAGGATCAGCGCATCATGGAAGCCATTTACCAGTCGGCGCGCGAAGGCCGGCCGGTGAAGCTGAAGGCCGTCGGCGGCACCGACGTCTTCCGCGGCCCGGAGCCCAAGCAGGCGTAAGGGCCAGCGGAAGGCCCCTGCGCGTTGCTCCAGATGACGAGGGCAGCAGCTGCTACGCCACCATCATGCCGGCGGGCCGGGCCTTCAGCTGCGCTTCGGCGGCTTTGTGCATGGCGGGGTTGCGGCGCACCTGCGAGGGGGCGACGCCAAACTTGCGCTTGAAGGCCGTGGCGAAGTGCGCCGGGTTGGTGAAGCCCACCGAGTCGGCTATTTCCTGCACGGGCTGGTCGGTAAGCGTGAGCAGTTGCTGGGCCACGGTGAGGCGCTTTTCGGCCACGTACCCGAACACGGTGGTGTCGAACAGCTGCTTGAACCCCTTTTTCAGCTTGAAGTCGTTGGTGCCGAACTGCCGGGCCAGCTCCAGCAGGCTGGGCGGGTTCACGTAGTGCTCGTCGAGGTAGTTGCGGATACCGTAGAACAGGTCGCGCTCCTTGGTGGAGAGACGCGTGACCACGCGGGCAAACTCCTCCTGCTGCGCGATGAACAAATCCAGAAACCGCGCCTCTAGGAACATCTTCTTCAGCGGCCCGGAGTACGGGCAGTTCACGATCTGCTGAATGGCCACCTGCGCCGCGGGCGTGGCCAGCAGCCCGTCGGGCAGCATCACGAACGGGTCGGGGCGGCTGAGCCACCGCTCGTGCAGGCCCAGCCACTCGGCGTTGCTGGCAATGAGCTTGTGGAAGCAGTCGTGGGTGAGGTGCACCGAGAACAGCTGGTAGTTCTGCGCCTGGGGCTGAAAGGTGTAGTTGTTGCGCGTGGTTTCGTCGCCGACAATGTTCTGGCGGCTGCTGCCCAGGCTCATTGGGCGGCGGGCGCATTGCCGCGAGTGCAGCTGGCCATCGAACTGGTAGAGCATGCCGATCCACGGCTGCTGCACGTTTAGCTCGGCCTGCAGCGGCTGGAGCAGCTGCCCGCCCATGTGGCCGAGCTGAAAGCCGTCGAGGAAGTAGTCGGTGAAGGTGAGCGAGCCGCCGTTGGGTCCCGACCACAGCGTGCGGGCCTGCACCAGGTCGCCGTCCTGCTGGAGTTCGGTTTGGCAATGCTCAGTGATTTCGGCGGAGGTGATATCGAAGAACGTATCCATAGGAGCGGCGGCGCTGGCCGCGAAGGTAGGGCATTCTGAGCAAGAGGATTAGGCGGCGGCTCTGCATCAACTTAACAAAAATCCGCCAGAGAAAACAGGAACTCCGTTTGGCGAAGGTGCCCGCGGGTGGCCGCGTGAAATCTTTGCATCGAAGTTCAGCCACCGCTCCCCGCCGGGGCGGCTGAAGCTCCGGGGGGCGCAATTCTTGAGGCAAATCAAGGCGCCGCACCCTCCGATCCAGCACCTTCGTCCAAACGCTCCCGATCATGCACGCACCGTTCCTGACCTCCGCCAAATTCCTCACCGCCCACGCCCCGGCCTACCGCCTGCTGGCCTCGCCCTGGCAGCTGCTCAAAGCAGGCCTGGCCCCGCGGCCCGCCGCCGAGCCGGGCTGCTCGCCGCGCTACGCCGAGCTGCACCGGCAGGCGCAGTGGGCCACGCGCCTGTTCTGGCTGGCCTCGGCCGCCGTGGGCGCGGGCGTGATGGCGCTGGCCGCCACCGAAACCGTGCTGCCCTGAAACAGAAATAGCCGCCGCGGGTAACCCGGCGGCCGGGTTCGGGGTACATCGTCGTCAAGCGCCCAACCATACGCGGGCGCGGCCCCGCCCCTATGAGCAGCCCCCGCCATACCTACGACCTCGGCGTCATCGGCAACTGCGCCTACCTGGCCCTGATTCGCCAAGATACCAGCCTGCAGTGGCTGTGCTGGCCCCGTTTCGACAGCGGCTTCGTCTTCGGCGGGCTGCTCGACGAGGAGCAAGGCGGCGAGTTCACGCTGCTGCCGCCCGAGGGCGAGTTTCGCACCCGGCAGTATTACCTGGACAACACCAACGTGCTGTGCACCGAGGTGGAAACCGCGCAGGGCCGCTACCGCGTCACGGATTTCGCGCCGCGCTTCCCGCAGTACGAGCGGTATTACAAGCCGCTGATGGTTATCCGCAAGCTGGAGCCGCTGGCCGGCACCCCGCGCGTGCGCGCCGTGTGCCGCCCCGTGGGCGACTACGGCCGCGTGCCGCTCACGGCGCGCCGCTCCTCCAACCACATTGCTTTTCTGGGCCTGCCCGAAGAAATCCGGCTTACCACCAACGTGCCGCTGAGCTACATCCTCGACGGGGAAGACTTCGCCCTGTCGGAAACCAAGTACCTGGTGCTGACCTACGGCGCGCCGCTGGAAGCCGCGCTGGAAACCACCTGCGAGCAATTTTTGCGGCGCACCGAGCAGTACTGGCGGCAGTGGGTGAAGAGCACCAGCATCGGCAGCTTCTACCAAGCGGAGGTTATCCGCTCGGCGCTGGCCCTGAAGGTGCACCAGTACGAAGACACCGGCGCCATCATCGCGGCCAGCACCACGTCCTTGCCCGAGGCGCCTGGCAGCACCCGCAACTGGGACTACCGCTTCTGCTGGATGCGCGACACGTACTACATCCTCAACGCCTTCAACAACATCGGGCACTTCGAGGAGATGGAGCAGTATTTCCACTTCATCGCCAACATCTCTACCAAGGTGCGCGACAAGTACCAGCCGCTGTACTCTATCAGCGGCGCCTCGGAGTTGGTAGAGCAAGAGTTGACCCACCTGAAGGGCTACCTCGGCAACCAGCCCGTGCGCATCGGCAACGACGCCTACACCCACATTCAGAACGACGTGTACGGGCAGGTGCTGGTGGCGCTGCTGCCGCTGTACGTGGATAAGCGCTTCACGGCGCTGGAGCGCAACCTCTCCGAAAAGCTCATGTACGAGGCGCTGCACTTCATCGAGCGCACCATGGAGCAGCCCGACGCGGGCCTGTGGGAGTTCCGCAACCTGGCCCAGTACCACTGCTACACCTATCTCTTTCACTGGGCCGGGGCCAACGCCGCCCGCAAGGTGGCCGCCCGCCTCGGCAACGCCGACATGGCCGAGCAGGCCGAGCGGCTGGTGCACCAGGCCCGGGAGAAGATCGAAGCCTGCTACGACCCGCAGCGCGGCTGCTACACCAACGCCATCGGTTCGCCCCACCTCGACGCGAGCGGCCTGCAGCTGATCCTGATGGGCTACCTCGACCCAAGCTCGGAACGGGCCCGCACCCACCTGGCGGCGCTGGAGCGGGAGCTGATGACGCCGGAGGGCCTCTTTTACCGCTACCGCCACGCCGACGACTTCGGCACGCCCGAAACCACCTTCCTCATCTGCACCTTCTGGTACATCGAGGCGCTGGCCTGCGTGGGCCGCACCGACGACGCCGTGCGCGCCCTCGACGGCATCCTGCGCTACACCAATCACCTCGGGCTGCTCTCGGAAGACGTGGACGCGCGCACCGGCTCGCAGTGGGGCAACTTCCCGCAGGCCTATAGCCACGTGGGGCTGGTCAATGCCGCGTACCGCATTTCGAAAAAGCTGGACCGGCCGACGTTTTTGTAGGCCGCTGCCTGTCGGTTGTCGTGGAACGCTATGCGTCCGTTGCGCCCGCAGAACCGCCAAAACAAGCACCGCCCGAAACCGTCGTCTGAACGGGTTTCGGACGGTGCTGGCGTTTCGGGGCGGTGGGTTTCGGAGGTGGCCTGCCGTGCGGCTACTATAGCGGCGGCATAAGCCGACGACCTTAGTCTTCCGCCGGCAGCAGCCCGCGCAGCAGGCGGCGCACGTCGGCTGTGTTGCGCACCGAGTACTTGGCGAAGGAACGGGCGTGCGTGCCTACTTTGATGGAGTACGCCTCGTCGGGCATCACGCGGAAGGTATCCTCGTCGGTGCGGTCGTCGCCGATGGTCAGGATGAAGTCGGGCTCGATGCTGGCCACCCAGCGGGCGGCGGCTGTGCCCTTGTCCACGCCCGCGTTTTTAATTTCGACCACCTTGTTGCCGTCGATAACCTGCAGGCCGCTGCTCTGGCCGATGAAGGTGAGGTGGGTAATCAGTTCCTGCGCCCGCACGCGGCCCAGGTCGGGGTCGGTACGGCGGTAATGCCACACCAGCGCGTAGTCCTTCTCCTCGATAAAGGAGCCGGCCGTGCGGTTGACGTAGTTTTCCATGATGGGCCGCATTTCAGCTTTCCAGTCGTTGCGCAGCGGCTGCAGCATTTCCCATTCCTGACCGCGGTGACGCAGCCAGATGCCGTGCTCGGCGATAAAGTCGAGCGGCAAATCACCCAGCCACTCACTGAGCGTGTGCCGGTCGCGGCCCGAGATGATGACCACGTGAGTGCGTTCGTCGGCGGCCAGGGTTTGCAGCAGCTCGCGCAGCTCCGCCTCGGGGCGTACCAGCTTCGGGTTGGTCTGGAAGGGCATCAACGTGCCGTCGTAATCGAGCAGCAGCAGGCGGCGCCGGGCTCGGCGAAACTCACTGATCAACTGCCCGCGTAAGTCTTCGGTCAGCGCGTCGGTGCGCAGCACTTCCTGCTTGATCTTGCTGTAAGACAGGCGGTCCATAAACAAATCCACCCAAGCGTGGATGTTGTAGCGTTGCACCAAGGCCTGCATGGCGGCCATGCGCTGCCGCTGCTCGTCTTCGGGCATGGAAAGCGCCTCAAACAAGGTGTCGGCTACTTGCTCGGTGTCGGTGGGGTTGATGATGAGCGCATCGGACAGCTCGCGGGCGGCGCCGGCCCGCTCGCTCAGGATGAGCACGCCGTGCTGATCCAGCTTGCTGGCAATAAACTCTTTGGCCACCAAGTTCATGCCGTCGCGCATGGGCGTCACCAGGGCCACGTCGGCCAAGCGGTACAGGGCCGACAGCTCCTCGATGGGGTAGGAGCGGTAGAAGTACTGAATGGGCGACCAGCTGATGCTGCGGTACTGCCCGTTGATGCGCCCCACCAGCTCGTCGATTTCCTCCTTCAGGGCCTGGTACTGGGCTACTTGGTCGCGCGAGGGCACCACCAGCATGAGCAGCGTCACCTTGTTGTGCAGCTGCGGGTAGCGCTGCAGCAGCAGCTCGAAAGCGCGCAAGCGCTGGGCAATGCCTTTGGTGTAGTCGAGGCGGTCGATGGTGAGCACCACCCGCTGATCGGTCAGCGCTTCGCGGTACTCCTGTTCCAGGCGCTTAGCGCCCTCGGAGGTGGCTATTTCGGCGTACTTGTCATAATCGATGCCCATGGGAAAGGCGTCGACCAGCACGGCGCGGTTGTCGTATTCCACGAGCCCGTCCTGGCGGTTGGCGCCCAACAAGCGCTCCACCGAGCTCAGGAAGTGGCGCATGTAGCCGTGGGTGTGAAACCCGATCAGATCGGCGCCGAGCATGCCGCGTAGCAGCTGTTGGCGCCATGGAATGGCCCGAAAGACCTCGTAGGAGGGAAACGGAATGTGCAGGAAAAAGCCGATGGTGGCGTCCGGCAACAACTCGCGCAGCATGCCGGGCAGCAGCAGCAGCTGGTAGTCGTGCACCCAGATCGTGTCTTCCGGGCCGGCCAGCCGCACCACCGCGTCGCAGAATTTGCGGTTGACGGTTTCGTACGCGGCCCAGGTGTGCGGCTCGAAGCGGGCGTACTGGGCGAAGTAGTGGAAGGTGGGCCACAGCGTTTCGTTGCTGAATCCCTCGTAGAAGTCGCGGATTTCCTGCTCGGTGAGGAACACCGGCTGCATGTGGTCGGCCGCCAGCTGCTCGCGCACGTGCCGCTCGTCGTCGGGCGAGTCGAGGTACTGGCCGGGCCAACCCACCCACACGTTGTCTCCGCGCCGGTATACCGAGCCCAGCCCGGTGGCCAGGCCCCCTTCGCTGGGGCTGAATTCGAGCAGGCCTTCGGGGGTGCGGGATACTTTGGTCGGCAGGCGGTTAGAAACGATAATGGTGCGGGACATAGGCAGTACAAGAGTTGGTTCTATGCCTATACTACGACGTATCGGCCGCTTCGGCTGGCGGCTGAGCGCATTTCCCCCGTCGCCGTTACTAGCCGCGCACTCCGAACCGGTATTCCGTCACCGAGCTGAACACCTCGCCGGGGCGAAGCACCGTGGAGGGGAAGGCTGGCTGGTTGGGCGAGTCCGGAAAGTGCTGGGTTTCCAGGCAGAAGCCCGCGTGCCGGCCGTACGGCACGCCCTTTTTGCCGGTCAGCGTTCCGTCGAGGAAATTGCCGGAATAGAACTGCACCCCCGGCTGGTCGGTCCAGGTTTCCAGCGTCCGGCCGGTCGTCGGCTCGTACACCGTGGCCACTGGCCGCAACCCTTCTCCACCGAGCACCCAGTTGTGGTCGTAGCCGCCGGGTACCTCCCCGATTCGCGCCCCGATGGGATGCGCGGTGGTAAAGTCAAAGGGCGTACCCGGTACCGGCCGCAGCTCGCCCGTCGGAACGAGCGTGTCGTCGACCACGGTGTAGCGGTCGGCCCGCAGCGTCAATTCGTGGCCCCGCACGTCGGGCTGCGCGCCGTGCGCCAGGTTAAAGTAGCTGTGGTTAGTCAGGTTCAGCACGGTGGCTTTGTCGGTGGTCGCGGCGTAGCTGATGCGCAGGCCCTGGTCGGGCGTCAGCTGGTAGGTGGCCGACACCGTGAGTGTGCCCGGGTAGCCTTCCTCGCCGTCGGGGCTGATGTAGGTCAGGCGCAGGGCCGGGGCCGGGTGCACCAGCACTTCGGCCTGCCAGCGCACCTGATCGAAGCCGCGGCTGCCGCCGTGCAAGTGGTTGGGGCCGTTGTTGGTGGCCAGCTGATACTGCTGCCCATCCAGTGTGAAGCGGCCCCGGGCAATGCGGTTGCCAAAGCGTCCGATCAGCGCCCCGAAATATGGACCCGCCTGCCGGTAGGCGTCGCTGAGGTAGCCCTCCACGCTATCAAAGCCGAGCACCACGTCGCCGGGCCGGCCGTGCCGGTCGGGCGTCAGCAGGTGCGTCACGATGCCGCCGTAATCGGTGATGCGGGCTTCCAGGCCGTTGCCGTCGGTGAGGGTAAACAGCTGGGCGAGCTGGCCATCAGGTAGCTGCCCAAACGCGGCGGCGGTGATGGAAGGCTGGAACATGGTAGAGCAGGATTGGGTGAACGGAGGCTGAATTCTACGTATCCTTTTCCATTCCCGCCGCCCCGAACGCATTCCGCCCCGGCAGTCGGGCGACTACCGGGGCGGATCCGTAAGGGTGTTGGTCGGGCTTAGCGCTGGTTACGCAGGCTAAACTGCTCGAAGGCCACCGTCTGTGTTTCCTCGCCCTGGGCAATCAGGCCGATGCGCACGCCCCGGTCCCAGGGCGGCAGGTAGGTACCGTTGATGGCGAAGCCTTCCGTGCGCAGCGGCTCCCAGTTGCGGCCCCCGTCGAGGCTGTAGGCAAAGCGGAAGCGGCTGCCGCCCCAGCACTCCAAGCGCAGTCCCAAGGTGGCGCAGGGTTCCAACAGCACTTCGGTCAGGCGCTGCTTCTTACCCGTTTTCACGTGCCAGAGCTGTAGCATGTTGTCGCCGAAGACCAGGGCCAGCGCGTTGTACGGGTCGCCCACCGCGCCTAGGCCGGCGAAGGTGCCCTCGGCCAGTTCGCTCGCATCGAGCACGACGCTGGCCGTGTACGTGGCGGCGTAGGTGCGGCGGGCCACCACAGCGCCCAGGCGGGCCGGGCTCGCGCCGAGGTGGAGCTGGTTGGCGGCGACGGTCGTGCGCGGCAGGCTGCCCACGGGCCACTGCCAGCCCAGGTCCAGGGCTTCGCCGGGGAAGTTGTCGGTCACGTTCATCACGCTCACGTCGGCCAGCGGCGCGGCCTGTGGGCTGTTGTTGACAAACACGGGCCAGTCCTGCTCGTTCCAGGTAAACTCGCTCAGCAGGCCCTGGCGCCCGACAAACTCGTGGCTGTTGGCGGCGTAGGCGTGGTGCATGAGAAACCAACGGCCATCTTTTTCGGCCACCGTGCCGTGCCCGGGGCACTTCCAGAGGTGGTTGTCCGTCAGGATGGGGTTCTGCGGGCACTTCTCCCACGGTCCCAACAAAGTGCGCGAGCGGGCCACTCCTTCGGCGTACGTGCAGTACTTGCCGCAGCAGGCGTTGCCGGCGTAGAACATGTAGAAGTAACCGTTGTGGTGCACCATGGCGGAGCCTTCCACAAGCGGGCCTTCCCACGGAGCGTCGTTGCGGAACAGCTCGCGGCGCTTGCCCACTAGCTTCAGGCTCTGCTCGTCGATGCGCTGCGCCCAGATGGGCGTCGGCTTGTTGCGGCTGTTGCCGTCGTTTTTCCACACGAGGTGCAGCACACCCTTCTCATCCCGGATCGGAAAGCCGTCGATGGAGCCGGCGGCCTCGCCCACCAGCGGGCCGTGGTCGGTGTAAGGGCCCTCGGGGTGGTCGGCGCTGGCCACGGCCACGCACAGCACCCCGCCTTTCTTGCGGGCAGTATAGTATAGGTACACTTTGCCCCCTTCGTAAAAGAACTCGGGCGCCCAGAAGTTCGAGTCGCACCAATCGGGCAGGCGGCCGGGAAACACGTGGCTCACCAGCTCCCAGTGCAGCAAATCATCCGACTTGAAGATGGGGAAAACCGCGCCCCACTCGGCCGTCGTCGCGCTGGCGTAGTAGGTGTCGCCGATTTTGGCAATGGTCGGGTCCGGGTAGTCCCCGGGCAGCACCAAGCGGTCATAGCTCGTCCGGGCGGGGGCGGGCACCGGCGTAAGCACTTCGGCCACGTCGGCAAAAAAAGAGTCTGGACGCTCAACCAGCCAATCGGTGTCCGGCGTGGGAGCGAAAGCGCCCGATTCGAATTCGAAAGACAAAGCAGGGAAAAATTAACGTGGGAAAAGGGGCTTACCCGACAAGCCGTTCCAACATCCGCCGGCCGCGCATACCCAAACGCTCTTGGGTTGGACAAATTGCGCGCCAAAGTCGGTTTGTTTTTAGGACTTACAAGAGAAAGTTTGTACCTGCGATACAACTTTGTTTCAACCCGAAAAAGCGTTCTGCGGCAATGAAAAACGCCGAACGCAATGGTTTAACCAAGAGTTCGGCGTATTCGACTTTTCGAAGTTAGCGAAACCCTGAATAAACAACCAAAGTAGCGTCGTTTTTTTGGCTCAATACCCGCTGCCAGCCGCTCAAAAGCCAAAATTTGCCGATCAATGATGTTATTGCAGCAGCCATATATAAGCGCACGGACACCCACCCTGCTGGCTGTCATTGTCCCTGCCATTACCGAGCCGATTCGTCCGCAGCGGCGGAATCTCCGTAATCCTAGGCCGGTTGCCGTCTGAACTTACCTCCGTAGCTATGTCTGCCCAAACCGTTGCTTCCGCCTTCCAACGCCACTTTGGCTACGCCGCACCGCTGCTGGTGCGGGCACCCGGCCGCGTCAACCTCATCGGGGAGCACACCGACTACAACCAGGGTTTCGTACTGCCCGCCGCCATCGACAAGGAAATCTACTTTGCCGTAGGGCTGAACAGCGGCAGTGAAATCCGGCTGGTGTCCAACGATCTGAACGACTGCTGCACCGTGGCCGTCGATCAAATTCACCGCACCAAGACGCAATGGGCCAACTACCTGCTCGGGGTAGCGGCGCAGCTGCAGAAGCGCGGCATCGTGTTGGCGGGCTTCGACTGCGTGTTCGGCGGCAATATTCCCGTGGGCGCCGGCATGTCGTCGTCGGCCGCTGTGGAGTGCGGCCTAGCCTTTGCCTTGGATCAGCTGCTCGGCACCCGTATTGATAAGATGGAGCTGGCCCATGCCGCCCAAAAGGCCGAGCACGAATACGCCGGCGTGATGTGCGGCATCATGGACCAGTTTGCCAGCCTCTTCGGCCGGCCCGGCCACGCCGTACGCCTCGATTGCCGCTCCCTGGAGTACGACTATTTTCCCTTCGACACCGAGGCCTGCCGCATCGTGCTCTGCAACTCCGGCGTGAAGCACAGCCTGGCCGATTCGGAATACAACAAGCGCCGGCAAGAATGCGAGCGGGGCGTCGAAATCCTGCGGCAGCACTATCCCGAGGTACAAAGCCTGCGCGACGCGACGCTGGCGCAGCTGGAAGCGCACCGCGACGAACTGGGGCCGCTCACCTTCCGCCGCTGCGCCTACGTGGTGCAGGAAAATGCCCGGGTTATCAAAGCTTGCGAAGATTTGGAGCGCCACGACCTGGCAGCCTTCGGGCAGGAGATGTACGCCTCGCACGCCGGGCTGCGCGACGACTACGAGGTAAGCTGCGAGGAGCTGGACGTGCTGGTGGACGCCGCCCGGCAGGCACCCGGCGTGTACGGGGCCCGCATGATGGGTGGGGGCTTCGGCGGCTGCACCATCAACCTGGTGGCGCCCGGGCAGGTCGATGAGTTCATTCGGCAAGTAAGCGGCGCCTACCAGCAGCGCTTCGGCCGCGAGCTGGAAACTTACCAGACCAACATCGTCGGCGGCGTATCGCAGGCGCAGAACGAGGTGGTGGAGGAAAAGTAGGCCGATCGTTCGTTCTTGTATATATAATAAGCAGCAGAGCCCATGGCTTCCTTCGATAGTACCGAGCACCCCCACCGCCGCTTCAACGCCCTGACCGGCGACTGGGTGCTGGTTTCGCCGCACCGCTCCAAGCGCCCCTGGCAGGGCCAGCAGGAAAAACCCGAAGTGGAGCAGCGCCCAGCCTACGACTCCACCTGCTACCTCTGTCCCGGCAACACCCGCGCGGGCGGCATCGTGAATCCCCCGTACACCGACACGTTCGTTTTCAACAACGACTTTGCCGCGCTGCTGGCCGATACGCCGGTGGGCGGCATCAACGAAGGCGGGCTGCTCAGGGCCGAAGCCGAGTCGGGCGTGGGCCGGGTTATCTGCTTTTCGCCGCGCCACGACCTCACACTGCCGGAAATGGACGTGCCCGCTATTCGCCGGGTCGTGGACCTCTGGGCTGAGCAGTACCAGGAACTGGGAAGCCAGCCCGACATCAACTACGTGCAGATCTTTGAAAACAAAGGCGCGGCCATGGGCGCCAGTAACCCGCACCCGCACGGGCAGATCTGGGCCCAGCGTACCGTGCCCACGGAGCCCGCCAAGGAAGCCGTTCAGCAACTTGCCTACTATAAGGAGCACGGCCGCACGCTGCTGACGGATTACCTGGCCATCGAACTGCGCGACCAACAGCGGGTGGTGCTGGAAAACGAGCATTTCGTGGTGCTCGTGCCGTTCTGGGCCGTGTGGCCTTTCGAAACGCTGGTTGTAGCCCGCCGGCCCGTTCAGGACGTTGTTCAGCTCACCGACGAGGAGCGCACCGCGTTGGCCGACGTGTTGCGCCGCCTCACCATCCGCTACGACAACCTGTTTCAGATATCCTTCCCCTACTCCGCCGGCCTGCACCAGCGCCCCACCGACGGCGAAGCGCACCCGGAGTGGCACTTGCACATGCACTTTTACCCGCCGCTGCTGCGCTCGGCCACCGTGCGCAAGTTCATGGTCGGCTACGAAATGCTCGGCAACCCCCAGCGCGACATTACGCCCGAAGCCGCTGCCGAACGCCTGCGTGGCCTGTCGGAGGTGCATTACAAGCAGGCTGCCAAGACGGAGTAACCCCGGTCTACGCAGTGGGAGCTGCAAGCTGGCTTTGGGCGAGCAAGGCGTTCATTGGCATCCGACGAACGCCGTTGGGCAGAAGCGGCCACGCGGTACTGGCGGAGGAGTTGCGTCTTTTTCACAGCTGCTGTTAGCTGCCTGAATTTGCGCTTATTTGTTGCGGAGTTAATTACTGACCCCGCCCCATATGACCTGCCTCACCCAAACCCTACGTCGTGCCCTGCTGGGCTGTGCCCTGCTGAGTATGAGCGTTAGTGCTTCGGCCCAGCCCGCGCTTTCGGGTCGGCAGTTGCCCCCTGCCTGGGCCAAGGACGTAGTCTGGTACCAGATTTTTGTAGAGCGCTTCCACAACGGCGACCCGAAGAACGACCCTACTCCCCAGACCATGGCGCCGTCTTTTCTGGCGCCGGCCGGCTGGCGCATCACGCCCTGGACGCACAGCTGGTACGAGCCGGAACCTTGGGCAAAGCAGGCAAAGCTTACCTGGGGCGACGAACTGGGCTTGCGTCGTTACGGCGGCGACCTGCAGGGCGTACTCGACAAACTCGATTACCTGCGTGAGCTGGGAGTATCGGCACTTTATCTGAACCCAATCAACGACGCGCCTTCGCTGCACAAGTACGACGCCCGCAGCTACCACCACGTCGACGTCAATTTTGGGCCCGATCCGGTCGGCGACCAGAAGCTCATCGCCACCGAAAACCCCGCCGACCCTGCTACTTGGCGCTGGACCGCCGCCGATAAACTATTCCTCAAGCTGATTGCCGAAGCGCACCGCCGCAACATGAAGGTGGTGCTCGACTATTCCTGGAACCATACCGGTACCCAGTTCTGGGCTTGGCAGGATGTGGTGCAGAAGCAGAGGGCGTCTCCCTTCGCTGATTGGTACCAGATCAGTGCATTTGACAACCCGGCTACGCCCCAAAACGAGTTTGCCTATCAAGGATGGGCCAACTTGGCAAGCCTGCCCGAAATCCGAAAGGCTGATATTACCACGGAGCGTAAATCCGGACGCCCTTACGAAGGCAACCTCAACCCCGGAGCGAAGCAGCACATCTTTGCCGTCAGCAAACGCTGGCTGGCCCCCGATGGCGACTTAGCCAAAGGGGTAGACGGCTACCGCCTCGATGTGGCTGATCAAGTGCCGATGGGGTTCTGGCGCGACTACCGCACCTATATAAAGGGAGTCAAACCCGATGCCTACCTCGTCGGCGAGATATGGTGGGAAGAGTGGCCCGACAAGCTGATGGACCCAGCGCCCTATACCAGCGGCGACGTATTTGATGCCGTCATGTTTTACCAGGCCTACCGCCCGGCCCGGCAGTTCTTTGCCGATGTTACCGAATCCCTCGACGCGGCGCAGTTCGTGGCTGCCCTGCAGGCGGAGTGGAAGCGGCTAGCCGAGCCCACGCGCTACGCCATGATGAACGTCAACGCCACCCATGATACCCCCCGGCTGCTGACCGATTTCTACAACCCTGGCAAATACAAGTACCAGGCTACCCCGCGCGACAACCCCGCCTACAAAACCGGCAAACCTGACGCCGATACCTATAAGAGAGTTCGGCTGTACCTGCTGCACCAGTTCACGAGCGTCGGCGCACCACACATCTGGAACGGCGACGAGCTGGGCATGTGGGGCGCCGATGACCCCGACTGCCGCAAGCCCCTGATGTGGCCAGGACTTTCGTTCGAGCCGGAAACCCGCAACAACTATCAGCCAGGGGCGGGAGCCACTGACCCCGTAGCCTACCACGCCGAGCACCACCGGTTCTACCAGCAATTGGGGCGCCTGCGCCGCAATCATCCGGCCCTGCGCTCGGGCGGAATCCAATTTCTTACGGCTACCGGTCGGCAGCTGGTTTACCGTCGTTTCGACTCGCAGCACCAACTCGTTGTTTTCTTTAACCTCGAAAAAGAAAGCCGAAGCTTCCCCCTGCCAGCTGGGAGAGGCAAATGGGCCGCTTTGCTTGGCGACGGAAAGCTGGTCGCTGGTAAAGCGGTGCTACCGCCACTGAGCGGGCTGGTTATCCAGCAGTAACTGGTAGATAAGGTTAACTACTTATTGATTTGGCTGCCCTCAGAACAGCTGAATCCGTTTGGCTCAGGAGAGCAGTTGCGGCTAGGCCTACATTGGCCTGACGAAAGTGGCCAAGCCTCAACTTTTTTTCTAGCCAGTAGAATGCAGCGTCAAGTCCTGAGGGCTAGCCATCTGCGCCAAAACCAACGAAGCCAATAAAGTCCTTTCGGGCGCATAGAAGGCGGGAAAAGTAGCCGCTGGCTTGCTCAGTCGAAATCGGCCTGCTACTTTTGCACTCCCGATCAGACGGAAAGGGGGCCAG
>NZ_BAAGRA010000012.1:0-47793 GCF_054783195.1 Hymenobacter coalescens | reverse complement strand
CTTCACCAAAAAGTTAATTAGGCATTAAACCGGAGAGCCATAGCAAAACCCCAACACGCTCTTAACCTTGATATTGCCTCCCGGTTTCGGTAATGCATCCAAGCGTGTATTTGGCAACTCTCTGATCAATTGATAATCTTTATTGTCATAAGCATTGGTGTACTCAAATACTAATTGTTCGCCTCGCTTGTCTAAAACCTTCGCAATAGAAGTTTTATAGTCAATTGCAAATAATAGATTTGGATAGCTGTTATAAATAACAAATATCAATCCGAAGATAACCGCTATTATACCAGGCCATGATGGTTTGCTAAAATCCATTTCTTTATTTCTCATGCTTAACTTTAAAAGTGCGTTGGGGATTTAAGGTTTTGGTCATGCGGAGCTTGTCGAACCGAAGGAAGGCGTAGGCACGCTCAGCATGGAGTTCTATGGGCATTTTACGAAAGCCCAACGCGCGCTTAGTGCAGCGGCCGCTTCTTGATGAGCCCGCCGCGGGTGTCCTTGATGCTGTGCATCAGGATGAAAGCCTGGTGGTCGATGGACTCGACCTCGGTGCGCAGGCGGGTAAGCTCTAGGCGGGTGACGGCGGTGAAAACGATGTCGAGGCCCTCCTGCTGGTGGCCGTGGCCGCCGTAGCCGGTGCGGCCCGCGTAGATGGTCACGCCGTGGCCGAGCTTCTCGGTAATCATCAGGCGGATGGCCTCGCTGCGCTTGGAAATGATGGTCACGCCGGTGTATTCCTCCAGGCCGTCGATCATGAAATCCACCGTTTTGGAAGCGGAGAGGTAGGCCAGAATGGAGTACAGGGCCGTTTCCACCGTCAGCACCCAGGCCGCCACTAGGAAGATGATGATGTTGATGACCAGAATCACGTCGCCGACGCTCATCGGGCTTTTGCGGCTGGCGAAAACGGAGAGGATTTCGGTGCCGTCGAGCACGCCGCCGCCGCGGATGGTCAGGCCGATACCCGCCCCGAGGAAAAAGCCGCCGAACACGGAAATCAGCAGCTTGTCGTGGGTCAGCACCGGGAACTCAACCAACGCCAGCACCACGGCCAGAGCCAGAATGGCCAGCATGGCCCGCACGGCCACCACGCGGTCGAGCTGAAAATAGGCCAACACGATAAACGGGGCGTTGATGACGATGATGAGCACCGGCAGGGGCCAGCCCGTCACGTGGGCCGTGAGCAGCGACATGCCCGTCACGCCGCCGTCGATGAACTCGTTGGGCAGCAGGAAGCCCTTCAGGCCCAGTGCCGCCGAAAAAACCCCGGCAATGATCAGCGCCGCGCTGACCAGCTGCCGCCGCAACATCCGCAGCGCAAATTTCCAGATGGCGCCGCCTGAATGACCGGGTGGAACGCCGTTCGGGTATTTGTGACGCAGAAGGTTACGGATGATAAGTTGCTGAATCAGCATGCGGATGAAGGGTTGATGTAAGCGGAAGTACGTACAAATACGGCGCCTGAGCGAGTCGCCGCACAGAATAAACCGGCGCCCGGGTACCCGCTAAAAGCAACCACGGACCGCGACAGGCGTCGCGGCCCGTGGCCGTATGCGTTTGCGGGAGGCGGGCTTAGTTGCCCGCGGCGGCCCCAGCGCCGGTGCTGGCCTTTGCGGGCGCGGCTTGTTGCGCCAGCTGCACGGCGCGGTACAGGTTTATCACCCCGCCGGTGGAAGAGAGGGTGGTGAAGTCCACGGTCTTTTTCGCGTCGCCGGGCTTGAGTACCTTGGTGCGCACCGGCTCGGCCGACTGCATGATGATGCGCTTCAGGTCGGGGGCCGTCAGCTGGGGGAAGTACGACTTGAGCACGGCGGCCACGCCGGCCACGGTGGGAGCGGCCATGCTGGTGCCGCTCTCGTTGCCGTACTTGCTGCCCGGCAGGGTGTTGTAGATGTTCACGCCGGGGGCGAAAACGTCCACGCGCTTGCCGTAGTTGGAAAAGTCGGCGGCCAGCTTTTCGTCGTTTTTGCTGCTGGAGGCGCCCACCGTCAGCACGTTGGCGTAGGTGGTTTTGGCGCCCTCGGCCACGGCCGCCGGGAAGTGGTCGATGACGTCGATGTTGTTCGACTCGTTGCCGGCCGCGTGCACCAGCAGCACGCCCTTCGAGCCGGCGTAGCGAATGGCGTCCTCCACGGCCTTGCGCTGGGGCGAGTAGTACTTGCCGAAGCTCATGTTAATCACCGTCGCGCCGTTGTCCACGGCGTAGCGGATGGCGTTGGCCACGTCCTTGTCGTGCTCGTCGCCGTTGGGCACCGCCCGGATGGCCATGATGCGCACCGGCGCGTCGGCCACGCCGAGCACACCGAGGTTGTTGCGGCGGTCGGCGGCGATGATGCCCGAAACGTGCGTGCCGTGCATCGGGTCGGGGCCGTGCACGTCCGGATTGCCGTAGCCGCGCTGCTCCACCTTGTTCTCGTCGTCCTGCACGATGTCGGCGCGCGGGTTAAAGTCGAGGTTGAGCGAGTAGTCCACGCGCTTCTTGGCGTCCTTGGCCGCGTCCTGCATCTGCTTTACCACCGTTTCCATATCGGGCGAGCCGGAAGCTACCAGGGCCTGGTACCACTGGCTGGTCATCTTGACTACCGTTGGCTCGGTGACGGGCGGGCGGCGCAGCACGGCGGTATCGAGGCGCGCCACGCCGAGAACCTGCTTGAGCACGGCAACGCTCTGGTCCAGGTTTTCGCTCAGCGGCCCCAGTTCGTTGTACTGCGCGGTGTCTTCCTTGAGCTTCCGCTCGTAGTCCTTTTTCACGCGCTGGTACAGGTCGTACTCGGCCTGCTTGGCCTTGGGCAGCGCCGCGCGGCTTTTGCCCTCGTACAGCGGCTTGAGGCGCGCCACCAGGCGGGTTTCTTCGTAGGTATCGGTGTCCACGTTGCGGCCGTCCTTGCCGCCGA
Organism: Hymenobacter coalescens; assembly: GCF_054783195.1. Taxonomy (NCBI): domain Bacteria; kingdom Pseudomonadati; phylum Bacteroidota; class Cytophagia; order Cytophagales; family Hymenobacteraceae; genus Hymenobacter; species Hymenobacter coalescens. The sequence goes on along the minus strand of NZ_BAAGRA010000012.1, from coordinate 44,893 downwards.
TGAAGTTCCAGCCGAACACGTCGTCGACGTAGCCGTTCTGGTCGTCGTCCTGGCCGTTGCCGGGAATTTCCTTGGGGTTGTGCCAGAGCACGCGCTTCAGGTCGGCGTGCGTGGTGTCGACGCCCGAGTCAATCACGGCCACCACCACCGGTGCGGCCGTGCGGCCTTTCAGCAGCTCCGTGTAGGTGCGCTCGGTGCTGATGCCCATGACGTTGTTGGTCTTGGGGTCGAGGTGCGTCCACTGGGGCGGGGCAGGGGCCGCGGCGGAAGCCGCCGGGCTTTGAGCAAAAGCGGCGGCGGGCAGCAATGCCACGCCGAGAACGGCCAGCCAGGGACGAAAAGGAGTGCGCATGGGCAAAGGAAAAGTCGGGGAAAAGAAGCCGGGCCTCGGCAAATTGCGGGCCGGAAGATAAACCACTGACGCCGGCCGGGCGCCGGGCGTTGCGGCCGGCCCTGGTTTTTGTGTCTACCGGCTTCAACCGATATTGCCGCATTTCTCGTTCCCGCCGCATGGATTACCAGCCGCTTACCGCCGCAGCTCTGGGTTGGTCTGCTAGGCATTGCCTGGTGCCTCTTGTTGCCTTCCGTAGTTCTTAGTGCGTGACAAGAGCACTGAAAGGCAAATCGAAAACCCCGGGAGCAAATCAGGGCAACAGAAGCAGTGGGCGCGGTGTCAATAGCTGGCTGTAGGAGACTGACCGAACCAAAACATCTTAGCCCTTCCGCAGTCTACCTTTACGCCCCGCACGTCCAGCCCAATCCGAATGCTCCGTCGCTTCCTCCGCGCCGCCCTGCCGGCATTGCTCATTGCCCATTGCTCATTGTTCATTGACGCAAAGGCCCAGGCCCCCAAGACCTACTCGTCTTCGGAAATCCTGCTGGGCCTCAAGAAGCTCAACGTGCTGGGCTCGGTGCTCTACATCGCCGCCCACCCCGACGACGAAAACACCCGCCTGATAGCGTACATGGCCAACGGCCGCCTGGTGGAAACCGGCTACTTCAGCTGCACCCGCGGCGACGGCGGCCAGAACCTCATCGGCCCCGAGCTGCGCGAGCAGCTGGGCGTCATCCGCACCCAGGAGCTGCTGGCGGCCCGCCGCATCGACGGCGGCCGGCAGTTCTTCAGCCGCGCCAACGACTTTGGCTTCAGCAAAACCCCTGAAGAGACCTTCAAGATCTGGGACAAGGAGCAGGTGCTGGCCGACATGGTCTGGGTGATTCGCCAGCGCCGCCCCGACGTGCTCATCACCCGCTTCCCGCCCGACGCCCGTGCCGGCCACGGCCACCACACCGCCTCGGCCATCCTCGCCGCCGAAGCCTTCGACGCCGCCGGCGACCCGAAACGCTTCCCCGAGCAGCTGAAATACGTGCAGCCCTGGAGCCCCAAGCGCCTGTTCTGGAACACCGGTTCCTTCTTCGTGAAGCAAGGGGAGAGCATGGACGGCTACCTCAAGCTCGACGCCGGCGGCTACAACGCGCTGCTCGGGCAGAGCTACGGCGAAATTGCCGCCCGCAGCCGCTCCCAGCACCGCTCGCAGGGCTTCGGCGCGGCTGCCCAGCGCGGCGAGGCGCTGGAGTACCTGCAGCTCACGAAGGGGGAGAAGGCCACGAAAGACCCGCTCGAAGGCATCGACCTGAGCTGGAACCGCGTGAAGGGCGGTCAGGCTGGCAAGCTGATCGACGAAGTCATCAGGAAATACGACGCGAGCAACCCGGCGGCTTCGGTGCCGGCGCTGCTGAAAGTGCGGGACCTGCTGCGGCGTATGGCCCAGCCCAGTGCGCCCGTCAATGAAAGCGTCGCCGCCTACACCGACGAAGATTTCTGGGCGCACGAGAAAGCCGAGGAGGTGGAACAGCTGGTGGCGGCCTGCCTGGGGCTGTCCATGGAGTTTACGGCCGCCGACCCGACCATCAACAGCAAAAGCATCCCGACGATAACCGCGCAGATTCTGCAGCGCTCCGGCACGCCACTGGCGCTGAAGCAGTTTGGCTTCCTGGACGACATGCCGGACGAGAAAGCGCCCAAAACGCTGCTGCAGCCCAATGTAGCGGTGACCAAGACGTTCAAGGCCTCGGAAGTGGGCGGCTATGCGCTGGCTCTTGACGAAAGCATGTTCCTGCCCGATACCGCCACGTCGCAGCCGTACTGGCTGCGCGTGCCGGGCAGCGTGGGCATGTATGCGTTGCCGAAACCGCAACCGGCGCCGGTGGCGGCCGCGGGAAGCGCCGATGACCAGTGGGGCGGCGGGGCCACGACTACCGCCAGCAACATGGGCCCCTTCACCATCGGGCGCAACGAGACGCGGCTCAAAGGCACCAACTGGGGCTTGCTCAACAACCCGGAAAACGAGCCGGTGCTGACGGGCGTGGTGGTGCTCCAATACGGCCCGCACGAGCTGCGCTACAGCGTGCCGGTGCAGTACAAGCGCACCGACCCGGTGTACGGCGAGGTATACCGCCCGCTGGCCGTGGTGCCGCCCGTGGCCGTGAACGTGCAGGGCCGGGCCTACGTCTTCGCCGACAACCAGCCCAAGACCGTGCCCGTGACGCTGAAGGCCGGCCGCGCCGATGCCAAGGGCACCGTGACCCTGCAGGTGCCCGCCGGCTGGAAAGTGGAGCCCGCCAGCATTCCGTTTGACATCAAAAACAAGGACGAGGAGCGCACCGTGAGCTTCCAGGTGCAGCCCCAGGGGCAACAGGAAAGCAGCGGTCAGCTGCGCGCCGTGGCCACGCTCGATGGCCAAACCTACTCCCGTGGCATCCAGCAGATCAGCTACCCGCACATCCCCACGCAGACGCTCTTTCCTGAGGCGGTGGCCCCGCTGGTGAAGCTGGATCTGAAGCGCCGCAAGGAGCAGATCGGCTACCTGATGGGCGCCGGCGACGAAGTGCCCGACGCCCTGCGCCAGATCGGCTACAACGTAACCCTGCTCAAGCCCGAGGACCTGAACGCCGACAAGCTCAAGCGCTACGACGCGGTGGTGCTCGGCGTGCGCGCCTACAACACCGTCGACCGGTTGAAGTACCTGCAGAAAGAGCTGCTCGAATACGTGGAGAAGGGCGGCAACCTGGTGGTGCAGTACACCGTGAACCGCGGCACCGTGCTGCCCGACATCGGCCCGTACCCGCTGCAACTCTCCAATGACCGCGTGACGGTGGAAGACGCACCCGTGACCATCACCAACCCCCAGCACCGGCTGATGACGGTGCCCAACAAGATTTCGAGCAAGGATTTCGAGGGCTGGCAGCAGGAGCAGGGCCTCTATTACCCCAGCTCCTGGGACGCGAAGTACCAGACCGTTATCCGCAGCCAGGACCCCGGCGAAAAGCCCAAGGAATCGGCTATCCTCGTGACCGAGTACGGCAAGGGAAACTACATCTACACTGGCCTCTCGTTCTTCCGTGAGCTGCCCGCCGGCGTGCCCGGCGCCTACCGCCTCATCACCAACATGATCGAGCTGGGCAAGGACAAGGCCAACTAGCGGGCGGGCGCCGCGCAGGCGGATATGGCCGCCGCGTGCAGCGCCGCGCCGCATTTTCCGTTCTTACGGCTCTATTCCTCTCTCATGCCGCACCCCGACGTCCTTGCTGAGCACTCTGATTCCAAGCCGCCGCTGCTGGCCTCCTGGCGGGCGTGGTACGCGCTGGTTCTGGCCGCGCTAGCCGTGGAAGTGGCCCTGATGGCAGCCCTCACGCACTACTTCGCCGCATGAGCGCCCTCGACTGGGCGGTGCTCACGGGCACGCTGGCCTTTATCATCGGCTACGGCACCTGGCGCACCCGCAAGGCCGGCAGTTCCCTCGACGGCTACCTGCTCGGCGGGCGGCAGACGCGTTGGTGGGGCGTGGGCCTGAGCATCATTGCCACCCAGGCCTCGGCCATCACTTTCCTGAGCACGCCCGGCCAGGCCTACGCCGACGGAATGCGCTTTATCCAATTTTACTTCGGCCTGCCCGTAGCCATGGTGCTGATTGCGGTGGTGGTGGTGCCCATTTACCACCGGCTGCGCGTGTACACGGCCTACGAGTACCTGCAGAGCCGCTTTGACCGGCGCACCCGCACGCTGGCGGCCGGGCTGTTTCTGCTGCAGCGCGGGCTCAGCAATGGCCTCTCGCTCTACGCGCCGGCGTTGGTGCTGTCGGCCATCCTGGGCTGGAACACCACCGTGACCGTGTGCCTGCTCGGGGCGGCCATCATCGGCTACACCGTAAGTGGGGGCACCCGGGCCGTCACCGTCACCCAGCAGGGGCAGGTGGCCGTCATCTTCTCAGGCATGGCCATTGCCGGTTACCTGCTGGTGCATTACCTGCCCGCGGAAGTCGGCTTTACCGACGCCCTGCACGTGGCCGGCAACCTGGGCCGCCTGAACCTGGTGGATTTCCATTTCAGCTGGACCGACCGCTACAACTTCTGGACCGGCATGACCGGCGGCCTGTTCCTGGCCCTTTCGTACTTCGGCACCGACCAAAGTCAGGTGCAGCGCTACCTCTCCGGCCAGAGCGTGACCCAGAGCCGCCTCGGACTGCTCATGAATGGCCTGGTGAAAGTGCCCATGCAGCTGGGCATTTTGCTGATCGGCGTGCTGCTGTTCGTGTTCTACCTCTTCCAGCCCGCCCCGCTCACCTTCAACCGCCCGGTCTACGACCAGGTGATGCGCAGTGCCGCCGTGGGCGACGAAGCCCGGCAGCTGGAGCAGCAGCAGGCAGGCATTCAGCTGGCCCAGCAGCAGGCCGCCACCGACCTCGTGCGGGCCCGCCAGACCGGCGACGCGGCCCGGCAGGCCGCGGCCCGGCAGCGCCTGCAAACCACCCAGGCTGCCACGGCCGGCATCCGCACCGAGTGGCTGAAGCTGGTGCAGCAGGCCGCCCCCGCCGCCGACGCCAAGGATACCGACTACGTGTTCATCTCCTTCGTGCTGCGCTACCTGCCGCGCGGGCTGGTGGGCCTGCTCATCGCCGTGGTGCTGAGCGCGGCCATGAGCTCGGCGGCCGGCGGCCTGAACTCGCTCGGCTCCACCACCCTCATCGACCTTTACCGGCCCTTTACGCGCCGCGTGGCCTGCACCGAGGAGCACTTAGTGCGCGTGTCGCGCTGGGCCACGGTAGCCTGGGGCACGCTGGGCATCGGCTTCGCGCTGTTTGCGGCCCGCATGGAAAACCTGATTCAGGCCGTCAACATCCTGGGCTCCCTGTTTTACGGCACCATTCTCGGCATTTTCGCCGTGGCCTTCTTCCAGAAGCACGTGCGGGGGCGGGCCGTGTTCTGGGCCGCCGCCGCCACGCAGTTGGCTACCGTACTGGCCTTCTGGCTCACCGACATTGCCTACCTCTGGTACAACATTCTCGGCTGCTTCGCGGTGATGCTGCTGGCCGAACTGCTGCAGCGCCTCTGGCCCGCGCCGGTGGCCGCAGCCCCCGCCCACAACGAGCAGCCCGTAGCAGGGTAGCGGCTCAGGCGGCCGGCCTTTGACCATACGAAAACGGCCCGCCACCGCGAGGTGACGGGCCGTTTCGTTGGCTCAGGCCGGAAAGCGGAGTCGGAGGCTTACTTCGACTCGGCCTTCTCTTCCTTCTTCTTGTCTTCCTTCGGCTTGTACTCCGCTTTGGGGTTCAGGCCGGCCTTCGACTTCGACTCGGCTTTGGTTTCCGCCTTCTTGGATTCGTCTTTCACCTTGGCCGGCTTGTCCGTTTTGGCCGGCTTGCCGCCTTCCGCGGTTTTGGCGTCGATGATCAGCTGCTCGTTCATCTTCACGTAGTCCAGGTTCTTGGCTTCCAGGGCCAGCGCACGCGACTGTTCGGCGGTGGCGGTGGCGCCCTTGTAGTCCTTCAGCTTCATCTTGATCTTGGCCTCCGTGTGCACGTTCCAGAACTTGGGCTCCGTGGCGTTGGCCTTCTGAATCCACGTCAGGGCCTGGTTCAGGTCCTTGCCGTTGTCGTAGTAGTAGAGGGCAGCGGCGGCCAGGTCGTTGGCGTTGGGGGCGGCGTTTTTCACCACCTTCTCGTCGATCTGCGCCATCACCTTGGGCTCCACGTCGGAGGTGATTTTAAACTTGGCGCCCGTCAGCTCCCACTGCATGTCCACATTGGCGGTGGCCGGGGTCAGGTCCGAGAAGTTGATGGTGAAGGTTTCCACCTTCGAGGGCAGCTTGTAGGGCTTGATGGTGAAGCGGGCCACGTCCTGATCGTCCATGAACTTCTCCACGTCGGCGCCACGCTTGATGTCTTTGTTGAGCACCACCAGCCACTCCGTTTTGTTCGGGATGGTGTAGATGCCGTATTCGCCGGCCGGCACTTTCTTGCCTTCCACCGTCACCTCGTCCGAAAACTTGATGGTGGTCGTCTGGTTGGCGCCCGTGCGCCAGCGCTTGCCGAAGGCTACCACCCCGCCGTACACGGCGCGGCCCTTGGCGCTGGGGCGCGAGTAGGTGATGGTGACGTCGGTGAGGCCCACGCGCTGCGTGATGGTGCTTTTGGGGCTGGCGGCCGGGGTGCTGAGCTGGGCCTGGGCGGCCGGGGCCGAGAAAAGGAGGGCGCCTGCCAGGGCAGTGCCGGCAAGCAGCGAAGTCCGGATCTGAAGCAACATGAGGGAAGGGTAAAGGGTAAGGGTTACGCGGTGGTAAAAGTACAGCTTTCGGCCAATGGGCGGCCGGTTTATGCTAATGGATTTGTCACAAGCCGCAGCAACGGGCTAGCAGCCAAGGTACAGGCGCCCATCAACCAGGAGGCGCGCAAACGAGTCGTGGTGGTGCAGCAGCCCGGCAAAGCGCCGCACCGACAGCGCGCTGTAGCGCCCGTACAGGGTAAACGTGACCGTGCCCGGCGCCGGGCTGTAGCCGCGGCTGTACTGGGCGCCCACGTCCATGGCCGCGTAGAACAACTGCTGCACCGTGGGCACGTCAAGGTAGTTGGCGTTGAAGGTGACGCGCAGGCGGGTTTGCATCACGGGTAAGCAGTTGCGTCCGAAAAACCCTGCGTCATGCCACCACCAGACCGTTGCGCGCCAGCAGGTGCCGCACATCGGCTACGGTAGCTGGCGGCGCGGTGCGGTCAAGGTCCACAAAAGCGAAGCCGCTTTCGGAAAAGTAAAGCAGCAGCCACCGGTCCTGGAACACGGCTTTGGTAATGGCCGCGTACCGGACGCTGCCCCGCGCCAGCTCGCTAAGCGTTTCTATTTCGCCTTCACGGAAGTGGTAGGTGCTCGGCAGCTGGTTCGAAGGCTACGAGCGGTAAGCCTTGCGGAAATACTGTTTCAGCCGGTACCGCCGCCACCAGAACATGTACAGGCAGATGAAAGCCAGCCAGAATAGCTCGAAGGCTGGCCAGGGCGCGGATGGGTCGCCGGCACGCTCCGACAGGCGCAGGCCAAGCAACGCCAGGAATACCAACGCGGCGAAGCTGTAAATCCACAGCGGCCAGCGGTTTTTGCGGCGGCTAAGCCATTGCCGGGTAGCTATTACGGCAAATTCCTCTTCGGTAACGACAACGTCAGGAACGGTAATGACCATGGAGCACGTAGGATGAAATCGGCAACACGTAGCAAGTTAGCCCAACACAGCCGTTGAACACAACGAAGTGGGGCGGCGTGGTCGGTGCAGTACCAGCCACGCCGCCCCGTCTTTATTGCCTTGTATCAGCGCTACGTCAGCTCAAACTGCAGCTTGAGCAGGTTGGCGTACAGGCCGTTTTCGTTGTCGTGCAGCTCCTCGTGGCTGCCCTGCTCCACGATGCGGCCGCCGTCGATGACCAGGATCTTGTCCACCTTGCGGATGGTGCTCAGGCGGTGCGCAATGATGATGCTGGTGCGGTCTTGCATGAGCTCGTCCATGGCCTGCTGCACCAGCTTCTCGCTTTCCGAGTCGAGGGCCGAAGTGGCTTCGTCGAGCAGCAGAATGGCCGGGTTTTTCAGGATGGCGCGGGCAATGGCAATGCGCTGGCGCTGCCCGCCCGAGAGCTTGATGCCCCGCTCGCCCACCACCGTGTCCAGCCCTTCCGGAAACGACTGGATAAACTGCCAGGCGTTGGCCCGCCGGGCCGCGTCGACGATGTCGGCCTCGGGGGCGCCGGGGCGGCCGTAGAGGATGTTTTCGCGGATGGTGCCGCCAAACAGCAGCGTTTCCTGCGGCACAATGCCGATGTGCTGGCGCAGCTCGGTCAAATCCAGGGAGTTGAGGTCGTGCCCGTCGATGCGGATGCGGCCGCCGCTGAGCTCGTAAATATGCATGAGCAGCTGCACGATGGTCGATTTGCCGGCGCCCGAGGGGCCTACCAGCGCCACCTTTTCGCCCGCTTCGATGCTGAACGTGATGTCCTTGAGTACCGTCAGGTCGGGGCGGGTGGGGTAGCGGAACTCCACGTGCTCGTACTCGATGTTGCCGCGCAGCTTGAGCGGGGCAGCGCCAGCCCGGCGGGGCTGGTGTACCGGTTCGGATTCTTCGTCCAGGATTTCCAGAATGCGCTCCGAGGCGCCCAGGCTGCTTTGAATCTTGCCGTACATCTCGCCTAGGCCCGCTACCGAGGCCCCGATGAACATGGTGTACAGAATGAAGGCCACCAGGTCGCCCATGGGCAGGTGGCGCGGGTCGGAGGCAGGCAGCTCCACGTAGGAGGCACCGCGCCAGAGCACCAGGAAGATGCCGCCGAAAATGGCCACGATGATAAACGATACGAACCCGCCGCGGAACACGCTGGCTTTCAGGGCGGCCTGCACGGTGCGGTTCAGGCCGGCACCGTAACGGTTTACCTCGTGCTGCTCGCTGGTAAAGGCTTTCACCGAGCTGATGCCCTGCATGGTTTCCTCCACGATGACGTTGGTCTTGGCCAGCTCGTCCTGCGTCTGCTTCGAGAGCTTGCGGATGCTGCGCCCGAAGAGGAAAGCCAGCAGCACCAAGGGCGGAAACGTGGCCAGCATAAACAGCGACAACCGCCACGACTCCCACATGATGAAGGCCACGCCGGCCAGCAGCGTCAGGATCTGCCGCAGAAACTCGGCCAGCGTCAGCGTGAACGTGTCCTGCACGTTGGCCACGTCCGACGTGAGGCGGGAGGTGAGTTCACCCACCCGGCGCTGCTCGAAAAAGGGAATCGGCAGCGTAACGAGCTTCTGGTAGAGCGTGCGGCGAATGTCGCGCACCGAAAACTCGCTGACGCGCGAGAAAAAGAAGATGCGGAAAAAGGAAAACAGGCCCTGCAGCAGCACCACGCCGAACAGCAGCAGCGCAATGCCGGTAATAGTCTTGGGCAGGTAAGCCGGCAGCGTGGCCGTCTGGTGGTTGGCAATGTTGACGAGGTAGCCCAGCATCTTGGGCATTACCATCGTGGAGACGCTGCTAAGCAACAGCAGCAGCAGGCCCGCAACAAAGGGGGCCTTGTAGGGCAGCACGAAGCGAAAAATTCGCAGGCCGCGCTGGAAGCTTTCTTTGTTTAATTTGACTTTCGGCACGTCCGCATCGACGGTGCCGCTGGTATTTAATCCGCTTCTCGCTGCCATTCCTCTGGATTAGAGCTTAGATAGAAGAACGGAGAACTTAGACCGCCCAGCCGTGCGCTACGGCTTCTAAGCTCTTGGTTCTCGCTTCTAGGTTCTAAAGACTCGTTTACTCGAATTTTACTTTACCCTTCTCCACAATCAGCTCGCCCAAGTGGCCGAAGGGCACGGGCAGGGTGACGTCCACGGCCACGGGCTTGCCCTTGCGGGTGGCGGGTTTCCAGGCGGGCATCAGGCCCAGCAGGCGCAGGGCTTCGGCGTCGCACTCGGGCGTGAAGCCTTTGTCCACCTTGGTGTTGCTCAGGCGGCCGTCTTCGCCCACGGTGAAGCTGGTGAAGACGATGCCCGTCTTGCCTTGCTCGCGCACGGCGGCGGGCGTCTGCACGTTGTCCTGGATAAACTGGCTCAGCGCGGGCTGCCCGCCGGGGTAGGCCGGGGCCACATCGGGGCGGTTTTCGCCGGGCTTCATCTGGGGGCGCATCTGGTCGGCGCGCATCACCACGGGGCCGCGCACGTTCGGGGGGCGGCGCTGGGCCACGGCCGCCGAGCCGGTGCCGAGCAGCAGAAGGGCGAAGAGTAGGAGGTATTTCACGGGCGAAAGGGCAGAATGGGCGCACGCCGTAGCGCCGACGGGGCAGTCGGCGCTACGGCGTGGCAGTGGCGCAAAGGTACGCCCTAGCTAACCATTTCGCGCGCAGTGGAGTTCAGCTCGACGGGCACCGACGCGCGGCGCGAAATCAGCCACAGCCCGATGAAGGTGAGCAGGCCGTTGTAGATCAGCTTTTCGAAGCCGATTTCGTAGCCGCCAAACCACGCGGCCGAGTTTTTCACCAGGGCCCACGTGAGCAGCGGCGAGAGCACGCAGATGATGGGCACCCACCGGTCGACGGGGCGACGATGCGTGTACAGCCCGAAGGCGTAAAGGCCCAGCAGCGGCCCGTAGGTGTAGCCGGCCGCGTCGAACACGGCCGATACCACGTTCTGGTCGTTGAGGGCGCGGAAGATCAGGATGATGACGATGAGCACGACCGTGAAGCCCAGGTGCGCGGCCTGGCGCATGGTTTTCTGCCGGGCTTCGGGGTAGCGCGAAATGCTGAGGAAGTCGACGCAAAACGACGTCGTAAGGGCCGTCAGGGCCGAGTCGGCAGAGGCGTAGGTGACGGCAATGATGCCGAGCACGAACACCACGCCCGCGAACAGGGAGAAGTGCGTGGTGGCTAGGTAGGGGAATACCTTGTCGGTGTCGAGCTTGCCCTTGAGGTTGAGCAGCTGCGGCAGCTGGTCGAGGGCAATGCCTTTCACCTCGGCGTACTTAAACAGCAGCACGCCCAGCGAGAGGAACAGGATGTTGACGAACACCAGCGTGAGCGTAAACCAGAACATGTTCTTCTGCGCGTCGCGGATGTTGCGGCAGCTCAGGTTCTTCTGCATCAGGTCCTGGTCCAGTCCGGTCATCGTGATAGTGATGAACATGCCGGCCGCGAACAGCTTCCAGAAGTACTTTTTGTCGTTGGCGTCGGCGAAGAAGAAGGTTTCCGACAGCGGCGACTCGCGCACCGTCTGCACCAGCCCGGCCCAGCCCAGGTTCAGCTCTTGCCCGATCAGGCCTATGCTCACCACCACGCACAGCAGCATGGCCATGGTCTGGAAAGTGTCGGTCCAGAGGATGGTTTTCAGGCCGCCCTTGAACGTGTAGAGGTAAATCAGCAGGATGCTGACGGTGACCGTCACGGCGAAGGGCACGCCCAACTGATCGAACACGATGACCTGCAGCACGCCCGCCACCAGAAACAGGCGGAACGAGGCGCCGATGGCCCGGCTCAGCAGAAAGAAGAACGCCCCGGTCTTGTAGCTCCAGAACCCGAAGCGTTGCTCCAGGTAGGTATAGATGCTGACCAGGTTGAGGCGGTAGTACAGCGGCAGCAGCACCGTGGCAATGACCGCGTAGCCGGCCACGTAGCCCAGCACCATGCCCATGTAGCTCCACTGCCCGGTAAGCACCTGCCCCGGCACCGACACGAACGTGACGCCCGAAAGCGAGGTGCCAATCATGGCAAACGCGACCATGTACCAGGGCGCGTTGCGGTTGGCGACGAAGAAGGATTCGCTCGTGGCCTTGCGCGAGGTGAGCAGCGCAATGATGATGAGCACGACGAAATAGCCGGCAATCAGGCTAAGGACCAGGGTGGGAGACATAGGCGGGAAAATAGGGCCGTAAAGATAGGGGTCTGCGGCGGCTGGCCCGCGCGGCCGGGCGGGCACGTCGGCTCGGCTAAAACCGCCTGCCCGGTGGCGCGTACAGTTCTGCGTCACCAACGCCCCCACTTTTATGCCGCTGCACCCGGAGCTGGACAAAAAGCTCAGCAAGAAATACGAGCCCAAAACCCGTATCGACGACGTGTTCAAGGGCTACGACATCACCTTCGTTACCAACGAGCACGGCGAGCCGGTGCTGCTCTTTTTCGGCCGGCGCCGCCCCGACGGCGCCATTGCCGGCGAGCGGTACACGCGCACCATCAAGCGGGAGCCGGGTAGCTTGGAAATCAGGCACAGCCACTGGGATTTGCAGGGCAAGATCCGCTAGGGGCAGCGCCCGGCCAGCAGGTATCAAAACAGCCGCGGCGGCTCCTTTCGGGGCCGCCGCGGCTGTTTGCTTCTGGTCAGGCTTAAGCCTCTTCGGCCTTTTTGTTCAGGTAGTTCTTAGCCAGCTCGTTGAGCTTGGTGTCGGTCAGCTGCTCTTCCTCCAGCGTCTTGCGCAGCAGGTCGGCGGCATCGGAGTAGCCCAGGCGGTCGGCGTAGTGGGCGGCCGTGCCGTAGCAGGCAATTTCGTAGTGCTCAATCTTCTGCGAGGCCCCGATCAGGGCCGCGTCCATCACTTCCTCCGTGGCGTTTTCCGACATCAGTTTCTGGCCCTCCTTGATCAGGCCCTGCATGGCCACGCAGGTTTCGCCGCCCAGGTCCAGGTTCAGCGCCTTACCGATGCGCTCCAGTCGCTTCACCTGCTCCTCGGTTTCGCGCAGGTGGCGTTCGAAGCCGCGGCGCAGGCGCCCGTCCTTGGCGGCTCCGGCCATTTGCGGCAGGGCTTGCACCAGCTGGGTTTCGGCGCTGTAGAGGTCTTTCAGGCACATCAGAAGCAGGTCGTCGAGGGTTTCGAGTTTCTTGTCGAACAGCATTGGAAACGGGGTTAGGGTGAGCAGCACGGCGGGGTACCCACCGCGGTGCTACTGCCTACGTGCCGCCCCGACGGGGTGTTAAAGCCGAGTTTGCGCCAAATTCTGGCCGGGCTCGGGCTGGTCCTGGCCAAGCCGCTGCGCTAGAGCTACTCCAGCTCGTTCAGGTACAAGGGCTGGCCCACGGCCGGCAGGTGCAGCTGGGCGTTCAGCCAGCCCTCGGTCGCAATCTGCTCCAGCATGTGCAGCGGCTCGGAGGCCGGCTCGTCCGAGAGGTCGAAGGTGCCGTAATGCATCGGGATGAAGTGGCCGGCGCGCAGCTGGTTGCTGACTTTGGCCGCCTCGTGGGGGTTCATGTGGCTGCGCTGCATCATGAACGCCGGCTTGTAGGCCCCGATGGGCAGCAGTACCACGTCGAGGGGGCCGAACTGCGCCTCCATCTCGTAGAAGTGCGGCCCCTCGGCCGAGTCGCCGGCAAAGTAGAGCGTGCGGCCGGTGGCTTTTTCGCACAGCAGAAAGGAGCCCCACAGCACCGTATTCAGGTCGCCGAGGCCGCGGCGGTGCCAGTGAGCGGCGGGCAGGTAAAAGACGTCCAGCGGCGCCTCGGGGCCCAGCTCAAACTGCTGCCACCAGCCGGCCTCCTGGGTGGGCGGCAGCGTGCCGGCGGTGCGCTTGAGCAGGCCACTCACGCGCAACGGCCCGAGCACCTGCAACTGCGGGTTTTGGCGGGCCAGCAGCCGGATGGAGTCGTCGTCGAGGTGGTCGCGGTGCCCGTGCGAGAGCAGCAGGTAATCGATGCCGGTCAGGTCCTGGGGCGCGCAGGGCAGCGGGTGGCGGCGCTTGATCAGCGGCAGATCAAACAGCACCGGGTCGAAAAGGAACGTGCGCTGGCCCCAGCGCAGCCAGAAGGAGGCGTGGCCCAGCCAGATCAGCGTGCCCTCGGGGCGCTGGCGCAGCACCTCGGCGCAGGGCTGCACCGCCGGGGCCCAGGCGTCCTGCTTTTTGACTTCGGCCTGGGGGTTCTTGGTCAGCACCTTCCAGCGCAGCACGTTCGAGAAGCTGGGCTCGTAGAGCTGCTCGCCGACGTTGGCAAACTGCCGGCCCACCACTAGGTTGCCGGGGTAATGGGGGCGAATGGTGCGAAGCTGCTCGTTGCGAACGTGGCGGGAGGCGGGCATAAAATGGGGAATAGCGGGCGAATATCGGCTTAAGCGCGTACGGCGCGGGCTTGTTTGCGGCAAGAAACAAATTCGGCCCGGCCGGAGCCGCGCCCAGCGCCCGACAACCTGGCGCCGCCGGCCTGCGAGGCGCAGTTGTGCAGCGCAAACGAAGTCGTTATTTTACGGCCCTTTATTTCACCTTCACTCCTTTATCCCACCGTTCATTTCATGGAAAACTTTACTCCCGAAGAGGCCCTGGAGCCCCGCCAAAACCCGATTCGGCTGACGGCTGAGGAGGCTTCCGCCATCCAAACGCGCTTCATGACGCAGGTATACGGCTGGATGACCGGCGCCCTGGCTGCCACCGGCGGCGTGGCCATGGTCGTGGGGGCCTCGCCCATGCTGCAGGAGCTGGTCATCGGCAACCGACTGGTGTTCTTTGGGTTGCTGCTGCTGGAGCTGTTCATCGTGGGCTTCCTCGGCGCCCGCCTGATGAAGATGACGGCCAACCAGGCCATCGGCGCCTTCGTGGCGTACTCGCTCCTGAACGGCCTCACGCTCGGCGTCATCTTCATGGTGTACACGGCCGACAGCATTGCCTCCACGTTTTTCGTGACGGCGGGCACCTTCGGCGTGATGAGCCTCTACGGCTACCTCACCCGCACCGACCTGAGCAGCTGGGGCAACCTGCTGTTCATGGCCCTGATCGGCCTCATCATTGCCTCCGTGGTGAACCTGTTCTGGCAGAACAGCATGCTCTACTGGATTACCTCCTGCGTGGGCGTGCTCATCTTCGTGGGCCTGACCGCCTACGACACCCAGAAGCTGAAGGAGTTGGCCTTCGTGGGCCTCGACGACGAGCAGACGGACCGCAAAGCCGCCGTGTGGGGCGCCCTCACGCTCTACCTCGATTTCGTGAACCTGTTCCTCTACCTGCTACGCCTGTTCGGCCGGCGCAAGTAATAGGCATCAATAGTTCGATAAAAGGCGTTAGGGTAGCTCCTGACGCCTTTTTTATGGTTATGAAACAGTGTCTCGTTGGCCTTTTATTCGTAGCGCTGAGCGCCTGTCGGCCTGAACCGGGCCCACCACGGGGCGGTTCAATGCTGATGCTCACGCCAGATACCAGCCACTACGCCATCATTCCGCTCGACAGCGCTGGTATTGCTTACTACAAAGCAGAAGGCCGAATCAGCGGCACCTACGAGGTCACGTTGGCCGACATTGCGCGGGCGGAGGCTGTCCTGCGACGAGTGGTGGCGCGCTACAACGAGCAGGCCGACAGGAACCAGTTTGCGTCTTACGATTTTGGGTTTGGCAAGGCAATAGGCCGAAGGAACCGGCGCCGCATCGAGTTGGGCGGATACTACAGGCAATACCAAGGTGCCTATAGCCCTGACGGGCACCGCCTGCTTACGATTCATGGCATGTGCTATCCAGAGTATGGGTGGCGTAAGGAGGTGATAGAAGTGCAGGACGGCGGCAACTGCTATTTTTCTCTGGAAGCCGACCTCACCGACCCCGCCCGCACGGACTTGCTGGGAGTAAACGGCGAAGCCTAAAGCCGTGGGCCGCTCAGCGGCGCAGCCGCCAAGCCAGCGCCGCCACGCCCGCCAGGCACACGGCAAACCACGCCCACGGCAGCCGCAGATCCGCCACCGACAGCGCCCCGTACACCACGGTGGAGGTGATGCTGGCTAGCCCCTGCACCGCCTGGTTCATGCCGAACACCTCGCCGCGGTCGGTTTCGGAGGTGAGGCGGGCAATGAGGCCTTCCAGCAGTCCGGGAATCAGCGAGAGGGTCAGGCAGTCGAAGGCGACGATGGTGAACAGCGCGGTGCGGGAGCTGCCCACGAAGCCGTAGGCCGCCAGCACCGGCACGCCCAGCAGGGCCAGCCACAGGATGGCGCGGCGCTGGTTGATGCGGTCGGCCAGGAAGGTGAAGAAGAGGTAGTTGATGCCGATGCTGAGCGTGCCGAAGAAAATGAAGAAGAACGACAGCGCCCGCGCGTCCATCTGCAGCTCGCCCAGGCTGGCAAAGGGTACGAAGTAAGAGTAGTAACCGATGCTGAGCGTAAACAGCGCCTGCGTGAGCACCAGCGGCGGCAGGCCGGGGTACAGGCGGCCCTTGGCCCGCACGCGGCGCCAGAGCAGCGCGATGTTCAGGGCTTCGCTCAGCGTCTGGCGCAGCTCCCGGCGACTAAGGCCGGTGCGCTCGGCGTGGGTTTCGCGCATGAGCAGGCTCAGGCCCACGTTCAGGGCCGCCAGCGCCACGGCCAGGCCCGCCACGTAGCGCGCCTGCTGGCCCGCGGGCACCGCGTACAGCGTCAGCAGCATCCCGCCCGCCATCGGCCCGATGACAAAGCCCAGCGAGATGATGGCGCCCTCGATGCCGAGGTTGCGAAACAGGCGCTCGGGCGGCGACAGGTCCGTCACGGCCGAGCGCACCGTGGCGTACATGCCGTTGGTGAGTCCGTCGCTGGCGCGGTTCACGAAGTACAGCCCGGCGCGCACCGGCAGCAGCAGCGCGTTGGCCAGCAGCGTGCCGATGGCCGACACAATCAGGATGGGCCGGCGGCCGTAGCCGTCGGAAAGCCGGCCCAACAGCGGGGCGGCAAACAGCTGCACGCCCAAAAACAGCCCGGTGCCCAGCGCCAGCCACAGCTGCGGCCGCGGCAGTCCCCGTACAAATTCCGGCACGATGGGCCCAATGGCCGAGCCCACGATGACGTCGAGCAGGATGATGGCGTACAGCAGCCACAGGCGGCGGTCGGGGAGCATAGGGCGGCGCAGAAACCAGCAAGTACGAAAAAGCCGGACGGTTGAGGTCCGGCTTTTCGCTTCAATCAGCACTGAAGGCTACTTCGCCTTCGGCCCCAGCCAGGCGGCGCGAAAGGCCAGTTGCTCGGGCGTGGGCTGTTGGCCGGCTTGCTCGGCCGGTAGCACTTCCAGCACCGGGGAGGCCGTCAGCGGCACCTGCACCGTGCGCAGCTGCCCGCGCGAGCGAACTTCCACCGTGGCCACGTCGCCGACTTTGCGCTTCTGCAGCAGCTTGGCTAAGTCCTTATCCTTTTTCAGCTCCTTGCCGTCAAGCTTCAGGATTTCGTCGTCGCGGTCGAGGCCGGCTTGGTACAGCGGCGTGCCCACCGGCGTGTTGTAGCTGATGACGAAGCGGCCGCCCGTGAAAGCCACCTGTCCGGGTGCACCCAGGGTGGGCACGTTGGGCCGGGCAGGGCGCACCAGCAGGCCGGCCGGCGCGAGCAGGGCGGCGTAGTCGTGGGGCACCTGCGCATGGTAAATGTGCTGGCGGAAAAACTGCCCGGCGAAGGCCGTGTCGCCGCTCACCTGGCCCAGCAGGCGCTGGAGGTCGGGCACGGTGTAGGGCCGCTCGGGGGCGTAGTCGCGCTGCGCCTTGCCGTGCTGCTGCCACACCAGGCGCATGTACTGGTCGAGGTCGGTCTTGTAGCGCTGACGCAGCAGCAGGTCCAGGGCCAGGGCGTTGGCGCCGCCCAGCGGGTAATACGACTGGTAGGTGTTGGCGCGGTTGGTGGGGTCGATGCTCTTGGCCGCGTCCACGAACGGTGCCTGCTGGCTCATGTAAATGGCCCCGTAGCGCCGGGCGCCGGGCGCTTCCATCGCGTTGACGAGCCCCGTCAGGGCCTCTTCGCAGTATTGCTGGTCCGAGGCATAGGCCCCGGAGCGGCGCATCACCAGGTCGCCGTAGTACTGGGTGAAGCCCTCCGCAAACCAGAGCATGTCGCTCATATTGGCCCGCTCAAAGTCAAAGGGCTCCAGGTCGCGCGGACGGATGCGCTCCACGTTCCAGGCGTGGATAAACTCGTGCGAGACGGTGCCGAGGTTGTCCAGGGCGCCCGGGCCGCTCAGGGGCCGCGGGCTGGTCAACGACGTGGAGTTGCGGTGCTCCATCCCGTCGCCGCTGGCCTGCGGCAGGTAGTCGGCCACGAAAGTGTAGCGCCCGAAGTCGAAGCGCGGCAGCTCGCCGAACACGGCCCCGGCTTCCTTCACCACCTGCTTCGTCTGCTCGGCGAAGCGGTCCAGATCGGCCTCCGAGCCGGCGTGCAGCACCTGCAGCTCGATCTGCTGCCCGCCTTCCTGCCAGCTGCGCACCTGCTGCGCCCCGAGCGAGGTGGGCGAGTCCATGAAATACTGCAGGTTGGGCGCCGCGTAGCGGCCGGGCACCACGGTACCGTTCTGTGTGACGGGCACCAGCTGCGTGGCCACTTTCCAGTCGGCCGGCAGCTGCTCAAAGCTGACCTGGATCGGGCGGCGCTCCAGCCCGCGGGCAAACGCGAAGGTGGCCGGGATGTTCAGGTGCGCGTGCTGCTGATCGATGCCGGCGTAGGTGCCATCGGTCCGGTCGCCGTAGAGCGTGTAGCTGAACACCACCATGCCGTCGCTGGGCGTTTTCACGTCCCAGCCGTAGGGGTCGGGATGGGTGATGGGCAGGGGCTTGCCCTGCGCGTCGGTGGCGCGCACGTCGTACACGTTCTTGGCGAATTCGTGCAGGGCGTAGCGGCCGGGCGAGGAGCGGGCCATGCGCACCTGCAGCGTCTGGCCGGCCGGGGCCGGCCAGAAGGTGACGACCACCTGCGCCTCGTGGTGCACGGCGTTGGGGAAGCTGATGCGGTAATGGACCGGCGGCGCTGGCTCGGCTAGCTGCTGGCCCGAGGCGAGCAGCGGCGCGGTAAGCAGGCTCAGGCCCAGCAGCAGCCGGGCAGCGGAGAAGTAAGGCATAAGACGGAGTAGGGGAGGCCCGAAAGTAAGCCAGCCGCAGCGGAAACGCCACGCCGCGCCGCACTACTTCTCCCACACGGCGGCTTCCACCAGCCCATCGGCCCAGCGCTGCTGCCAGCCGGGGCGCAGGCCCAGCCGCTTCAGCCCGCCGGCTAGGTCGGGCAGGCGACGGCCCCGCACCCCGGCCAGCAGCCCGAAGAAGCGGTACATCAGCCACTGCAGAGCGCGCTGCCAGGAGCGGCGGGGCGGAGCAAAATCGGCCACCAGCCAGCGCGTGCCGGCGTGCGTGTGCGCCTGCAGCCGTTGCAGCAGCAGCGCCAGCTCAGGGTCGGGAAACAGGTCGAACAGGAAGAACGCGACGATGATGTCGAACTGCTCGGTGGGCTGCAGCGCAGCCTCGGTGCCGACGCGAAACTCCACGCGGGCCCGCGGCAGCTGCCGCCGCGCCAGCTCCCGGGCCTGGGCCAGCATGTTGGCGGAGGCCTCGAGGTAGAGGACCTCGGCTGGCGGGCAGGCGGCAAACAGCGCGGGCAGCACCCGGCCCGTGCCACCCCCAATGAACAGCACGCGGGGCGCGCCCGTGGGCAGGCCCGCCCGCAGGGTTGTTTGCTGGGCGCGCAGCAAGGTGCGCCCGAACACCAGCCGGGCGAGCGGGTCGTAAAAGGCCGCCACGCGGTCAAAGTCGGGAGTCGGCACGGCTGCGGGGCGGAAAGTCCATGCGAACATACGGGGTGATAGGCGGCCGGGGTATCCTTCCGGGGCGGCTTTGCGTTTGCCGGAGCATCACCGCCTCTCCACACCGCGCATGACTTCTGCTTTCCGCCGCCTGTTCGCCGGAGCTGTTCTGTTCCTCACCGAGTTTGCCCTGATTCTGGCCATAGGCACGGCCGGTGTGGTGCTATTCCTGCTGCTGGGCCGGCAGGTGCTGGGCGACGGACAGCTGGACTTCGACGAGGACGCCTTCACCTGGTCGCACCAGTTTCTGGGCGTGGCCAACCGCCGCTGGGTCGATTTCATCACCTTTCTGGCCTCGCGCAACTTCATCATTGTGGCCGCGCTCAGCGTCATCGGCTACTTTCTGGTGCTGCGCCAGCACCGCTGGTACTCGCTGAAGGTGCCGGTGGTAGCCTTGGGCAGCATCACGCTGAATCTGCTGCTCAAGAATTTCTACAACCGCCCACGCCCGCTGCTGCCGCTTACCTCGGCTTCGGGCCTGAGCTTCCCGAGCGGGCACGCCATGATTTCCGCCTCCTTTTACGGCCTGCTCATCTACCTCACCTGGCAGCACGTGAGCAACCGTTCTCTGCGCTGGCTGCTCACCGTGCTCATCACCGCGCTGATCCTGCTCATCGGCCTGACGCGGGTGTACCTGCGCGTGCACTACGCCTCCGATGTGCTGGCCGGCTTTGCAGCCGGCGTGCTGTGGCTGCTGATTGCCCTGCCGCTGCTCAACCGGCTGGAACGGACCATCAAGCGGCGGGTGCGTTCGGCCGCGGCCGACGGCATGCTGCCCGTGGAGTGAAAATTTTGCGGCTGATTGTCAGGAGTAAAAGCGGTTGTTGGGAAATTTCTTCGCAGCGGGGCTTGACATATACCCCCGGTGCCTCTACTTTTGTATCACAATTCGCCACTGACCTACCAGCGGCGGCGAATATTGAAAGCTGCGCTTGTGGCGAAATTGGTAGACGCGCTGTCTTCAGGCGGCAGTTCCGAAAGGTGTGAGAGTTCGAGTCTCTCCGAGCGCACAGTCGAAAGCCGGTTCCGAAAGGGCCGGCTTTTGCATTTATGGTCGTTGACGGCGGCTGAGCTTGCCGCAGCCGGTCGGAGACCCGCACAGCCCCACGCCTGCCGGTTGCCCACGGGCATCCTTCCACTTCCGGCTTCCGCAACTACTGCCTATGACCCGGCTCAGTCAATTTTTGCTGCGGCTTTTCGGCCAGCTTACCGCAGAGCTGGCTGCGATGAGCATTGCTTTTTTGGGCTCCTTCCTTCTGTTCCTCTACCTGACGAAGCTGGTCTTCCTCGACGGGCCGGAGCGGTTCGATCAGGCGGCATTTGCGGCTATGGATGAGCTGCGGGCAGCCGTACCGGGCCTCACGGCCTGGGTGTTGCGCCTCACGTTCTTCGGGTCGGCGTATTGGTTTGTGGCATCCGGCCTGCTGGTGCCGGCGCTGCTGTGGTGGTGTCGCCTGCGCCGCGAAGCCGTGGAGGTATTTGCGGCCGTGGTCGGCTCCGCGCTGCTGAACCAAATGCTTAAATTGGCCTTTGGGCGCGTGCGGCCGCTCACGGCACTGATTTACCAGCCGGGCCTGAGCTTTCCCAGCGGCCACGCCATGATCGGGCTGGCGCTGTACGGCATGCTGGCCTGGCAACTCTGGCGCCACGGCCGGCACCCCGGTTGGGCCGTGCTGGTGCTGCTCTGGGCCCTGGGCGTGGGCCTGACGCGCATCTACCTGCACGTGCACTACGCCACCGACGTCGTGGCCGGCTTTGCGGCCGCCGTGGCGTGGGTGGTGCTGGTGCAGGCCGCTGTGCGCCAGCGGCTGCGGCGCATGGGGCAGCGGGTACAATAAAAGCAGGGCATTTTACTTTCAAGCACATGCTCGTAGGATCCTTCTTTCGCATCGATTACCCTCAATGGAGTTATGGCGAAGGCCAAACCCCCGCGTTTATACCCGAAAACGCACCGCTAGGCCTGTTCTTGAGCCCAGCTGATCTAGCGCTGAGCGGTTTACGCGTGCTGATTGCCAATGATGCCGAGCAAATCGAGGTGCATGTAGACAACCAATCCAATCTATTACTGCCTGAGCCAGACTATTTTGGTGAACCTACGCATCCAGCACCTGATTCGCCGCTGCGCCAGTTGCTGGGACAGCCTCTGCGTCAGATTTTTCTCGGTGAATGCCCCCGAGCGGTGAACGGACTGCTGATTACAGCCATTCGCCTGGTCTTCGAGCGTGATACGCTAACCTTCTTCAATGCAGCCGACGAGGGGCATTATTTCTTGGGCGAAGAAGCCGAGCTATGGCAACATTATACCGCCGTGTATCCTGTAGACTGGCGCGACTATTCGCAGTGGTTGCGGCTGCTGGGAATTGAGTTAGCTGCACTGCCTCGTCAGTTGGTGTAGCCGCTAGTTCAGCTTCACCCTCACGCGCAGCGCCTGTAGGCCTTTCACCCCCTGCAGCTCTTCCAGCTCCAGCTCCTCCACGCCGGGCTCCAGCAGGCCGCGGTCCTGCAGGTAGTCCACGTACTCGCGGTACTCGGTGGCTTCGCGGGCCTGCGCGTACACCAGGGCGATGCAGCCGGGTTGCGTCAGCCGCTCGCCGGTGCCCGCTACGGTGGCCTTGTCGATGCGCTTCTTGATGATTTCGTAGCGGATGTTGTAGGCGCCGTCGACGTCGAACTGCCGCTCGTCCATGCGGAAGCGGATGCTCAGGGGCTGCGAGTGAATGAGCACCAGCTGCGTGGTTTCCAGCGGCACCGGCAGTGTAGCTTTCACGCGGTGGGTCAGGCGGGTGATTTCGCAGCTCACCAGCAGCTGCCACAGGCGCAGGTTCTTCAGGAAAATCAGGTCGAAGGGCTTGTCGTGCACCAGCGAGGCGCCCACGTAGATGTTGAACTCCACGCCGTCGGTCTTGAAGCGCTGGAAGTAGTGCGGAAACATCAGCTGGGCGCGGCGGTCCTCCTCGTCGAGGTAGTCGCTCACGGCGTCGTTGAGCTGGGTGAGGCTCTGCTCAAAAGCCTTGCGGCGCTTGTAGAGGATGCCCAGCTCGGGGTCGATGTTCGACCAGTACTCGCTGATGATGGGCCGCAGCTCCGCCGTGTGCTGGGCCAGGTACTCAAACAGCGGCTCCACCTCCGACTTAATCGACTCCAGAATGCTCACCTCATCGCCCGACAAAATGCCCTGGCGCAGCTTGCGCAGGTTTTTGGTGACGTAGAACTTCAGCTCGTCCAGGATGGGCAGGGCCTGAAACTCGGTGGCTTTCTTGAGCACGCGGTTGGCCAGCGTGAGGTGTTCGATCAGGTCGCCCTGAATGGCCTCATTACGGGCCGTGCTCGAGCCGCGCACGTCCGAGGAGCCGTAGAGCGGGTACACATCCTGGAACACGATAGGCTCCATTTCGGCGTTTTTGTTGCCGTCTTCGATTTTCTCCAGCAGGTTCAGGGCCGCGTCGGTGAAGCGCCATTCCATGCTCGGGTGGATGGCCGTGAACTTCTCCTTGATGATGGCCTGCACGCGGGTCTGGATTTCCTCGGCGTTGCGCTTCACGGCCACCGCAAATAGCGGCAGGAAGGCGTTGACCTTATCGAGGGCAAACTCGCCGAGGTCGTCGGCGTTGGGCGAGCCCAGCTCCAGCAAACCCACCGCGTCGTCGCCGTAGGGCAGCAGCGCCAGAATGGCCGAGCGAATGCCGATGCTGGTGAGCTGCTCGCGCAGATCTTCCGGAATGTCGGCGGTGGCCACGTCTTCCAGCACCAGGGGGCGCCGGTCCTGCGTCACGCGCTCGTACACGCGCCGGAAGCCGGAGTTGGCGTCCTGGCGCTGCAGCTGCTTCATCAGAAACGAGTGGTTGATCTTGCGCCCGAAATCCACGAAGGCCTTTTTCTTTTCGTCATAGGCCGCAATGCCGAGCTGCAGGAAGGGCCGGCCGAAGAGCACGCGCAGCTTTTCCTGGATCTGCTCCAGCCGGTCGGAGGCCTGCAGCACGTCGCGCTCCAGCAGGTCGTACTTCAGCTCCGAAAGAATTTCCTGCTCCGTCACGTCGCTCAGGTGCAGGATGTTGAAGCCCTGCAGGGCAAAGTTTTCGGGCGGCAGCAGCGCCGTCCACAGGGCCAGGTCGTTGGGGCTGCGGCGCAGCTGCTCCAATTGCTCCTCGCTCAGCTCCGGCCGCTCGCCCACCACCTGAATATCCAGGAACGTCGAGTTGAACACCACGCTGTAGTGGCGGTACAGGCCGATGCGGTAGTCCGGCACCGTGAAGATGATGCTGCCGTAGTGGTCGGGCATGTCCTGCCCGTACAGCTTTTCCAGGATCTGGGCGTACACCATGTGCACCATGTGGCGCTCCATGGTGGCTGCGTCGATGTTGAGCGGCTGCTTCACCCGCTTGTCGGGGGCCAGCAGCACCTCGGCGAAGCGCGGCGTGTGGTAAAAGCTATAGCGCTGAAACGGGGGAATGGCGCCGCTGATGTCGGTGTCGAAGGCGGCCGGCGGAAACACGGCCACCATCAGGGCCTGCACCAGCGGCTGGTGCGCGTCGAGCACGGCCGGGTTGGTGAGCGGGCCGCGCAGCTCGGGCACCTGCTCCACCTCGCGCAGGATACCGCGGGCCAGCAACGACACGCCGGGGTTGGCATCGTCGGTGCGGGCCTGCCACCACGCGATGAGCGGTTCCAGGCTGAGCGTGGTTTGAAAGAAAAAAGCGGGCGTGGGCGCCGTCGTAACGTCGGAGGGGCGGGGCATAGAGGAAGGAGGGGCCGCGGGCGCGGTAACTGCGCGCCGCCTTCTCTATACGCAGCAGCCGGCCCGGCGGACGTAGCTCCTTGGCTTAGCGCCGCAGCACAAATACCGCGGGCGCGCTGCCGCTCGGAGTAGTGGCGTCCACGAGCGTATCGCGGCGGCCGCTGGCGGAGAACCGGCTGAGGCGGAACTGCTTGCGCGTGTTGCGGTAGCAGGTGCAGCAGCCGTCGCCGTCGAGCTGGCCGTCCAGGGCTACCCGCGAAATGTAGTAGCTCGTTTGGGGCAGGCGCACGCGGCCGGGGCCGCGCTGCGGCAGCAGAATGCGGTAGCGGTACGAGGAGTCGGGGTTGGGGTAGCCGAGCTTGCGGCCGTTGAGGCTGGCGAAGGGCTCGGTATTGTCGATGACCACGGGCGTACTAACGGGCGTGGTGGCCGCCGGCCGGATGATGCGGGCCGTATCGGCGCGAGCCGTGGCCGCGGAGTCGCGCGGGTACACCGAGCGCACGATAAGCACCGTGTCGACTTCGGCGGCCGTGAAGCCCCGCCGGTTGGCGCCGCCCGAGGTGTCGGCGCTGAACTGAAACACCAGCGCGTCGGCGCGGTAGTTCTGGCAGTTGCAGGCCACCGAGCCGCAGCAGCCGGCAAAGAGCACGACGCCCACCAGGGCCAGCAGTACGGAGCGGATCAGCGCGGAGGGCAGTAGGTTCATTGGGTAAGACGCTTTTCGGCGGAGCAGAGGGCGCCGCCACGTGGCCCGGCCCTCCCAACTGCTAACGGCAGCGCCGTAAAAATAGTGGAGCCACGGCTCTAAAGCCGTGGCTCCACCGGACGAGCGTCGTTCTGAGCCAGCCAAAACCGACGTGGTAGTAGTCTAACCCCGTGACTATTACTCCTTCACGAAGCGGCGGGTTTCGGTCGCGCCCTTGCCCGTGATTTTGTAGTAGTAGGTGCCGGCCTGGAGGTCGGCCAGGTTTACGTCGAGGCTCTGGGGGCCCTTGGCCTGCTTGCCTTCGAAGACGGTGCGCAACGTCTTGCCGCGCTCATCGAGCAGCTCAATCTTCACGTTGCCCTCCTTCTTCACCTCGTACGCCAGGCGCTGGCTGGTGCTGGCCGGGTTCGGATACAGCGCCGCACGGCCGCCGCGGTCGGCGGGTTCGGTTTTCACCGGCGCGTTCGGATCGAGCAGCAGGAAGCGCGTCGGGCCGAAGTAGTTTTGCTTCAGGCCGCCGAAATGCCCTTTGCCGTGGTGGCCGCGGCCTTTTTCCGCCCACTGCTGCCGCTTTTGCTGCTGCTCGGGCGTGACGTTCTTCTGCACCAGGGCCTTGATATCAGCCTCCCACTTGTCGCGCTGCGGCTGCACTTCGGCCTTAAGCTGGCTGATCTGCGGCTCGTACTTCTGGGCCAGCTGGGCTACGTTCTGCATTACGGCGCGCTGCTCGGTGCGTAGCTGCTGCAGCTGCTGCTTTTGGGCATCGGTGAGGGCCGGGCGCTGGCCCCGGGCCTGGGCGTCGGCCGGGTGCCACGACTTGCGCAGGGCGCGGCCTTGCTCGCGCAGCGTGCGGAGCTGGGTGCGGTAGGCGGTGAGCTGGGTTTTGTCGGCGGCGCTGAGCTGGCCTTCCAGTTTCTGGCGCTGCTGCCGCACCACGGGCAGCACGTTTTGCTGCACGTAGGCCTTTACTTCGCCGTTGCCCTTGCGGTGGGCGCCGAGGCGCTCAACGGAACCCGTGGTGGGTGCGGTGGGCCCTTGCTGGAGCACGACCGCGAAGCTGGAGGTGGCGGGAAGCAGGGCGCCGGAAAGAACGAAGGCCTTGAGCCAGGAGGAGGTTTTCATGTCTATGTGAGTAGCGTAAAGGATTACCGTTTTCTGCTCTCATAGAGGGCCCGGGCAGCAGCGGGTTTAACGGCAGAATGAAAAAACCGCTTCGGAATGGTCCAAAGCGGTTTTTTTAGCTGGGTCGGGGCTCTCGTCCCTGCCAGTGCCCGAGAGCCGGGCGGCGTTACTTGAACGTGTCCTTGGTGTCCACGATTTTCACCTCCGTCACGTTCAGCTTGAAGTTGGCTACCTGCTCGTCTTCGGCCAAGATTTCCTTGGGCAGGCCTTCGCGCACCACCTTGGCGTAGCTCATCGGCGAGGGCGTGTTGTTTTTCAGCACGTCGGCCAGGGGCTGGGCTTCGCTGTCGTCGGTGACGATGGTCACGAACATGTTCTGCACCTGCCAGTGCTTCCTGATGGCACGGTTCACGTCGTCCAGGGTGAGCTTGGCCAGCTGCCCGTCGAGCTCGGCCAGCCAGTCCTTGCGGCCGTAGAACTTCGAGTCGAGCAGGAAGCCCAGCTGCTTGGCGGGCGTCAGGCCGTAGAGCTTGGTGTAGGAGCGCAGGAAGGTGCGCGTCAACTCAAAGTCCTGCTTCGACAGGCCGTTTTTCACCAGCCCGTCCATCTCGCGCAGAGCCAGCCGCAGCGCAAACGGCGCCTGGCCCACTTTCAGGTCGCCCAGCTCGGTGGGATACTGCTTGCGCAGGCCCTCGGCAATCTGCACCGGGCGCAGCCAGATGCTGGCGTAGTTGGCGCGGCGCGGCACCCCGGGCAGGGGCAGCATGTTGTTGCCGCCGGCCTCGTACCACTCGATGTAGCTGTAGTCGCCGTAGTTCATCGAGCGGGCCGTGCGGATCTTGTCGTAAAGCTTGCCGTAGCTTTTGCGGTGCTCCCCGAGGTAGGAGTTGGCCACCATCAGCGCCGCGAAGTTGTCCTTGGCACGGGTCGTTTCGATGGGAAAGCCCGCGTACACGGCCGAGCCCAACGCGTCAGGCTTGCTCACGATTTCCACGCGCACGCCCTTAGGCGCCGCTGCTTTGGGCGCTTCGGGCTTCAGCGTAGCCGTCGGTAGCGCATCCAGGTCCTTTTTCAGGCGCTGCACAAACGCGTCCGGGTAGTTGCCGGTGATGCCGATGGTCAGGTTGTTTTTGCCGTAGGCCCGGGCGTAGAACTGCTTCACGTCGTCGAGCGTGAGGCTGCGCACGCCGGCGGCGGTGCCGCGCGTCATGTGCTGGTAGCGGGTGCCGCGGAACAGCTGGTCTTCCAGGGCAAACTTGCTGTAGTCCTCGTCGGAAGAGGCGCGAATCACCTGTTCCACGTAGTTGAGCTGGTTAGACTTCAGGCGGGCAAAATCCTCCGCGGTGAAGCTCGGCGTGAGCATCAGGCCCTTCAGCACCGGGTAAAAGCGCTCAAGGAAGTCGCGGTGAAATTCAAAGGTGTAGGTCGTCACCTCCTTGTCGGTGCGGGCGGCGTAGCGCGCGGCCATGGGGTACAGCAGGTCTTTGAGCTGGGCCGCCGTCAGCTCCTTGGTGCCGCCTTCGGTCACGAGCTGGGAGGTGAGGTAGGCCAGGCCTTCCTTGCCCTTGGGGTCGGAGGCCGAGCCGTTCTGGAAGCGCAGCATCACCACCACCTTGGCGGCGGCGGGCTGCTTGAGTTCTACCACCTCGGCCGCCAGGGCCGGGGCAGTGCTTAGGGTAGCCGCGCCCAGCACGAGGAAGGAGGCGCGGAGAAGGAGTTGTTTCATGGGAGGTAGCGCAGGCTTCAGCCCGCGTTATGTAGAACGACGACGGCGAAACCGATTCGTTCGGGAAATGAAAATGACTAGCTGGCGGTAGCGGGCTTTGGGCCGCGCTGCCCCTGCGGGGACCACGCCTTACTGCACCCCGCCCGAGTCCTTCGGGCCAATGGTGCCCACCGTCAGGCGCTCCGGCACGAAGTATTTCTGCGCGGCGGCCTGAATATCCTGGGCCGTTACCTGGTCGTAGAGGGCCGTGTAGCGGTTCACCGACTGCACGTCGCCCGTGAGCCAGATGAACTGGGCCAGGGTGTTGGCAATGTTGTCGGGCGCGTCCAGGTCCATCAGGTTGCCGTACTTCAGCGCCGATTTGGTGTCGGCGAGGCGCTTGGCGTCCACGGGCTTGGTCTTAAGGTCTTCCAAGGCCTGCACGATGCGCTGCTTCACGTACGGAATGTCATCGGCCTTCACCACCGAGGCGCGGATGGAGGTCAGGTACGGGTCGCGGGTGTAGTTGGGGGCGCCGCCCACGAAGCGCACCTTCTGCTCCTTCACCACCAATTGCTGGTACAGCTCGGAGTTTTCGGCGAAGAGCATGGTCATCAGCACGTCCAGGGCCGGCAGGTCCTTGCTCTGGTCGGAGAAGGCCGGGCCCTTGTAGCTCAGGCTCAGGAAGGGCGGGAAGTTGGCGTTCTGGATGTGCACGTAGCGCGGGGCCGTCTGCGGGGCCTCCTGCTTCAGGTCGGGCACGTAGGATCCGCGCTTCCAGCCGGCAAAATACTTCTGGGCCAGCTGGTTTACTTCGGCCGCCTTCACGTCGCCCACTACCAGCAGGGTGGTGTACTCGGGGCGGTAAAACCGGTCGAAAAAGATCTTGGAGTAGGCGTATTGGTTGGGCATGTCCACCACGTCCTTGAAGAAGCCCATGGTGGTGTGCTCGTAGGTGTGCTGGTCGAAGGCCGCGTCGGCCACCTTCTCGTTCAGCTGGGTGTAGAGCGAGGCGGAGTTTTTCGTGTATTCGCCCTTCACGGCGCCGGCTTCGGTCTTGAAGTCGTGCTCCGAGTATTTCAGGTTCTGAAAGCGGTCGGCTTCCACCTCAAACATCTTCTCCAGCATCCGCGCGTTGCCCGTCATGTGGTACACGGTGCGGTCCAGGGAGGTGTTGGCGTTGGCCGAGGCCCCAAGGGTTTTGAGCACCTCATCGTACTGCTCCTTGCTGTACTTATCG
Organism: Hymenobacter coalescens; assembly: GCF_054783195.1. Classification (NCBI taxonomy): domain Bacteria; kingdom Pseudomonadati; phylum Bacteroidota; class Cytophagia; order Cytophagales; family Hymenobacteraceae; genus Hymenobacter; species Hymenobacter coalescens. The sequence continues at coordinate 16,082 of NZ_BAAGRA010000012.1, read as the reverse complement.
GTACCGCGGAACATCACGTGCTCAAAAAAGTGCGCAAAGCCGGTTTTGCCGGCTTCCACCTCGTCGCGCGAGCCGGCGCGCACCACCAGAAACACCGAGGCCAGACCCGGCGAGGCGTAGGGGACGGTTACGATTTTCAGGCCGTTGGGCAGCTGGCTCTGCTCGATGGCGTACGGAAAGGCCGCGGGCGTAGAGGCGCCCGCCTGTTGGGCCACGGCGGTCGGAGCGCCGGTGGCCAGCAGAAGCGCGGCCAGGCTGAGCGCCCGAAACGTATGTTTCATATCAACAAGGAAGAGGGTAAAACGACGAACGCGCCGCCACGTTGCCGGGGCGGCGCGCCCAAAGAAACGCACCAGGGCGGAAAGTTGCAGTGCGGCTTGGGTTGTTGGTTCGGAAGGAGCCAGCGCGTGCGGTAGGGGCACATGGTGCGTACTGCCCGGCCGCCGGCCCGCTCAGGTAAGGTCGCAGCACCGTGGCGGGCCAGGACGGCCGGGGCGGCGAACCGGGCGAGTGGGAGGCTGAAAACGTGCTTTGCATAGCCGACGCGGCCAATGGCTGCCATCAGCCCCGTAGACAGGGCTCAGCGCTCCGCGGGGGCCGGCGCGGCCGTGCCGGCCGGCCACGCACTGCCCGTCACCTGGCCCACGTGCCGCCCGATGGGCCCGGCGGTGAGCAGGCCCCGGCGCAACCGGGCGGCGTCCATCTCCATTTGGGGCTTGATCTGACCCAGCGCCAAGCGCAGCGCCTCCAGATCGGCTAAGCGGTGAGCCTGCGTCTGGGCGTAGCCGTGGTACATGGCCACCCGCACCCGCGACTTGCCCTGGCCGCGGTAAGTCGCCAGCGTGTCGCCCTGGGCATTAAGAATCTGCACGGTGGCCCGCAGGTCCGTTTCGTACCACTCCACTGGTACGCCCAGCAGGGTAGGAGTCATGAGCGTGAGCATTTGCAGGCCCTGCCAGAACCGGCCCCGTCGCTCCGCTGTGGCCTCCACAATTTGCAGGTGAGCAAAGCCGAAGCGCGCCGTGTCTTCGGGTTCGGTCAGGTTCATGCGCACTTCCCGTTCGAACAGCTGCTGCGCATCCTCCGGCAAAGCGCCCTGTGAGTTGTTGAAAGGCCCGTTGTCCACGGCTATTTCCAGGGACGGCAGCCGCTCCGACAGCGCCACGGGCGAAGGCTGAAACAGCACCCCGTCCACGGATTTGCAGCCGGTATACAGCATAGAGGTAGCAAGCAAAGACAAAACGAGGCGTAACCGATGTTTCATGGCAGCGCGTGGGGTGTGGTGATGGATGATGTGACGAAAAGCAGTAGGCTTTTCCCGAGTATAAATGTAATTTAAATATGATATAATAGTATGTTTTAAATATAATATTAAATATATTATTGATTTTAAGGCGGTTACGCGTGAAGCCGGCAAGCAAAAAGCCTCTCCGACTTCACGAAGTCGGAGGGGCTTTATTGGCTGATTCTAAGTCAGCTGTGAAAAGTGCTAATGCAGATGGCCAGCCGGCTGGGCGTCCGGCTCGAACAGGTCGTCGATGGGCTCGCCGTGGTAGTCGTCGATGAACTCGCCCTCCCAACGGGCAATGACGGCCGAGGCCAGGCAGTTGCCGATAACGTTTACGGCCGTGCGGGCCATGTCCATCAGGGCGTCGATGCCCAGAATGATGAACACGGGCCAGGAGGGCAGGTTAAAGGAGGCAACCGTAGCCAGCAGAATCACCAACGAGGCGCGCGGCACGCCGGCCACGCCCTTGGACGTGAGCATGAGCGTGAACACCATCACCAGCTGCTGGCCCAGGGTCAGCTCGATGCCGGCGGCCTGGGCCACGAACACGGCGGCCAGCGAGAGGTAAAGCGTGGTGCCGTCGAGGTTGAACGAGTAGCCCGTGGGCATCACGAAAGCCACCACCCGGCGCGGTACGCCGATGCTTTCCATGGCTTCCATGGCGCGGGGCAGCGCGGCTTCCGACGAGGTCGTGGCGAAGGCGATGCTGACCGGCTCCGCAATGGCCTGGATGAAGCGCTTGATGGGGATACGGGCAATCAGCGCCACCGGCAGCAGGATGACGATGATAAACGCAATCAGGGCCGCGTACAGCGTCAGCAGCAGCTGTACGGCATTCACCAGCGGGCCAAAGCCCATCTTGCCCACAGTGTAGGCAATGGCGCCGCCCACGCCCAGCGGGGCGAAGAACATCACCACGTTGGTGAACTTGAACATCACCTCCGAAAGGCTTTCGGACCACTCCACCATGGGGCGGCGGTGCTTTTCCGAGACCATGGCGAGGCCGATGGCGAAGATGATGGCGAAGACCACCACCTGCAGCACCTGCCCTTCGGCCACCGATTTGGCAATGTTCTCGGGGAAGATGTGGGCGATGATGTCGGCCGCCGACTGCTTGGGCGCCGCCGCGATGGTGTCGTTGACGTTGTTGTTGGCCTGGGCCGCGGCCAGCACGGCCGGATCGAGGCGGCCGGCGCGGGTCAGGTTGATGGCCGCCAGCCCGATGAACAGAGCGAACGTGGTGACGATTTCAAAGTAAATCAGTGCCTTCACGCCCATGCGCCCGACTTTCTTCAGGTCGGCGTGGCCGGCAATGCCCACCACCAGGGTGGCAAACACCAGCGGGGCAATGATGGTCTTGACCAGGCGCAGGAACACGTCGGACAGCACCTTCAGGTTCTGGGCGGCCTCCGGGAAGTCGGCGCCGGCCTCGGCCCCCACGAACATGCTCACCACAATCCAGAAGGTGAGCGAGCGGCGCTCGGCCGCCCAGGTAATCAGGGCCAGCAGCGCCAGCCAGCGCGCGGCCATGGGCACCAGCGGCGACAGCGCCAGCACGCCGTAGTGAGATAAGGCAGTAAGCAGCGCGGCCAGCAGCAGTAGGGCCAGCGCCGGCACGGCAAAGCGTGAAAGCTTCATAAGCAGGGAGAATGACGGGTTTTCGCCCGGTGGGAGAGAGGCGAAGCTCAGCAAAGATAGCCGTTTGGGCCACAGCCGATGAGCTGCGGAGCCGCTTGCTAATTCTTAATCCGCCATTTTTATTTCCTTATTCCCTCCGATGCTGCACTGGTCCGTTCGTTCGCTGGAGCTGCCGCTCCGCTTTACCTGGAAGATTTCCCGCAACGCTTCCGATGCCAAAACCAACCTGCTCGTGCGCGTGGCCGACGACGCCGGCCGCCACGTGGGCTGGGGTGAGGCCGCGCCCAACGTGCGCTACGGTGAGTCGCCGGCGCTGCTGCTCCAGCAGTTCGAGCAGCTGCAGCAGGCGGGGCTAGGGCTGGTCCAGGACCTCTCCGATCTGACTGCCCTGCTCGCGCAGGTACCACCCGCGCACGCGCTGCGCTTTGCCCTGGAATCGGCCTACGTGCACTACCTGGCCCGGCAGCGCGGGCAGGCGGTGCCCGCCCTGCTGGGCGTGCCCACCCCGCTGCCGGCCGTGGGCACGGCCTTTACGCTGCCGATTATGGAACCCGGCGAAGTAGCCGGATTTATGGCGCGGCACGGCCTGAGCCGCTTTCCGTTGCTAAAGGTGAAAGTCAACCAGGAACAGGGGCTGGCGCTGCTGGGCGAGGTGGCGCGCCTGCTGCCCGGCCGCCCGGTGCTAGTAGACGGCAACGAGGCCTGGACCGACGCCGACGCGCTGCTGAGTTTTATCGAGCAGGTGCAGGCGCTGCCGGCGCTGAACGTGCAGCTGCTGGAGCAGCCGCTGCCCGCCGCCCACGCCGACGACTACCGCTACTTGCGCCCGCGCAGCCCCTGGCCGCTCATCGCCGACGAGTCGGTGACCGACGCGGCTGACTTCGCGGACATTGCCCGGCAGTTTCACGTGCTGAACATGAAGCTGATGAAGGCCGGCGGCTACCTCAACGGACTGCGCCTGCTCAACGAAGCCCGCGCCCACGGCCTGCGCACCATGATCGGCTGCATGGTTGAAACCTCGCTGGGCATCTGGTCGGCGCTGCAGCTCAGCGGCTTGGCCGAAATCTGCGACTTGGACGGCCTGCTCATCGTGCGCGACGAGCCGTTCGGGGTGGTGCAGGAAGCCGACGGCCGACTCATGGCGCAGGCGGAAGTGCCGGCACTTTAGGGTAAGAGGGTAGGGGGTAGGAGGGCAGGAGTTAGGGTTGTGACAACTCCTGCCCTCCTATCCCCATACCCTCTTACCCTTATTTCACTCCCCGCAGCTGCTCGTCTAGGGCCTGGATCTGGCCGTCCAGCTGGCTGGTGTCGGGGGCTTTGACGTTGCCCTGGCTGAGCAGCGAAATTTTCTGATTGAGCAGCTGGATTTTCTGCGCCATCAGCTCCACGCGGCGGTTCAGGTCGCCGAGGCGCGTTTCCACGTCGGCGGTGGAAGGCGTGGCGCCCCGATCCAAAACCGGATCGAACCGGGCATCGGCCGCCGCGGTTTCGCCGCGGGAGGAGGCTGCGCTTTGCGGGGTAGCAAAGACGATGCTGCCGTCGGCCTTCACGTAGTCACCTTCGCGCAGGGTGGTGATTTTGCCGGTGGGCAGCTGCACGATGCCGCTCTTCACGTTCACTTTGGTGCCATTGGGCAGCTGCACGTTCTGGCTCAGTCCGGTGGTCTGCCCGTCGCGGCGGCGCACCACGGCGCCGTTCAGCATCACAAACTGGTCGCCGCTCTGCAGCTCCGTGCGCGTTTGGGCGGGTGCGGCCTTGGTTTTGACCGACTGGGCATGGGCGGCCGGTGCGCTAAGCAGGGCGGCGAGCAAAACCAAAGCAGGGGCAAGTGGTTTCATGGCGGAGGACGGGAGGAATGGTGCGGTTTGTGCTAAAGCGTGTCCCTGCATACGCAGAAGGCGGCAGGAAGGTGAAATGCGGGCGTTGTGAAAAAAAGCAGGGAACTAATGTTGTGACATATAATGTATGTACATATATTTGCAACGTAATTCGGTTCTATCATGAAGCTCGAAGACGAAATCCAGCAGCGCGCCTTCAAAAACGCCTACCAGAAAGCCCACCTGAACGTGGTGTTCACGGCGGGCTGGCTGCAGCAGCGCCTGGCTTCGGCCTTCAAGCCCTACGGCCTGACCCTGCCCCAATACAACGTGCTGCGCATTCTGCGCGGACAGCACCCCAAGCCGGCTACCGTCAACCTGCTCATCGAGCGGATGCTGGACAAGACCAGCAACGCCTCGCGCATCGTGGACAAGCTGGAAGCCAAGGGCCTGGTGACGCGGCAAATCTGCCCCAGCAACCGCCGCGCCGTGGACATCCGCATCACCGACGCCGGCCTGGACCTGCTGCACCGCACCGAAGACCTGGCCGACTCGCAGAGCCAGGGCCTGCACAACCTCACCGCCGAAGAAGCCGCTCAGCTAAGCGACCTGCTCGATAAAATCCGTGACTGAAGGCCTGCATCAGTCAATCAACCCTAAGTTCTCTCACCGTTTTCGCATCATGAAAAAAATCATTCTGCCCCTGCTCGTTGCCGGTACCCTGTTCGTAGCTCCGGCTTACGCCCAGCAAAAAGCCACGGCTGGCGTCAGTGCCAAAGCTGCTACCCCCGAGAAGGCAGCCAAAGCAGCCAAAAACAGCAACGCCTACGCCGTGCAGCCGCAGCTGAGCACGCTGGGCTGGGTAGGTAAAAAAGTAGGCGGCCAGCACAACGGCACCATTGCCGTGAAAGACGGCGCCGTGCAGGTGAAGGGCAACCAGATCGTGGGCGGCACCTTCAACTTCGACATGAACGCCATCAAGGTGGAGGACATCACCGATGCCGAGTACAACGGCAAGCTGGTGGGCCACCTGAAGAACGACGACTTCTTCGCCGCTGACAAGTACCCGACGGCCACCTTCGTGGTGACCAGCATCAAGCCCCTCAAGGACGCCAGCGGCAACAACGCCCAGGTAGCCGGCAACCTGACCATCAAAGGCAAGACGCACCCCATCAGCTTCCCGGCCAAAGTGGGCGTGAAAGATGGCGTGGCTTCCGCCTCGGGCGTGGCCACCGTGAACCGCACCAAGTACGACGTGAAGTACGGCTCGACCCTGTTCGGCGCTGCCGCCGACAAGGCCATCGACGATAACTTCACGCTGAGCTTCAACGTCATTGCCAAGCAGTAAGCGCGGCAACTTCCGTCCCTAACCGGACCAAAAGCTCAACGGCCCCTTCACCGCACTGGTGGAGGGGCCGTTGAGCTTTTAGGGGTATTTACTCGAGGCGGTAGGTGACCGGCACACTGAAGATGGACTTCACCGGCTTGCCCCGAAACGTGCGGGGCTCCCACCGGGCAAACTGCTGCAGCACGCGCACGGCCTCGGCATCCAGCGTGGGCTCGACGGCCCGCAGTACCTGAATGTCGCTGATGCGGCTGTCCTCGTTGACGAGGAACTCCAGGACCACGGTGCCTTCCACCCCGGCCCGCATGGCGGCTTTGGGGTATTTGATGTTCTGGCTCATGTAGCGGCCGAACCGGGCCATTTCGTTGTTGTTGAGCTGCTTGTCGAGCATGTACCAGTTGGGCACCAGCTCGGCGTCCGGCGTCGAGCCGGCCAGGGTTGCGGCAGCGTTGCTGACCGGGCCGGGCTGCAGGGCCGTGGCCACCAGCGTGGTCACGTCGCCGTTCTCGTCGCGGGTGACGCGGCGCAGCACCAGGCTGGAGGCGCTCGGGTAAGTCAGGGCGCGGTACAGGGTGGAGTCGGGCAGGGCGGGCGTGGCTGCCAGGGCGGCGCGGTAGCGCGGGTGCAGCGACACGCGGATGCGCTGCTTGTCGGTCTGCAGCTCCACCACGTCGCAAATCTGGCCCAGCACCGTGTCGGCGGCCGGCAGCACCTGCCGCTGCTTGAGCTTGGGTGCGTCGTGGCTTAAATCGTACCACATCACCTGCCGGCGGTTGGCGAAGTGCAAGTACAGGCGCCGCTCGCCCAGGCGGTACACCCGGCGGTTCACCGTCAGGCCGTTGGTGGTGACGCTCGCGTTGGGGCCCTGCAGCACGGTGGTTTCTTCCGTGCCCAAAATCAGGTCGCGCTTGTTGTACTGGGCCTTGCGCACCGGATCAGTGTACTCCACGGTGTTGCGGTACACCACCGTGCCCTCGAAGGACGGTTGGCTGGACTGAGCGGCCAGCGGCGCGGCTGCCAGCAGCAGCCCGGTCAGGAAAAGGAATTTCATCCGGCGTGAAAAAAGCAGCCCTAAAGTTAGGCCGGCAGCTCCAATTCCTTGGGCAGCGGAAAGCGCAGCTGCCGGTGCTTGTCGTGGGCGCGCAGCGTGCTCAGGATGTCGTCGAACTCGGGCTTGTACTCCAGCCACAGGTCCTCGTGCAGCTTGGGAATGAGCTTGGCCGTGCGCAGCAGAAAGCGCACCGTCGCCACGTAGAACAGGTGGAAATACCCGTCGAAGTACTGCGGGTACTCGTCGAGCACCAGGCGCATGGTGTACATGTTCAGGTCGACTTCCAGCCGCTTGTCCTTGGTGATGCGCTTGGCACGGGCCACTTCCTTGGCCGCCTTGCCCAGGGCCCGGGCCAGGGCACGGTTCATCACCCGGCCGTTGGCTTTTTGCAGCAGCTCCGCAATGCGCTCGGCGTGCTCGTCCTGCACGGTGCGCAGGTCCACGTCGGGCAGGATTTCGTAGCGCAACAGGTCGTACAGCTCCGCGTCGCGGCGGGCCGCCTTAAGCAGCAAATCTTCCTTTTCCTTCTCGGAAAGCAGTTTGAGGGCGCGCTTGAAGTCGGTGGAGGGAGCGGGCATTCTTGGAAAGAAGGAGGAATGAGGAATGAAGAAGGAACGTCGGCGCCGGCCGCGCAGTGGAACACCGGATTGAGTGAAAATCAGCCTGCGTGCCCCTTTGCCCAATCAGCAAAGGCCGTCATGTCGAGCTTGTCGAGACATCTCGCGGGCTGACGCCGGATAGTAACCTGCTCGTGCAACGAGAAGACTAGTACCCACGCGAGATGACTCGACAAGCTCGACATGATGTTCCGGATCAACGTACCGGGGCTACTGGCCGTTGCTGCTGGCAGCGGCCGCCGGGGCTTCCGGCTTCAGGTACAGGTCCAGGTAGTTGGTAATCTTGGTGTAGAGGTGCACGCGGTCCTTGCCGCCCACATTGTGGGGGTGGCCCGGGTACACGAAGTAGTCGAGCTGCACGCCGTTGTCCACCGCGTTTTTGAGGTAGTCGAGGCTGTGCTGCCACACCACCACGTCGTCGACGGTGCCGTGAATCATGAGCAGCGGGCCCTTCAGGTTCTGCACGTAGCCGAGCAGGTTGGCCTTCTGGTAGCCCTCGGGGTTGGTCTGCGGCGTGTCCATGTAGCGTTCCGTGTACATCACCTCGTACTTGCGCCAGTCGATAACCGGGCCGCCGGCCACGCCCACCCGGAACGTGCCCTCGGGGGCGCGGGTGAGCAGGGTGGTGGTCATGAAGCCGCCGTAGCTCCAGCCGTGCACGCCGATGCGCTGCGCGTCCACGTAGGGCAGGCTTTTGAGGTAGTCGACGCCCTTGAGCTGATCGGCCAGCTCCTGGGTGCCGAGCTGGCGGAACGTAGCCTGCTCGAAGGGCAGGCCGCGGCTGCCGGAGCCGCGCGAATCGACGGTGAACACCACGTAGCCTTTCTGGGCCATCAGCTGCATCCACAGGTTGCCGCCGCCCAGCCAGGAGTCGGTGACGAGCTGCACGTGCGGGCCGCCGTACACGTAAATCACAGCCGGGTACTTCTTGGCCGGGTCAAAATTCGGAGGGGTGATGATGCGGGCGTACAGGTCGGTTTGCCCGTCGGCGGCCTTAAGGGGGAATACCTTGGTCTGGCCGAGGCGGTAGCTCGTGAGCGGGTTCGGGGCGTTGAGCAGTTGCTGGCGCGGCTTGCCGTCTTTGGTGGCTACCACCGCAATGGTGCGCGGCGTGGTCTGGCTGGAATAGGTATCGAGCAAGGCTTCGCCGGAGGGGCTGAGCAGGCCCGCGTGCGTGCCGGCGCCGCTGCTGAGGCGGCGCGGCTTGCCCCCGCCCACGCTCACCGCGTACAGCTGCCGCTGAATCGTGCCGTCCTGGTTGCTGGCGAAGTACAAGGTCTTGCCCTTCGCGTCGAAGCCCAGCACGTCAGTGACCAGCCAAGGGCCCTGCGTGAGCGGGCGCAGCAGCTTGCCGCTGGTGGAGTAGAGGTAGAGGTGGTTGTAGCCGCTTCGCTCGCTCTGCCACACGAACTGGTCGGGGTGGCCGGGCACGAACTGCAGCGGGTGCTGCGGCTCCACGTACTCGGCGTCGGTTTCCTCAAACAGCGTCTTGACCAGCGCGCCCGTCGCGGCGTCGTACTGGCGCAGCCACAGGTGATTCTGGTCGCGGTTGAGCACGGCCACGTAAATGCTTTTCTCGTCGGGGCTCCAGCTCAGGTTGGTCAGGTACTGGTCTTTCGGCTCGCCGGTCTGCAAAAACACGGTGTTGCCCGTGGCCACGTCGTACACGCCCACCGTCACCTCGTGGCTTTTGTCGCCGGCCATGGGGTACTTAATGGGCGTGGCCTGGGCCGGCACGGCGCCGGTATTCACCAGCGGGTAGTCCGTCACCATGGTCTGATCCATGCGGTAGTAGGCCAGCTTGTTGCCCCGGGGGCTCCAGAACGTGCCCTTGGTGATGCCGAACTCCGAGCGGTGCGCCGCCTGCCCGCTCACGATGGCCGGGTTGGCTTCGTTGGTCACGGCCACGTTTTCCTTGCCGGGCAGGCTCACGTACAGGTTCTGCTCCTTGGTGTAAGCCACGCGCGACTTGAGCGGGTCGAAGTCCACGTTGTCGGCGCCGGCCTGGTAGCCGAACAGCTTGGCTGCCTTGCCGTCGGCCACCGAGTAGCGGAATACTTCCCGGCTGGGCATGGTCACCAAAAAGGCATCGGGGCCGGTCCACTGCACCGCTGGGAAAGCCGAGGCCTTCAGGGCCGGGGCGCCGGCGGCCTGCAGGGCCTGCAAGAGGTTGGCCAGCGTCACCACCGGCTGCACCGGGCCGCCCGCGGCGCGGCTGCGCACCAGCTGGTCCTGCCCGCCTTCGGTGCGGGCGTAGCTGAATTCGTCGTTGGAGCCCGGAATCCAGCTCAGCTGCTTGAGGTTGGCCGGCAGCAGGGCCGGGTTGCGGAAGGCGTCTTCCACGGTGAGCAGCTGCTGTTGGGCGTGCAGGGCGCCAGGCGAGCCGGCCAGCGTGAGCAGCAGGGCGGCCGGCGCGAGGCGGCGGAGCGTCAGGGGCATAAAGCGAAGGGGAGGAGGTGAGAGGGGCAAACGGAGCCGGGAATTTACGGCGGAATCAACAGACGCCGCCCCCGACAAATTCCGCCGGGGCCGGCAACTATCCCGCGCACGGTTATGTTACAGGGTGCCATTTTAGCGCTGCCAACCTAGCCCCCGAATCCGTACCTTTACGACCATGAACACCAACCCGCAGATTGCACACGACGAGGACGTTCTGTTGCTGGAGGAAACCACCGACCTGCGCGACCTGGTCGTATACAACGACGACGTGAACACCTTTGACCACGTCATCCAGACCCTGATTGACGTGTGCAAGCACGAGCCCATGCAGGCCGAGCAGTGCACGCTGCTGATTCACTACAAGGGCCAGTGCACGGTCAAGATCGGCGCCTACGAGGAACTGGAGCCGCTGTGCACCGCCATCCACGACCGCGGCATTTCGGCCGACGTGGTATAGCCCGGCGCCGCAAAAATCACCTGTCATCCTGAGCCCTGCGAAGGACCTTTCGGCGTCGGAAAAGTGTTATCTGACGTATGCCGTTTGCGCGGCCAAAGGTCCGTTGGCTGGCGCCTCTGGATGACAGTTCTGTTGTTATAGATCCGAATGGAATTTCCCTCCAATTTTGGATTATACTGGCTTTGTAAGGCTGTAAAAAGCTGATTACAAGCTTTGTGTGAAATTGCTTGGAACTCCTGAAAATGAATAGTCCCACTTTTGGTGGGACTATTTTCGTTATAAGGTGGGACACCCTGTACTATAGCTGGGAAGCAGGGTTTTTGGATTTTATGGAGCTTGCTTACAGGTTCACCTTTAGTGCAATGTTCGCTACTATACCGTCCAGGGGCGCGTATAGTGGTCTAAAGGTTGGGCGGTCATAGGGTGGTAACACAACCTGCTCGAAACGGGTTTGCCGCGTGTCGGTGAAGTTCTCAACGTTGGCAACCATAGAGAAGTGAGAGAACATCTTCTCCGCTAGTGCGCCCAGAATCCAGAAATCCGGACTTTGCCGGTTTCCCTCCCCGAGGTACTGGCGGCCGTTGTAGGTGCCTTCTAGCCCAATACGGAAGTTCTTCTCTCGCTCGTACATGGCAGTCAGTACTACGCGATGCCGTGAAACGAAAGGCAGCTGCCTGGGCTGCGTCAGGTCGTACGTCTGGCGAGTATCCGTCAGGGTGTAGGCAGCAAAGAACTGTACCGGCTCCAGGTTCAAGCGAAGGTTCGTCTCTAAGCCTCGGGAGGTAACCGGCGTGGCTGCGTTGCGGAACTCTATAACTCCAGTGCTAGGTAACAAGCTCTGCGGTATTAGTGCATGTTCTAGGTGAGTGTAGAAAACAGCTTGGTTCAGTGATACCCCCAACTTATCGCCTAGAACTCCCCGAAGGGTAACATCGGCGTTGACACCACGGGAGGTTTCGGCTCGTATTTGCTTCGGGTCCAATCCTCGAACACCTACGTAGGCTTGCTGCTCGGTGGCACTGGTGAAGATGGTCGGTGCTTTGTAGCCGTAGCCACCTCCAGCGCGCAACGTCACATGTTCACTGGGCTTGTAGATAGCGGAAAACCTTGGTAACACAAACCAGCCGTACGGCCGCTGATAATCCGTTCGGAGTCCGGCTTGTACCGTCAGCTTCTCCAGCAGCTTCCAATCATCCTGGGCAAAGAGGCCGAAGGTCTGATAGCTGTAGTTCCGGGGTTCCGGGTTCAGTTCGTGGTTTTCACGGAAATCATCGGTGAGCACGTTGGCCCCAAGTACGGCCCGGTGGTTGCCCACTGGTAACAAGTACGAACCTTCCGAGTAGGAAGAGAACTGACGCCCGGCGAAGGGATACTCTCCAGCCTGGATGTTCCGACGGAAGGAACTCAAGCTGTTCTTGAACGTCAGCACTTGGCCGTGGCGCAGCTTGGTATCTGCTCGTAGTTGAGTGCTGTAACGCTCGGAGCGGTTACGCTCTACGTACTGGTGCTGAGTGGTTGGAGCGTTTTCGATAGCGTATAGGTCGCCGCCGACGCGGTTATCAATGCTAGCGTTTACACCTAGGTAGAAGGTAGTCGAGTCGTTGAGGTAGTAGTAGAGGCGCGGGTTTACGTTGGTGAGTTGCACTTGAGGCAAATCGGTAAATCCGTCCTTATTCACGTCCCAGGGCCGTTGGTTGTTCTGCGTTGCTAGTAGGGTAAGCCCTAGTTTGCCGGTACGGCCGCTGTAGAAGGCGCTCAGGTCGCGCCCTCCCTTGAATGTCTGATTCAGCAGAAGGTTAAGCTCGGGTTCCTCCGTAGGCGTCTTGCTAACAAGGTTCACCAGCCCGGCTATGGCGTCTCCGCCGTACAGGGCCGAAGAAGCACCTTTCACTAGTTCTACCTGCCGAAGGTCGAGCGGCGGTATCTGAACCAAGCTCAAGCCCTGGGAGAATCCGCCGTACAATGGAAATCCATCGCGTAGGATTTGAGTGTAGCGGCCGTCGAGGCCCTGGATGCGGAAAGCGACACTACCCGACGAGGCCGACGTGAATTGCGCTTGCACGCCCGAGGCTTCGGTGAGCAGCATGGAAATACTTGAAGGCCGCATACCTGCCTTTTCTTCGAGTTCTTCGCCGCCGATAACTTCGATGCGAACGGGAACATCCTCAATTCGGGAGTTCGTACGAGTCGCTTCAACGATGACGCTTTCAAGCTCGGTGCTGCCGGATTCCAGCTCTACTACTAGCGGCGCGGCTGTAGCCAGCGGTAACACTACGGTGAGGTTTTTCGCCTCGTATCCTACGCTGGAGACTGTTACTTGCTGTGAACCTGCTGGGAGGTTCGTTAGCTCAGCGCGGCCGGTGGCGTCTGAGGATGTCCCGACGCTCAGGGCTGGGATGGTAACCGTAGCCCCAGGTAATCCGGTTTTGGTGGTTTCGTCTCTGACGAGTACGGTTAGGGTGTGCTGGGCCGTAGCAGCGAAGCCACTTACCAGCAAGGCAAGGGTGAGTATGAACTTCACGAAATCGGAAATCGAGAGTGAGAAGGTTTCCGCCTGAAGCGGCTAGAACTTCATGCGTTGGATGCGTACTGCATTCAGAATAGCCAGCAGAGCTACGCCGACGTCGGCGAATACTGCCTCCCACATGGTAGCAACGCCGCCAGCCCCGAGGGCCAACACAACGAGCTTGACGCCGAAAGCAAGCCCTATGTTCTGCCAGACTACTCTATGAGTAGCGCGGCTAATCCGTACCGCCGTAGCTAGCTTGGAAGGGTGGTCAGTCTGGATAACCACGTCGGCGGTTTCGATAGTGGCGTCAGAACCAAGGCCACCGATAGCTACTCCAACATCCGCCAAGGCTACTACGGGCGCATCGTTTACGCCGTCGCCGAGGAACGCCAACCGGTTACCTGCTGCTTGTAGGCGTTGCACATGTTCTACTTTGCCCTCGGGTAGCAAGTCTCCGTAGGCTTCCTGGATACCTACCTGTGTAGCCACTCGCTGAACGATGGAAGACTTATCTCCAGAGAGCATTACCACGTGGCGAATACCTTCCTTGCGGAGTTCCCGAACAGCCTGGGCCGCATCTTCGCGCAGTTCGTCGGCTACTGTCAGATAACCTGCATAGCGGTTATCCAGGGCTACTAATACGAGCGTTCCTATTACCTGCTCCAGTTCGCTAGGAAATGCTACAGAGAACTTTTGCAGCAGTCGGGCATTACCAACTAGCAAGGAGTGTTCACCTACTTGGCCGCGTAGGCCGTGGCCCGGAATTTCCTCGACCTCGGCTACGGAGTTCGTGGGTGCCGGACTGGGCACGTAGGTAACGATAGCCTGGGCTACCGGGTGGGTTGATTTCGCCTCCAGTGCTGCTACCATCGGAAGCAGGTCGTCTGCTTGTATGCCTGGAACGAAGTGTACATCCTGGACGGCGAATACCCCCTTTGTGAGGGTGCCAGTTTTATCCAGTACAACTGTATCAAGCTGGCGCATTAGGTCGAGATAGTTGGACCCCTTAAACAGGATGCCCGCACGTGAGGCGGCCCCGATGCCGCCGAAGTAGCCCAGGGGAATACTAACCAGCAGGGCGCAAGGGCAGGAAATAACTAGGAATACCAGCGCCCGGTAAAGCCAATCCCGGAACACGTAATGTTCAACGAAGAAGAAGGGTAACAACGTTAGAGCCACGGCTAGGAACACCACGATAGGAGTGTAGACCTTCGCGAAACGAGTGATGAACTGCTGGGTTTTCGCTTTACGGGCGGTAGCTTGCTGAACTAACGTCAGTATCCGGGCTAGCTTGGTATCCTTGAAAGCGGCGGTAACTTGGATGCGTACGAGGGTATCCATCGTAATCATGCCCGCCAATACCTCTTCGCCGACGTGCTTGGTTTGTGGTACCGACTCCCCCGTAAGGGCTGCGGTGTTGAACGCCGCCCGCTCGGTTTGCAGAATACCATCTAGGGCTACCTTCTCGCCGGACTTGCTCTCGATAACATCGCCGATGTTCACCTGCTGCGGCGAGAGTGTCACTAGTTGCCCGTTGCGCAATACTGATACCTCCGTAGCCTGGATTTCCAGCAAGGCCCGGATGTTCCTTTTCGCACGATTAACGGCTGCGTCCTGGAACAGCTCTCCGACGGTATAGAACAGCATAACAGCAACCCCTTCGGCGTATTCACCCAGGGCGAAAGCGCCGATAGTAGCCAGACTCATTAGTAGGAACTCGTTAAACACGTTTCCGCTGGGTATACTGAGAACAGCGGTGCGGATAACCTTCCAGCCAACCAGCAGATAGGCCACGGAGTACCAGATAATCCGTAGTGGCGAAGCGAAGAAGTTCGCTCCTGCATGGTCTAACACCAGCCCGATAACGAGCATTGCAAAGCTGATAAGCGGAACGGTGTACGGGCTGGGTTCCTTGGTTTCAGTCGTGGGCGTCAGGTCGGCTGGTCGATGGTCGTGGCCTGGAACATCATGGCCTTGAGCAGAGGCCGCAGCCTCCGGAGTAAGCTCGGCGCGGTTAACAGCGCCGACGTTTTCAGGGTGTACTTGCTTGGCCGTATTCAGCGGCTCATGAGCAGGTTTTTGCTCTTGCATGGCATTGTGAATCGTACGAAGTGGATAATGGAGTTCCACCCGTTTACGTAACGGTACCGAACGAATTAAGGCGCGGAACCCCTTCTACACGGTCTTAGCAGCATCAGCAAGCATGTCGGCGCGAACGTCATAGACGCGCACGGCATAGCAGCATCCGTAGCATACGGATATGCTCGTGACTAGCGAGAAGACCGGGAGAAAGAGGTTTACGCCCTCGGCGGTTGCCAAAGAGAGCCAGGCGCACGGCTGGGTACTGTTACCCGCAAGGATGCCGTAGGAGTACTGACATGTTCCGTAATCAGTGTTACCAGCGGCCCGAGGGTGGCAACAGGCAAGGTAACTCCTGGGCAACAGTGGCACTGGCAAAGCGGGGAACACCAGTCACTAGGAGCGTCGTTGCTGCCGTAGGGATGTGTAGCCGCCGTGAGTTGTGCTTGCTTCGGCTCCGGGCGCGCTACCTCGTCTGCACATGTCAAGCATGCGAGAACGGAAAGGTATATAGCAAAGATGAAAGCAAAAGCACGCATCGCAGCAAAGGTAACAACTCCGAGTACGTAAGGTTCCTGTACCTAGATTAAGCAGCAAGCCCCAACCGGATAACCAGGATGGGGCTTTGCTATTACTGAGTCCGTAGACGCTAAAGCGAGAAAACTCAATAGTGTCACAGTGTAGAGTCCGCACTAAAGTATCCCGTGTGGAGCTTCAGGACCTTCCCACTTGCCCGTTATTAGGTATAATGGCATTGCTACAGTATCATAGATAGGGTGCCGTTTTTCTTAGCGCGCAGCAGGAGTACCGCTTGCAGGAGCATGTGCGTGCACTTGCTGTAG
>NZ_BAAGRA010000011.1:0-247791 GCF_054783195.1 Hymenobacter coalescens | reverse complement strand
CTGGTCTGGCATCGACAGGGAAAGTTAAGACTCTTCCGTGTCCGCTCGCGTTAGACCACCTCAAGAAGCATCTTCAGCGCTTCGAATATATCCTGAGGCATAAATGCTTTGACGAAGGCTTAGCATAACTTAAATTCCTAGATTCGCTCTTAGAGGGTGTGTACAAAGTAATGCTTAATGTAGCCGCCGGCCCATGAGGTGGACCATGGCAATGAGCAGCCAAGCGCGGCTGCTGTAGGAGGTGTGCTCTCAGTTGGGGGTACACAGGCGCTGGTAGCAGCAGAGCCAGGCGAAGATGCGCTCAACTACCCAGCGGCACGGCTGCTCTGTGCGGTCCAAGTGTGCCAGCGGCTACACCGCCTGCAGCTGCGCCCATTGCCCGTCCGTTAAGTCTGTCATGTATCCTGCCCTTTCCCTAAACTGAATACGGACACCATACTACTTTATATGGATTCTCTGAGCAGCCCGTTAGGCATCATATTAGCAACAGTCCACTCGACGCTGTGGCAGAGCAGTGCCCGGGTTAGAAGGTCTATTTGTAGTCAGGTACTCACGGTTAACTTGCGCTGCTGATTCGCCCAGCACGAGTAGCGTTGTGTGAACCGCTCCGTTTTTTCTAACATACTCCAATATACAAAGTGAGGGAGTCTAGCTCAGCAGCACACTTTTCGGACGTTGTTGGGACCTAATAGTTAGGTGAGCGGTAATCGAGGATGGAGTGGTGCCGCTCGTCGTTATAGTAAAAAGTAGTGGCGGGATTTGAGGCGTGCCCCTTCCAGGCTGAGAAGACCGCTCGCTCCCGTCGAGTAGTCCGGTCTCGAAACGGCTCTAAAAGTACCCGGACTGAGCGTTGTCGTAGCAGTTGCCTATGCGGCTCATGCTCTTCACCGCCGCCCCATGCATGACAGCAGCGGAAGCGTGTACTTGGCTGCCTTCATTCGAGTGCCCGATCAGATTAGCCGACGGCTGGTGCGGCACTAGGGCCCGGCGAAGGACTTCGCTCACGAGGTCCTCGCTCACGTTTCAGCCAACGACCTTGCGCGAGCAGGCGTCCTGCCAGTTGGCCAGGTACAGCCAGCCGCCGCCCTGCTTGGGCAAGCACGTGACGTCAACGACCCACACCTGGTTGGACGCGACAGGCTGCTCATGCCCGGAATCCATAGTACGCGGCCCAAAGTCACCGTTTTGGGGTTGATGCCGTGGCGCCGCGCTAGGCATTGTAGGCTCTCCGAACTACGCTGGATAGCGGCCCGCACGGCCGCCGTTGTGCAAGCGCTGCTGTGGACTACTTGGACCCTAGTGCGGTGCGAAAGCAGACGTCAAAAGATACACCCCCATACTCCGTAACAATACACCTAATACTACACCTTGGGGCTGCGTTGCCCAACGCCCCCCTGAGCTCGTTCAATTCCAGTTCGTCCACCAGTCGCGGTGGAAATAGTTTGGGCTAGCGGCGGCAGTTACTGGGCTTTTTTCAATCTTGCCGTCACGGTCTGGCTGGCCCCAGAGATGTGCGCCTAGCATTGAGCAAGGTGCGTTTTAGGTAGGCGCTCAGGATTTTGGCGGACTCGTGCGCCGGCAACATTGGCAGCAATAACGTTGCTTGCTGTTGCAGGCCAAGCTGCGCAAGCATTCCATATGGGCTGCTACTACCGGATGGCGCCAAGTTGTTTTTTAACTTACTTTTTACAGAAGCAATTCCGCTAGCCTTTATATAGACATAAGCGTGGGCAATCATAAAAAGCCCCCTTTGCATGCTGCAAAGGGGGATTAAGTGACCCCGTTTGGATTCGAACCAAAGACCGTCTGCTTAGAAGGCAGATGCTCTATCCAACTGAGCTACGGGGCCTAAAAACACCGGAAGCCGCCCACCCCACTAAAGGCGGGCAGACGGCTTCCGGTTGTAGTCGGGGTGGCAGGATTCGAACCTGCGGCCTCCTGCTCCCAAAGCAGGCGCGATACCGGGCTACGCTACACCCCGTAAACCGCTGTGGCAAAACAGCAGCGGCGGATACAAAAGCGGGCTTCCCGGAGCAACCGGAAAGCCCGTGGCGGAGAGGGGGGGATTCGAACCCCCGGTAGCCTTTAGAGCTACGGCAGTTTAGCAAACTACTGGTTTAAGCCACTCACCCACCTCTCCGTGTTTGAGGCTTTTGCCGTCGGGCCGCTTGCCCTTCGGGGCAGCAAATATACAAGCGACTTTCACAAAACAACCGTCACAACGAAAAAAAATATGCATTGAGGCATCCTTAGGGCCTTATCTTTGACTTCATCCCCTGCCGCCCTACCCCCTGTTGGATGCTTACTTGGCTGTATTTCTGGACTCAATGGGAAACTGCGCTGACAGCAGCAGCCAGCCTGTTGTATTTGGGATATCTGCTACGCACCATACGCCTAGCTCGTCCTCTTAGCCAATCGGGCTGGCGGGCAGGTTGGAAGCTCATGCCGCGGCTATTGGCGTTTGGGCTGTTATTGGTGGCCCTACTCGGACCCGCCTACGGTCTTACTCAAGGAGCCGTACGCACGGCTGGCAAAGATTTGTGGCTATTGGTGGACCTTTCCCGCTCGATGGACGCTGATGACGTAGCTCCTTCCCGACTGCAGAAAGCCCGTGCGGCGTTGCTAGAACTCATCCGTAGGTTTCCGGCCGACCGCATTGGGTTAGTGGTGTTCAGCTCTGAGGCCTACGTACACTGTCCGCTTACCTACGACCAAGATGCGCTGTTACTGCTGCTGGGCACTCTCGATACACGCTTGGTACCGGCTGGAAGCACTGACCTGACGCAGCCGTTGGAATTAGCCCTTGCTCGAGCGTCGGCCACAGCATCACAAGCGGCCGGGGCTCCACCACGAGCGACGGCCCTTGTACTCGTCAGCGACGGCGAGGATTTCGGGGAAAATTTGGAAGCTGTGATACGGGACCTGACCCGAAGCGGCATGCGTTTGTACTCGGTAGGTGTGGGCACAACCTCGGGCGGGCGCATTCCACGGGCCGGCGGTTACGTGCGCGATGCCCAAGGAAAGCCCGCGATTAGCCGGCTGCAGCCCATTCCGCTGCGCCGCTTGGCTGAAGCGACTGGTGGCGTATACGTGGAGCTTACGGACCGCCGAAACGAGTTTCCGTTGCTTTTACGGGCATTGAACCGGCTGGAGGGCCAAACCCAACAGGTGCGCACCGTAACGGTAGCCGACAATCGATACGCGTACCCACTGGCGGCGGCACTGCTCTTGCTGGCCCTAGACGTTATGCTCACTGTCACCGTTATCAAGCCATGACGCGCGCCTTTTTGCTGATGCTGCTTGCCATAGGTGGTGGGTGGTGGAACGGTTTTCAGCGCGTGTACGAAGCCAACCAAGCACAGCAAGCCGGTGCCGCAGCTTATGCCCGCCGCGACTTTGCTGCCGCCGCCCGGGCCTTTGCCAGGGCACGGTCCCTAGGCAATAACTCGGCGCAGCTTCACCTCAACCTTGGCCACGCTTATGCCCGAGCTGGGCAGGCAGGAGCAGCCCGCGAAGCCTATACGCAGGTACTGCCGCAGGGACCGACAGAACTGCGCAGCGTAGCCCGGCAACAGCTGGCTACCCTAGCCGCCGCCGCTGGCAACTACCCGCAAGCCCTGGCTCTGCTCCGGCAGGCCTTAACCGATAATCCGCGCAACGCAGCCGCACGCTATAACTACGAGTTGTTGCGGCCGCTGCAAGGGCGCCGGCTGCCACCCCAGCTTCCACCTCCTCCCCCACCCCCGTCTACCTCGGGTGCGGGGCAACCATCCAAGCCTAGCTCGGAAGGGCAAGCGCAGCCAACGCCCGCTGTAGCGGGAGGCACCCAAGCGGCCGGCGGCGGACGGCGGGCGCCGGGCCAAGGAACGTCGGAATCGATGGCGCAGGGGACGGCCGCGGGCAGTGTGCGCGGCCTAGATGCCGGTGCTAGTAGCGAGACAAGCGCGGGTAACGCGCCGGCCAGTCAGGTTGCTACCGCGGCAGATAACCGCCTGATTACGCGGCAGCGGCAGCCGGCGCCCAATTTGAGTGAAGCGCAGGCCGAGCAGGTGCTCGAGGCCCTACGTGCAGCTGAGCAGCAATACCTGCAGCAGATTCCATACCGGTCCACACGCCGTGCCGATCCGCGCAAACCCACTTGGTAGGCTGCCGGTTATCCCATCTGCGGCGCCTCAGCCCCGGAAATTCCTGCTACTTTTGGCCGGCTGCCGACCCCTCGGCTCCTCCCTTGTGCCATTCTCCTACTCAACCCCACCCCTTTCTAATCATGCAAATCAAAGAAGTCTACGTCATTTCGGCTGTGCGTACGCCCATCGGCTCGTTCGGGGGCAGCCTTGCTTCGCTGACCGCCGTTGAGTTGGGCGGTATTGCGCTGAAGGGTGCGCTGGAAAAAGCCGGCGTAGAACCCAAGCAAGTGCAGCAGGTAATCATGGGCAACGTGATTTCCGCCAACCTCGGCCAGGCTCCGGCCCGCCAGGCAGCTCTCAAGGCTGGCCTCGGCTACGAGGTGGAGTGCACCACCGTAAACAAAGTATGCGCCTCGGGGTCGAAGGCTATTATGATGGCTGCCCAGGCCATCATGCTGGGCCAATCCGACGTGGTGCTGGCCGGCGGCATGGAGAGCATGTCGAACGTGCCTTACTACCTGGACAAGGCTCGCTTCGGAGCCAAGTACGGCCACGGCCAGATGATCGATGGCTTGGTGAAGGACGGCCTGTGGGACCCGTACCACAATTACGCCATGGGCAACGCGGCCGAAAACACGGCCAAAGAGATGGGTATCACACGCGAAGAGCAGGATGCCTTTGCCATCGAGAGCTATACGCGCAGCGCCAACGCGGCCAAGGCGGGCAAAAAGAAGGACGAAATCGTGCCCGTGACCATCGAGCAGCGCGGCAAGACCGTGGTGATTGAGGACGACGAGGAGTACCTGAAAGTTGACTTCACCAAGGTAGCAGGCCTCAAGCCAGCCTTTATCAAGGAGGGCGGCACTGTGACGGCCGCCAACGCCTCCACCCTCAACGATGGCGCCGCTGCTGTGCTGCTGATGAGCAAGGAAAAGGCCGAGGAGCTGGGCTTGACGCCCATCGCCAAGGTGCTGGGCTTCGCCGATGCCGAGCAGGCACCGGAGTGGTTTACGACTTCACCTTCGCTAGCTATTCCGAAAGCGCTGAAGCACGCCGGCGTTACGCCCGAGCAGGTTGACTTTTACGAAATCAACGAGGCATTCTCGGTGGTGTCGCTGGCCAACAACAAGCTGCTGAAGCTGGAGGGCACTAAGGTCAACGTATACGGCGGTGCGGTTTCACTGGGCCACCCGCTGGGTGCTTCGGGCGCCCGCATCGTGACCACCCTGCTGAACGTGATGCGCAACGAGGGCGGCAAGATCGGCGTGACGGGCATCTGCAACGGCGGCGGCGGTGCCAGCAGCCTGGTGTTTGAGAAGCTCTAAGCGCATGTTTTAACTGATTCGACGAAGCCGTTGGATCAGCCAAACGAATAGCAAGCGCCCCGGCCGGTTGGCCGGGGCGCTTGTGCTTTAGGTGCCAGCGCAACACATGCCGAGGCCGTGGCTGGGTAAGCGTGTTACGATGCTCCGTAATTGTGGAGAAAGGCGATAATGCGCAGATGCCGGAGCCGTCGGGCCGCCGCGTTAGGAGATGCCACTGCAACTGGAAATGCCGGAGCTTCGCACGTTTGGCAGAATTTCTGCGTTTTTGCAGCCATGAACCGAATTCTGCTGTTGCTGCTGACGCTGCTGATGCTGGGTGCCCACGAGGCGCTGGCCCAGCGCCCGCGCTTACTCACGACTTATTACGACACCACCCGCACCAAGAAGCGCGAGGTATACCACGCCCTGGTTGGGGCTGACACCGTGCTGGAAGGCGGCTACAAGCGGTTTTACCGCTCCGGCAAGCTGGAAGTACAAACCGGCTACCGCGGGGGTAAGCCCGACAGCGCCTACGTGGAGTTCTTTGAAACCGGGCAACGGCGGCTGGAAGTTATTTTCCGGCAAGGCCAGCGGCAGGGCCCCTTCCGCACCTATTACCCCAGCGGCAAGGTGGCCCAGGAAGGCTCGTACGAAGACGACCAGCCCACGGGGTCGGTAAAGATGTATCACCCATCAGGGGAATTGAAGCTGGAAACGACGCTCGATAAAGGGCAGCCCACTGGCGTGGTGCGGCAGGTATACGCTTCGGGCAAGCCCCAGGTGGAAATGACCTACGCCAACGGCCAGCCCAACGGCCTGGTGCGCACATTCTTTCCCAATGGGCAGGTGCAGAGCGAAGGTACCTACCGCAATGGTCTGCTGGCGGGCGGCTACAAAACCTGGTACAGCAACGGCCAGCTGGAAACCGACGTGAGCATGGACAAGACCGGCCGCGGCACCATCAAAACCTATTATCCCTCGGGCAAGCTACGCACCGAGGGCAGCTACGTGCCGGCCGCCGCCGTGACCCGCACCGTAACCAACCAACTCGGCGACGACCTCACCAAGCGCGCTCAGCAGCTGGCCCCGGGCACGGCCAACCTGGAAGGCATCGTGAAAACGTACTACGAAGACGGTAAGACCAAGAGCACGCAGAACTACAAAGCGGGCGTGCTGACCGGCTCGGCTCACTACTTCTACCCTTCAGGCAAACCCGAGCAAGACATCAGCTACAGCAACGTGGGCAAGGACCGGAAGGCCACGCTGTATTTTGAGGAAGGCGGCACGAAAGAGGAGCAGGAATACAAGAACGGGCAACGGCACGGCACCTGGCGCACGTTTTTTCCGGGTGGCAAGCAGGTGCAGCGTAAGGAAACTTACGCCAATGGCCGATTGGTCGGTGAGCAGCTCTCTTACCACGACAACGGGCAGGTGCAGCGCAAGCTGAGCTATGAAGGCGGCAAGGCCAGCGGCATAGAGCAGGAATTTTATCCTTCGGGCAAGCTGCGTAGCGAAACCACTTGGAAATCGGGCGCCAAAGTAGGAGCCTACCGCCAGCTGCGGGAAGACGGCACCCAGGAAGTAGCGGGCCAGTACCGCAACAACCGCGAAACTGGGGTGTGGAGCTATTTCGGCCCCGATGGCAAAGCGGTACTGCAGAAAAAAACCTTCCGCAACGGCCAAGT
Organism: Hymenobacter coalescens; assembly: GCF_054783195.1. NCBI lineage: Bacteria > Pseudomonadati > Bacteroidota > Cytophagia > Cytophagales > Hymenobacteraceae > Hymenobacter > Hymenobacter coalescens. The sequence continues at coordinate 240,675 of NZ_BAAGRA010000011.1, read as the reverse complement.
AGTGGCGCCGGGCAGCAAATAGCCATGCCCGCTTGGTAAGCTGGCGCGCCGCCGACTTTCTATATAGGAAGTCGGCGGTTATTTTTTTGCGCCTAGGCAACGGCCATGTCCCAAGCTTCATCTATTGGCTCAAACCGCACCAGCAAACTATTAGCTGTGGCGGAAAGCAGCCCAGTCGGGGCTGCTGCGGCTCGCAAAAAAAATATTTGCCGAAGCCGATACCCTACGCAACCTACGAATCGTTTCGTAGTCAGTAGTCTGAATGGTGAGTGAAAAGGCTGGCGGATCCGCGGCCGCCGGCCGATTCCCCATTCACCGCTCCCCACCCCTGCCGCAAGGCGCTGCTCCGCTACTGGTAAACCGAATTTTGGTTTCCAGGCAACCCCTACTCTCTGGGTTGCATCTGCCCTGCCAAACGCGCGAATCTCCGCCCCAAAACCCGATTGAAGATTAACAATAAAAAAATTTACCAGGTACCTTGCTTTACAAAGTACCTATCATTACCTTTGAAACACTGAAACAGTCCATTGCTCGCAGGCCCCGGTAACTGACCGGGTGGGCAGGCCCCCAACGGCCACATGCCACCTCCGGGTAATATTGGCGACAGGCATGTAAACCGGCTTTTAGCGCTCGGCGGCCCGTCTTTTCACCTTACCCCAGTCGGTTGGCCAGCCAGCACCAAGTGGATCCGCGGCCGCGCGGTGCTCTTCGGCCCCCACCCTTCGCGTACCTTTTCCTTTTCCAAGCCATGTTGTTGACTTTGCTAAACCGCGCCCTACTGGGTGCTGCCCTCCTGGCCTCGTCCGGTGTTCAACCCGCTGCCGCCCACCTGACCGAGAAGTCGGTACAGCCGGCGCTGCACATCACCGGCTCCTTTACCGGCGTTCTGCTCGACCAGTATACCGGTCGCCCCCTGCAGCAAGCCACGGTAGCGCTGATGCGCCAGGACAACGAGCAGCTGATTGCCGGCGCGCTGACCGCCGAAAACGGTGAGTTTCGCCTCGACCGGGCTGCTTTCGGCCACTACATGTTGCACGTGGAAGTGCCTGGCTACCAACCCCTCCACGAGCAAGTAACCCTGGCAGCCGGCCGCGACGTGATTGATCTGGGCGCCTACGCCCTGATTCCGCTCAGCGCCACGGCTTCGGCCGCGCCGGTTACGAAAACCATGGTTGCTCTGGCTGCCCAGCCCTAAGCCCGCCGACCATGGCTCTGCGCCCACCATTCAAACCGGGGCCGACACCACTTCTCCTGGTCTTTCCGCCCTTCTATTCGGTAGAGCATGGCTTGCCTTCCTCCGGCAAGTCAGCTCTCCGATCCGGGAGCGGTTCGTAAGGACTCCATCTAACAAGCTCACTCTGCGGATTTAATCCGCGTTTTTTTGCTGAATGTACCTTGCGTTACAAGGTACTGTCTACAAACCAGAACCTTGCACACTTCTAGTTGTGCCCTGCCACTCGCCTTTTCTGCGCTATGAACTCACTTTTCTCCTCCCGGTCGCTTTGCGCCGCCTCTTTCGCTCTGGGTTTGCCCCTAGCTACGCTGGCTCAGACTCCTGGCTCGGTTTCGGGGGTGCTTCTGGACGGCTCGACCAAGCAGGCCCTTCCTTTTGCCAACGTCGTGCTGCTGCGCGCCCAGGACTCGGTGCTGGTGACGGGCACGGCCACGGCTGAAACGGGCCGCTTCCGGCTGGAGAAGGTAGCGCCGGGCAGCTACACGCTGCGGGCTACGGTGCTCGGCTACCAGCCCCTGCGTCGCCCCGTGACGGTGAGCAACGGTAGCGGCGATGTGGAGCTGGGCACGGTCATTCTGCAGCCGACCACCACGCAGCTTAAGGGCGTGACGGTGACCGGGGAGCGGGCAGCGGTGGAGGAAAACCTGGATAAGAAGGTCATCAATGTAGAAAAGGACCTGAGCAGCGTGGGCGGCACGGCCGTGAACGTGCTGCAAAATGTGCCGTCGGTGGCGGTATCGGCCGACGGCACGGTGAGCATGCGCGGCTCGTCGAACATCACCATCCTTGTCGACGGCAAGCCTTCGGGCGCGGCCAACGGCGGGGGCGGCAACCGGCTGGAGCAGATTCCGGCCAGCAGCATCGAGAAGGTGGAAGTGGTAACCAACCCCTCGGCGCGCTACGACGCGGCCGGCGCGGGCGGCGTCATCAACATCATCCTGAAAAAGCAGAAGAAGGACGGCTGGAACGGGCAGGCCAGCCTGACGGCCGGCACCCGCGACAAGTACAACGGCAGCCTGGGCCTGAACCGCCGCGCCGGCAAGGTCAACTACTTTGGCTCGGCTGACCTGCGCGACGTGGTGTTTCGCAGCAGCCTGACCAACAACCAGTACGCGGTGCTGAACGAGGAGCGGGTGAATACCTACCAGACCGGCACCAATGTGCGCCACAACCGCAACTACGGCGGCCGCCTGGGCCTGGACCTGACGCTGCCCGCAGGCCAAAGCCTGACGGTGGCGGTGCAGCCCAACCTGAACCGGGGCCTGAACACCGGCACGCAGGCGGCCACCATTACCAACGCCGCCGGCACCCGCCAGCTCAACAGCGAGCTGACCAGCCGGGAAAACGTAGACAATACCGACGTGTCGGCCGACTACCGCCGCACCTGGGAGGCGCACAAAGGCCGGGAGCTGTCGGCCAGCGCCACCTACACCTACCTCAACGCTGACGTGGAAGTGGGCCAGCGCAACACCGAGGGCAGCGCCGACCAGCTGCAGTGGAAGCAGCAATTTCTGGTGAGCCTGCACGGGGTGGCCGGCCAGGTCGACTACGTGCACCCGCTGGGCGAGAAAACCCGCCTCGACGCCGGCCTGAAGGGGCAATACCAGACCAACGGCGGCACCGGCGACTTTCTGCAGCAGCGCCCCGACGGCGGCTTCGACCGCGTGGCGCACCGCTCCTACGCCTACGATTTCAACGAGTACACCCAGGCCGGCTACGCTACCTACCAGCACGAAATGGGCCCGTGGAGCGTGCAGGGCGGGCTACGGGCTGAGTATACCAACACCCGGGGCGAAGTGGAAAACGGCCGCGGCCCCTTCCGCCTCAGCTACCTGAACCTGTTTCCCTCCGGCACGCTGGTGCGCAACATCAAGGCTGCCAACCAGCGCCTGCAGTTCAGCTACTCGCGCCGCCTGAACCGCCCCAACTTCATGCAGCTGCTGGCTTTCCCGCTCTGGCAGGACCAGCGCAGCTACCGCATCGGCGACCCGACGCTGCGCCCCGAATACATCAACGCTCTGGAGCTGGGCCACCAGATGACTATGGGCCAGGCCAACGTGACTTCCACGCTGTTTATGCGCCAGACCACCAACGCCATTCAGCGCCTGACGGCCATCGACAGCATAGCCAGCCGCCTGTACGGCAACGGCGCCCTCGTGACGGCCCAGTACGCCGACAACTTCGGCAAAGCCTACAGCTACGGCGCCGAGCTGAGCTTCAACCAGCCGCTGACCAAGTGGTGGCGTCTGACGGCCAACGGCTCCTTGTTCCAGACCCAAGTGACGGCCGCCACCGGCAACGAATCGAGCCGCCGCACGCTCTCGGGCACGGCCCGGGTGATGAACTCCTTCACCCCCACCCCCAAGCTCGACATCCAGCTCACCGGCAACTACCGCGCCGCCACCCTCACCGCGCAGGGCCGCTTTGCCCCCATGGGTTCGATGGATGTGGCCCTGCGCCAGCGCCTGTTCAACGACCGCGCCGCCCTGACCCTGCGCATCTCCGACGTGTTCAACACCCAGCGGCAGCGCTCCGATTCGTTTGTGCGCACGCCCGGCACCGAGTACGCCTCGCGGGTGTACAGCAAGTGGGAGTCGCGGGTCGGCTACCTGGGCTTTGCCTGGTACCTGGGCAGCAACAAGCCTCCGAAGAAAATCGAGAACCAGCCGCAAGGCGGGGGCGGCGGCTTCGGCGGCTAAGCGCCCTCTCGATGATCAGCTAGCCCGTCGCGTCAGGCCACGGTCGTAGCATCTCCACGTAGGTTTCCGGGTGCTGGTGAATGAGTGTAACATCCCAGGCTTGGCAGTGGAGGTGCTCGACTCTGGCCCGGCGCGACGGGCTGGCTTTTTCGGGAGGCATCACCCAGGTATGTCCGCGGCAGCTTGCGCGCCGGTCAGCCCCACGCCACCAAGGCTTTTTTGCCAGCTAAAAAGGCCCAATACAGGCTTTAAACGCTGATTTTCACCCTGCTCACATCATCGTGCGATTGTAGCGGGGCTGGGGGCTAGCCTACCTTTGTAGCGTTGGATGACAACACGCCCGGCGCCGGCTAAAGCCCTGACTGCTACGCCCCCGCCGGCCCGAGTTGACCCTGCCGGCGCAGTACCGCGGCTGCCCGATCAGCGTCGGCTCACCCTCCCCACACAACCATTCGCTTTTTCCGAACCCACTGCTATGAAAACCTTCGCTGCCTTCCGTTTCTTCCTCTCCGTGCTGGCCTTGGCCCTGGTGGCCTTCTACTCGCCGGCCGCCTCGCCCAAAGCCGCGGCCAGCAAGGGCCAGCTCACCGGCGCCCTGCGCGACGGCACCACCCACGAGCCCATTCCGCAGGCCAACGTGGTGCTGCTGCGAGCCGCTGACGGCGCCTACGTAGCCACGGCCGCCACCCGCGCCGACGGCACCTTTGAGTTCCGCAATGTGCCCTACGGCCACTACCGCCTGCACACGACGGTGCTCGGGTACCAACCGCTGCGCCCCGTGTTCGGCCTCTCGGCCCAGCAGCCCCAGCTCACCCTCGGCGCCGTGGAACTGACGCCCTTTAGCCCCTCGCTGGCTGGCAAGCTGGTGGCCATGCCGCAGACCGCCGCCGTGCGCCAGGCCACCAAAGTGGGCAACGCCGGCCGCTACGTGCTGGCCTCCGCCCGCCAGCAGCGCCTCACGGCGCCGCGCCAGGTGCAACTGTAACCCCCACCCCGCTCCTTCCTCCTCAGCCCCGCCGGGCCCCGTATCAGCCGATGCGGGGCCCGGTTTGCGTTGGCAGGGTTACCAGGCGGCCACGGCCGCTATGAAGAAAGCCCGCTACCGCCGGCCGGGCACCTCACCCGTCGCGTATGCGTTTGCTGAGCCCCACCCTTCGTCTGCTTATGCCTGCCTTTGCCGTTTTTGTGCTGCTGCTAATGACCGGCTCGCTGGTGCCCCGCCACCGGGATTTTCGGCAGACACCCGACGGCGTGCCCATTTTTGTGGTATCCAACGGGTTTCACACCGAGGTGGTGCTGCCGCTGCGGGAGCCGCGCACCGGCCAGGACTGGCTGCAGCGGCTCGGACAGCCGGCGTGGCCGGCGCAGTTCGGGGGCTTCGAATACGTGGGTTTCGGCTGGGGCAACGAGCAGTTTTACCTGCAGTCCTACGGCGGCCAGTTGCCGAAAGCAGGCACCATCCTGAGGGCCGTGCTGCCGGGCCGCACTCTGGTGCATGTGGATTTTTACCGCCGGGCGCCGCAGGCCGGTACGCACGTCGTGCCCCTGCGCATCTCGGTGGCCGAGTACCAGCGCCTCACCGCCTACGTCGAGCAGTCTTTCGCGCCGGACTCGGCCGGGCGTTGGCAGCTGCGCAACGCGGCGGGCTACTCCTCCGATGATTTCTTTTTCCGAGCCCGCGGCCACTACCACGCCCTGCGCACCTGCAACGACTGGACCAACCAAGGGCTGGGCCGGGCCGGTATCCGGGCCGCGCTCAAGGCTCCGCTGGCGGCTTCGGTGCTTTACCAGGCCCGCCGGGCCGCAGCGGAGTAGCTCCCGAAGCACCCCGGCAGCGCCGAACTTGGCATTCGTGCCCGGCCTGCGTAGGACTCGGAGACTCGGCTGCTACCTTTGCGCCCTTGGCATAACCATCCTCATGCAGAAACCCAGCATTCCGAAAGGCACCCGCGACTTTGGTCCCGTGCAGGTCGCCCGCCGCAACTATATTTTTGGCATCATCCGGCGCGTGTTCGAGAAGTTCGGCTTCGCCCCCCTCGAAACGCCCACCATGGAAAACCTCTCGGTGCTCACCGGCAAGTACGGCGACGAGGGGGACCAGCTACTCTTCAAAATCCTGAACTCCGGCGACTTCCTCGACCGCGTCACCCTCGACGACCTACAGGCCGGCCACAAGAAAGTGCTGCCCAAAGTAGCCGAAAAGGGCCTGCGCTACGACCTGACGGTGCCCTTCGCCCGCTACGTGGTGATGAACCGCGGCCAGCTCACGCTGCCGTTTAAGCGCTACCAGATTCAGCCGGTGTGGCGCGCCGACCGCCCGCAGCGCGGCCGCTACCGCGAGTTCGTGCAGTGCGACGCCGACGTGGTGGGCACCAACTCCCTGCTCTGCGAAGCCGAAATCGTGCTGATGATCAACGAAGTGCTCAGCACCCTGGGCCTGACGGACTTCACCATCAAGATCAACCACCGCGGCGTGCTATCGGGCATTTACCAAGCCCTGGGCGGCGTGGGCCGCGAGTCGGACCTGTTCGTGGCCATCGACAAGCTCGACAAAATCGGGCGTGACGGCGTGACCAAGGAACTGTTGGAGCGCGGCTTCCCGCAGGAAGCCATCGACAAGGTGTTCGGCTACCTGGAAGTCGGCGGCTCGTTCGACGAGAAGCTGGCTGCGCTGCGCACAGCCTTCGGGGCCGACGGCGTGCTGGCCGACGCCGCGTCCGGCCCTGCCAAGGGCCTGCAGGACCTGGCGGAGGTGCGGCAGTACCTGCAGGACTTCGGCTTCGAGCATTTCGAGCGCCTCGACTTCGACGTGACGCTGGCCCGCGGCCTGAGCTACTACACCGGCTGCATCTTCGAGGTGAAGGTGAACAACGTGCAGATGGGCAGCATCTCGGGCGGCGGCCGCTACGACAACCTCACCGGTGCCTTCGGCCTGCCCGGCCTCTCGGGCGTCGGCTTTTCGTTCGGCGTCGACCGCATTTACGACGTGCTGGAGGAACTGCAGCTGTTCCCGGAGGGCGCCGTGGCCGCCCCGCTCTGCCTCGTGGCCAACTTCGACGCGGAGGGCCGGGCCACCGTGCTGCCCGTGCTGCGGGCGCTGCGCGACGCGGGCATCTCGGCCGAACTGTACCCGGAAGTCGCGAAGCTCAAAAAGCAGTTTGAGTACGCCGACAAGCGCGGCATCCGCTTCATGATCTTGGCCGGCCCGGAGGAGCGCGCCCAGGGCGTGGTGAAGCTGCGCGACATGCGCGCCGGCTCGGAGCAGACGGTGCCCGCCGCCGAAGTGGTGGCGGTGCTGCAGGCGCTGGCGTAAATCTAGTTGCCCATAGCAGCTAAACAACGCAGCCCCGCTTCTGGCGGGGCCGCGTTGTTTAATACCGGTTGCTTTGCCGGGCCGAAGCCCGGTGCGGCTGGCTTAGTAGGTAATGTCAAAGCGGCCGTTGGTAACGGAGCGGATACTGGTGGAGTTGTACCACGGGTCGGCCTCGAAAGCAAAGGTGCCACTGGCCCGGCGCGCCGCTGCATCGAAGCTGGTGATGGTGACATTGCCCACGTTGCGGTTGGCATAAGTGGTGTAATGCACTACCTGGGTAGTGGCATCGTTGAACAGCACCTTGCCAAAAGGATATTCCGCGACTCCCAGCGGGTACAGCCCGGCACCCTGGAACGGGTGGTTGGTCAGGCGGCCCGCAAAGCTGATGACCATGGCGACGGAGTGCAGGCCGCCGGCATCGGCGTATCCGCCTTCCAGCGAAAAGAAGTCATTGGTGATTTGCCCCCAGAAGCGGTTGGCCGTGAATTGCTGGCCGTTTTCCGTCCACGTCATGGTGCCGCGGATCAGGCCGTCGCGGTTGAAAACCACCGGCGGCACCTTGGTGGTCTGCCCGGCCCGCACGCTCACGGGCACGGGGTCGGGCCTGTAAAAGCCGGTAGTGGCCATCCAGGTCAGCGTATAGGTGCCGGCCGAGAGGCCGCCGAGCTGGTACGCCCCGGTGGCATCGGCCGTCAGGGCAAACGTGCGGCCATCGGGGCCGGTGGCCGTAATGCTGCCCGCGGCCGTGGCCGGGCTGATACTGCCTTCCAACGCCCCGACTGGCTCGGGCTTTTTATCGGTATCGGTGCACGCGGTGGCGCTGCCCAGCAGCGCAGTGGCCAATAGCCAGGACCACAGGCGGGAGGAGAATAGCTTCAGCATAACAGGAGCGAGGAAAAGTAAAGCCAAATAAAGCGTTGAAACAGGGTTCTGAGCGGCCCGAGCCGCTACAAAGATTGGACCACGGCCTTCACGACCGGGCTTTGGGGTGCCTTACCGGCGGCGGGGCCGGTACGTGGTGCAACGCGTCAACAAGCCCAAAAACGCCCGATCATAGGCAGTTTTTGCGCCGAAACCGGTAGCTTCCCTCCCCCAATTCGCCGTCCACCCCACGCGGCCCCACCCATGCCCGACACGTTTACCCTCAGCCCCGCCACTTACCTCGACCTTACTACCCTGGAGCAGGTGCTCCGCGAGCAGCGCCCCCTGGCCCTGAGCGACGACGCCCGCCAGCGCATCGAGCACTGCCACCAGTACCTGCACGACCGGCTGGAGCGCTCCGACGCGCCCATTTACGGTATCAACACCGGCTTCGGTGCCCTCTGCAACACGAGCATATCGCCCACTGACCGCGGGCAGTTGCAGGTCAACCTGATGATGTCGCACGCCTGCGGCACCGGGGCCGAAGTGCCCGCCGAGCTGGTACGCCTGATGCTGCTGCTGAAAGCCCAGAGCTTGAGCTACGGGCACAGCGGCGTGCAGCTGGCCACCGTGCAGCGCCTGCTCGATTTCTACAACCGCGGCATTCACCCGGTGGTATACCAGCAAGGTTCCCTGGGCGCCAGCGGCGACCTAGCCCCGCTGGCTCATCTTTGCCTGCCGCTGATCGGGCTGGGCGAAGTGCACTTCGAAGGTTACCGCCTCGCCGCCGCCGACGCCATGCACCTTTTCAGCTGGCAGCCCATCCAGCTGGGCGCCAAGGAAGGCCTGGCCCTGCTCAACGGCACCCAGTTTATGCTGGCCTACGCGGTGCACACCACGCTGCGCGCCCGGCGCCTGCTCCAGGCCGCCGACGTTATCGGGGCCCTGTCGTTGGAGGCCTTCGACGGCCGGCCGGAGCCCTTTGATGAACGCCTGCACCGCATCCGGCCGCACGCCGGCCAGCTCGCCACGGCCCGCCACCTGCGCGAGCTGCTGCAGGGCAGCGAGCTGCAGCAGCAGCCCAAAACCGCCGTGCAGGACCCCTACTCCTTCCGCTGCATGCCCCAGGTACACGGCGCCTCTCGCGACGCGGTGCAGCACGTGAGCGGCGTGGTCGAAACGGAGTGCAACGCCGTCACCGACAACCCGAACATTTTCCCCGAAAGCGACGCCATCCTGTCCGGCGGCAACTTCCACGGCCAGCCGCTGGCCCTGGCCCTGGATTTCCTGGCCATTGCGGTGGCCGAGCTGGGGTCGATTTCGGAGCGGCGCACCTACCAGCTCATCAGTGGGCAACGGGGGTTGCCACCCTTCCTGGTGGCCGAGCCGGGCCTGAACTCCGGCCTGATGATTCCGCAGTATGCCGCCGCCAGCATCGTGAGCCAAAGCAAGCAGCTGTGCACGCCCGCCTCGGTGGATAGCATCGTGAGCAGCAACGGGCAGGAAGACCACGTGAGCATGGGCGCCAACGCCGCTACCAAGGCGCTGCGCGTCATCGAAAACACCGAGCAGGTGCTCGGCATTGAACTCCTGAACGCCGTGCAGGCGCTGGCCTTCCGCCGCCCGGCCCGTTCTTCGGCCGTGCTGGAGCAGGTGGTAGAAGCGTTTCAGCAGCGGGCTCCCTTCATTGCCCGCGACCGGGTGCTGTACCCCGACCTGCACGCGGCGGCGCAGTTTGTACGGACGCACTCCTGGGTTTAGGCGCCCTGCCCGGCGCCGGGTTACTTTCGTATATGCTGCCGCTGATGACATATGAAAACCGGCCGACCCGCGTTGGCTTTGCCATGATGCTTCTCCGTTTTGGCCTTGTCGGGCTCCTGACGCTGCTGACCACGGCCGCTGCCTGGGCCCAAACGGTGTGCCCGAACGATATTCCCGGGCCCAATGCCTGCTTTCGGGTATATGACGAAACGGGCCAGCTGCTAGACGTGCCCGGCCAGACTACGCCCACCGTGCTGTGCGCCGGCTCGCGCATTCGGGTGCGCAATTGCAGCGGCGAAAACATTCCGCGCATCAACATCCGCTACGCCCTGAACTGCAGCGCCGCCAGCACCGATACCGTCACCACGCTCACCGTGCCCTCGACGCCGGGACCGATGACCATTCTGCAGTCGCGGCCCAACCCCGGCGGGCCGGGCTACCCCACTGGTACTTCCGGCTTACAATATTCACGGGCTTTCGAAGTGCGCCTGCCCCCGGCGCCGGCCCTGCAGGTACGTTACTGCGGGGTGCCTTTCAGCCAGGTGTTTCTCGCCATTACCAACGCGCAGGCCACCACCCGGTACGAGCTGCAGCTGGGCAGCGGCCCGCGGCAGCTCATTACCCAGCCGGCCGGGGCTGCTTATCCCGTGCCTGCGGGCACTACCACCCTGCGGGTCTTTGGCAGCTACACCGACGGGCAGGCCTGCGAAGGCTCGACGCCGCTGAACCTGGCCCCGCCCACGCCCCAGCCATTGGTGCTGCAGCGGCTCACGGTGCTGGCCACCGGCCTGGAGTTCGGGTTTGCCAACCTGCCGGCCAGTCCCAGCTTCCGCTACCAGTTGGAGCAGGACGCGGGAAGCGGCACTTTTCAGGTGGTAGCCGAGGTGCCGGCCTCTACCACCACCTTCACACTGCCGGGCGGCGCGCTGAACGCTTGCTACCGCCTGCGCCTCACCGACGCCTGCGGCGCCGTGCTGTCGACGTCGGCGGCCCTTTGTCCGGTGGACCTGCAGGTTAGCTCCGCCGACCGCCAAAACCGCCTGACCTGGGCGCAGGCGGCCGGCAGCGCCGTGACGGCCTTTGAAGTACGCCGCGACGCGCAGCTGCTCGCCACCGTTCCGGCCACCGCCCGGGAGTACCTCGACGCCGCCGTGACCTGCGGCACCCGCTACCGCTACCAAGTGGTGGCCCGCAGCGGTGCCGCCACCTCCGAATCGGCCACGCGCGAGGTAACGACGGTGGCAACCCAGGCCCCGCCGCCCCCGCTGCTGTCGGCCTCGTTCCGGCTGGATAATGCGGTGGAAGTAACCACTCAAACCGCCCCGAGCGACACCAGCAGCCGCCTGCTGGTGCGCCGCACCCTGGGCAGCAGCACCGTAGAGCTGCCTTTCACCCGGCGTCGGCCGGTGGTCGATCAGCCCGGCCCGGTGTCGTTGAGTGCCGCGCCCTGCTACTCGGCTCGCCTCACCGACGCCTGCGGCAACGCCTCCACCGAAGGACCGGCGGCCTGCCCGCCGGTGCTGGCGGCCCAGCTTTCGGCCACCGACGACAACAGCATTAGCCTGACATGGACGCCTCCCGGCGGGCAGGGCAGCGGCTGGACGTACCGCCTGCTGCTGCTGGATGCCGCCGGCCAGGAACTGAGCAGCAGCCCGATCAGCGCCACGGCGTTTCCGGTGCTGGCCCCCACCCCGCCCAACAACCGGCAGGTGTTGCGCTACCGCCTGGAAGCTACTTCCGGTGCCGGCCTGAAGGTTTTCAGCAACGTGGTGACGCTGACGCGGCAGCTGGTCGTAGCTATTCCCAGCGCCTTCACGCCCAACGGCGACGGGCTCAACGACGTGCTCGAAATCAAGGGCCGCTTCCTGCAGGCTTTCACGTTCACGCTCCTCGACCGCACCGGGCTGGAGGTGTTTCGGGCCACGGACCGCAACCAGACCTGGGACGGGCGCGTTCGGGGCGTGCAAGCGGCTCCGCAGGTGTTTCCCTACCGGTTTGAGGCCATCGACGAAACCGGGCAGCGCATCGTGCGCCGCGGCACCGTGACGCTGCTGCGGTAAGCCCGGCAGCGCCGTGACGCATGGCGGTAGCGCGGTTCGATGCAGCTGGTGTACTTTTGGCACCGGATACCCCGGCGCGGAGCGCGGTATGCGTGTTTACTGACGCCTGTGGTTCCTTTTTCCCCGAAAACTCCCCTGCTATGTTTGACATGATGGGCATGATGGGTCGCCTGAAAGACCTGCAAGAGAAAGTAAAAGTGGCTCAGGACGAGCTGCAGCACATCACCGCCACGGCCGAAGCGGGCGGCGGCATGGTGCGCGCCACGGCCAACGGCAAGCGCCAGCTGCTCAAGCTCGAAATCGACGAGACGCTGCTCACGCCGCAGGACCGCGACATGCTGGCCGACCTGGTGGTGGCCGCCGTGAACAAAGTGCTCGACGAAGCCGGCGACAAAGCCAAAGACCACCTCAAGCAGCGCACCCAGGGCCTGCTGCCCAACATTCCCGGCCTCGATCTGAGCGGATTTGGCCTCTAACGACCTGCCGGCGGCTGGCTACGCCGCCGACGTGGCCGTCGTCATCCTGAACTGGAACGGCCGCCGCTGGCTGGAGCAGTTTCTGCCGGCGGTGCTGGCCCATTCTGACGCCGCCCGCGTGGTGGTGGCCGATAACGCCAGCACCGACGACTCGGTGGCCTGGCTGGCGGCCCAATACCCGCAGGTGCAGGTGCTCCGGCACGCCGACAACCTGGGCTTCTGCGAGGGCTACAACCTGGCGCTGCAGCAGCTGCCGGATTTCCGGTATTACGTCCTGCTCAACTCCGACGTGGAGGTAACCGCCGGCTGGCTGCGTCCGCAGCTCCAGCTGATGGCCGAGCGGCCGACCGTTGCGGCGGTGCAGCCCAAAATCCGGGCTTTTCACGCCCAAACGGAGTTTGAGTACGCCGGCGCCGGCGGGGGGTACCTCGACCGCCTGGGCTACCCCTTCTGCCGCGGCCGCCTCTTCGACACGCTCGAAACCGACCACGGCCAGTACGACGACCCGCGCCCGGTGGCCTGGGCTACCGGCGCCTGCATGCTGGTGCGGGCGTCGGCCTGGCACGCGCTGCAGGGCCTGGAGCCGGCGTTTTTTGCCCACATGGAGGAAATCGACCTGTGCTGGCGCCTTTGGAACGCGGGCCACGAGGTGTGGTACCACGGCGGCAGCACGGTGTACCACGTGGGCGGCGGCACGCTGCACAAGTCGAACCCGCGCAAAACCTACCTGAACTTCCGCAACGGCCTCGCCCTGCTCTACAAAAACCTGGCGCCCGGCGAGCTGTGGCCGACCCTGCTCACGCGCTTCGGGCTCGACTGGGTAGCGGCGGCGCAGTTTCTGGCCAAGGGCCAGTCCGGGGATGCCCGGGCGGTGCTGCGGGCGCACTGGCACTTTCTGCAGAAGCTCGACTACTGGCGGCAGCGCCGGCAGCTGGCCCGGCCGCGGCTGCGCACGCAGGAGCGCCCCGGCACCTACGGCGGCAGCCTGGTATGGGCGTATTTCGGCCAGGGCAAGCGCCGCTTCAGCGAATTGCTCCCCTAACGGCGCCAAGCTCGGCAGCACAGCAGTGGCCTAAATAGAACCGGTCGGACGGCTACGCGCCATCCGACCGGTTATCATTTCCAGGGTTACCGCGGCGGCCCTACAGGTCCCACACGGTGCTGCGCTGCCGGCGCATGGCGCGGCGCACGTTCATCCAAAAGGCCAGGGCGAAGTACAGCACGATGGGCGAGCCAAACGTGAAGAACGACGCGTAAACAAATGACAACCGCACGCTGCTGGTGGAGAAGCCCAGCCGGTTGCCCAGGGTGCTGCAAACGCCGAAGCTTTGCTGCTCGATAAAATCGGTAATTCGTTTCATAGCTGGATGAGGTTCAGGGCAGTTGAGCCGATAAGTTAACTTGCTGGCGGCATCCGGACAAGCGCCGGGCGTCGTAAAGTTCGTTGCTTACGTGTCCAAAGAGCCACAATTTGCGTTAAGGGTGCTGATTTTGCCGTTTGAATTGAGTTGCATGAACGTTTCGCGCCGCGCGCTGGTACCTCTGCTTACGGTCGTTGGGGCCGCCTCCTTGCCTGCTTGTACGCTACCGCGGATGCTGCGGGTTGCGCAGGCCGGCCAACAAGTGCAGGCCCGCCCGCCCGTGCTCGAAGCCAACGGCGACCAGGTGCTCGGCGAACTGGTGGTGCGCGTGCCTGCCGCTCACCTCAGCAAAGGCGCCGTGTACGAGCTGCCGCTGCGCTACCGCTACGACAACGGCCTGCGCGAAGATACCGCCGGCACCGTGCGCTTCACCCTCGGCGAATACGTGTACGACGAGGAGGATAAGAATTTTCTGGTGGTGCGCAAGCCGGTCGCGTTTCCTTACGAGCCGCGCAAAAACCCCGGGCAGCTGGTGGCCCGGCCGCAGGTGCGCCGCCTGAAGCCCGGCGGCAAAGTGCTCAAGGCCGAACAGGAAGTGGTGCTGGCCCGCGGCGTGTCCATACCCAGCCGGCTGGTGGTGCGCGAAGTGGAAACCGTGCCCTACCTGCCCGAGGCGGCCAGCCTGGAAGGCGGCGGCACCCGCGTGCTACCCTTTTTCTTCGACCAGGGACAGTCGGCCATCCGCAACTACCTAGGCACCAACGTGGCCGCGCTGGAGGAATTCATCGAGGCCAACCAGCGCACTGAGAAGGTGATGATTGTGGCTGGCCACTCCCCCGACTCGCTCGACTCGCGCGACCCGCAGCTGGCCGACAAGCGCGTACGGGCCCTGCTGAAGTACTACCAGAAGCGCCTCGACACCGATTCGTACCTGAATTCGCTGAAGTCGGTGAAGTTTGAGACGCGCGCCTACCACCGCCGCTGGGACCTGTTCGTGTCCAAGGTGCAGACCTCGGCCCTGAAGCCGGCGCAGGTCGATTCCATCGTCGACATCATCAACGAGGCGCCCGGCGGCTGGGCGGGCAAGGAAAAGGCCCTGCACCGGCTCAGCTACTTCGATTACCTGGAGCAGTACATCTACCCGGTGATGCGCTTCGGCACGGTGGCCGTGAAGTACTCGGCCCCGCAGCGGCTGCAGTCGGAGATTTACATTCTCTCGAAAAAAATCGTGGAGAAGGAAGTCGAGGCCGATGCCCTCACGCCCGAGGAGCTGCGCTACTCGGCCACGCTCACGCCGCTGCTGGCCGAAAAGCAGCGCATCTACGAAACGTCGGTGGCCACCACCGGCAGCTGGCAGGCCTACCACAACCTGGGCGTGGTGCTGCTGGAGCGCTCCGAGAAGGAAGTGTCGGACAAGGTGCGCAAGGCCTACCAGCGCCGCGCGGCCACCAACTTTACCCTGGCGGCGCACCGCAACCCCACGGCCGAAATGTTCTACCACGTGGCCACGGCCTGGCACCGCGCCGGCGACCGGCTCGAAGCCCTGCAGAACTACGACTACGCCATCAAGCTCGGCGGCCCGCGCCTGGTGCTCGACAAGGTGTTTGCCGACAAAGCCGCCCTGGAAATCGAAATCGGGCAGGCCGACGACGCGCTGCGCAGCATGGCCTACGGCGACCCGCAGGCCTACCAGAACGTGATGAACAAGGCGCTGATCTACCTGATGAAGGAGAACTACGACGGCGCCGCCCAGATCTACCAGCAGGCGCTGGAGGTCAAGCCCAACGACCCGATGGCCTACTACTGCCTGGCCGTGGTGGCTGCCCGCGCCCAGCGCGACGCCGACGTGGGCCAGTACCTGCGCCGGGCCGTGCAACTCGACCGCGCCTTTGCCCAGAAGGCCGTGGAGGACCTGGAGTTCCGGGCCTACGCCAGCAGCAAGATTTTCACCGAGGCGCTGCGGCAGTAGCACTCTGAAGCATTTCCGCTGACCGCAAACGTTTGCTATTTCCGGCAACGCGGCCCGGATTTGTCCACTCCCGCCGAGGGTTGTAGCTTTACGAGCCGGTTCTGCTCAGGGCCGGCTCGTTTTTCATTGACCCGACTTTTTCTTTCCTGACATCTACATGCGGACGATCCAATTCCGGGAAGCCCTGCGCGAAGCCATGTCCGAGGAAATGCGCCGCGACCCGCGCGTGTTTCTGATGGGCGAAGAGGTAGCTGAATACAACGGCGCCTACAAAGTAAGCCAAGGCATGCTCGACGAGTTTGGCCCCGAGCGCGTCATCGACACCCCGATTGCCGAGCTGGGCTTTGCCGGCATCGGCGTGGGCGCGGCCATGAACGGGCTGCTGCCCATCATCGAGTTCATGACCTTCAACTTCTCGCTGGTAGCCATCGACCAGGTCATCAACGCCGCGGCGAAGATGATGTCGATGTCGGGCGGGCAGTACACCTGCCCCATCGTGTTCCGCGGCCCGACCGGCAACGCCGGCATGCTCTCCTCGCAGCACTCGCAGAACTTCGAGAACTGGTACGCCAACACGCCCGGCCTGAAGGTGGTGGTACCCTCGAACCCTTACGACGCGAAGGGCCTGCTCAAGTCGGCCATCCGCGACGCCGACCCGGTTATCTTCATGGAGTCGGAACTGATGTACGGCGACAAGGGCGAGGTGCCCGAGGAAGAGTACCTGCTCGAAATCGGCAAAGCCAACGTGGTGCGCCAGGGCAAGCACGTGACCATCGTGTCGTTTGGCAAGATGATGAAGGTGGTGTACGCCGCCGCCGACGAGCTGGCCAAGGAAGGCATCGAAGCCGAGGTCATCGACCTGCGCTCGGTACGCCCCATCGACTACGCCACGCTCGTGGAGTCGGTGAAGAAAACCAACCGCATGGTGGTGGTGGAAGAAGCCTGGCCGCTGGCCTCGATCAGCTCGGAACTGGCCTACCACGTGCAGCGCTACGCCTTCGACTACCTCGACGCGCCGATCCGCCGCATCACCTCCGCCGACGTGCCCCTGCCCTACGCGCCGACGCTCATCGAAGCGGCCCTGCCGAACGTGGCCCGCACCATTCAGGCGGTCAAGGAAGTGCTCTACCGCTAATTTTTAGCGCCAAGGTTTATACAGCAGAAGGCCCCGACTCGCTGAGTTGGGGCCTTCTTTTAATTAGAACCGCTCACGTCGTTGAGCGATGAGCACAGCTGGGCCTGCCGAAGCATCTCTATCGTCTCGGATGAGTTCGTTCAATGAAACGGCAAAGATGCTTCGGCAGGCTCAACAGGACGTTCATTGGCTAGAGTCGAACCATAGCCAAATCCCACCTCAGGCGCCGCATTCATGGCCAGAGCATGCGGGGGCCGTTGGTCATGTGCCAAAGGGTGTTCGAGGA
Source organism: Hymenobacter coalescens (assembly GCF_054783195.1). Classification (NCBI taxonomy): domain Bacteria; kingdom Pseudomonadati; phylum Bacteroidota; class Cytophagia; order Cytophagales; family Hymenobacteraceae; genus Hymenobacter; species Hymenobacter coalescens. The sequence continues at coordinate 223,520 of NZ_BAAGRA010000011.1, read as the reverse complement.
GATGATCATGCAGGTGAGCACGAAGCCCACGTAGGCAATGGCCACGGGCCAGCGCAACAGATCCTGACGCCAGGTGCGGGGCCACTGAAAGCAGAGTACCGCGTAGAGGAGCAGGTAGATGGGCAGAAAAAAGCGGCACTCCATGGCCGTGGGAATGGCCAGAATGCACGGCCCGACGAGCACGATGAGCACAATCCACTGCGGCAACGTGAGGCGGCCGTGGCGACGCTGCACCAGTAGCAGGCCGGCTACGAAAAGCACCGTATAGTTGAGCAAGGACAAGGGCAAGGTGGAGCCGTAGACGTGCTGCAGGTAGGGCGTGGGGTATTTCACATCCATACCGTTGAAGGCGTGGCGGGCGTACAGCGCCACCATGTCGGGCACGTGCCGCGACACGGCCACGAGGTAATGCTTCAGGTCGCGCAGGCCGTAGACAAAGGAAATCTGCTCCTCGTCCATGATGCGCTGCCCTACCTGGTCCACGTACATGATGCGCGGGTCGGGGTACGTGGGGTCGATGGTGGTTTCGTACTTCTGAATGGCCAGGCCCCAGGCCAGCTGCGAGAGGTAGAGGCTTTGCGGCTCGGCGGGGTTCTTCCAGGTGAGCACCAGCGGGGTGTACTGCTTGAAGTGGCGCACGTTGATGGCAAACTGCGGGGCCCCGATCAGGGCCATGCCCAGCAGAAAGGCCCCCACCAGCTTGCCGATTACCGGCCAGGCAAAGTGCCGCCGCGCCAGCCACACCCCGCCGCCGATCAGCAGCACGGCCGCGCCGGCGTACACCGGGCGCATGTTCACGGCCGCCATGCAAAGCATGCCGGCCACCAGCATCCAGCCCGCGTGCTGCCCGCGCCGGGCAATCAGCCAGAACACGGTGAGCATCACGGCCAGGGTCAGAAAGTCGGTGAGCGGGAAGTTGAAGTAGTCGCGCCAGAACACGAAGCCCAGCAGCGTAAACGCCACCCGCCGCTGCCAGCTGATGGGCCGCGGCGACACCACGGCCTGCCAGGTGGCCGGCGCGGCCCAGCCAAACAGCCCGGCGGCCAGCAACGCGCCGAGCACCCGCGTAAACTGAATGGGCTGGATGTGCGTGACGTAGGCAATGACGCGGAACGGGAACAGCAGCAAGGGCAGCAGGTACCCGCGAATGCTGTAGTTGAACGACAGCAGGTTGAAGCTCTTAGTCTCGTAGTAGAACAGGCCCGTCAGGTCCCAGTACGTCATCGAGTCGTAAAACAGGGTCCAGTAGCTGGTGCTGAAGAGGTACACCAGGTATACCAGGAAGATGGCCACGGTCAGGCGCCGGACGAGCGCGGCCTCGGAGGTTGGGAGTGGTTGCAGGGACATTCTAGCGCAAAGGTGTACCTTTTGGGCTGAGCTTGGCTTATTCTGGCCCCGCTTTTGCCGCTGCCGCCGCCATGAATCACCGCCTGCACCTGCGCTTCGAGCAGCTCGAACGCGCCACCGAACAGCTTTTGAACGCCGCTGAGAGCCTCGGCGAACGGGCCTACACCGCGCCGGCCCCCGGGCAGTGGTCGGCCGCCCACGTGGTGCACCACTTGGTCACGTCGGAAGCCGGCATCGGGCAGTACGTGCAGCACAAGCTCCTGGAGCAGGATCAGCTGGCTCAGGGCGACTTCGCCATGAAGCTGCGCGCCACCCTGCTGCGGGTACTCTTGCGCCTGCCCGGTTTTAAGTTCAAGGCACCCTCGCGCCTGGCCGACCTCACGCCCGCCGACGCGGCGCAGCTACCGCCGCTGGCCGAGATGCGCCGGCAGTGGGCCAGCGCCCGGCGGCAGCTGGAGCAGCTGCTCAACGAGTACCCCAGTCGGCTTACGCACCGGGCTATCTTCAAGCACCCGCGCGTGGGCATGCTCACCATCGGGCAGACGCTGGACTTCATGCTCGACCACGTGCTGCACCACCGCCAGCAGCTCACGCGTATCAGCAAGGCCCTGGGCGCGGCGCCCGCAGCCAATTCGGCCCGAACGGCTAGCTAGCCGCCTTGGGGCTGCGCTCAATGTCGGCGTACGTGTTGTGGCGCTCAAGCTGCCGCATAGCCTCGCCCAGCTCGGGCGGGGGCACGGCCAGCCTGCGCTGCCGCAGGTCCAGCCACGCCCCGTCGACGGTGATGATGGCCGACTCGCGCCCATCCTGCTTGTAGATGGTGTGCACGATGCGCCAGCGGCTGCCGTCGGAGCTCAGGCCCGCCAGCTGCGCCCGCACCTTAATGGTCTCGTTCGGGCTAATTTCCTTAAGGAACCGGGTGTCTTCGCGGAACAGGATAGGGCCAATACCGAGCTTGGCAAACTGCGCCAGCGGAAAGCCCGCGTCGGTGAGAAAATCGAGGCGCAGCTGGGCGGCGTAGTCGTTGTAGGCCGAGTGGCGCATGTGGCCGTTCGGGTCGAGGTCGGCCCAGCGGATGGGATAGTGCTTCGCGTACTCCATCAAGTGGTCTTGGGTAGTCGAAATGTGTCGAACAGGCCTCCGAAAGCAGGACAGCTTCGCGGGGTAGCCTGGTTTAGCGGCGCGTGAGGCGCACCAGAAACTGCTGCTGGTCGTCTTCGTCCACGAACTCCACCTCGTAGCCGGCCGCTTCGGCGTAATCCTGCACGATGGTGGGGTCGGCAAACAGCCAGTGGAACGTGGGCCCGGTTTGTTCCCGGTAGCTCATTTGGTATTCCACTTCGCCGTAGTAGGGTGCGTTCAGGTCGAACACCAGCGCCCCATCCTCGTCCTCGTAGAGGTAGCTGATGTCGGAGCTGGTAGCCAGAATCTGCCCGCCGGGCGTAAGCAGCGGGTGGGCCAGGGCCAGAAACTTCTCCAGCCCTTCGAGGGTGCCCACCAGGCCCAGGCCGTTCATGAGCATCAGAACGGTGTCGTAGCGTTCTTCGGGGGCGCGCACGGCCAGCTCAAACACGTCGTGGCAGGCCACCTCGCGCACGCCGCGCTGCTGCATCACCTGCACGGCGCCCACCGAAGCGTCGATGGCCTTGACCTGGAAGCCGCGGTTTTGCAGCTCCAGGGCGTGGGCACCGGCGCCGGCCCCGAGGTCGAGCACGCGGCCCCGGCACTCATCAAGGGCCGTACGCTCCAGTTCGGGCATCTCCCAGAGCGTGCGGAAGAAATACTTGGCGGGCAGGGGCTCGTCCTCGGCCACGTTGCTGTGCACGGTGATGGTGGCCGCCGAAGCGCCGCCCACGAAATCGAGGAGCGCGGCGCCGATGGGGTCGAAAGTAGCAGAAGCCATAGCTGGCAGGTCAGGGGCAAATTAGAAACGGCGAATCAGTACTACGCCGATGAGCAGCAAAAGTACGCCCGCCACCCGGCCCGGTGAGAGGCGCTGCATGGGCAGCCCGAACAGGCCGAAATGGTCGAACAGCACCGACAGCAGCAGCTGCCCGGCAATGAGCAAGCCGAAGGTCAGGGCCACGCCCAACCGGGGCGTGAGGATGGTGACCGACCCGACGTAAAAAGCGCCGATTACGCCGCCCAGCCACACCGTCGGCGACTGGGTGCGGGCTGCTTCGGCCAAGCCGGTCAGGCGCATGCCGGCGGCCACGGCAATGAGCAGCAGCGTGAGGGTACCAATGGCGAAAGAGGCCAGCGCGGCCACCACGGGGCCATCGGCAGCGCGGGCCAGGCGGGTGTTCAGCGCGGCCTGCACGGGCAGCAGCGCCCCCATGCTGACGGCCAGCAGCATCAACAGTAAACGATTCATGAAGGGCGGGGAGACGGAAAAAACGCGGCAAGTTAGCCACAACTTCTGGCCCGGCGGGCGAGTTAACGTCACGAACGCCTTTCTTCCCCGCCCCATGGCCGCTTCTTCGCCCGCTCCGCGCTACACCAAAGCTACTCTGCCCACCAAGCTGTGCGCTACCTGCGGCCGGCCATTCGCCTGGCGCCGGAAATGGGCCCGCTGCTGGGATGAGGTAAAGTACTGCGGCGAAAAGTGCCAGCGCCAGCGCCCCAAGCAGCCCGCCGCGTCCCGCTGAAGTCACGCCAGCAGGTCGGGGCTCCTTGTATCCTTCGCCCGTTGGCTTGCGTTGAGCATGCATTACTCTTTCCGTCATCATGGCCTCCAACCTCGACTACCTCGACCCCAACCTACTCCCGCTGGAGGAGAAAGTAAACGCCTACCTCGCCGCCGAAGAAGAACTGCGCCAAGCCGAGGTGGATGCCCGCACGCTGCAGGCCACGCACACCGGCCCGGCACCGGCCGACATGGGCGCCGGCTTTGCGCAGCGCGCCGCCACGGGCAGCTTCGATCAATCATCCGATGAGGTGCAGCTGCACCAGCAAAACCTGCACACCACGCTGGCGGAGCTGCGCCAGGACATCCTGAACCTGCTGCCCACCCGCGACGAATGGGTCAAGGTGAACCTGGGCTACGGCCCCAGCCGCGTCGGCGCCTTCCGCGACGCTAACGCGACTGGCCCCGAGCCGAGCTATATCATTCGCGTGGTGCACTAAAAGCCGGGCTGCCGATTGGCCAGTGCGGCCATGCAGGGCCTGCAGCCGTCCGCAACCGCTGCGGACGGCTGCTTAGGTATTACCACAGCCTTGGCCGGCGTAGCGGTACCTCCGATGATTTTCTGTACCGCCGCTTATTTGGCGGAGCGCAGGTTTTGCGTCACTTCGTCGCTGAGCGGCGACACGGCCGGACCAAAGTAGTGCGTCAGGCGGCCATCGGCGCTGATAAGGTATTTGGCAAAATTCCAGTCCGGAGCCTGCTCGTTCCACCCGTTGCGCTTCGCGTCGCTAAGCCAGCGGTACACCGGGTGCTGCTCGCCCTGCTTCACCACCACGCTTTTCTTCATCAGCGGAAACGACACGCCGAAATTGACTTGGCAAAACTGCTGAATGGCGTGGTCGTCGGCCTTTTCCTGCTCGGCAAAGTCGTTGGCCGGGAAGCCCAGCACCACGAGTTGATCGGCAAACCGCTCCGAGAGTTGCTGGAGCTCCTCGTACTGGTTGGTGTAGCCGCAGTTCGAGGCCGTGTTGACCAGCAGCACCTGCTTGCCCTTTAGGTCGGCGAAGGAAAACGGCTTCCCGTTGTTGAGTTGGCTGCCCAGCTCGTAAAAAGGCACGGGCGCGGCAACGCGCTGCTTGTTTTCCAGCACCTTGCCCTTGCCGCCCGACTTGGAAAGGCGCATAATCAGCGGATACAAGGACTTAAGCAGCTTTTGGCGGATGGTGGCCATTGATGAAGATGATTGAGAAGGTGGAAGGCGCGCCATTGGTCTTTTTCTGGCGTGCCCGCCTGTAGTAAGCGGATTCGCCCTAAAAGGTTAGAGAGCTTCTTTGTCCGCACACCTTAGCTCTCTGGGCTGCCGCAAACGCTGTGCAGCAGTAGCGATAAACGTGTCAGGCAGGTTGCTGTTTCGACCAAAAACGCCTCTGCCGGCGCATGTACAACGGTTAATTGCAGCGTATCACCTTAATTATCAGCAATAAAAAAAGGGCAGCTAACAGCCGCCCTCTTTTCCACAACCAAAACACCTAAAAACTATTCTTTCGCAAATTTAGTGACAATCTTCGTGCCAGAAACATTTATTGTAACAAAATATACTCCGGCCTTCAGATTGCTAACATCAAGAGTCGAACTATTGGCTCCCGGTTGCATGCGCAGCGTTTGCGAAAGAATCTGGCGGCCCAACACATCGGCTATCTGAATAGTGCCCGCAGCAGCCACTCTACTTTCAACACGCAGGTTTAGAGCATGTTGCGCTGGATTAGGAAAGACTCGAAACGACTCGGCCACCACCGCCGCTGGCTGCGTGGCCAACACCCGGCTTAGGTTGCGGGCACCACGGAATACCTGCCCCCGAATTTCGCCGCCGGGGTTGGCGGCCGTGTGCAGATTCACGTACATGCTGTCGCGGCGGAACTGCAGGGAGCGGCGCAGGGTAAAGGGCTGGCTGGCGGTGCTGGTCCAAGTGCCTTCGGCAGCGAAGGGGTTGGTGGTATTGTTGAAGAACGGCGGCAGGTTGAAAGCCACTGGTCCAGCCTGCCCAAGCAGGCCCGTATGGAAGTGGCCCGTGGTGGTCGGCCCGCTCAGGCCGCCCCAGACCATGGAAAAGTGCGCGTTGGTCTGGTCGCGGTCGATGGAAACGTAGCCCGCCCCGTAACCCTGGGTAGCCACTGGGGTTGGTGCCTCCTGCAACCCGTTCAGCGCGAAGGTGTAGCCTTCGCGGGCCAGGCGGTACACCTGCCCGCGCACCTCGCCGTTGGGGTTGGTCGCCGTGGTCAGCACGATGTTGACGCCCCCCGTCAGGAAAAGGTTGACTCCGGCTGCACTCAAGCCCGTGAGAACCAAACCGAAGCTGTTGGCGGTACCGGCCGGAATAGCTACCGTGGACAGCTGCGCGGCTGCGGTATTGGCAACGCCGGCGTCGGCGGCAAACAGCCGGATGTTGGTGGGCGGCCCGGTCAGATCGGTATGGGAAATGCTCAGCCGCAGCGTATCGAGTGTGGTATTCAGCCGCAGCACCGCCACCGCCTTGCCCGTGGTCGTCACGGCCGGCACCATCTGGCTGCCATCCAGGCGAGCGTCGTGGGCGAGGGCGCGCACCGTCGGCAGCACCTGCCCGCGAATTTCCCCGCCGGGGTTGGCGGCCGTATGGATGTTGACGTAAATCTGCCCGGCGGTAAGTGCCGTCAGGAAAGCCGCCGTGGGCGTGATTTCGCCCTCGATAAGGTTGCCGGTGCGGAAGGGCGCTAAATCGACAATGACCGGCCCGGCCACTCCGACAGCCCCGGTGTGGAAGTGCGCCAGCGTGGCAGGTCCGCTCAGGCCCGAGAAGACAATCCGAAACTTAAGCTTGGTTTGATCCTGGCTCAGGTTGAACGTGCCCAGCCCCGTGGCCGAGGTAATAACGGGCGGTACCTCCTGCCCGCCCGAAAGCGTGGCGCTGTACTCCCCGTCCGTTTCCACTTCGATCTGCCCCCGGATTTCGCCGGCCGGGTTAGCGGCCGTGTGCACGTTGATGTAGTACTCCCCGCGCAGGTATTTGCTGAGCTTGGCGCGGTCGATGTCGGCCCCGGTCAGGAAGCCTTGCATGCGGTTGCCGCGCACGAACTGCAGCAAGTTGGTAACGACGGGCCCGACCACGCCGCGGGCGCCGTCGTGCACGTGGGCCTGGGTGACGGGGCCGCTCAGGCCGTTGAAGGCGGCGGTAATAAACAGGGTGTCCCGGTTGGCGTTCAGCGTGAAGCTGGCCACGCCGCGGGCGGCCGTGGTCACCACGGGCACTTCCTGGGCGCCGGTAAGCTGCGCGCCCAGCAGCAGGTGCGGGCGCAGGTGGTCGGCGTGGGCACTCAGGCTCCACAGCAGCAGCGCGGGCAACCAGCGCAGGTAGCGGGTAGAAAGTTTGAGCATCGCAGTAGCAGGGTTTGGTTGGAAGATGAAGGCGTTATGTTGGCTGTGGCGCACTGGCTTTGCGGACAGAAAGTGTTCTGGTCCGTTGGTGTTTCGCAAAACCCAACCTGATCCGGGCCCAGTGCATTCATGCACTCGGAGCCCCGGCACTGATGGTTGCCCGCCGGCGCCGTATTTTTACCGGCTCATTCCCGTATTGCTATGGATTCTCCCAACCCCGATTTCATGCGCGAGGCCATTCGCCTCTCCGTCGAGAAAATGCAGGCCGGCCACGGCGGCCCGTTTGGTGCCGTCGTCGTCAAAGACGGCCGCATCATTGCCCGCGGCTTCAACCAGGTCACCAGCACCAACGACCCGACCTGCCACGCCGAAGTTGATGCCATTCGCAAAGCCTGCAAAGAGCTCGGCACCTTCCAGCTCGACGGCTGCGACCTGTACACCTCCTGCGAGCCGTGCCCGATGTGCCTGGGCGCCATCTACTGGGCCCGCCCGCGCCGCGTGTTCTACGGCAACACCAAGCAGGACGCGGCCGCCATCGGTTTCGACGACCAGTTCATCTACGACGAAATCGAGAAGCCCCTCCCCGACCGCGGCATTCCCATGGAACAGCTCCTGCGCGACGAAGCGCTGGCCGGCTTCCGTGCCTGGGAGCAGCACGAGGGCAAGACGGAGTATTAATACGTATCGGCCCCGAATCCAGCAGGATTCGGAGCTTTTCTTTGGCCTGGGCCCCACCAGCCAGCGCCCCGCTGTACTTTCCCCTTATGCAAGCCGCCACTCCCTCCGCTCATTTGACGCCGCTGGAACAAGAAATACATGCGGCGTTGGCTGAGCCCAATCCTGTGCTGGCCAACCTCAAAATCACCCGTTGCCATTACTTGCTGTCCGAGGCACTACAGCGGGTGTTGGGTGCCGAGGCCGGGGCCAATTTTCACTCTTGGGCCGTGTGGGGTTCGCGTAAGGCCGGAGTCACCATTCGGCAGGAAGACCTAGACCAAGCCCGGCGCGACGGCACCATAGTGGGCGGCATCGTGGGGGCAGTCGTTGGGCTGAGCTGCGGCTGGCTCATGGGGTTCCCTATGCTGGCACTGCCGGCCGGCGCACTGCTTGGGCTTGCTTGCGGGGCTGGCGTCGGGCGCCTGATCATCCGCCGCAGCCGGCGGGTATCGGCTCAGCTGATTCTGGCAGGCAACCGCACGGTGTTGGAGGATATCGGCTTGCAGACGGCCCGGTTTGTGGCTCGCTTTTCCAGCCCCGATACGCTCACTACTGCGGCCGAGAACGATTTTTTAGCTCACCTTCGGTCGGGGTCAGCTGAGAAAGGTGGCCAGGAACTGCTGCGTCAGGCCTTTTCTCAGTATTTCACGGCCGCGCGTGCCACCGATGTGACCCGCAAGCAGGAGGCTGTCTATCTGGCTAATTGTTTTGCGGTGTGGCACGAGCACGTGCGGCTGGAACCTTACATCCGAGGCGCTATGCCGCTGATCATCCGCCGCTGTGTTACGCAACGGCTGTTGCAGTTTGACATAGGACCGCGCCGCTTGGCAGTGGCCCAAGATGTACCTCTGGTCACGCCCCTACTTCCGCTGTCGGCGGAGCAGGCGCCAGCCATCCGTTTGCTGCGCAGCATCGGTGGGCCGCTCTCAGAACTGGCAACGCCTGCTTTCCGCACAGCCGCGCAGGACTGGACGCGCATACAAGAGCGTATGCGCTACGTGTTCACGCTGTTTCGGGCTTTTCATACCGAGCCGCAGGTGCTTAGCGCGCCCTATCCTCCTCCCCAATTAGCGGCCATTGCTGGCGGGCAATTCCCATTCGGCGCCCTGTAGCCGTTCTCATTCTGTTCTGCGCCTGACACGAAAAGGCCCGGCCGCTGCAAAGCGGCCGGGCCTTTTCGTGTGTGCTTACCGGAGGCTAGCGGCGCATGCCCATCATTTTGGCCATCTGCGCCATGCCGCCCTTGGTCTGGCTCATCTTGTTCATGGTGCGCATCATCTTGCGCATCTCATCGAACTGCTTCATCAGGTTGTTGACCTGCTGAATGCCCTGGCCCGAACCGGCCGCGAGGCGCTTGCGGCGCGAACCGTTGATGATGTCCGGGTTGGCCCGCTCCTGCGGGGTCATGCTCTGGATGATGGCCTCGATGGGCTTGAACGCGTCGTCGTCGATTTCTACGTCCTTCATGGCCTTGCCCATGCCCGGAATCATGCCCACCAGGTCCTTCAGGTTGCCCATCTTCTTGATCTGCTCCAGTTGGGAGAGGAAGTCGTCGAAGTTGAACTGGTTTTTGCGGATCTTCTGGTTGATGCGCTTGGCCTCGTCCTCGTCGAACTGCTGCTGGGCGCGCTCTACCAGCGAAATCACGTCGCCCATGCCCAGGATACGCTGGGCCATGCGGTCGGGGTAGAACAAATCCAGCGCCTCCATCTTCTCGCCCGTCGAGATGAACTTGATGGGCTTCTCGACCACGGCCCGGATCGAGAGGGCCGCGCCGCCGCGGGAGTCGCCGTCGAGCTTGGTGAGCACCACGCCGTCGAAGTTGATGCGCTCATTAAAGGTCTTGGCGGTGTTCACCGCGTCCTGACCCGTCATGGAGTCCACCACGAACAGGGTTTCCGAGGGGTTGATGGCCCGCTTCACCTGCTCGATTTCCTGCATCATCTGCTCATCCACGGCCAAACGGCCGGCGGTGTCGATGATGACGACCTTTTTGTTGTTCTGCTTGGCGTGCTGAATGGCGTTCTGGGCAATCTGCACGGGGTTTTTATTCTCCACTTCGGAGTACACCTCCACGCCGATCTGCTCGCCAAGCACCTTCAGCTGGTCGATGGCGGCCGGGCGGTACACGTCGGCGGCCACCAGCAGCACGGTACGGTTCTGCTTCTTGATAAAGGAAGCCAGCTTGCCGGCAAACGTGGTCTTGCCCGAGCCCTGCAGGCCCGAGAGCAGCACCACGGCCGGGTCGCCCTTGATCTGGATGTCCTTTTTCTCGCCGCCCATGAGCTCGGTGAGCTCATCGTAAACGATTTTGACCATGAGCTGGCCCGGCGACACGGCCGTGAGCACCTCGCGGCCCATGGCCTCGTCCTTGATCTTGTCGGTGACTTCCTTCGCCACCTTGTAGTTCACGTCGGCGTCCACCAGCGCGCGGCGGATTTCCTTTACAGTCGAGGCGACGTTGATTTCGGTGATGCTGCCCTGGCCTTTGAGGGTCTTAAAGGCGCGGTCGAGCTTGGTAGATAAATTATCAAACATGGGTTGGGCGTAGCAAAAGAATGCTTCGGACGAAGGAAGAAGGGCGGGCGGCAAAGCCACACCGCGGGGCGGGGCCGGAGCACCAAGCACAAAAATAGCCACAAAACCATGAAAGCCGGTTTCGTGGTTTACTTTCGCCCTCCCATAACATCAAAAACCGCCCTGCCGTGCCCGCGCCGCTTCGTTTGCTGGTCATTACCTACTACTGGCCTCCTTCGGGCGGGGCCGGGGTGCAGCGCTGCCTGAAGTGGGTGAAGCACCTGCCCGCGCTGGGCGTGGAGCCGACGGTCATCACCGTCGATTCGGCGCAGGCGGCCTATCCGGTGCTGGATTACTCCCTGGAAGCCGATGTACCCCCGGGCGTACGGGTGCTGCGCACGGCCACGCTGGAGCCGTTCGGAGCGTACCAAAAGCTCACGAACCGCCCGATTCCGCACGGCGGCTTCGCCAACGAGGGCCGCCCCTCCATGGCGCAGCGCGTGGCGCGCTTCGTGCGCGGCAACGTCTTTCTGCCCGACCCGCGCCGGGGCTGGAACCGCTTCGTGCTCCGGCAGGTGGAGGCGCTCGTGGCCCAGGGCGAGCAGTTCGACGCGGTACTGACTTCCTCGCCGCCGCACTCCACCCAGCTCATCGGCCTGGCCCTGAAGCGGCGCTACGGCTGGCGCTGGCTGGCCGACCTGCGCGACCCGTGGACCGACATCTACTACACCCAGACGCTGATGCGCACGGCCCCGGCCCGCTGGCTGGACGCGCGCTACGAGCGGCAGGTGCTGCAGGCCGCCGACGCGGTCATCACCACCAGCCCCGACACGCGCCGCCTGCTGCTGGGCAAGGCCTCGGGCCTGCATTCGGACAAGTTTGAGGTGCTGCCCAACGGCTACGACGAGGCCGATTTTCAGCATCCCTCCACCCCACCGGCCGATGCCTTGCTCCTGACCTACGTGGGCACCATCACCGCACAATACCACATCGGGCCGTTTTTGGCGGAAGTAGCCGCCTGTGCCGCGCGCCACCCCGACGTGCCGCTGCGCCTGCGCTTCGTGGGGCGGGTGGCCAAGGAAGTGGAGCGGCAGCTGGCCGACGCGGACCTGCTGGCGCGCACCGAGCTGGTGGAGTTCGTGCCGCACGACCAAGCGGTGCAGTACATGCTGCGCAGCACTGTGCTGCTGCTGGCCATTCCCGACGTGGCCCACAACCGCGGCATTCTGCCGGGCAAGGTGTTCGAGTATTTGGCGGCCAACAAGCCCATCATCTGCATCGGCCCCGAGGGGGCCGACGCGGCCCACATCCTGGAAGAAAGCCACGCGGGCCAGAACTTCAGCTACGAGGACCGCCCGGCCATGCAGGAACACTTGGAGCAGCTGGTAGCCAGCTGGCAGCAAAACCCAAACCTGGATTTGCCGGCCTTCAGCCGCGGGCGCTACTCCCGCCGCGCCCTTACGCAGCGGCTGCTTGAGCTGATTCGGCGGTAGAGTTGGCCCAAAGCCCCGGGCCAGACGCGGGCTAAAGCCCGCGCTACTGCTTCAGCCGGTCCCAGACTTTACGTACCGGCTGGGGCAGCGCATCCAGCAAAGCGGCGCGCAGCTGCCCGACGGCGGAGCGCTTCAGCTGCTGCCCTTGCCACTGGGCCAGTTCGGCGGCCAGTTGTTCGGCCAGGGCTTTGTAGAGCGGGCGTTGGTAGTGGCGCAGGTTGTTGGTCACGTCGGCGCGGGTGCGCACCGTGTCGCGTACGTCCACCACCAGACAGTTCGGCGTCGCGGCGGCGAAGGCGAGCAACGCGGCGTTCATCTGGCGGTGGCGCTCCACGGCGCCGGCCTCGGGCGAGCCGGGCACCTCCACCTCGGCGCCGGTGAGCAGCAGCAGCGGTACGGCGGCGGGCAGCTGCTGGCGCAGCCACTGCAGGTTCTGCCGAAACCGCTCGGGCGTGAGCGGGCCAGCGTAGGTAAACTCCTCGCGAAAGCGGCGCAGCCAGACTTCGTCCATGCCCCGAAACTTGCGCTGGGCGTAGCGCTGGGCCTGCGCGGCAGGGTCGACCTGGGTCAGGTCCTGGTAGCCGCCGAAGGGAATAAGCAGGCCGGTGGCGTTTTCGCGGTACAGGTCCTGGGTATAGTCCATCAGCGGGCTGTACACCACCGCGTCGTAGCCACCCTGCCAGAGCCGGGGCTGGAAGGCTTCGCGGTCCAGAAACGGCAGCGCATCGGCCAGGCGCTGCTGCTCGTCGGGGGGCAGCGTCTGGCTCAGGCGCAGCAGCTCGGTGTGCTCGGTGTGCACCGGTACCTGGTTGTCGTTGACGTAGTTGAAGTCCTCGGTCACGTCCACCTGATAGGTTTGCAGGTAGGACGTGAGCTGGCCCAGGTCGCAGCCGCCCTTGAGCAGGATGCGCAGGCGGGCCTTGCCCTCGGCAATGGAAGCTGCGGGCAGGGCTGCTGCGTCTTCCGCGCTGGTTTCCAGACTGATCCAGTCGGGCGCTTCCGTCGGGCTGAGCGCGGTGGCCACGTCGCCTTGCACATCTAAGCGCGGAAAGCCTAGGTGGGCGTAGGTCCACTGCTCCACGCCCAGGTGCAGGATGCGGCAGCTGAAGGTAAACTGGGTCAGCTCGTTGGTGTTGGTATTCAGGCAGTACACGCCCACCAAGCCGTAGTCACCGAACCGGTCACGTACGCGCACGGTGCCCCAGCGCAGGTGCGGATCGGTGAGGCAGGCTTCCAGCTCCGGCAGCGCCACGCGGCGCTTGGTGTAGTTGAGCTGGTTGGAGCGGTTGATCAGCTCATCGATGCGGGCCAAATCGGGGCGCACGGCTGCGGCCCCTTCGCGTAGCTCCACGCGCACCTGGGCGTCGCGCAGGAAAGCGAGGTTGTCGCCTTCGTATTCGGCGCGGGCCTGCTGCTGCCGCTCCAGCAGCCGGTACTGCTCCAGGCGGGCGTAGGTCGGGTCGGGCTTGCCCAGCGCCAGCAACTGCGGGGCGAGGCGGGGCAGGTCGGCGGGGTCGGCCACCTGCAGCCGGGGGTTGTAGTGCAGGGCCTCGGCCCGGTTCATGGGGTTGTCGTCGAGAAAAAGCGCGTTCGGAGCGCGTAGCTGCATATCGTCGAGCAGCTGCCGGATGATGGGGCCCTTCGGCTGCCAGCTCACCCGCAGAAACACGAACAGGTCGCGCACGCCCAACTCGGCGAGCTTGGCTTCGGCCGGCGCCAGGTCGTTTTTGCTTACCACGGTGTGGATGATGCCCCGCGCGGCCGTGGCGCGCACCAGCGCCACGTTGTCGGCAATGGCCTCGATGTCGCCCTCGGAAAGCGTGCCCCGCCAGAACGTATCGTCCAGGTCCCAGATGATGAGCTTGACGGGATTGTCCGTTGACAGGTGGAAGGTGGCAGTTGTCAGGTCGGGCGCCATGGGAAGTAATCGGTAGACAGTTGTCGGTTGTCCATTTCCGCGGTCAGGGGCCCGAACGCCGTTATCGACTTCATCCCTACTGACAACGCGCAACCGGCAACTGGCAACTGATAGACCGCAAAACTACGCAAACCCCGCCCCGATTGCCTACTTTTGCGCCCTTGCCGCCACCCACCCGGGCGGCTGGCTTTTATTTTACGCATGGCCCTCGACCTCAACCATAAATCCATCCTGGTAACCGGCGGCACCGGTTCGTTTGGCAAGCAGTTCGTGCAAACGGTGCTCGACCAATTCCCGCAGATCAAGCGCCTCGTCGTGTTTTCGCGCGATGAGTTGAAGCAGTACGAAATGGCCCAGCACTTCCCCACGGAGAAGTACCCGGCCATGCGCTACTTCATCGGCGACGTGCGCGACCCGGAGCGCATGAAGCGCGCCTGCGAAGGCATCGACATCATCGTGCACGCCGCGGCCCTGAAGCAGGTGCCCGCCGCCGAGTACAACCCGATGGAGTGCATCAAGACCAACATCTTCGGGGCCGAAAACGTGATTAATGCTGCCCTGGACTGCGGCGTGCAGGACGTGGTGGCCCTGAGCACCGACAAGGCGGCGGCGCCCATCAACCTGTACGGGGCCACCAAGCTCTGCTCCGACAAGCTCTTCGTGGCGGCCAACAACATGAAAGGCTCGCGTGATTTGCGCTTCTCGGTGGTGCGCTACGGCAACGTTATCGGCTCGCGCGGCTCGGTGGTGCCCTTCTTCCTGCAGCAGCGCCACAAGGGCGTGCTGCCCATCACCCACCCCGACATGACGCGCTTCAACATCTCCCTGGAGGAGGGCGTCGACCTGGTGCTGTACGCGCTGGAGCACTCCTGGGGCGGCGAGATATTCGTGCCGAAGATTCCTTCCTACAAAATCACGGAGCTGGCCACGGCCATTGCCCCGGAGTGCCGGCAGGAAATCGTGGGCATCCGCCCGGGCGAGAAGCTGCACGAGGAAATGATTACCGAAACCGATGCGCTGAGCACCGTGGAGCTGGACCGCTACTACGTGATTCTGCCGGCCACCCCGCCGTGGAGCATCGACAAATTCATCGCCCACTTCGGCGGCCGCCGCGTGCCGCTGGGCTTTCATTACGACTCGGCCAACAACACCGAGTGGCTGAGCGCCGAGCAACTGCGCGAGGAAATCCGCGTGCACGTCGACGCCGATTTTCAGGTGTAAGCCTGAGCAGCAAACATGAAAAAGCCCCGCCGTACTGGCGGGGCTTTTTTGATGGCACCCGGGCTCAGCGCACCACTTCCACCCAGCCCTTGCGCAATTGGCCGGTCCGGCGGTGCGTCAGCTCATAGTAGTACAGGCCGGCGGGCTAGTCGTTGCGGTACGCATCGGCCTCGAACACCACGCGGCCCCAGCGGCTGAAGAAGCGGCCGCGCCAGTCGGCCGCGTTCAAGCCTTTCAGCCGGAAATAATCGTTCTGGCCGTCGGCATTCGGCGTGATGATGTTGGGCAGGTCCGCGCACTCTTCCGGCGCAACGACCACTTCGTCGGTGGCCGAGCAGCCCGCGGCATTGGTCACCGTGACCCAGTACCGACCGGCCTCCCCCACCGTGTGCTGGGCGCTGGTGCTGCCATCGTGCCAGCGGTAGGTGCTGCCGGCGGGCTGCGCGCCGGGGCTCAGCACCCGGGTTTCGCCGTAACAAAGGGCCTGGTTGGCCCCCAGGTCGACGCGGGGCCGAGGCCTGACGGTTACCTGGGTAGTAGTGGTGTACTGGGCCCCGCCGCTGCTCGTCACGCGCAGCGTGACGGTGTAGGTGCCCGGCTGCTGGTAGCGGTGCGCGGGGGCCTGGCCCGTAGCCGCGTTTAGCGGGCCCGCCGCCGGGTCGCCAAAATCCCACGCGTAGGCGCTGGCCGTCACGAAAGGGCTGTGCGAGGACGAGAAATGCACCAACTCGCCGGCGCAGATACTGGCGCCGCTGATGTTGCCGGCGCTGCCCGCCGTCACAGGCGGCAGGCCCAGGTCGTTGGGCATCTTGGGCAGGCCCGACCAGCCCTGCGCGCCGGGCACAAACCGCAGCACCGAGTCGCGGAAAGCGGCGTTCTGCCCCAGCGCGTTGGGCCGCTCGAAGCACGATACCCAGCGCGCCGCCACGGTGACGTGGTAGATGCGGCCGTCGGGGCCCAGCTGCAGGTTGTTGCCGAAAGAGCCGGACAGGCCTTTGAACCCGCTCAGGGGCAGCGCCACCGTCGTGTGCGAAGCCGCCACGGCCGCCGGCGTACCGGCCGTCAGGTCGTACTGCCAGACGTGGGCGCTGAGCAGCGTATCCACGTACAGGCGGCTGCCGTCGGGGGAGAATTCGAGGCCGCCGGTGCCCCCAAACCACTGGCTGGGCTTGACGCGGTACCGCACCGAATCGGGGATGATATAGGCCCCGTTTACGCGCCCCGACTGCGCATCGAAGCGCGCCACTTCAATGTACCACATGCGCTGCCCGGTGACGCTACCCCGCTGGTCGAACAACAGGTTAAAGCAGCTGTATGCCAAGGTTCGGCCGTCGGTGGAAGCTTTGATCAACCCGCCCGAAGCGTGGGTTGATAACAACCGGCGCCCCGTGGGGTTGGGCGTCACCACCGGCTGCGCGTGCAGGCCGCGCCGGTCCAGCAGCCAGCTGAGGTAGTGCTGCTGGTCGTTCTTGATTACCAGCCACAGATCCTGGCCGTTGGCGTGGCGCACCGCGGTGATATCAGAGGCCACGTAGCCCACCGGGCTGCCCCAGGGCGCCGCGGCGGGGGCCATGCTCACCAGGCTGTCGCGCCCCACGACCTCGCCCAGGCCGCCTTGCCGGCGCATGTCCACGATGTAATAGGTGAGGTTGGGCGGCACCGACTGAAACGTGGGCGGCGGAATAATCCAGTGCCGGGGCATGAACACGTAATAGCGGCCCGGCCGCCCGGGCTGCGGCACGGCCATCACCTCGTTGCCGAAAATGCTGGGGCCGCCCAGTTGCCCGCCCGCCATTACCTGGAACTGCCGATTCCAGATGGTGTTGCCCTCGGCAATGAACTGCAGCACCCCGGCGCTGTCCGACACGCTGCTGCTGTGGTAGTTCAGCGGGGCCATGCCCCTGGGCAACACCGAAATGGGGTCAGTGAGAAACGTGAAGCCCGCTTCTTTGCCAAAGTACCAGTTGTAGTAGTGCTTCTGGGCCTTGGCCGGCAGCGCCGACGATATAAGCAGCCCGATGACCAGCAGGCCGAAGGCAAATAATTGGCGCATGGTCACTAACCCGAGGAATTACATTGTATAGGCAGCAAGAAAGCAAAGCGTGCCGGTGTTGCATGCAGCGCGTGCAAATAAATCCACCCGTACTTTTGGCTTCACTATGCCAGTCACTCCTCCGTCCCGCCCCATCCCCTACGGCCGTCAGCACATCACCGACGCCGACGTGCAGGCCGTCGTCAGCACGCTGCACTCCGACTTTCTCACGCAGGGCCCCAAAGTGGCCGAGTTTGAGCAGGCGTTTGCCCGCTACATCGGGGTGGAGCATGCCGTGGCGGTGAGCAACGGCACGGCGGCCCTGCACCTGTGCGCCCTGGCGCTGGGCGTGCAGCCCGGGCAGCGCGTCATCACCACGCCCATCACCTTTGCCGCCTCGGCCAACTGCATCCGCTACTGCGGCGGCGAGGTGCACTTCGTGGATATCGACCCGGCCACGGCGCTGATGGACCTCGGGGCGGTGCGCCGCCTGCTCGAAAGCCACCCGCGCGGCTACTTCCACGGCCTGATTCCGGTGGACTTTGCCGGCCTGCCCGTGGACCTGGAAGCGGCCCGGGCGCTGGCCGAAGAATTTGGCCTCTGGCTAATCGAGGATGCCTGCCACGCGCCCGGCGGCTACTTTACCGACGCTGCGGGGCAGCAGCAGCGCTGCGGCAACGGGCAGCTGGCCGAGCTGGCCATCTTCTCGTTTCACCCCGTCAAGCACATTGCCACCGGCGAAGGCGGCATGATCACCACCAACCGCCGCGACCTGTACGAGCAGCTCCTGCTGCTGCGCACCCACGGCATCACCCGCGACCCGGCCCGCCTGACCCTCCCCGACGAAGGCGGCTGGTACTACGAGATGCAGGAGCTGGGCTACAACTACCGCATGCCCGACATGCTCTGCGCCCTGGGCCTGACCCAGCTGGAGCGCGCCGACGAGGGCCTGCAGCGCCGCCGTCAGCTGGCCCGGCAGTACGACGCGGCCTTTGCCGGGGCGCCGGGCATCACCCCGCTGGCCGGAGCCGAGGGCCACGCTTACCACCTCTACGTGATTCAGGTGGAGGACCGTCGTGGGCTCTACGACTTCCTGCGTAGCCGGCAGGTGTACGCGCAGGTGCACTACATCCCGGTGCACACCATGCCCTACTACCAGCAGATGGGCTGGCAGGCCGGGGACTTTCCGCACGCCGAGGCCTACTACGCGCGCTGCCTGAGCCTGCCCATGTTCCCGAGCCTCACCGACGAGGAGCAGCGGTACGTTATCGAGTGCGTACGCGAGTTTGTGGCCCGATGACCGCCGCGGAGTTTCGGCAGAAGCTGGCCCTGGGCACGGCGCAGTTTGGGCTGGCCTACGGCATCAACAACACCCAGGGCCGCCCCGACGACGCGACCGTGGCCGCCGTGCTCGGCGCCGCGCGCAACGCAGGCCTGACCTTGCTGGATACCGCCGCGGCCTACGGCGTCAGCGAAGCCCGGCTGGGCGAGTGGCTAAGCCGAGACCCGCGTTCGTTCGAGGTGGTGACGAAAGTCGCGGCGGCCGAACCCGAGGCCGTGCTGGCCGCCGCGCAAGCCTCCCTGCAGCGGCTGCGGCGGCCGCACGTCTACGGCCTGCTCTTCCACGATTTTGGCGCTGTGCAGCAACAGCCCGCGGCCTGGCAGGGCCTGCGGGCCGCGCGCGCCGCGGGCTTGGCGCAGCGCATCGGCATTTCCCTGTACCATCCCTGGCAGGCCGAGTGGCTGCTGGCCGAAGGCTGGGACGTGGACCTGGTACAGCTGCCCTTCAATGTGCTCGACCAGCGCTTTGCTCCGCTGCTGCCGACCCTGGCCGCGCGCGGTGTGGAGGTGCACGTCCGCTCGGCGTTTCTGCAGGGCCTGCTGTTGCGGCCGCTGGGCACGCTCCCCGCCTACTTTGAGCCGTTGCGCCCCAAGCTGCAGCGCCTGCGGCAGCTGACCGAGGCAGCAGGCATTCCACTAGAAGCCGCCTTGCTACTCTTTGCCGGCACGCCCCCTGCCGTAGCGCGGGTCGTAATCGGGGTGGATACGGCGGAGAACTTGCGGGCTAACGTGGCGGCCGAGCAGTATTTAGCGACGTTCAATGCCCTGCGCCCGGCCCTGCAACTCCTGGCCGAAGCAAACGAAGAACTGCTGCTACCCTACCGCTGGCCGAAAGCGTAGAAGCAGTCGGTTGCGGGAGCCAGCGTGCGGGCTTAACGACGCATTACTTCCACCCAGCCTTTGTATTGCTCACCGGTAGCGGCGTTGCGCAGGAGGTAGTAGTACACACCGGCGGGCTGACCAGCGGCACCCCAGTTGTTGTCGTAGCGGTCAACTTGGTACACCTGCTTGCCCCAGCGGTTGAAGACAGTCAGAGCCCATTGCGACGAGATAAGCCCTTGGAGCACGAAGGTTTGGTTTAGCCGGTCGCCGTCGTCCGGCGTGATGATGTTCGGAATCACGACCGCGCACTTGCTGCCCACCACAATTTCGTCGCGGCTGCTGCAGCCGTCGCGGGTTATGGTTAGGGCGTAGGTGCCAGGAGCCGTCACGCGCAAGGTAGCGGCTGCGGAACCATCCTGCCAGTTGTACCGCGTGCCAGCGGGCGGCGTAGCGACGGGCCGGAGCACCAGCGGCTGTTCAAAGCAGACGGCTGTATCGGCTCCCAGGCTGAACACCGGGGCCACCCCAGGTCGTACTACTACCTCGTCGCGGCTGCTGCAACCGTTGCGGGTTATTTCGAGCGAGTACGCACCCGGCGCGCTGATAGCCAGCGTAGCGCCGGTAGAGCCATCCTGCCAGCGGTAGGTGCTGCCGGCGGGCTGGGCGGCGGTGGGCTGCAGCACTACGAAGCTACCGGGGCACAGCACGGTGTCGCGGCCCAGACTAAAGTTCGGGGGCGCGACCACCGTTACTGTCTGCGTAGCTGAAGCAGTACCGGTATTCGAGGCCCCTTGCAGCGTCACGGTGTAGGTGCCGGGTGCCGAAAATGCGTGCGTGGCGCTCAGCCCGGCAGCCGTGTTGGCGGCCCCGGATGCCGGGTCGCCGAAATTCCACGTGAACACGCCATTGGTAAAACCCGGAGCAACAGCGGTAAAGGCCGTCGGGGCGGGCAGGCAGGCCGCCGCCGCGGTGAAGGACAACGACAGCACTGGCTGGAAATCCAACTGGATGGTGTTGGGCAGGGCGTAGGTCGTGCTGGCGCTACCCAGTGACAGACCATTGAGCCGAAAGCCACAGGCCATGCCCAATTGGTTCGGGAAGTCGATGATGTGCAGGACGCTTACACCGGCCATGTATATTTTGCCGTTGGGCCCGGCCAGCAGCCCCGCCGCGCTCATGCGCGGCGCTGTGCCGATGAGCTGCGCCGACGCGGCTATGGCCATTGGCGAGCCGGCCCGCAGGTTGTACTGCAGCAGCGCTGTCTGGCCGCCGTTGGTGGAGGTGGCGTAAAGCCGGGAGCCGTCGGGCGAAAACTCCACGCCGTAACAGAACCTCAGGGCGCTGATATCGGGCAGCCGCAGGTAATTGGATAACCGCCCCGTAGCTGGATCAAAATCGTACAGATCGAAATCGGCACGCGCCCCGCTGCTCATGGCAATCTGGCGCCCGTCGGGCGACGCCCGTAGCGCTCCGGCGGCGTAGCTAAAGCCGGAAGGCGAAGTAGCGCTCTGCAAGGGTCCCACGATGCTAATCACCGGCAGTGGGGTTATTCCGTTGGCTGACACCCGGAAGCTATAGAATTCATTGGTATCCCAGCCGTGCACCACCAACCAGTAATCTGTGCGGTTGGCGTGGGGCACCACGGTCACCTGTTCGCCAACGAGGCCGGTCTGACTGGGTGTAAGCAGGCGCAAGCCCTTCACGCCCGGCACCACGTCGCCCAAACCTCCTTGCAGGCTCATATCAACCAGCGAATAGCGCAGCCCATTCTGCAACTGGCTTTCCATGGCGTCGACCGTGAAAAGATAATACTGCCCGGTGGTACCCGGCCGGGGCGCATAAGCCATTTGTGAGGCGGAAGTGTGCCCGTTAAGTCCACTGCCGTTGGGCATGATGGCGTGGTTGCGGTTCCAGACTTTCTCACTGTTGGCGTAAAACAGCAGGTTGCCGGCGGCGTCTGAAGGCGACACACAGGCTTCGTAAGTAGACATAGCGCTGCCGCTGAAGGTGGTAGCAGTACCGCCTCTGAATCCCACCGCTGCCCCGTAACCAAAATACCAGTTGTCGTTTTGTCCCTGCGCGGTGGCTGAAAACCAGCCACACATAGCGCAACACACCAGTAACAAGTCGATGCAGGAGTAGCGGCTGCTCATTTACCAAGTCGAATAAGGAATGTTAATCAATCGAATGGGCCCATTTCAGCCGGCAAAATACGCTACCAGAGCACGAACCTTCGTTTTTTCGACACTTTTGCTTCTTCGGGGCGGCCTATTCGCCCGCCCGTGCACCACTCCTCATGCCTTCCCCGTCCTATTCCTCTCTTTTCTCCCTCACCGATCAGTTGGTACTGCTCACCGGCGGCTACGGCTACCTTGGCCAAGCTATTGCGCACGGCCTTGCGGCCTACGGCGCGACTGTAGTGGTGCTCGGCCGAAACGAAGGCGCTTTCCAGGCTGCATTTTCAACGCAGTCGCGCATTCATTTTCAATCCTGCGACGTGGCGCACACCCCCTCCTTACAGGCCGCATTGGCGGCCACGGAGGCGGCGTACGGCCTGCCCGCCGTGCTCATCAACAACGCCTTTTACAGCCGCGGCAGCCGCCCCGATCAGCTCACCGACGAAGAGTTTGCCCTGGGCCTCGATGGCTCGCTGGGTAGCACGTACCGGTGCATCCGCGAAGTGTTGCCCTACCTGCGGCGGCGCGGAGGCGGCAAAATCATCAATGTGGCTTCCATGTACGGGGTAGTCGCCCCGGACTTTTCGGCCTACGAGGCCACACCCCAATTCACCAATCCGCCGCATTACGGCGCGGCCAAGGCCGGCGTGATTCAGCTCACCAAGTACTTTGCCTCCTACCTCGGCCCGGAAAACATTCAGGTCAACTGCGTGACGCCGGGGGCCTTTCCCAGTCCCGCGGTGCAGGCGCAGAGTAGCGAGTTTGTGGCTCAGCTCACGCGCCGCATTCCACTGGGCCGCATCGGCCAACCTGCTGATCTGGCGGGCGCATTCGTATTTCTGGCTTCACGAGCCTCGGATTTCATGACGGGCCACAATTTAGTTGTCGACGGCGGATGGACCATCAAGTAACTGGCAAGAGAGCCTTGCGCATCGGGGCACTGGTTCAGGCCCGCATGGGTTCCACGCGGCTGCCGGGCAAGAGCCTGCTGCCGCTGCCCCTGGGTACGCCTTTCCCGATGCTACAGCACGTGCTGGCCCGCGCCCAACGCGCTTCCCGCCTGCACACGGTGGTACTGGCTACCTCCACGCTGGTTCAGGATGACGCGCTGGCCGCGGCCGGGCTGGCCCTGGGCGTACCCGTCTTTCGCGGCGACGAGGCCGATGTACTCGGCCGCTTCCAGCAGGCCGCTCTGGAGCACCGGCTCGACGTGGTGGTGCGCCTGACCGGCGACAACCCCGCCATCGACCCGTATTACCTCGATGCGGCGGTGCAACAGCACGTGGAGGCGGAGGCCGACTACACGCTGACCACCGGCCTGCCGCTGGGCACCAACCTTGAAATCATCAACGGCCGGGCGCTGGCCCGCGCCGCCGCCGAGGCGCGGCAGCCCGAGGAGCGGGAACACGTGACGCCCTACCTGCGCCGCCACCCCGAGCTGTTTCGGCTGCAGACCCTACCCCTGACGGCCCCCGATGCGCCGGCCGACCTGCGCCTAACCCTGGATTACCCCAGCGACTACGCCCTGCTGCACCTGCTGTTCACGACGCTGCCGCCGGATTTTGGGCTGGCCGAAGTAGGCCAGCTGCTCCGCGCGCAGCCTTGGCTACGGCTTATCAACCACGACAACCAACAGGTAACCGTATGAGTGTTGCTGCTCTTCCCCGCCTTGTGCTCCGCGCCGATGGCAACCCGCGTATCGGGCTGGGCCATGTGATGCGCCTGCTGGCGCTGGCCGACCTGCTGGGGCCGGATTTCCGCCGGGTATTTGTCATCCAGGAGCCCTCCCCAGAGCTGCGCCACACCCTGGCTACCGGCGTAGATGAGGTCGTGGAAATGACGCCGCAACCGGCTGCAGGCGAACCGGCCTGGCTGGCGCAGCATGTATTACAACCTAATGATATTCTGATTCTTGACGGCTACGGCTTCGAGTACAACTATCAGGAGGAAGTACGCCCGCACGTAGCCCGCCTGGTGTGCCTCGACGACCTGCACAGCTTCCCCTCGGCGGCCGACCTGGTCATCAACCCTGCCGGCGGCGTAGCGGCGGCCGACTACGAGCTGCGCCAGCCCGGCGCCCGGCTGCTGAGTGGCCCGGCCTACGCCCCGCTGCGCCCGGCATTCATCGCAGCGGCCGCCGAAGCCAGCGGCCGCCCGGCCGCCCCCACCGATACCGTGCTCATCTGCCTGGGCGGCGCCGACCCGTCGCAGCAAACCCAGCGCGTAGCCGAGGCGCTGCTGGCCCTGGCCCCGGTGCGGCAGGTGCACGCCGTGGTGGGCAGCGCTTACGCCGGCTGGGAAGCCCTGCAGCACTGGGCCGGCGACCAGCCGCGCCTGCTGCTGCACCGCAACCTCGCCGCGGCCGACCTGGTAGCACTGATGCAGCAGTGCGGCGCCGCCGTATGCGCCCCCAGCACCGTCAGCTACGAGTATTGCGCGGCTGGCGGTGGCCTGCTGTTCACGCAGCCCCTGGCCGACAACCAGCGCGGCATCGACCACTTCCTGCGCGAGCAGGGCCTGGCCCTGCCCTACCACTCGGCCACCAACGTGCTGACGTCGCCCGAGGCCGGCCGCGTGGCCGAGCGCCTGCGCCAGGCCCAGCGCCAGCACTTCGATGGCCACACGGCCGAGCGCCTACGCCAGGCCTTTGCTGATTTGGGCATGGCCTCAGCGGCGCCCAAATCAGCCGTGTCTGCCGCGCCCCGTCCCAGCGGCGGCCTCACCGTGCGCCGGGCCACCGACGACGACGCCCGGCTGTACTTCGATTGGGCCAACGACCCGCTCGTGCGCCAGAATGCGGTGCAGACGGAGCCCATCAGTTGGGAAACGCACGTGGGCTGGTTTGGTCGCCGCCTGGCGGATACCGGCGCCTACCTCTACGTGCTGGAGCAGGACGGCACGCCCGTGGGGCAGGTACGCGTGGAGTTCGAGCCCAAGCAGCCCGAAGCCCCCGGCGTCATTGACTACGCCGTGGCGCCGGCCTGGCGCGGGCGCGGCCTGGGGGCCGCGATACTGGAGCAGGCCCTTACCCAACTGCGCCACGAGCGGACCGGCTCCTGGGCTGTGGTGGGCCGGGTAAAGGCGCACAACGTGGCCTCGGCCCGGGTGTTTGAGCGGCTGGGTTTTCAGCGGCAGCCGGCGGAGTGGCTGCACGGTCAGTCCTACGACGTATTTTTGCGGGCGGCTACCCCGTTCGAGTTGGCCGATTGACTTCGCTTTTATGCAGGATATACTCATCGGCGACTACCGCATCGGCGCGGGCCACGCGCCGTTCATCATCGCTGAAATGTCGGGCAACCACGGCCAGTCGCTGGAAAAGGCGCTGGAAATCGTGGATGCCGCGGCCGCCGCGGGCTGCCAGGGCCTGAAGATTCAGACCAGCACCCCGGACATGCTCACCCTGAACAGCCGCGAACCGGACTTCATCGTACGCGGGGCCAATATGGACTGGGAGGGCCAGTCGCTTTACGAGCTGTACACCACCAACTACACGCCCTTCGAGTGGCACGCGGCCATTTTTGCCCGGGCCCAGGAGCACGGCATGGTGGCCTTCAGCTCGCCCTTCGGCCCCGAGGCCATCGACTTCCTGGAATCGGTGGGCTGCCCGGCCTACAAGATTGCCTCCTTCGAAAACAACTGGCCCGAGCTGATTTGCCACGCGGCCCGCACCGGCAAGCCCGTCATCATCAGCACCGGCATGGCCGACCTGGCCGACCTGGAACGCATGGTGCAGGCCGTGCGCGCCGAGGGCAACGAGCAGGTGATTCTGCTCAAGTGCACCAGCACCTATCCGGCCCTGCCCCACAACACCAATCTGGCCACCATTCCGCACCTGCGCCAGATGCTGGGCTGCCACGTGGGCCTTTCCGACCACACCATGGGCACCGGCGTGGCCGTGGCGGCCACGGTGCTCGGCGCGGCTGTCATCGAGAAGCACCTGACCCTGCGCCGCGCCGACGGCGGCCCGGACTCGTCGTTTTCGATGGAGCCCGACGAAATGGCCCGCCTCGTGCAGGAGTGCCGGCAGGCCCAGCAGGCCCTGGGCACGGTGCAGTACGGCCCCACCGAGGCGGAGCTGAAGTCCCTGGCGTTCCGCCGCTCTCTCTACGTGGTGGAGGATGTGGCCGAGGGCGAGGTGCTCACGCGTGAGAACGTGCGCGTCATCCGGCCGGGGCACGGGCTGCCGCCGCACCTGCTGGAGCAGGTGCTGGGCCGCCCGGTGCGTCAGGCCGTGCGCCGCGGCACGGCCCTGCGCTGGGACCTGCTGTAGCGCCGCCCAGGTAGCGCTTGACACAAACCAGCTTGACACAAAAAGAATTTGTGTCAGCTCATTTTGTGTCAGGTGCTGCTTGCTTCACTTCATCCGGGCATCGGTAGCATACCGATGGCATCCTTTAGTTTTACGGATCATGGAAATCCGCAAATTCGAGAACGGCAGCTACATCATTGCCGACCGCATCAGCATCGGGGAGAACTTCCGCATCGGGCCAAACACCACCATCCGGGCCGGGGAGTGCCTCATCGGCGACAACGTGACGCTGGGCGCGGGCAACGCGTTTCTGGTGAGCCAGCGGCTGGAAATCGGCGAGCTGACCGTCTTCGGCAACCAGAACAACGTGACGGCCCGCACCGTGCAGGTCGGCCGCTACGTGTACTGGGACTCGAACGTGGTGGTGGGGCACGGTGGCAAGTTCAGCCCCGACGCGCACCTGACCGTGGGCGGCTACTCCATGATCTGCGCCCGCATCACGCTGAACGTCAACCACCGCATCGACATCGGCGAGTACGTGGGCATCGGCGAGGACGTGGCCGTGTGGACGCATGGCTCTTACCTGCCCATCCTGGAAGGCTTCCCGGCCGATTTCGGGCCGGTGAGCATCGGCAACCGGGTGTGGCTGCCGGCCAAGTCGACGGTGCTGCCCAACCGGCGCATCGGCAACAACGTGGTCATTGGCACCAACTCGCTTATCAACAAGGATTTGCCGGATGGCTGCCTGGCCGGCGGAATCCCGGTGAAGATTCTGCGCGAAAACGTGTACCCCAGCCACGATCCGCAGCGCAACGACCAGCTGGTCGCGCGCGTGCTGGCCGATTACGAGGAGCTGGCCGCCTACAAGCAGCTGGCCGTGGCGCTGCGCTTCGACGCAGAAAGTCAGCGTATCCACTGCAACGAGGTCGTGTTCGACCTCACCACGATGCAGGCCGCCGGCACGTTCGGCGAAGTCGAGGAGGATTTCCGCGACTTCCTGCGCCGCCGGGGCATCAAGTTTTACACCGGCCGCCCCTTCTCCTCGGTGCTGCCCGAGGAATACCGTCGCCTGCTAGCCGTTTCGCCCGATGCCGTTTGATTTTGAAGGCAAGAAAATCCTGGTCGTGGTAGCCCACCCCGACGACGAGCTGCTTGGCCTGGGCGCCACCATTCACCGCTTGGTGCACCGCCACGGCTGCACGGCCCGTGCCGTCATCCTGGGCGAGGGCATCACCTCCCGCGCCACGGTACGCGACCCGGCCCAGTGGGCCGAGGAACTGCGCGTACACCGCAGCAACATCGAGCGGGCCGCCGCAGCCATTGGCTACAGCTCCACCGGCATCTACGACTTTGCCGACAACCGCTTCGATTCGGTGGATCTGCTGGACTTGGTGAAGGTGTTCGAGCAGGAAAAGGAGCAGTTTCAGCCCGACGTCATCTTCACCCACCACGGTGGTGATACCAACATCGACCACCGCCGCACCTTCGAAGCGGTGGTGACGGGCACGCGCCCGCTGCCGGGCGAGCCGATGCGCACCATTCTGGCCTGCGAAACGCCCTCGAGCACCGAGTGGCAGGCGGCCAACTACCCAAATCCGTTTTTGCCGAACGTGTTTCTGGCCGTAACGGAGGAGGACGTGCAGGCCAAAATTGCGGGCATGGAAGCCTACGAGTTCGAAAAGCGCGCCTACCCCCACCCCCGCTCCCCGGAGGCCCTGCGCATCCAGGCCCAGCGCTGGGGCGTGGTCATTGGCCAGCCCTTCGCCGAGGCCTTTATGCTGGTGCGCCACATCGGTTGAGCAGCGCGGAGAATCGAGAGCTTAGAACTTAGCTACGACTTCATTGGCCGACCACGCTGCCCCCCTTCCCAGCACCCGCGCCGCCCGCGTGCGCGACCTGCTGTACGTGCGCTTTACCGACCACTTCGAGGCGTTTCCGAAGGCGCTGCTGGAGCAGATTTCACCCGGCAACCCGATCAAGCGCCTGGCCAAAGTGCTCGGCTACGCGGCCCTGCGGCTGGTGGGCAACGTGTTCAAGCCCATCCGCAACCCCGAGCAGCTGCGCGGGGCGGTGTGGCTGTACGTGGTGAGCCAGAACAACTACGACTCCCTGCGCTTCATCCGGGAGCACCGCCCCGACGCGGTGTTGCTGGCGGGCCAGGCCAAGCAGATCGGGCGCTACAACCAGCAGGTCAACCGCCTCTCCTTGCGGCGCAAGCTGCTCTACTACTGGCAGCTGCCGCTGGTATTCATCGGGCTTGTGCAGACCGAAGGCCGCCGGGCCTGGCGCTTTTTCGACTTGATTTTCAACGCTGTCGGCTACTACGAGGTGTACCGCCGGGCCCTGCGCCACTACCGGCCGCGGGCCGTCGTCTTCGCCAACGACCACAACGATGACGCCCGCGCCCTGCTGCTGGCCTGCCGCGCGGAAGGCGTGCCTACGGCCTACGTGCAGCACGCCAGCGTCAGCACCAACTTCCCGCCCCTGGGCTTCGACCTGAGCTTGCTTGAAGGCCAGGATGCGCTGGACAAGTACCGGCGCTGCGGCCCCGTGCGCGGCCAGACGCGGCTGGTGGGCATGCCCAAGGCCGACGCCTTCGTGCGCCAGCGCAACGAGCAGCCCCGGGTGCAGCGCGTGGCCCTGGCCACCAACACCCTCGACGATACGGCCGGCATCGGAGCCGCCGTGGAATACCTGCTGACGAGCTTTCCCGATCTGCAGTTCACCTTCCGCGCCCACCCCAGCGACCCGCGCCGCTTCGAGGAGCTGCGCGCGCGGTTCCCGCAGCTGGCTTTTTCCGATGCCCGGCAGGAGTCGGTGTTCGAGTTTCTGCAGCGCCACGACGCGCTGATTGCGGCCGACACCTCCACTCACCTGGAGGCCACCCTGCTGAACCTGGTGAGCCTGTACTACCGCTTCGGTCCGCACGGCGTGGCCGACGACTACTATGGCTACGCCGCCCACGGCCTAGTGAACCGCGCCTTCACGCTGGACGAGCTGGGCCAGCTGCTGCGTGGCTACGTGGCCCACAAGCCCGCCGACCACTACCAGCGCGCCGCCTACTACTGCGCCACCCTCGGCACGCCCGACGAAGGCCACAGCCAGCAGCTGGCCCTGCGCGAGCTGGACGCGTGGCTGTCGGCGGGCGCCGGCGCTTAAATTGCCGCGGATGGCTGCTCTGACTTACTCCCTGCCCCCGCTGCAGGCTTCGCCGGTTTCGGTAGAGGCCCGGCTGGCTTACGTGCTGAAGCATTTCCGGCTGGCCTACGAGGTGGCGGATCTGCCCGCCATCGGCTACGCCGACGCGCAGCCCGCCATTGCCGTAGCCGCTGGTGCCGACCGGTTTTTCGAGCAGACGGCCCCCTACCCGCCGGAGCCTTCGCTCCGGGAGTGGCGGGGCCGCCGCCTGCCGTTCTTTTTCGACCCCAACCCCGCCGGGCCGCTGCTGACTCTTTCGCCGGGCCGGGCCGACATTCACGCCGACGTGCTGGCCGCCGCGTTTTTTCTGCTCAGCGGCTGGCAGGAGTACTACTCGGAGGAGCGCGACCAGCACGGGCGTTTTCCGTTCACCGCCAGCGTACAGCACCGCTACGGCTTCGTGACGGTGCCCGTGGTCAATTACTACTTCGACGTGCTGCGCACGGCCGTGGAGCACGTAACTAGCCGGCCGCTGCGGCCACGCCAATGGGCGGCCGGGGCGCCCTTTGCCACCTTCGTTACCCACGACATCGACAACCTGCAGAGCGCCTGGAAGGCGCCGGCCAAAGCCGCTTTGCAGCAGCGTAACTGGCTCGGCTTCGGTAAGCACCTCTGGCACCACCTCACGCGGCCCGACGCCTGGGACAACCTGGCCCAGGTGCGGGCTGCGGTAGCCAGCCACGGCGCCGTCAGCACCTTCTTCCTGCTGCCGAATCACCGTCCCGGCCTGGGCGGCACGCCCAACGCGGATTATCGGTTCCGGGCTGTCTGGCCCCGCATTGCGGCGGCCATTGGTGATGCGGAAGTAGGCCTGCACGGGAGTCTGGGCACGGCTCGGCACGGCGGCCACCTGAAGCGGGACTGGCAGCGGATTCCGGTGCCGGTTGAGGGGCTGCGCTTTCACTACCTGAGCTGGGAGCCGCGCCTGACGCCCACGCTGGTGAGCATGCACAGCTTCACCCACGACTCGACGCTGGGCTTCGCGGAGCACTTTGGCTTTCGCCACAGCTACTGCCTGCCGTTTTATCCCTACGACCTGGCGCAGCAACGCATCGTCTCGTCGAAGCGCTACAGCTTACCCGGGCAACTCGAGCCCGGCAGCGGGCCCGAAGAGCCACACCCCGACCAAGCCTGCCGCTTCCTCGAAATTCCGCTGAACCTGATGGACGCCACCCTGCACCACCCGCACTACCTGCAACTGGCCCCCGACGAAATCCTGCCCGCCATCGAGCCAATGCTGCGGGAAATCGAGCGGTTCGGCGGCGTGTTCACCATGCTTTGGCACAACGAGAATTTCGATGCGGCCAACACCGCGAACGGCCCGCGGGAGTTCCACCGCATCATGGAGTACCTTCGCGGCCGCGGCACGGCGTTTCTGACGGGCCGGCAGATCTGTGAAATGGTGACTTAGTGACTTAGTGAGTTGGTGTTCGACAACTCACTAGGTCACTAAGTCACCACCTCACCACCTCACCACCTCACCACCTCACCAAATCCGCTTGGGCATCGTTCGGCGCCAGGGGCTGCGCAACACCGTTATTTCCTACTTCGGGCTGGGGCTGGGCTTCGTCAACACGGCCCTGCTGATGCCGCGCTTCCTGGCGGCCGACCAGGTGGGCCTGACGCGGGTGCTGCTGAGCCTGGCCACGATTTACGCGCAGCTGTCAGCCTTCGGGTTTGCCAGCGTGGGCATCCGCTTTTTCCCGTATTTCCGCAACCGCGAAGCCGGCCACCAAGGCTTCCTGCCGCTGCTGCTGGGCCTGCCCCTGCTTGGCTTTGCCGTGGTGACGGCTGCCTACTGGCTGGGCCAGCCCCTGATTCTGCGGGCCTACGAGCACGACGCGGCCCTGCTGGGGCCGTACTACGGCTGGGGCGCCCTGCTGGCCCTTTTCATCCTGCTTTACTCCCTGCAGGATGCCTACCTGAAGGGCCTGTATCACACCGCGTTTTCCTCGTTTTTGCAGGAAGTGCTCCTGCGCGTGCTCATTGCGGGCGTCACGCTGCTCTTCGGCCTGGGTTACCTCTCGTTTCACCAGTTCGTGCTCGGCTACATCCTGGTCAACAGCAGCATCACCGTGCTGCTCACCGGCTACCTGGCCTACATCGGCGAGCTGCACCTGCGCCCCACGCGCGCGGCCCTGCGGGTGCGGCCGGTGCGCGAGCTGCTGCACTTCGGCGCGTTTGCCCTGCTCTCGAACATCTCCGGCACCGTCATCAGCTCCATCGACGCGCTCATGGTCGGCTCGAAGGTCAGCCTGAAAGCGGCCGGCGTGTACACCACGGCGTTTTTTATCAGCACGGCGCTGACCATTCCGTTCCGCTCGCTCTACAAGATTGCCTTTCCGCTGCTGGCCGACTACTGGAAGGAGCAGGATATGCCGCGCATGGCCGATTTCTACCGCCGCACCACGCGGCTGAACACGGTGCTGGGCTGCTACCTGGCCCTAGGCATCGGCCTGAACCTGGACTTCATCTACTCGCTGATGAAGCCCGAGTACGCCGCCGGCACCGCCATCGTGTGGATTCTGCTCGTCGGGCGCCTGCTCGACGGCATCACCGGCGTCAACGGCTTGATCGTGGTGACGTCTCCGCGCTACCGCTTCGACCTGGTCTTCAACGTGGCGCTGGCCCTGGGCACGGTGCTGCTGAACCTGCTGCTCATCCCGCCCCTGGGCATGGTGGGTGCCGCCTGGGCCGCCCTGCTGGCCCTCACGAGCATCAACGTGGCCCGCACCTGGTTTGTGTGGCACGCCTACCGCCTGCAGCCCTTCGATTACCGCATCGGGCTCATCCTGGCCGTAGCCGCCGCCGCCGCGCTGGCCGGCTGGCTGGTACCGCCCGTGCATTCGTTGCTGGTTACCATGCTGCTGCGCTCCGCCGCGCTGACGGTGGTGTACGCCGCCGGGCTGCTATTCACCCGCGCCGTGCCTGAAGGCAATGCCTTGCTGCGCAACATAACCCGCCGCTAAGCGCCGGCGGCCACTGCGCCAACAAGCCCGCCACAACGACCGTTGCGGCGGGCTTTCTCGTGCACCTTAACCGAAGCGCGGCTTTATCTTCCGGCCGTCACCTTCAGCTCGGCGCTGCCCAGCCCCGGCTGGCCGGTGGCGGTCAGGCCTTCGGCCAGCAGCCGAAACGGCCCGGCTTCCTCCGAGGTAAAGAAGGTGAGCTGGGCGCGGCCGTTGGCGTCGGTGCGCACCGTGGGGTTCCAGTACAGGGTGGTGCGACGCGGGTCGGGGCGCGCGGGCTGCTTGGCGTTGTCGTAGCGCGGGGCGTAGAACTCCCGGGCGCGGTAGTAGCCCGGCCGGCGCAACGCCACCGAACCGGGCGCGGGCTCCTTGGAATAGTCGTAGCTGGGGTTGCCGCGCTTGGTGTACACGGCAATGGCCCCGTTGGCACCCTGGCTGCCGTAGATGGCTGCCCCGGCCCCCTTCAGCACCTCGATGGATTCCACGTCGGCCACCGGGATGGAATTGATGGCGGCCGCGTCCACAGGCACGCCGTCGAGCAGGTACAGCGGGGCGTTGGAGCCGCTGATGGAGGTGCCGCCGCGGATCTGGGCTTCCATGTCCATGCCGGTGCCGCTGATCTGCACGCCCGGCACGCGGCCCTGCAGCAGCTGCAGCGGGCTCGAAAAGCTAGCGCCCCCCACCACGTCGGCAGCCCGGACCACGGCGGCGTTGGCCGAGGAGTAGAGGCGGAAACGGCCGTCCCGCGCCTCTTCCGGTACGCGTCGGCCCTGCACCGTCACGTTGCCGAGCAGGATGTTTTGGGTGGTATCGAGCCGAAACTGCCGCTCGGTCTGCTGCTGGCGGCGGCTGCGCTCGGCGTAGGCCTGCAAGGGCGCGGCAGCATCGGGGCCGCCGGGCAGCGCGAAGGGCGGCCTGGCCACCGCTTCGGGCCAGGGCGGCAGCAGGCGAATGAGCAGGTTGCTGTTCTTGCCCTGGCGGGCCTGAATCAGGACCTGTGCCGTGTCGGCCCACTGAAAGCCGGTGAAGAGAAACCGGCCGTCGGCGTTGGTGGTGCCCTGCAGAATCTCTTGCTTGGGCCGCTTGGTAAACAGGGTCACCTGTACTTGGTCGGCGGGCTTGCGGCCGGCGGGTCGCAGCACTTGCCCGCCGATGCTCAGGCCCTGCTCCAGCGGGTATAGCCGCGCCGCGGCCGGCTGCTGCTCCAGCAGCTCGCGCCACACAAAGCGCCGCCAGCCCTGGGTCAGCATGAGGTAGTCCACGGCCAGCAGGGCTTCGGGCTGCCCGTCGCGGAAGTACCAGGCCGGGTCTTCCACGAAGCCGCGCAAGTCGGAAGTCAGCAGCAAGTTGGTGAGGATGTTTTCGCCGAAGGCTGCTGTCCCGGGCACCTCGGGCGTCTGGGTAGCCGCCACCGAGAGGTCGGCCGCGACGGGCTGGCCGGCCGCGTCGCGCACTTCCACGCTTACCTGCACCCGCTCCTTGGGGCCGTAGCTGGCCTTGTCGGGCGTGAGCGTCAGGCGCGGCGTGCCGGTGGGCGGCACGAACACCAGTCGCTCAGCCTGCGGCACACCGGCCCCGTCGAACAAGGTGAAGTGGGCCACTCCGGCCGGGAAACGGTTGCGCGGAATGCGGGCCGAAAAGGCCGCGCCGTTGGCCACCTGGGCCTGTCCGACAAAGGCCACCTGCCCCCGCACGTGCGCCACTACCGTCACGGGGGCCGCCGCCGGGCCGGTGGGCTGGTCGCGGCGCTGCACCACCAGCATGAGGTTGTCGGCGATGGTGCGCACCGCCAGGGTGTAGCCCGTGGCCTGCGCGGCCGGGAGCGGAAACTCCGCCGTGCCGCCGCCGGGCAGCTTCACGCGGGCGCGGTAGGTCTGGCCCGGCTCGGGCCGCAGCGGAAAATGCCCCATGCCCCGGTGCCGGGCTTCAAAAGCCACTACCTCCTGGTTTTGCGCGTTGAGCACGGTACCGCTGACGGCCAAACCCAGGCCCGCCGCGTCGGTGGCCTTGAAGGCCACGGTGTTGTCGAGCCCGGCTACCAGGTTGCCGCCTTCGGGAAAAAACTGCACGTCGGGACGGGCCGCGGCGGGCGCCGCCGTGACCAGGCGGCTTTTGCCGGCCGCCACCGGCTCGGCCGGACGGGCGCTGCTCCCCACGGCGAGCCGGTACACGGGCAGCCGGCGGGTGAAGAGCAGCTCCGGCGCCGCATTGCGCATCCAGGAAGTGTAGGCGCGCACGGTGTATACGCCCGCCGCCAGCGAATCGCCGAGCGCAAACTCGGCCGCGGCCCCCGCCCGGCGCAGGCGCAAGGTGCGTTGGGTGAGCACGCGGCCGTTGGGCGCCAGCAGGTCGGCGTACAGTACCCGGCTCAGCGTGTCGGGCCGGTGCTGGCCGGCCTCCACCACGTAGGCCCGAAACCACACGGTTTCGCCGGTGGCGTAGTAGGGCTTGTCGAAGTGCAGGTACACTTTCTCGGGGTTCTCCCCGGCGTAATACTCCGCCAGGCGGGTCAGAATACGGGCCACCACGGGGTCGTCAGCCGCTCCGGCGTAAGCGGCGCCCAGCAGGGGCGGCAAGGATAACAGGGCCCCCAGGCGGGCCAAGCGAAACCAATCAGGCATAGCAGAAGGGATAAGGCAGAAAAGCCGCGTAAGTTGCGCGGCTGGAGCATCGCGTGCAAGGCGGGCGGGGCTTTTTTGGCTTGGTGGCCGGTCCGTCACGCCCTCAGCGCAACCCGCCGCCGGCCGGGCGCCGCGTCAGGCGCCCAATGGCGAACATGCCCAGCAGCAGCAAGCCCAGCGTGAGCCCCAACACCCCGGCGCCGGACCACCCAGTCGGCAGCATGTCGCTCACCGAATCGTAGTGCCGCAGGGCCGGCAGAAACCCCGCCCCGAAGGCCACGGCGTTGTTGAGAAAATGCAGCCAGATGCAGGCGGCCAGCGAGCGGGTGCGCACGTACACCCAACCCGCCAGCAGCCCCAGCAGAAAGGCGCTGACGGCCTGCGCGGGGTTCAGGTGAAACAGGCCGAACAGCAGGCTGGACTGCAGAATGGCCTTGCCCGAACCGTAGTTTCTTTCCAGTCCCGGCAGCATTACTCCCCGAAACAACAGCTCTTCCAGCACCGGCGCGGCCACGCAGATGGTGAACCCCGCCGCCACCGGAAACGCGGCCAGCTTCTGCATCACCGACTCCAATTGCCACGACGGCAGGCCCAGGTGGTGCACCTGGCTTCGCAGGATTAGTTGGGCACCGGCTATGCCCAGCATGGCCGCATATACCCCCGGCTGCTCACGCGGCGCCAGCAGGCGCAGCGGCAGCACGCGCGACTTGCCCGCGTACCACATCAGAAACACGATGATCAGCGCCTTGGCCGAGTCGGTGGCCAGCAGGGTTACCAGCATGGTATGCCGGTGACTGGTGCCCACCAGGTTGGCCACGGCAAAGAACACCACCCCCAACAGGGCTAGCAGGAGCAGGAACCAACCCAATACCGCCCAACTCTCTTTGTAAGTGGGATATACGACCCTGGCTACGACGCTTTTTTCGCCGGCTGATGCTGCTGAATCGGAATAAAGTTGTTCCATAAGGCATTGCGTATCGGGGCAAAGTAAAGCAAACCGCCAAGCCTGAACGCACGAAGCCGCTGGTGGCGTACCAGCGGCTTCGGCGGTTATGAGTGCAGCGTAAGCTAGGCGACCTGATTGCCCGGCGCTTCCACCGTCGGGTTCACCACTAGGCCCTGGCCCAGCTTGCTGTGCTTTTTGCCGTAGAAATAGTAGATAACCAGCCCGATGGCCAGCCACACGAACAGGCGGAGCCAGGTGTCGCCGGGCAGGCTGAGCATCATCACCAGGCAGGTGACCACGCCCAGGATGGGCACCAGCGGCACCCACGGCGTGCGGAAGGCGCGCGGCGCATTTGGCTCCCGCTTGCGCATGATCAACACCCCGATGCACACCATCACGAAGGCCAGCAGCGTGCCGATGCTGCACATCTCGCCCACCACCTTGATGGGCACCAGCCCGGCAAACAAGCTGATGAACACGCCCAGCAGCAGGTTGGACTTGTGCGGCGTCTGGAAGCGCGGGTGAATCTGCGAGAACACCCGCGGCAGCAGCCCGTCGCGCGACATGGAGAAGAACACGCGGCTCTGGCCCAGCAAATCCACCAGAATAACGGAGGTGTAGCCGATTAGGATGGCCCCGATGATGGCCGTCAGCAGCCAGCCCTTGTAAGGCGTGTGCTCGATGGCCACGGCCACCGGCGCGGCGCTGTTCTTGAACTCGGAGTAGTGCGCCAGGCCCGTCATCACGTAGCCGAACACCACGAACAGCACCGTGCACACCAGCAGCGAGCCGATGATGCCGATGGGCATGTTGCGCTGCGGGTTCTTGGCTTCCTGGGCCATGGTGGCCACGATATCGAAGCCGATGAAGACGAAGAACACCACGCCCGCCCCGCGCAAGATGCCGCTCCAGCCGTACTCGCCGAAGGTGCCCGTGTTGGCCGGGATGTACGGCTGGTAGTTGGCCGGGTTGATGTACTGCCAGCCCAGGGCGATGAACACCAGCACCACCGATACTTTCAGGGCCACCACCACGGCGTTGAACCAGGCCGAGCCCTGCGTGCCGCGGATGATGATGGACGTAATGGCCAGCACCACGATGATGGCCGGCAGGTTCAGCCAGCCGCCCACCACGCTGCCGTCGGCCAGCGTGGCCGTTTCCCAGGGCGACATGACCAACTGGGGCGGCAGGTGCAGCCCGAAGATGCCGAGGAACTTCACCAGGTACTGCGACCAGCTGATGGCCACGGTGGCGGCGCCCACCGAGTATTCGAGCACCAGGTCCCAGCCGATAATCCAAGCAAACAGCTCGCCCATGGTGGCGTAGGAGTACGTGTAGGCCGAGCCGGCCACCGGCACCATGGACGCAAACTCGGCGTAGCACAAGGCCGAAAACGCGCAGCCGATGGCCGCCACGATAAACGAGAGCGTCACGGCCGGGCCGGTGTGTTCGGCGGCGGCGATGCCGGTGAGCGAGAACAGCCCCGCCCCGATGATAACCCCGACGCCGATGGCAATCAGGTTGAGCGGCCCCAGGCTACGCTTGAGCGTGTGCGAGCCGGTCTCCGCGGCTTCGAGCCGCAGCAGTTCCAATGATTTTTTGAGCATAAAGCGGAAATAGCCCGGGCCACGGCCCGCGCAACGGTGGCGCCCTGCCCCACCGTGACGCCGCCGCACACGGCGGGCGCCACCGGACCGGCCGGCAGGGCAAAAAGGTAAACGGGGGGAGGATGAGGGCCGCCTAAGTAGCGGCCGGCCACCGCAGGGGTGGCGAGGAAAGCCGTGGTAGTTCAGCAGCGCGAACCCACGGCCTCAGGGATGCTTCAACAGCAACAACACCCGGGCAGCTCCGCCGCGGCAACGGCGCAGGGCTGCGCCGTGCGGCGCGTGTACAAAGCGGTAAAGTAGTCGGGGAAGCCCACAGCAACTTGTTTTTATATGGTCAGGAATTGGCACCGTTCAGGACTTTCCCGATGGTTGCCGGCGCTTCGCAGAGCCTGTCTCTCCGCGCCTCTCTATAAAAACAATCCTTCAGGAGTAAAGAATTGATGCCGCAAAGGTAGGGCCGGGCAGCCGGAACTTGCAAACTCCGCAATACCGGGTAGCGTTTGGGCGGGCGCTGCCACCAGCTTGCCGGCATGCCAAAACTGTATTTCTCCTGACTCTGCCTGCTAGCCCTGCATGGCGTGTCCGTCGTTCCGAGCCACACCGCCGGGCCGAACGTGGTTGTGATGCGGGTGCTGGAACTGCCGGGCAAAGGCACGCTGATCGTTTCCCGCAGCAGCGGGCATTTCAGCACCGGCTCTTCCGGCAAAGGCCTCAGGGCGTCCGGGGCAGGCCGCCAGGCAGCCCTTCGGCAGCCGTAACGGGAAGGCTACCGGCCCTAAAGAACCTTTTCTGGGTCCGGCAACCCGGTTACGCTGGTGTTTGTCGAAGGCACGTGATGCCCGCCGTTTCGGGCCGGCCAGGCGGCCGCGCCGGTTACCAATTAGTAGTTGTACGACACGCCCGCCGACACCGCGGTGGACTGCCCCAGGTTACGGCCCGATACGTACCGGCTCGCGCCCAGCACCACGCCGAAGCCCTTGGTCACGGGCTTGTACAGGCTCAGGCCGATGCGGGTGTAATCCACGCGGGTGGCGGTGAAGTCCCCGTCGAAGCCGGGCTGGACAATGTCGGTGCCGTTGCTGCCCGATTCCTGCACCGAGGCCCAGGCTTCGGCGTACACGTTCAGGCCCGCGTAGCCCACCTTGGCGTCGGCCAGGAAGGCGTTGGGCACCCGGGTGGTGCGCAGGCTGTAGCCGGCCTGCCCGGTCACGAACACGCCCGAGGGCGTACGCAGGTGCGCAATGCCCAGGGTGGTGTACTTGGTGGCGCGGTTGCCGATGGCAATGATGTAGGCCAGGCCCGGGTCGTTGCGGTAATTGCTGGCCGGGGTGCTCACGCCCACCACCCCGAGCAGATCCAGCTGGCTGCTGCCCACCGGCGCCGAATACGACTTGAACTTCAGCAGCACCGACACGTCCTGCAGCCCGCTGCGGGTATTGGTGTAGCCCTCGTCCTGGAGCACGGCCCGCGCCGCCCGCCCCGTCGACTTGATGTAGGGCAGGCTCAGTACCGCCTCGATTTTATCGGTCAGGCCGTAGTTGGCGTACACGCTCACCGACGACACGCGCACTTCCCGGAAAATCGGCACTGCGTCTACCTTGTCCGGGACCAGGTACACGTTGCGGTACCGCTCGGCCGTGCCCGTAAACACCACCGAGCCGTGGTGCTTGCCGGCCATAAAGCCGCTCACCAGGCTCTGGCCCGATACGCCGATGGCCGCGGCCAGCACGGTGACTCCGGTAAGTACAGCAGGAAGGTAAGCGTGTCGCATATGGCGGAGAGAAAGAAGTGAAGATTTAGCCAGCAGCTTCGGGCGTTGGGATAGAACCAGCCCGGTATAGCCAAGTTTGGGCCGCTAGCTACGGGGGCAATTGTACCTTCGGATTTCCATTTTGGGAGAAAATTTTTCCGAACACCTAAATCCACTCTCCCAGTCCATTGCGTTTCTACGCCAGCTCCGTCGGCCTCTGGCCGTGTTTCTCCCTTTCTGCTGCTTCTATGTCCCGACCCCTACGCCGCTGGTTTCCCATTTTGGGCTTATTGAGTGCTTCCCTGTTGCTGCCCGGCTGCAGCAAGAACACCGAGTCGAATCCGTCCATTGCCGGCGTGGCCGTAGCCAATAAGGATTTCAGCGTGCTGGAAGACGCGGCCCTGCGCGGCGGCGTGGTGGGCTTGCTGTCCAACCGCAACCCCAACGACCCGCAGGGCAATTACACCGTTTTCGCGCCCAACAACGACGGGTTTGCGCGCCTGGGCCTGCGCAGCGCCGAGGACCTGCTGGTGCTGAACCGCGACTTTCTGACCAGCACCCTCTACTACCACGTCACGGGCGGCACCGTGCCGGGTGCGGCCCTGCAGCCGGGCTACCAGTCCCCCTCGGC
This sequence comes from Hymenobacter coalescens, assembly GCF_054783195.1. Taxonomy (NCBI): domain Bacteria; kingdom Pseudomonadati; phylum Bacteroidota; class Cytophagia; order Cytophagales; family Hymenobacteraceae; genus Hymenobacter; species Hymenobacter coalescens. The sequence continues at coordinate 183,930 of NZ_BAAGRA010000011.1, read as the reverse complement.
GCTGGGACCGGTGCGCCGCATCATCGCCCGCAACGGCGCGCAGTACGTCAACGGCGCCCGTATTCTGGTTACCAACATCAAAGCCTCTAACGGCACGGTGCACGCCATCGACAAGGTGCTGCTGGCTACCGGGGCCGACATCGTGCAGTCGGCGCTGGCCCTGAACAACCGCCAGGTGTTCGTGCAGCCCGAACTTACTTTCCTGGTGGAAGCCGTGCTGTACACGCGCCTGGAAGGCACGCTGTCGAGCCCAGGCCCGTTCACGGTTTTTGCGCCCAACGACCAGGCGTTCCGGCAGTTGCTGACCGCGCTGAACGTGGCGCCGGCTTCGCCCGCGGGCTACGTGCCCGCCGACGTGCGCAAGCTGCCCGAGGCCACGGTGCGGGCCGTACTCCTGCAGCACGTCATCGGCCACCCGGCGGGTTCCACGGCCAAGTTCACCCCCGAGCTACCCGACAACACGTCCAGCACGGCCTCGGCCGGCGGTACGCCCCTCACCTTCGGCCCTTTCGTCGATGGCACCCTAACGGTGAAAGGCAGCGGCGCCGCTTCGCCCGTAGCCACCATGGTCATCCCCGACGTGCTCTGCACCAACGGCATCGTGCACGTCATCGACCGGGTGCTGCTCCCCTGATTGCTCCACCGCGTTGGCCCGTTCGCCCAGCGCCCTGGGCGTTTCGGCCGCCGCAGAAGCCCGTTCGGCCAGGCGACTGCCGGGGCCTTCCGCGGGGCCGTTACCTTTATCTGATGAATAAGCTGCTTGCCGGCTGCCTGTGCTGGCTGACGTTGCTCCCTTTGCTGGCATTTGCCCAGGCGCCTCCCGTTGCCCCGGCCTCGCTCGAAGGCGAGTGGAAGGGCCCGCTCACCGTGCCCGGCGGCAGCCTGCCGCTCAGCATCACCGTTACGGAACTGGCTTCGGGCACGCGCTTCGCCGTGCTCAACGTGCCCGCCCAGCGCATCAATCGCGCCTTGCTGACCGTCGACCTCAAGGGCGACACCATCATCTTCGACTCGCAGGAGCTCGGCTGCAGCTACCGCTGCCTGCGCTCCGCCGACGGGAAGCAGTTGCTGGGCCAGTGGCGTCAGCAGGGCTTTCAAACCGCCCTGACGCTGCAATTTACCCCGCTGCCGCCCCAACCCAAGAACTTTCGGTTTCCCCCGCCCTACCGCGTGGAGGAAGTAACCTTCACCAGCGCCCACGACAACACCCGCTTGAGCGGCACGCTCACCGTGCCGCCCGGCGAAGGCCCCTTTCCGGCCGTGGTGCTCCTCTCCGACCTCGGCCCGCACGACCGCGACGCCACCCAGGGCGAGTACAAGCTCTTCGGCGCCATGGCCGACTACCTCACCCGCCACGGCGTGGCCGTGTTCCGTCTCGACGACCGCGGCGTAGGGCAGTCGGGCGGCGACTGGCGCACGGCCACGCCCAACGACTTGGTGAAGGACGCGCAAGTGGCCCTGAACTTTCTGCGCAGCCGCCCGCTGATCGATATTGCCCAGCTCGGGCTGCTCGGGCATGGCACCGGCGGCAACGTGGCCCTGCAGGTCGCTACCCTGCCCCTGCCGCCCGCCTTCGTGGTGACGCTGGCCGCCGCCGGCGCGCCGGGCTACGAGGTGCTGGCCCAGCGCCCGGTAATCGGCTTTCTGAAGGCCGGCGAAGCCGATACGGCCCAGGAAGCCCTGGGCCGCCGCCAGCTGCGCCAGCAACAGCAAACCGCCCAGAAAATCGGCGAATTACGTGCCAAAGGCGCCAACTCCGCCCAAATTGAAACCTACGTCGGGCAGCAGCAAATGCGGCAGCGCGCCGCCGATAAAAAGCAGCTCGACGCGCGCTACAAGCGCCAGCGGCCGATGATGGAAATCGTGCGCCACAACGCCGATAACGGTCAAGCCCAGGCCATCGTGGCCAACATGCTGCGCCAGCAGCAACCCGGCCTCGACCCCGCCGCGGCCCAGGCGCAGGCCGCCGAGCTGACCGCGCCGTGGTACCGCGCCTTCCTCTCCTACGTGCCAACCTTGGAGCTGGGCCAGCTCCGCTCGGCCGTGCTCCTGCTCCACGGCACCGAGGACCAGCACCTGCCGGTGAGCAACCTGAGCGCCTTGGAAAAAGCCCTGAAGGACAACCGCCGCGCCCAGGTGCGCCGCCTCGACGGCCTCAACCACACGTTTCAGGCGCCGCCGCTGGAGTGGCCCCTGCTCAACGGCGAGCAGAAAGCCATCGTGTCGCCGCAGGTGCAGCTGCTCATCCTCGAGTGGATTCGGCAGCAGGTGAAAGGGTAAGCCCGCCTGGCCGCTAGCGCCGGCTGGTGCGCCGGGTCTACCCTTCCGCGGCCGTTTTGGCCCCGAAGTAGCGCAGGCGGTAGCAGTTCATGGCCGTTTCGCCGAGCTGTTCCAGCAGGCGGTAGTTGGCTACCGCCCCGACGGCGGCCCCGATAAACGGTATCAGCTGGGCCAGTTTCGCCAGGTCGATGTAGTCGCGGTACTCCTGCTGAAAGGTACGCCAGTCGAAGTCGGCCGCATCAGGCGGCAGCGTGCGGCGGTACTCCTCCCAGTGCGCCAGGCGCTGGTAAGTCGCGTTGCGGGTGTGCTGGCTGCTGAAGGCCAGCTGAAACACGTGCAGCAGGTACAGGCGCTCGGTGTAGTCGTGCACGTCGTGGCCGTAGAGAGCCGCCACGTCGAAGAGCAGTTTGAGCTTGATGCCGAGCAGCAGGGGAAAATCCGTCAGCCCGACGAAAAAGCCGGCCGCTCCGGTGGCGGCGCCTTCTACCACGGCCACGTGCCGGTAGCGGCGGATGCGCTGGCGCACCACTTCCTCCCGCTCGGCCAGGGTGCCCTCAAGCAGCGGCCGGCGCGTAAGGTGCTGGGAGCCAAACAAGACGCCGCGCACCATTTGCTTGATGGTGGCGGTAATGGCCTGGTGCAGCTTTTCGGGCAGCAGCGCGTTCAGGCGCACCTGCATGCCGCGCGTGAGGCGGTCCAGAGGACCGGGCGCCTGCTGCATCTTTTGCTGCCAGGCGTGAAGCTCTTGTAGTTCGTTCATGCTTTTTAGCCCGCAGAGGGCGCGGAGGCCTTCTAAAGGCCGTTTGCTTTACGGAAGATACCGGCTTTACTGACTGGACGTTGAAGTTGATGAGTAGTTCCAACCGGTGCCCCGAGAGTTTGAGGTAAGTCAACAGCTGCATGTGATGCACTTCCAGCAACGTCTCCACCGATTTGAGCTCCACCACGACGTTGTCTTCCTCCAGCAGGTCGATGCGGAAGCCATTTTCCAGCTTCAGCCCGTCGTATACGACCGGCAGCACCACCTGCGTCTGCACCCGCAGCCCCGCTTTGCGTAGCTCGTGGCACAACAGCGTCTCGTACACAGATCCAAGTAGCCTCGGCCCCAGCGCCGAGTGAATATTAAACGCTGCCTTCCGAATCAAATAGGATATATCATTCTCGTGCATCAGCTTCCTCTGCGCAAACCTCTGCGGGCTCACTACGTCAGGACTTCAAGCTATAAATCCGCTCGATAATATCTACCACCTTCAGCCCTTCCAGCGCGTTGGTAGTCGCAAAGCCCCGTTTCTGCACCGTGTCCACCACGTTTTCGATAACCTGCACGTGGTTGGCGGCCGAGCCCTGGTAGGGACCGTAGTCGTTGGCAGGGTTGGTGGGCGGCAAATCCGGCATGGAGTAGCCCTGCAAGTGGCAGTATTCTACTTTATCGAGGTACTGGCCGCCGAGGCGCAGGCTGCCGTGCTCGGCAATGACCGTGAGCGAGCTTTCCAGGTTCCGGTCCCACACGGCGGTGCTGTACTGCAGCGTGCCCGCGCCCCCGCGCACCAGATCGAACATCACCAAGCCGGAGTCCTCGAACTCGGTCAGGTCCTGGTGGTTGAAGTCGCGGAAGCGGGCCGCGATGTTGTGGACGTCGCCGAACACCCAGTAGAGCAGGTCGATGAAGTGGCTGAACTGCGTGAACAGCGTGCCGCCGTCCTGCGCGCGGGTGCCGTGCCAGGAGCTGGGGTGGTAGTAGCGGGCGTCGCGGTTCCAGAAGCAATTGAGCTGCACCAGGTAAATCTGCCCCAGGCGCCCTTCGTCGTACACCTGCTTGAGCCAGGCGGCCGGCGGCGAATAGCGGTTCTGCATCACCCCGAACACCAGCCGGCCGGTTTGCAGCGCGGTGTGCACGATGTCCTCCGCGTCGGCCTTGCGCAGCGCAATGGGTTTTTCGACGACCACGTGCAGCCCGTGGCGCAGGGCGCGGATGGCCTGCGGGGCGTGCAGGTAGTTGGGCGTGGCCACGGTCAGCACGTCGGCCTGGGGGCCGTGGGCGAGGTACTCGTCGAGGGAGGCGAAGCAGGGCACGCCGGGGAACTCGGCTTCCAAGCCGGGCTGCAGCGCCGCGTTGACATCGATGAGGGCCACCAGTTGCGCGCCGGGGTGGCGGGCCACCAGGGCGGCGTGGCGGCGGCCGATGTGGCCCACGCCGCAGATAACGAAGCGGACGGGGGCCGCAGTAGCAGAATTGGAATCAGAAGACAGCACGCCGCAAGCTGCGAAAAAAGCGGCGGATGGGGCAAGGCGGGCTCTTCCCTGCCCAAAACAGCTTGTAAACTATTTTTCATGACGTTGTAAGTAGTTTACAAACCTCTTCAGACCGTTTGTAAACTATTTCTCACAACACACGAAATAGTTTACTCCACTCCTATCCTGATGAGCACAACTTACCCACGACAAAACGCAGGTGCCGCCCTGATTTAGAGAGGTTGGCGGCTGCGCTTTGCCGTGGGCAAACGGGCCGGGTAAGGCGCTCAGACTGCGAAGCCGCAGGGCCGCGGCTTGGACCGCTACAGCAGCCGCTTCAGCTCCTGGAAGTTGGTGTTGCTCACTGAACGATTGGTGCAGCCCAGCTGCCGGGCGCTGTTTTGGATGGCCTGCACCCGCGAACCGGGGTTGGGGTGGGTGCTCAGAAACTCGGGCGGGTTGCCACCGCCCTGCTTCTCGGCCTTGATGAAGAAGCCCGCCGCCCCGTCGCAGGCGTAGTAGCGGGTGCCGTTCAGGTACACCGTGGAGTACTTGTCGGCTTCCTGCTCGAAGGTGCGGCTAAACTTGAGCTGGCCCAGGCCGGCCGCAATCTGGGCCAGCATGTTCGGGTTCTTGCCCAATATCACGCCCGAAAGCAGGCTGATGCCGTACTGGCGCTGCAGCAACTGGGTGCTGTGGCGGCGGTCGGCGTGGGCAATTTCGTGGCCGAGCACCCCGGCCAGCTGGCTTTCGTTGTCGAGGAATTTGATGAGGCCGGTGAAGACGTAGATGTGGCCGCCGGGCGTGGCGAAGGCGTTCTGCACGGCGTCGTCCTTGATGATCTGCACATCCCAGGGAAACTGCGTGCGGTACTTGAGGTTGCCGTTGTCGAGCACGCGCTTCACCACGCCGTCGAGCAGCTGGTAAGCACGGGCGTTGCTGCTGCGGGCCATCAGCTGGCCTTTGGCCCGGTAGAGCGAGTCAGTCTGGTGCGCCACCTGCGCGCCCAGCGCAATGTCCTGATCGACGGAAAAGATGTTGAAGCCCTGCGAGGGTTTCGTCACGGCGGCCGACGTCAGCCCGGCCACGGTGGCCAGGCCCAGGGCGATGGTCAGAAAAGAGCGAGTCATGGAAAAGGAAGTAACGGGTAGCTGACTTTTACGTCGCCAAGAAAAAACGGTGCCAGGGCCAGCCAGGGGAGCTAACAAGAGCCCGTTGCACCCTTTCGCCGCGTTCCGCGCCGGTAGCGGGAAGCTCTGCAGGGAACTGCTTCTTTTATCCGGCAGGCGTGCCGTGCCTCAGGCCCATGCCCGAATCACGGCGGCCACGTACGCCACCTGCTCGGGCGTGAGCCCTGGGTGCACGGGCAGCGACAAAACCGTGTGGCACAGCTGCTCGGCCACCGGAAACTGCCCGGCCCGGTAGCCGAGGTACGCGTAAGCCGGCTGCAGGTGTACCGGCACCGGGTAGTACACGACCGACGGAATGCCGTGCTGCTGCAGGTGCTGCTGCAGCGCGTCGCGGCGGGCCGCGGTGTCGAGCGTAATGGTGTATTGGTGAAAGACGTGAGTGCTGCCCGCCTGCCGGGCCGGAATGCGCAGGCCCGGCAGGCGGGCCAGCGCCGCGTCGTACTCGGCGGCCACGCGCTGCCGGGCCGCCGTCCAGGCCCCCAGGTAGCGCAGCTTCACGCGCAGCAGCGCCGCCTGCAGGGTATCGAGGCGGGAGTTCAGCCCGATGCGCTGGTGCACGTACTTGCGGCCGCGCGGCTGGCCGTGGTTGGCCAGCTCGTACAGCTGTGCGGCGCGGTGCTCGTCACGGGTAAGCAGAGCGCCGCCGTCGCCGAGGCAGCCGAGGTTTTTGGAAGGGAAAAACGAGGTGGTACCCACCTCGCCGACCGTGCCGGCGGCCTGCACCTGGCCGTCTGGAAACTGCCACGTCGCCCCGATGGCCTGCGCGTTGTCCTCAATCAGGGCCAGTCCGCGGCGGGTAGCCAGGGCGCGCAGGGCCGTCAGGTCGGCGCACTGCCCGTAGAGGTGCACGGCCAGAATGGCCCGGGTGCGCGGCGTAAGGGCGGCCTCCGCGGCGGCCGCATCGAGGGTGAAGGTGTGGGCGTCGACCTCGGCCGGCACGGGCCGCAGGCCGAGGATGGCGGCGGCTTCGGCCGTGGCTACGTACGTGAAAGCCGGCACGATGACTTCGTCGCCGGGCTCTAGCCCCAGGCTCATCAGGGCCAGCTGCAGCGCGTCGGTGCCGTTGGCGCAGGGCACCACGTGGGCGCCGCCCAGGTAATGGCCCAGCTCCCGGGCAAAGTGTTGCACGTCGGGGCCCTGGATGAAAGCGCCCTCCTGCATCACGCGCTGCAGGGCGGCATCGAGCTCGGGCTGAATGGCGGCGTGCTGCGCCGGCAGATCCAGCAGCTGAACGGGCGACGGAGGCGCGGTAAGAAGAGGCGAAACGGGCAAGACCACAAGCAGAAAACGGCGCAACGGTGCGCCGGCCGGGCTAAAGATAGATGCGGGGCATGCGGGAAACGACTGCGGCGGCCGTAAAAAGGGGAAAACCAACCTCGCAGCGGCTTTTATGCGTAACCTGCTATGTATGGCCTGCGTTTAGCGGGCCAGATGCCCCGCTGGCCGCAGTGCGGGCGCCATTCCTTCCCACCGTAACCTAGCTACGATCATGTTGAAAAAGACCCTCACCACCCACGCCCTGGCTTTGCTCCTGCTCGGCGGCGTGGCTTTCACCAGCACCAGCTGCAACCGCGCCGACCAACAGGAAGCCGCGGCCGAAACCGACCAAGCCTACGACGACTTCAAAACCTTCGTGGCCAACACCGAAGCCAATGCCGAAGCCGTGGGCAACAAAACCCAGGCCGAATGGGACGAAGAAACCAACCAGCTGAAGGCTGACTACGACGCCAAAGTGGCCGCTGCCGAAGCCAACATGAGCAGCTGGGACGACAACCGCAAAACCGAGTACGAGCAGCTGAAGACCCGCTACACCACCGCCTACGACAAGCGCAGCGCGGCCTACAGCGGCAGCATGAGCGCCGGCGGCAGCATGAGCGCCGGCACCGCTACGCCCACCAAGCCCGGCAAGTACTACACGGCCATGAACCCGGCCGCCCAGCTGACGGCCGCCAACGCCCGCCAGACCTACGAGTCGTTCGTGAGCAACATCAAGAAGAACGAGGACAAGTACGACATCGACGACTGGCGCTACATCAACATGGAGTGGCGCGCCCTCGACGAAGCCTACGATAAAGTAAAGGGCGACATTCCGGCTAAAGATCTAGCCGAAATTCAGAAGGAGAAGCTGAAGTACGCCGCCTTTAAGTCGTTCGACAAGGCCGAGGCCCGCGCCTCGCAGGGTGCCAACGCCGTGGGCCAGGAAGCCCAGGAGGCTGAAATGGAAACCCGCGACGAACGCTCCAAGGTTGGCCAGGCCGCTACTAACACGGCTTCGGACGTGAAGGAAACCGGCAAAAACGTCGGTCAGAAAATCGGTAACGTCGCTCAGAAAGTAGGCGAGAAAACCAAGGAAGGCTACAAGGAAGTGAAGTCGGAGGTCAAAAACACCGACAACGACTAAGCCCGGCTCTCAGCTACCACCTATTGCGCAAACGCCCGGTTCTTTTCAGAGCCGGGCGTTTTTCGTTGACTTGGGGCTGGCTCACCAAGCCTGCAACAACCAGCTCAGCTTGAGCAGGTCGAAGGCGCGCAGATCGGGGGCAGCACCCAGCACGCGGCGGCGCAGCCACGGCTCGGCCGCGCGCAGGGCGGCTCCGGCCGGGGCGGCCAGCCCCAGCCGGCGCAGGTGCAGCGCAGCGCGCAGCAGACGCGTTTCGCTCCCGAGGCCCTCGGTCTGGTAGAGGCGCAGCAGGTTGCGCACCGCGTCGGCCGACTTGCGCAGAAACGCTTCGGCCGGCTCCAGCCCGTCGTGCTCCACCGGGTTGTCGAGGTGGCGCACGGGCACCCGGGCCTCGCGCAGGCGCCAGCCGAACTTGGTGTCTTCGTGCCCGTAGCGCGTCAGGCTCTCGTCGAGGCCGAAACGGCGGAACACCTCGGCCCGAATCAGCAGGTTGTTGATGGTCAGCTGCGCGTACGGGTCCTGCTGCCGCACGGCCCCCGGGCGCTGCTCCCGCTGCCGGCCGTAGTGCCAGCGCAGTCGCAGCTCCGGCTGCGGCGGGGGCTGCTCCCGGTAGCAGGTGCCACCCACCAGCGCCGGGGTCTGCTCCCGGGCGGCGGCGTAGCGGGCGAGGAAAGCGTTATCGGGCAGCAGGCTGTCGTTGTCGAGCAACAGCAGCCAAGGGTACCGGGCCTGCGCCACCAGTTGATTGCGGACGGCCGCCCGGCCCACGTTCTGCGGAAGCTCGGTATAGAACAGGTCAGCTGATGCCGGCAGCAGACGGCGGTTTTGCGCGCGCGCATCCGCACCCGATCCATCGTCGAGCAGCCGGATTTCCACGGGCCCGGGCCATGACGCCAACTGAGCCTGCAACTGCTCTACCAGTGCGTGCACGGCCCGGTTGTAAACCGGAATAAGAATAGACAGGCCGTCGGAGGTCAATTAACCGCGGAGCGTTAAAAAGTAAAATAACCTCGTAGCTGAACCGTCGTGGGCCTTAAAACGCCACGTGGACGCCAGGCCAAAGGTCAGCTGCCGCTATGCATGCCGCCTAGCCTTCCCAGGTCTTGACTAGCAGCTCGGCGTTGGTGATGACGCGCACCTGCCCGTTTTCGCAGCGAAACACCCGCTTGGGGTAGCGCCGGATCAGGTCGTAGTTGTGGGTGGCCATCAGTACGGCCGTGCCTGCGTTGTTGATTTCCAGGAACAGGCGCATGATGCCGTCCGTTACGTCCGGATCGAGGTTGCCGGTGGGCTCGTCGGCCAGCAGCAGCACGGGCTCGTTGAGCAGGGCGCGGGCAATGACCACGCGCTGCTGCTCCCCGCCCGAAAGCTGGTGCGGCATTTTGGTCATCACGCTGCTCAGGCCCACACGCATCAGCACGTCCTGCACGCGCTGCTTCATCTTGGCCCGGTCGCGCCAGCCGGTGGCCTGCAGCACAAACAGCAGATTTTGGGCTACGCTGCGGTCGTAGAGCAGCTGAAAATCCTGGAATACGATGCCGAGCTTGCGGCGCAGGTAAGGCACTTTGGCCGGGGCCAGCTGCCGCAGCGGGTAGCCCACGACGGTGCCCATGCCCTCGGTGAGCGGCAGGTCGGCGTACAGCGTTTTGAGCAGCGAGCTTTTGCCCGAGCCGGTACGGCCCACCAGGTACGCAAATTCCCCCTTGGCCAGCTCCAGCGACACGCCTTGCAGCACGGTGTGGAAGTCGTGCATGATGCGGGCGTCGCGCAGCTCGATAACGGCGGAGGGAGTTTCCATCAGCGGGGATAAACAAACGTCAGTAGAACGGCGACGCGGCGCGCTCGGCTACAGGTTCAGTGGCTGCAGCTTGCCAAATTCCAGTTGCTCAATGACTGCCGCCAGCTCGGTTTCCTTGCCCTCCAGCCCGTAGCGGTGCAGGTCCTTCAGCGGACGGTCGGCCCGGAAGTAAGCAATGAGCACAAATTCGCTGTCCCGGAGCTGGATATAGTCCGGAATCTTGGCCTTGCCCTTGACTTTGATGATGTACATCCGGTTGGTTGTTGATTGTTGGTTGTTGATTGCTGATTGTGGCTACGCCTGAACGACCAACAATCAACAACCAACAATCAACAATTACCCATTTACCTTCTTGTGGTCGGCCAGGAACTGGGCCAGGCCTTTGTCGGTGAGCGGGTGGTTCAGCAGGCCGGTGATAACCGACAGCGGGCAGGTCACCACGTCGGCGCCCACTTCGGCGCACTGCAGCAGGTGCGGCACGTGGCGCACCGAGGCCGCCAGCACCTGCGTGGGGTAGCCGTAGTTGCCGAAAATCTGCACGATCTGCTCGATGAGCTGCACGCCGTCGTGGCCGATGTCGTCGAGGCGGCCGACGAAGGGCGACACGTAGGTAGCGCCGGCCTTGGCGGCCAGCAGGGCCTGCCCGGCCGTGAAGATGAGCGTGCAGTTGGTCTTGATGCCTTTCTCCGCGAAGTGCTTGATGGCTTTCACGCCGTCGCGGATCATGGGCACCTTCACCACGATGTTGGGGTGCAGCTCGGCCAGGGCCTCGCCTTCGCGCACGATTTCGTCGAACGTGGTACCGATAACCTCCGCCGACACGTCGCCATCCACCATTTCGCAGATGCGCTTGTAGTGGGCCATCACGTTGTCCACGCCGCCGATGCCTTCCTTGGCCATCAGCGAGGGATTGGTGGTCACGCCGTCGAGCACACCCAGCTCTACGGCTTCCTGAATGTCCTTCAGGTTGGCGGTGTCAATGAAAAATTTCATCCGGAGAAGAAAACGCTTGAAACGAAAACTGCCCCAAAGCTAAGCACGGAAGCAGACGGATTTTCCGGGCGCAGCCGATTTTATCGGCGGCCGTGCATCAGAAACGATGCCGATAGGCCCGGAAAGCGCTGCCCTGGCAAGCCTGGGGCGAGGCAAAAAAAAAGCGAACCAGTATCGCACCGCTACAACCGCCTGCCCTTGCTACCTTCCGGTCCTGGGGGAGTTCAGCGGGAGCTGGTCGTACTGATTCGCCGGTGCAAAGATACAACGGCGATTCGCCCCGAAACAAGCTCCGGGAGCGAATCGCCGCAAAAAACTTTACGCCGAAGCGTTATTCGCGCACAAAGCGCTGGGTAATAACCGTTCCGTCGAGGTCCTGCTGGTGCAGCACGTACACGCCGGCCGGCAGCGCGGCTACCGGCAGGGTAATGCGCCCCCCCACCGGGCGCAGCAGCGCGGCGGGGCGCACGGTGCGGCCCAGCAAGTCGGTCACCCATAGGCGGGCCGCCCGGTCAGCCGTCAGGTTCAGCTCGGTATGCGCCGGGTTGGGGTACAGCTGCGAGGCGCTCAGGTAACGTTCCTGGACCGAGGCAGTGGGGTTGCCGAAGGTCAGACGCAGGTTGACGAGCACATCGGACTGCGTCAGCGAAGTGGAGGCGCTCAGCGGCGCGGTGCCGGAGTAGCGCCGGGCCGCGTCGCGGTTGCCAAGAAAGGCGTAGCGCCACAACGAGCGCACACCGGTGGCCACCACGTTGCCGTTGTTGCGGATGACCAGCACCGCCAAGTTGCCGGTGTTGTTGTAGGTGAACGGGGTGCGCAGCGTCACTTCCTGGTAGCCCGAGGTTGCAGCGTTGGGGAAGCTCCCGGCCCATACGCGCTGGTAGCCGGTGGTATCGAGCGCACCGGTGGTAAAGGCCGTGGCCGAGGTCGTCTTCAGGTAGACGACCGTGTTGGTAATGGGGCTCAGGTCGCTGCCGCTGGCTTTTTCAAATGCCAGGCGAGTGATAGGCCCGGCCTGGTTAAGCTGGCTTTGCAGGTAGATGAACTCCTGGGCCTGGTGGGGCGCGTTGTTGTTGATGGGGCTCAGGGCCGAGGAAGAAGTACCGGCGGTGACGGTAACCACTTGGGCAGTAGCAGCTACGGACAGCCCCAGGCAAAGGGCGACAACGGGTAAATGTTTCAGCATGTAACAGGGGTGAGGTGGAGCGGGAAGCTACGCACAAATGCACGGCTCCGCTAACAAATACTATTGTTGTCAGGGCTTTGCGGTCCTTAGCGCAGCGGCGCCACGCGCAGCGCCAGCCCGAAGCTGACCTGGCTGGCAAAGTGCCGGAACGGGTAGCTTCGCCCGTCCAGCTCGATGCGGCGGGCTACGTTGAGCACGCTGCGCTCGTAGCGGGCCGTGAGCAGCACGCGGCCCAGCTCGTAACCCAGCCCGGCCTGCCAGGCCAGCCCGGTGCGGCGCATGCTGTGGTTGATGCTCTCCACGATGCGTAGCGCGTAGCCTTGGTCCTGCCGCTCGTAGGCCGTGGGGATGCGGCAGGCCAGCACCGGGCCACCCAGCACCAGCAGCCGCGAGGTGAGGCGGTAGCCCAGGGGCAGGGCCAAGTTGAGTCGCTGCCAGTCCTGTGCCGTGGACAGATTCGCAAAGTCGGCGGAGGATGGATTGGCGGTATTGGTGACGTGGTGCCAGCTCTGGCTGCGCGAATACGCCAGCTCAGGCTGCAGCAGCCAGCGCCGCTGCGGACCAAAGTTGTAGCGCCCCCACAGCCCGATGCGGAAGCCCGGCGACGGCGTGGTCATGCGCGGCACCACGCGGTACGGGCCCACGGCAAAGGCCGGGCGCTGGTTGGTGACGCGAAACAAATCGTGGCCCATGAGCAGGCCGCCCTGCCAGGCGGTACGCGCGGCGGCGGGCGGTGGCGGCGCGGTGGATTGGGCATGGGCGGACGAGGCCGCCAAAAGCAGCAGAAGGTAAAGTTTTTGCACGCAGGTAGTGAAAGGGCAGTACTCGGGATGTGGTGTAAGAAAGTTAAATTCAAGCATTCGTCCCAAGCCAAAATCAAGGTTTTCAGTCGCTTTATTGAAAAATATAGCCGCGCCTTGGCGGCATCCTACTTTGCCGCACGCGGGCCCGCCGCCGGGCGCGGCCGCCCCTGACAGCGCAGGCGTCCGGGCGCCCAAGGCTTGGATGGCTGGGTTTTCCAGCCCTACCTTTGCTCATGCCTCAACAGATTCTGATCCTTGATTTCGGGTCGCAGTACACCCAGCTGATTGCGCGCCGCATTCGTGAGCTGAACGTTTTCTGCGAAATCCACCCCTTCACGCACGCCCCGGACCTCACTGAGGATATCCGGGGCGTGGTGCTTTCGGGCTCACCGTGCTCGGTGCGCGACCCGGAAGCGCCCAACCCCGACCTCTCCAAGTACCTGGGCCGGGTGCCGGTGCTCGGCGTGTGCTACGGGGCGCAGTTGCTGGCCCAGCAGGGCGGCGGCGAAGTGTTGCCGGCCACCATTCGCGAGTACGGCCGCGCCCGCCTCCACCACCTCGACGGCAGCTCGCCGTTGATGCACGGGCTGAGCGTGGACTCGCAGGTGTGGATGTCGCACGGCGACACGATCAAGACGCTGCCCGCTGGCTACGACATCATCGCCAGCACGCCGGAGGTGGCCGTGGCCGCCTACCACATCCAGGGCCAGCCCACCTACGGCATCCAGTTTCACCCCGAGGTGACGCATTCCACCCAGGGCAAGCAGCTGCTGCGCAACTTCGTGGTCGACATATGCCAGTGCGCCCAGGACTGGACGCCCGAGCACTACGTGGACTCCGCGGTGGCCTCGCTGCAGCACACCATCGGCCCCGACGACCAGGTGATTCTAGGCCTCTCGGGCGGCGTCGATTCCTCGGTGGCGGCCCTGCTGCTGCATCGGGCCATCGGGCCGCGCCTGCACGGCATCTTCGTCAACAACGGGTTGCTGCGCAAGGAGGAGTTTGAGAGCGTGCTCGAATCGTACCAGGGCCTAGGCCTGAACGTGACCGGCGTGGACGCCTCGGCGGAGTTCTACGCGGCGCTGGCGGGCTTATCCGACCCCGAGCAGAAGCGCAAGGCCATTGGGCGCACCTTTATCGAGGTATTCGACCGCGAAGCCCACAAGGTGGACGGCGCCCGGTGGCTGGCCCAGGGCACCATTTACCCCGACGTCATCGAGTCGGTGTCGGTGAAGGGCCCGGCCGTGACCATCAAAAGCCACCACAACGTGGGCGGCCTGCCGGAGCAGATGAACCTGAAAATCGTGGAGCCGCTGCGCATGCTCTTTAAGGACGAGGTACGCGAAGTGGGTGAAACGCTCGGGCTGCCCCACCACATCCTGCACCGGCACCCCTTCCCCGGCCCCGGCCTGGGCATTCGCATCCTGGGCGACATCACGCCGGAGAAAGTGCGCCTGCTGCAGGCCGCCGACGCCGTATTTATCGACGCGCTACACGACACGGGCCTCTACCAGAAGGTCTGGCAGGCCGGCGCCATTCTACTGCCCATCCAGAGCGTGGGCGTGATGGGCGACGAGCGCACCTACGAGCAGGTGGTGGCCCTGCGCGCCGTCACCAGCGTCGACGGGATGACCGCCGACTGGGCCCACCTGCCCTACGACTTCCTGGCCGACGTGTCGAACCGCATCATCAACCAGGTGCGTGGCATCAACCGCGTGGTGTACGACATCAGCTCGAAGCCGCCGGCAACGATTGAGTGGGAATAAGCTCCGCTCAAGAGTTGTTGAGTTTGGAAAAAAGCCGCTTCGGGTAACTGGAGCGGCTTTTGTTCTACTTTGCCGGCGCCAACAACCGGAACTGAATGTACGCGGAGCTGCTATCCTTTCTGTTTTTATTTCCCGGCAACTACCTGCTGCTGGCCGGCTACGGCTGGCTGGCTTATCGAAACCACCGCCGGATGCTGCAGCGCCCGTACCGCAACCTGCCGGGCGCAGTAGTGGATGGGGTACGGTTCTGGCTGCTGTTTCTGCTGGGGCTGGCCGGAATGCTGGTGCTGAGCTACTTGACCAGCCTAGGCTACGGGATACTCCGACTGCGCGTGCCGATGTGAGGTGGGCCGGTGAACAACTCGGCTTAGCCCTTCAGCAACGCCTCGGCTTCCAGCAATAGCGCCGTGCAATCGAGCAGTTCCAGCAGCTCCGTCAGCTCGGCGAAGGAAAAGACCAGGGCCAGGCGCGGCACGGCCGTACGCACGGCAATGCAGCGCGCTTCCGGGTCGCGCGGCGGGGCAGCGGCGTAGTCGCGGAACGTCTGGGCAATGAGCGCCCGAAACTCCGCCAGCTCGGGTGGGGTCAGGGCCATGCCCACGCTGCTGAAGCAGAGGTGCACAAAGCCGGCCGCCCGGGGGCAGCGGGCCGTGTAGCCGAAGGTGTTGTGGTGAAGCAGCTGCGCCATCGGAAATCGGAGGTTGGGACGCGCGAACAAATCGGAATCAGGCCGGCACCGACGCCGCCCGGCGGGCGGCGGGGCGCCGGGTGGGGCGTTGCCGGCGCCACCAGAGCAGGTACCCCGTCACGGTGAGGACGGCGCTGCTCAGGGCGAGCAGGCTGTAGAGCAGCTTGACGGCCAGGCCGCCGTACTGGCCGTAGTGCAGGGTGCGCAGGGCAAAGTCGAAGCGCTCGGCCGGCCCCAGGTCCTGCTCGCGGAAAGCCTTTTTCAGCTGGGGCGGCCCGGGCGCGTTGGCAAATTCAAACTTGCTGGCCGTGCTGCCCCACAGCCAGTTGCTGCCCGGCGCCCGGCCGAGCACGGTGATGGGCGCGTCGGGCTTGCGCGGGAAGTTCACGCGCGTCAGCTGGAGGCCCGGCTCCTGCCGGGCGGCTTCGGCGATGAGCGCGTCGAGGTTGGCCACGACTTCGGGCAGGACTTTCGCCTTCGGCTCGCCCTCTCCTTGCAGCAGCTTGTTCAGGTCGAAGGCGTCGTAGGTCATCCACAGGCCGCTGCCGGCCAGCACCACGTTGAAGAGCAGCGCCCAGGAGCCCAGCACGCGGTGCAGCCCCGACGACGCCGTGCGCCAGTTGCGCCAGCGGATGGCCGTGCGGAACACCAGTGCATCGAGCACGTGGCGGCGGTACACCACGAAGCCCGTCAGCACCGAGCCGAGCAGGGCCAGGGCAAACAGGCCGGCCAGCAGCTTGCCCAACTCCTTCAGGAAGAAGGTGGAGTGCAGAATAATGAGCTGATCGGTAAACGAGGCAAAGGCCTTGCCCAGCACCCGGCCGCTGTACGGGTCGACGAACAGCCGGCCCGGCTCCGTCCCTTCGTAAATGCGGATTTCCAGTGACTCATCGGCGGCCTGGGGCAGGCGCCGGAACGAGTAGAACTGCGCCGTGGGCTGGGCCGCCTTGGCCTGCCGGTACAACCGGTCGTAGCCGGCATGCGAGCCGCTTACCCGCGGCACCCGAAACAGCTCCGGGTGCAGCCGCTGGTTCAGCTCCTCCCGGAACACCATCAGGGCCCCGGTCAGGAAGAACACCAGAATGAACGCGCCGCAGAGCAGGCCCAGCCAGGAGTGCAGCGTAAACAGGCGGCGCTTGAGGTTCATGGGGTGAGGCAGAGGGTCGGGCGCACCGGACCGCCCCGCGGGGCGGTCCGTGCTTTGGCGCAGGAAATTAGAAGGAGTAGCCCGCCGTGAGGTTAAAGCGGGCGCCGTTGCCGCGGGTGTAGTTGGCAGCCGTGCCGGTAAACTGAGCGATGGGCGCGTAATAGGAGTTGTTGAGCAGATTCTCGATGCCCAAGGTCAGGTTCAGCTTCGGGGTGAAGCGGTACGAGCTGGTCAGGTTCAGCAGGCCGAAGCTGTGCACTGGGCCTTCGCCCGAGGCGTAGTTGCCGGCCGCGTTCGAGCGGAAGCGGGTGCGCGTGCCCGAGTACACGTAGTTCAGCGCCAGGCTCAGGGGCTCCCAGGGCTGGTAGCGCAGGTAGGCGGTGGCTTTGGGCGGCGCAATGCGGTTGCCGTTGAGCCAGACCTTCGATTTGGTTTCCACCCCGCCGGCGGTGCTAGTGAGCGTGGCGCGGCCTTCCACCCACGACCACGACCCGCCCAGCGTCAGGTTTTTCTGCACAAACCAATCGGCCGTCAGCTCGTAGCCCCACACCCGCTCCGGGGCGCGCTGCGGCACCAGGATGCCGTTGCCCTGGTCCACCAGGTTGGCCCCCAGGTCCGACTTGCTCACGAAGTACACCCCGCTCAGGGTTACCGGACCCAGTTCGGAGCTGGCGCCGGCCTCGTAGTTGCGCACCACGATGGGTTGGGTCTCCAATAGCGAGAGGGTGTTGGCCCGGGCCGTACGCAGGGTGCGGCCCAGCTCGTAGAGCGAGAAGCCTTCGGAGTAGCTCACGAAGGGGTTCAGCCACTTGAAACGGGCGTAGCGCAGGCCGGCGTTGTACACGGTGGTGTTGTACTTGAGCGTGCCGCCCTGCACGGCCACGCCGCCCACGTACGTCGAGCCGCTGAGCGTGCGGATGGTGGTGTAGTCGGGCACTTCCACGCGGATGTTTTCGCGGCGGGCGCCGCCTTTCAGCACGAAGTGCTCCAGCAGGGTGGCCCGCAGTTGGGCGTACGGCGCCAGGTTGCGCATCTGCATGCGCGGCGTCCAGAGGCGGCCGTCCACCAGGTTCTGGGTGGTTTCGTCGCCGAGCACATCAAGGCCGTAGGTCAGCTCGGCGCTGAACCGCTCGCCCGTCAACACCGGCGTGTTCAGGTTCAGGCGCAGCCCCCGCTTGTCGGAGTTGATTTCCGACTGGCCACCGAACTCAAAAAAGCTCGGCTCGGCGTCGTAGATGGTGCGGAAATCCTGCCAGTACCCGGTCAGCTCCACGCTGGTAGCCAGGGGCAGCACCTGCTGGCCACGGTAAGTCAGGTAGGCGTTGTGGTTGTGGCGCGTGCCCTCGTCCGTGCCGGGCCGGTCGCCCTTCACCCCGATGGCCGGGCTCACCCCGTACTTGCCGAGCTGGGTGACGTAGTCGGAATTCTGGCGCGAGCTGAAGTAGTTGTACATCAGCTCCACCCGGTTCTTGTCGTTGAGGTCGTAGCCAAGCTTGGCGAAGCCGTTGTAGGTCTTGGTCTCGCCCAGGCCGTAGCGCGGCGAAATCACCGCCCCCCGGGCATCCTTGAAGACGCCGGTCTGGTCGAAGGTGCCGCTGGCCACGTAGTCGAAGCGCCCGGGCTTGCCGTAGAATTGCTGGGTGGCACGGTAGCCCAGGGTATTGCCGAGGTGGGCCACGTTGCCGTTGACGCCGAGCGTGCTGAGTCCGCCAAACTTCTGGCCCGTCGCCGGGCGCTTGGTGATGTAGTTGATCAGGCCCCCGTCGGCGCCGTTGCCGAAGATGGCCGTGGCCCCCTTGATGACTTCCACCCGCTCGATGACCGTCGCGTCGATGCTGCGGATGTCGCGGCCGCCGGCGCGCAGCGGGGTGCTCTGCGGAATGCCGTCGATGAGCACCAGCACGTTGCGGCCGCGCAGGGTCTGGCCCACGTTGCCGGTCTGGTTGGTGGTCAGGCCCAGGCCGGGTACAGCGTTGCCCACCACGGCCGCCAGGTTGTTGGGCGTGGCCGCGGCCTGCAGCTGCACCTCGCGGGCATTCAAAATAGTAGCCGACACGGGCGTCTCGCGGATGGGCTCGGCCCGCCGGCTCGCCGACACGATGACTTCGCTCAGCTGCCGGCCCGCGTCTTCCTCCTTCAACTGCAAATCGGCCGTGGTGGTAGCCCCCGCCGTCACGCTGATGCCCTGCCGCGCAGGGGCCGCGCCGATAAACGTGGCCTCCAGCGTGTAGGCCCCGGCCGGCACGTTGTCCAGCACAAACGTGCCGTCGGCCTCGGCGGCGGTGCCCAACTGGCCGGGCAGCAGCCGCACGCTGGCTCCGGGCAGGGCAGCGCCTTTCGCGTCGCGCACCGTACCGCGCACCGCGCCGGTCGTTTGGGCCAGGAGAGAAATGGAAAGAAGCAGCCCGCTAACGGTCAGAAGCAGGCGCTGGGAAAAAGGAAAAAGCATGAACGTCTGGGCTAGATGCGGCTTAAAGACGTCACAAAGGTAGGTCAGCAGCTCCCTTTTTGCCAAGCTTATTTAGAATTGATTTAAACAACCAATACCAAGAGCCCATCCCCCAACACGCCAACGCCCGCGCCGAAGCGCGGGCGTTGGCGTGTTGGCCACTCTCATACCAGTCCGACAGGCCGCCATCTCCCCCCGGGCCGCGCTTAGCGGATGCCCACCGGGTTTTGGACTTCCACCTCGAGGCGTTCGAGCTTGGTGATGGGAACGTATTGGTTGTCGTGGGCCTGCTGGGGGTAGCCGATGCCTTGAAACAGCGTGCCGGAAACCGGGCCGGAGCCGGCCAAGGGCTGCTGGAAAGCGGGACCGTGCTGGTGCAGCTGCGAGCCAAAGTAATACAGCAGCTCGAAGCCCGAAGCGGCAAATACCGAGGGCGGAATGTTTTGCTGCTGGGTATACAGCTGGCGGAAGCGGCGCACGCCGGGCAGCGTCGAGTCCAGGTATTTCGGCTGCACAAAGTACACCTCGCGACGGTCGAGCTGCGCAGGTTCGATGCTGGGGTTTTCCTGCCAGGAAGCGTAGGTAATCAACGGTACTGCAAGGCCCTGGCTCTGCATGATGCCCAGGGTAAACGGCCCGGCCTTGCGGTGGTCCGAGGCCACCACGAGGTGCCCGGCGCTTTTTAGGTCCAGCCCGCCGAAACCGGCGTTCAGGGATTCGGGGTTGTCCGAGTCGAGGCTCCGCACGGCCAGCACTTTGCCGCCGAGCGCCTCGAAGGTTTTGCGGTAAGCTTCGGCGAAGGCGGTTTCGTCCTTGGTGTCCTCGTGGAAGATGACGGCCGGGCGGCCCCCGCCGAAGGCCCGGTAGGCGTACTCGGCCGCCGCGCGGCCCTGGGTGGCGGTGCTCGGCTCATACAAGTAGTACCAGGCATTGTCAAGCACCAGCGACCCGTCCTGCGAGAGGGGGTTGACGGCAACAATTTGGTTTTGCTGGGCGAAGCGGGCCAGGATCTTCGCGCCCGACTTGTACACCGGCCCCACCATCATATCCATACCGGCCAGCTCCGGCTGCTGCAGCAACTGCTTGAGCTGCAGCGTGTCGGCACCGGTATCGTAGGCGTACAGGTTCAGCGTGCGGCCTTCGCGCTGCAGCGAGTCCTGGGCCAGCTTCATGCCCGCGTACAGGTCCGTCACGAACTGCAGGCGCCGGCGCGTTTCCCAGCTGGGGTCGCTGAACTCGAACGGCAGCAGCACAGCCACGTTGTAGCTGGTCTTGCGCTGGGGCCGCGGGCGCGGCGTGTAGCGGGTGCGGTCGAAGCCGTACTGTTGCACCAGCTGCTCCAGCTGGGAGCGGTCGGCATCGGTGTAGAGCCCGCCGTACACCAGCTGCTCGGCGTAGGCGCGGGCCACAGCGGTATCCTGCGGGTAGCGGCGCACCAGGTTTTGCCACAGCGCCTTATCGCGCACGCGGGCCAAGTAGGTGGATTTCATAGCCGTGCGCTGGGCCCGCAGTTGCGCGCCGGGAATCTGCCCGAGCACGCGCAGGGCGTTGTCGGTGTCGCCTTGCTCAAACGACACCTGCCCCTGAAGGAAAAACGCCTCGCTCAGCCCCGGCCACTGCGGATACTCGTTGCGCAGCAGGTTCAGCATCTGCTCGGCCTCGGCCCACTTGCGGGCCCGCGTCGCGGCCACGGCGTAGAGGTAAGCGGCCTCAGGCGCCCGGCCGAACTTGGCAGCTGGCATCGTGACGGGCAGCAACTCCTCCATGGCCAGGTCGTTGCGGCCCTGATCAAGCAGCGTTTTGCCGTTACGGTAGCGTGTGTCGGGGTCCTGCGAGCCGAGGTTGGCGGGCAAAGGCGGCGCGGGCCTGGCGGCAGGCTTGGCCGGTGCCGGGGCAGCAGCGGAGGCCGGCGCGCCCGGTTTGGTGATGGTACCGGCGGCCTTCGCGGGCGCCGGGGCGGTCTTGGCTCCCAGCACCGCGGGCTTGGGGCTCGTCGGGACGGCCGCCGACTTGGCGGGGGAAGTGGCCGATGCTTTGGTTGGGGTGCCCCCCGGCCGGGCCGCAGCGCCGGTAGCCGGTTTGGGGGCCGCCGGCTTAGCGGACGAAGGCTGTTGGGCCAGCGCCGGCTCGGCCAAGGCGAGGAGGAAGCAGGCGAAAAAAATCCGCATGAGACAGAATAAAAGCGGCGAAGGAGGGCGGTCCGGCCCGAAGCCGGGGCCGCAAAGGTAGGAAGTTGAGCACGTAACGGAGTGGAGCCAATGGATGATTCAGATAGTAATACTATCATTACAAATAGCATTGCTATATTTGCGCAGGCTTAACCTCCCGTACCATGACCAACCCAGCAACTTTCCCCACCCCGGTGGCTTCCCGCGCCGCCACGCCCGTTCCCATCACCGTCGCCGCCGGCGACGGCATCGGCCCTGAAATCACGGCGCAGGTGCTGCGCATACTGCAGGCCGCCGGCGCGGCCCTGGCTCCAGAGTCCATCGAGGTGGGCGAGCAGGTGTACCGGGCCGGGCACACGTCGGGCATTGCGCCCGAGGCCTGGGAGTCGTTGCACCGCACGCGGGTACTGCTGAAAGGCCCCATCACCACGCCGCAGGGTGGGGGCTACAAATCACTGAACGTGACGCTGCGCAAAACCCTGGGGCTTTACGCGAACGTGCGCCCCTGCCGCTCGCTGTACCCGGCCGTGGCCACGCTGCACCCCGAGCTGGACGTGGTCATCATCCGCGAAAACGAGGAGGACCTTTACGCCGGCATCGAGCACCAGCACACGCCCGACGTGGTGCAGTGCCTGAAGCTGGTGACGCGCACCGGCTGCGAGCGAATCGTGCGCTACGCCTTTGAGTACGCCCGGCAGCACGGACGGCGCAAGATTACCTGCATGACCAAAGACAACATCATGAAGCTCACCGACGGGCTGTTTCACCGCGTGTTCGACGAGGTGGGCCGCGAGTACCCCGACGTGGCGCAGGAGCACCAGATCATCGACATCGGCACGGCCCGCCTGGCCACCCAGCCGCAGCGCTACGACGTGGTGGTGACCATGAACCTCTACGGCGACATCATTTCCGACGTGGTGGCCGAGCTGACCGGCTCGGTGGGCCTGGCGGGTTCGGCCAACATCGGCCGCGGCTGCGCCATGTTCGAAGCCATCCACGGCTCGGCTCCCGACATTGCCGGCCAGGGCATTGCCAACCCCTCGGGCCTGCTGCAAGCGGCGGTGCTCATGCTCCGGCACGTGGGCCAGCCGGCCGTGGCCGCGCGCATCGAGCGGGCCTGGCTTCAGACCCTGGCCGACGGCCTGCACCCGGCCGACATTTTCCGCCCCGGCCACAGCCGCGAGCGGGTGGGCACTGCCGCTTTTGCCGAGGCCATTATCGCGCGCTTGGATGCCACGCCCGAAGCAGACGCCCCGGCTGCACCGGCCCCCACCGACGCCCCGGCCCCGCACCCGCAGGCCCGCCCACAGGCCCGGCAGGAGCTGGTGGGCATCGACATTTTCCTGCGCTGGGACGGCGGCCTACCCGAGCAGTTGGGCCAGCAACTGAGCGCCTTGGCCGCCACCGGCGGCGCGCTGCAGCTGAAGCTCATTACCAACCGCGGCGTGAAGGTGTACCCCGAAGGCCAGCCGGAAACGTACTGCACCGACCACTGGCGCTGCCGCTTCGTGGCCACCGGCGAGCTGCCCACCGCCGGGGCAGGCTACCACCCGGCCTTCTTCGCCGATGCGCTGGCCCTGCAGCAGCAGCTTACGGCGGCCGGCCTGCACATCGTCAAGACGGAGAACCTATACCTCTTCGACGGCCAGCGCGGTTTCTCGCTCGGCCAAGGGGAGTAGCATCGCCAGCCGCCGCGTGCCCCGGTCCGGATGTCGGCCGGGGCACGCGGCGGCCATGAGCGGCGTGGCCTGAGCGGCCTTGCGGAACAGCAGCGGTTTGTTAATGCCTTCCGTACGTAATTTACGAAGCCGATACTATCACCCCAGCCCGCGGCGTTACGTCGCTTCGCCGGCCTCATCCGTACGCCATGTCAGCTCTATCGCCTTCGGCTTCCGCCCTGCTTCGTCACCGCTTCGGCCTGGTGCTTATCCTCGCGGCTTCGCTGGCCCTGAGCACGGTGCTGGTAGTGTTCCGCGTGTTCTGGACGCACCACATCACCTTCGTATTCCTGCTCTGGAACCTGTTTCTGGCGGCCATTCCCATGGGGCTGACGCTGCTGCTGGGGGCGCTGGAGCCGCCGCAGCGCCGCCGCTGGCTGCTGCCGGTGGGCCTGCTCTGGCTGCTGTTTTTCCCGAATGCCCCCTACATCCTCACCGACCTGCTGCACTTGGGCCGCTTCGCCGGCGTGCCGCGCTGGTACGACCTGACGCTGATCCTGACGGCCGCCTGGAACGGGCTGATGCTTGGCTACGCCTCCCTGCTCGACATGCAGCGCTTCGTGGAGGAGCGCCTGGGCTGGGCCGCCGGCTGGGTGTTCAGCTGCGCGGCTCTGACGTTGAGCGCCTTTGGCGTGTACCTCGGCCGTTTTCTGCGCTGGAACAGCTGGGACATCGTCACGAATCCCTTCAGCCTGGCCTACGACATTCTGGGCATTCTGCTGCATCCGGCTTCGCACCCGCGCGCCTGGGGCATGACGCTGCTATTCGGGGCGTTTCTGCTGCTGGGCTACCTCACGCTGCGGGCGCTGGGGCGGCTGCAGGTGGCAGAGTAAGCATTAACCCCGCTTAGCGCGGGAAGTCCCGACCGTCTGCAGCTGGTGTTGGCGCATCAGCGCAAGGCTACCACAAGCCCGCTTGTGCTGGTGGGGCACTGGGAAACCGGACGTCAGCGAGCGGAGCCGCTTCGCTATCTTGCCCGCCGCATGAAGCTCGCCTCCTCCCCCGCCCCCATGTCCTGGCCGCGCCTGCTCTCGCGCCGCCGCTACCCCGACCAGCCGCAGCTGCACATCGTGTCCGACGCGGCGCCCGTGCGCGGGGCCTTCGTGCAGGACTACGACCGGGTGGTGTTCAGTTCGGCTTTCCGGCGCCTGCAGCGCAAGACGCAGGTCATGCCCCTGCCCGAGACGGACTTCGTGCACACCCGCCTCACCCACTCCCTCGAAACGGCCTGCGTGGGCCGCTCGTTGGGCCGGCTGGGCGGGCGCCTGCTCATGGAGCGCGACGCGGAGCTGGCCGAGCAGCTGCCCTACTTCGACGCCGACTGCGGCGACATCGTGGCCGCCGCTTGCCTGGCCCACGACATCGGGAACCCACCCTTCGGCCACTCCGGCGAGGATGCCATTTCGGCCTACTTCGCCAGCCCGGCCGCGGAGCCCTTCGTGCGCATGCTCACGGCCGCCCAGCGCGCCGACCTGCAGCACTTCGAGGGCAACGCCGCCGGCTTCCGCGTGCTCACCCACACCTACGCGGCCCACAGCACCGGCACGGCCGGCCTCGGGCTGACGTACGCCACGCTGGGGGCCTTCACCAAGTACCCGCGCCCCTCGGTGGTCGACGCGGCGGACCAGACCGGCGGCGCCAGTGAGAAGAAGTACGGCCATTTCCAGACCGAAGCCGCCCGCTTCCGCCACGTGGCCCACGACCTGGGCCTGCTGCCCAAGGCCGACGAGCAGGGCTTCTACCACCGGCACCCGCTGGCCTTTCTAGTCGAAGCCGCCGACGACATCTGCTACCGCATCATCGACTTCGAGGACGCGCTCAAGCTCGGCCTCATCCCGCCCGAACTTGGCCTGAGCCTGCTGCGCGACATGCTCGCCGACCCCGCCGACCGGCCCCGCTCGGTGCAGTGGCACGACTGGCGCGAGGAGCTGGGCTACCTGCGCGCCCGCCTCATCGGCAAGCTGGTGGCCGAAACCGCCCAGGTATTTGCCCGCCACGCCCCGGCCATGCTCCACGGCGCTTACGACGGCTGCCTGATCAAGGAGCTGGAGTGCTGGGAGGCCCTGCAGCAGGTGCAGCGGCTGTCGGTGACGCACCTCTACCGCTCGCGCCCGGTGCTGCAGATCGAGGCGGCCGGCTTCGAGGTACTGGCCGGCCTGCTCGACGCGTTTCTGCACGCCACGTTCGACCCGGCCGCCAGCTCCCGCTCCCGCAAGCTGCTGGAGCTGGTGCCCCCGCAGTTTCGCGCCCTGGAGCTGCAGGCCGGCCTCTCCGCCTACGAGCAGATTATTCTGCTCACCGATTACGTGGGCGCCCTCACCGACCAAAACGCGCTGAGCCTGTTCCGCACCATCAAGGGCATCGACCTGCCGAAGGGGTTTTAGCTCGGGGCTGCCCTTCGCCGCTGCCAAGTTCCCGGTTACCTTTGCGCACGTCGCCGGGACAAATCCACCCCGGCGGTTGTTCGGCCCTTATGCAGCAAGCTACTCCCGCTACCGACCTCAACCTCGCGACCAGCGACCAGCTCTTTACCCGCGCCAAAGACCTGATTCCGGGCGGCGTCAACTCGCCCGTGCGTGCCTTCCGCGCCGTGGGCGGCCACCCCGTGTTCATGCAGTCGGCGCAGGGCGCGTGGCTGACCGACGTGGACGGCAACCGCTACCTGGACTTTATCAACTCCTGGGGGCCGATGATTCTCGGCCACGCCCCGCAAATCGTGCTCGACGCGGTGGCCCAGGCCCTGCCTTCCTCCCTTTCCTTTGGCGCCCCGACGCGCCGCGAGGTGGAAATGGCCGAGCTGATCACCCAGATGGTGCCCAGCATCGAGAAGGTGCGCCTCGTCAACTCCGGCACCGAGGCCACCATGTCGGCCATCCGGGTGGCCCGCGGCTACACCGGCCGCGCCAAGATCCTCAAGTTTGAAGGCTGCTACCACGGCCACGGCGACTCCTTCCTGATTGCCGCCGGCTCGGGCGCCCTCACCCTCGGCACCCCCGATTCGCCCGGCGTAACCGAAGGCGTGGCCAAGGACACGCTCACGGTGCCTTACAACAACCTCGACGCGGTCAGCGCCGCCATCGAAGCCAACCCCGAGCAGATTGCCGCCATCATTCTGGAGCCCGTCGTGGGCAACATCGGCCTGGTGCCGCCCGCCGAGGGCTTTTTGCAGGGCCTGCGCGAGCTGTGCACCCGCCACGGAATCGTGTTCATCTTCGACGAGGTGATGACCGGCTTCCGCCTCGCCCGCGGTGGCGCCCAGGAGCTGTTCGGCATCGAGCCGGACCTGACCACGCTGGGCAAAATCATCGGCGGCGGCATGCCGGTGGGCGCCTACGGCGGCAAGCGCGAAATTATGGACCAGGTGGCCCCCGCCGGCAAGGTGTACCAGGCCGGCACGCTCTCCGGCAACCCCATCGCCACGGCCGCCGGCCTGGCCCAGCTGCGCTACCTGCACGAGCACCCCGACGTATACGAGCAGCTGGAGCGCACCAGCGCCGCCCTGGCCGACGGCACCCGGCAGATTGCCGCCGAGCTGGGTCTGGACTATACCGTCAACCGCGTCGGCTCGATGTGGAGCGTGTTCTTCACCGCCCAGCCCGTTACGGACCTGGCGTCGGCCAAAACCGCCGACCTGGAAGCCTTCGGTCGCTACTTCCGCGCCATGCTGCACCGAGGCATCTACCTCGCGCCCTCGCAGTTCGAGGCCCTGTTTGTGAGTACCGCCGTTACCGACGACCTCGTGGACCTGTACCTGACCGCCTGCCACGCCTCCATGCGCGAGGCCCACGGGCTGTAAGGGGCCGGAGTGTAGCCAGACGCACCATTTCAAAAGCGCAGCCACTACCCCAGCAACGGGTGGTGGCTGCGCTTCGCCGTTTAGACAATGGCCCAAAAGTATCTGCGCCCGGTTGGGGGAAGCGTACGCGTTGACCAGAACCTACTCTGGAGGCCGCGCTTTCGAAGAGGGCGTTTAGTCCTTTTCCAAGCCCAAGGCCCTATTTCCCCGCGTTATAGCCATTGGTTTGGCATCATAGCCGGCCCGCGGCCTATCTTTGCCCCAAACCTGTTGCCTGTTGCTATGCCTTACCGCTACCGTTTGGGGTTCTGGAGCCTGCTCGTGCTGTTGCTGATGATGCCGTTGGGAATGCTTGCCCAGACCGAGAAACTGGCCGCGCAAAACAAGCAGCTGTTCGACCGCGCCGTGGACGAGCTGAATTTCCGCACCATGGAAACCGTTTACGACAAGGCTTTCACGCGCCGCAAGTTTCCCGTGACGCTGCGCACGGCCAAGGCCCGCCGCGACTTCGACGACTTCCCCGGCCGCGACGACCTCAAGCAGCTGTTTCGCAACTACAACGGCGTGGCCGAGCGCTACAAGAACCGCTTCGGCAAAGGCCGCACCGATTTGGCCGAATTTGAGAAGCAGCTCAACAGCATCCTGATCGACCCCAACTTCGAGTTCTTTATCCGCGGCCTGCCGCGCGACGAGCGTGCCGCCCTCATCCACGGGCTGCAGCGCTACATCAAGCAGGCCAGCGCCCAGTTCAACGCCTCCGAGGACCCCGTGCCCGAGGACCTCTTGGCCGACGCGGCCAACGTGCCCCCGGCCGACGTGGACGCCCAGGCCGAAGCCCCGGTGAGCAAGCCGCTCGAAGACCCCGCCCCGCAGACCGACGAAGCCGCCGAGGAGCCCGCGTCGCCCCGGGCCCGGCCCATCGGGGAGTACAGCGCCCCCCGCCACGACTGGCTCGACTACACGCTGCTGCTCAGCTCCGTACTGTCGCTCGGCCTGGTGCTGTACCTGACGCTGTCCGTGATTCCGGGCCTGCGTGCCCAGATCAATAACCTCACTGCCGAAGCCGAGCCGTTCGGCGAAGAAGAGGAGGAAGAAGCCGCCTCGGTGGCCGCCAAGCGCCGCGCGCCGGCCCTTCCCAGCGACCGGTACGAAGACGACGAAGCCTGATTTCATAGGAATGAAGCAGGAGCCATGAAGAGTTGGAGGCCCCTCCAGTTCGTGGCTCCTGCTTCGTTCTTCTTTTTCTTTCCTGATGATCCTGACCGACGAGCAAATCCTGGCCGAAATGGAGCGCGGCACCATCGTAATTGAGCCTTACGACCGCAGCTGCCTGGGCACCAACTCCTACGACGTGCACCTGGGCCGCTACCTGGCCACCTACCGCGACGCCGTGCTCGACGCCCGCAAGCACAACGAAATCGACGTTTTCGAAATCCCCGAAGAAGGCTTCGTGCTCAAGCCCGAAACGCTGTACCTCGGCGTGACGGAAGAATACACCGAAACACATGCGCACGTCCCCTTCCTGGAGGGCAAAAGCTCGGTGGGCCGCCTCGGCATCGACATCCACGCCACCGCCGGCAAGGGCGACGTGGGTTTCTCCAACACCTGGACGCTGGAAATCAGCGTGACGCAGCCCGTGCGCATCTACCGCGGCATGCCCATTGGGCAGCTCATCTACTTCACCGTGGAGGGCGCCATCCAGAACTACTACAACCGTAAACCGAACGCGAAGTACAACCAGCGCACTGACAAACCCGTCGAGTCGATGATGTGGATGAACAAGTTCTGACCACGCTTTGCGGAATGGTAGCCTGGCCGATGCGGGCCGTTCTAACCCTACGGAACGTCCAATAATTTGGCAAGGCCGTTATTTACCCCTCGTGGAGAGAACTGCCCGGCATACTTTTTCGTTAGAAAAGGGCGTTAGCTGCTTAGGCAGCTTCAACTTTGTCTCCGTGGCTTCGGCCCGCTAACGATATAACTTGCCATGACCATGAAGAAGATCCTTGCAACGGCTGTGCTGGTGACGGGTGTAGCACTCGGGACGCAAGCGCAGCAGCTGAAGAAGAACCCCGTGGTGCAACAGCGCGCCGACCGTCTGTCCGACCAGATGGCCCGCGAACTGCGGCTGAACAACTACCAGACTACCAAGCTGCGCGCCATCAACACGGACAAGGTCGCCAAGATGGCCGCTATTGAAACGCGCTTGGCTGGCAACGACCAGCTTATCGACACGCAGTGCTTGGGCGTGTGCCGGGAGCGGGACCAGGAGCTGCGCTCCATCCTCACCACCGACCAATACAGCGCGTACTACGGTAACCGCTCGCAGTACTACAAGTTCGATAAGGACTACGCCGCGCAGTCGTCGAACATCATGCTCGTAAAATCCGTGCAGAATCCGCTCCCGGCTTCGGCCAAAGGCGCGACCCTCAGCCAGACCAAAGACGACGCCAAAGGCTCGTCGCGCGGCGGTAGCCGCTAGCATTACGTATCAGATATAAAAAGCCCGCCCGGCGTACTGCCGGGCGGGCTTTTTTGCGTTCAGTGGCAAGCTGCCGCGCTTACCGCTGGTTTTTCTCTTCCTGCTCCACGTGCTGGGCCAGCTCCTTGCCCACGGCGCGCAGCTTGGCGCCCATGAATTCGTCGCTGGTGGCGGCCACGATGCTTTCGGCCAGCGAACCGATCATGTCCACGTAGAAGCGCTTCATCTCGTTCACGGGCATGTCCTTGGTCCAGAGGTCAATCTTCATGGTGCCGCGCTCTTCCCGGTCCCAGATGGAGATGTTCATGGCCTTGGCGAAGTGAATGTCGGCGCCCGCGTCAGTGGCGCTCCAGCTGATGGCCTCGGGGATTTTCTGCTCGTCGAGGGCAATACTGAAGCGGATTTCAGATTTTTTCATCTTGATGAATGGTCAAATGGTTGAATGGCTAAATGGCTGACCGTTCAGGTCCACCTAGCCAGCAAATCCGATGGCAGCATAAGCGAAATGGCCGGCCGTGTGAACGACCAGCCATTTAACCGTTTAGCCATCAAACAATTTAAACGTAGTTGTTCAGCATCACCGGCATCACCAGCATCAGGATGCTTTCGTTGTCCTCGGCGAGGGTGGGCATCAGCAGGCCGGCGCGGTTCGGGGTGCTCAGCTCCAGGGTGATTTCCTCGGAGTCGATGTTGGAGAGCATCTCGATCAGGAAGCGGGCGTTGAAGCCGATTTCCATGTCTTCGCCGTCGTACTGGCAGGGCAGCTTTTCGTTGGCTTCGTTCGAGAAGTCCAGGTCTTCGGCCGAAATGGTCAGCTCGGAGCCGGCCAGGCGCAGGCGCACCTGGTGGGTGGTCTTGTTCGAGTAGATGGCAATGCGCTTCACCGAGTTCAGCAGCTGGCCGCGGTCGATGATGAGCTTGTTCGGGTTCGACACCGGGATGACGTTCTCGTAGTCGGGGTACCGCTCGTCGATGAGGCGGCACACGAGGCGCATCTGGTTGAAGGAGAAGAAGGCGTTCGACTGGTTGAACTCCATGCGCACCGGCGTGGCCTCGGAGGGCAGCGCGCCTTTGAGCAGGTTAAACGCCTTGCGCGGAATGATGAGGTTGGCCGTCTGGCCGGCGGCTACATCGGCGCGGCGGTAGCGCAGCAGGCGGTGCCCGTCGGTGGCCACGAAGGTGGCCTGGTTGTCGGCTAGCTGCACCAGGATGCCGGTCATGGCCGGGCGCAGCTCGTCGGTCGAAACGGCAAAGATGGTCTTGGTGATGGCGCGCAGCAGGGAGCTGGACGGAATTTCCACCGGAGCCGAGCCTTTCACCACCGGCACGCGGGGGAAGTCGGTGGCGTTTTCACCGGCCAGCTTGTAGCGGCCGTTGGCCGAGCTGATTTCGATGCCGTAGGTCTCTTCGTCCAGCGTAAAGGTGACGGGCTGGTCGGGCAGGTTCTTGAGCGTGTCGAGCAGGATGCGGGCCGGGGCGGCGATGCGGCCGCCTTCGCGGGCTTCCACGGGCAGTTCGGTCATCATGCTGGTCTCCAGGTCGGAGGCGGTGATGGTGAGCTTGCCGTTCTCAATTTCAAAGAGGAAGTTCTCCAGGATGGGTACCACGGGGTTGCTCGTGACGACGCCGTTGATGCTCTGGAGCTGCTTGAGGAGCGCCGAGGACGAGACGATGAACTTCATATAGGGCTTTGGGAAGTGTGGCGAATTTAGGAAGACAAAGATAGGGAGCTATACGGGAGTTTCTAGGGCTGTAGCGGGCTTCCGTAGCGGCTTGCTAACCCAGTGTGTGGTATCGGCCCGTTTCTCGTCGGGGGACAGAGCAAGACCTACTGCGCTATTGAACTGCTGTGTTTTTCCCTGATTTTTTGTAGGTTGTCGGAGCCGCGCCCACCTCTATTCATCCCGGTTGTTTATTATGAGCGTTGCTCCCCTCTACCATCTCGTTTACCAAAGCGCAGCTACCAGCCTGTTCACGGAGGCGCAACTGCAGGCGCTGCTCGCTCAGTCCCGTGCCTGGAACACCGCGCACGGCATCACGGGCGTGCTGCTTTACTGCCACGGCCATATCCTACAAGTGCTTGAAGGCCCCCGCAACGAGGTGCAAGGCATCTTCGCCAGCATCAGCCGCGACCTGCGCCACCACGACGTGACCAAGCTGGCCGACGGGCCCCTCACGCGGCGCAGCTTTGCGGAATGGTCCATGGGTTTTACCGCCATCGAGCCAGCGGATTATGTGCACCTGGCGGGCTTTCGCACGCCAGAAGGGTTGACTTCCACGGTGGCCGGCGATGCGCTGCTGCATTCGGTCCTGACGGAATTTGTGCGCCGCGAAACGGTCCGCCTTTAATAAGCCCGAGAAGCACCCACCGCCGCAGCGCCGGAACACCAGCGCCCAGTTCCAAAACCGGCATGAGGCGCTGTGTTCTATTGCTGCGGCGGTTATTCGCAGGTCACGCGCCGCATCAGCCCCGCTTGGCTTCCCGCTTGCACCGCCGGCAGGCAAAGGCCGGCCGGTAGCCGGGATTGAGCCACACCGGCCCGTCGGGAGCTGCTCAGGCCGCCACCGCAGGCTGTGCACCCGTCGTCTACGAATACCTCTCCGTCGAGCTGCACCATCCAAGCGGCCACATGCCCGTTGGAACCGCCGCCAGCCGTGTCGATGGGCGGGGCAAAGGCTGTCAGCGCTTGGGCACCGCCCGCGGGCAGAAACACGGGCCCGGCTAGGCATCCCGCCACGCCAAAGGCACTCCGAGGCCGCTGTTTTCGAAGCGGCTCCGCAGCTGAGCGCGCCCATTTGCCGTTTAAGCAGCTGCGGCCACCTTCACGGGGCTTTTGATGGCCTCCTACTTCAGTCTATTGCTGTTATGCCCTTCCAGGTTCTCTGCTACGGCGAAATGCTGTGGGACATGTTGCCCACGGGTCCGGTGCCCGGCGGCGCGCCCCTGAACGTGGCCGTGCACCTGCACCACCAGGGCCTACGGGCCCGCCTCATCAGCCGCGTGGGCGACGACGCGCCGGGCCGGGAACTGCGCGCCTTTCTGGGGCAGCAGGGCGTGGATACCGGCCTGGTGCAAACCGATGATGCCGGGCAGCCCACCGGCACGGTGCAGGTGCGGGCCGAGAGCTGGCAGGAAGTCAGCTACGATATCGTGGCACCAGTGGCCTGGGACTTCATCCGTTACTCCGAGGAGCTGGCCACGGCCGCCGCGGCCGCCGACGTACTGGTGTTTGGCACCCTGGCCTCGCGCAGCCCGGTTTCCTTTGCCACCCTGCAGCACCTGCTGCCCCTGAGCCGCCTGCCGGTTCTCGACGTGAACCTGCGGCCCCCGCACTATTCTCGGGGGCAGCTGGAGTGGCTGCTGCCCCGGGCGCGGGTAGCGAAGCTGAACCACCACGAGCTAAGCGAAATCACCGCTTGGTACGCCCCGGGCCTCGACGCGGAAGCCGCCATGGGCTTTTTGCAGGCCCGCTTCGGCTGGCAGCTGCTGGTGGTAACGCGGGGCGAAAACGGTGCCGCTGCCCTCACCGCCGACGGCCAGCTGCTGGAGCAGCCCGGCTTCCCGGTGGTGGTGCAGGACACCATCGGCAGCGGCGACGCCTTCCTGGCTACTTTGCTGCGCCACTGGCTGCAAGGCAACACCGTGGCCGAAGCCCTGCGCCGCGCCTGCGCCGTGGGCGCGCTGGTAGCCACCTACCGCGGCGCCACCCCGCCCATTGCGCAGGCGGAAATTGAGCGGCTGCTGGCTACGGGGTGAGGCAAGAACCGCTTACTCAGGAGCGCAATTCGTGCTTTTACTGCGACTTGCCCTTTTTGGTCTAAGCTATTTTAGGCTTTCGACGTAGCTGCTAACGCTGCCGTCCCGGTAACATAGTAGGCACCTGCCATGCGCCATGTTATGGTCGCAATTGGGGTAACCGTAAAGCCAATGTGCACATTCTGGATATAATAAAGTCATCCGAGAAGCGTAGGCGAAGTAAAGGATGCGGCACTCGTCGCATACGCTGGTTTCTCTTCCAGCCGGATGGCCGCTCATCGAATCACACAGGTTTACTCTACCCCAAACGACGCGTACTTCCGCTTCCGCAGCCAGGCCCGCACCAGCCCAAACACGGCCAGCAACGCCAGCGGAGCGCCCAGGTTCAGCAGCTGCCACTGACGCTTTTCTGCGTTGATTTTCACCTTGTCCAAGGGGCGCAGGGTGATCTGCTTGCTGCGCACGGCAATCAGGCCCGACTCGTCGAGCAGGTAGTCGACGGCGTTCTGCACCAGCTGGCGGTTCGCAAATTCGGTGGTGGCCAGCCGGTCGTAGCCCAGGCGCAGGGGGCGCTTGGTTTTGGGGTCCACATCGTTGCGCACGAAGTCGCCGTCGGAGATGAGCACGATTTTACCGGGCATGGCCTGCGGGTTTTGGCCGGGCAGAAATTGCGTGGTGCCGGGCTTGGCACGGTTGGCGAAGAGGGAGCGGAATTGCCCTTCGAGCAGGTAGCCCACGGGCTTGGGGCCGCTTTTGTACAGTTTGGGGTCCGGGGGCAGGCGGGCGTCGTTGAGGTTGATGGGCACCGGGGCGGGCAGCACGCGGGTGTAGCGCGAGGTGTACATGAGCGGCGTCTTGCGGATGCCGGCGGCCTTCACCGTGTCGATGGTGCTGACGAACTTCAGGTACACCGCGTCGAGGTTGCGGGTGATGGGGTGCGGGCTGAAGTTGTTCACGACCGGGTAAAACGGCCAGGGCATGGGCTCCACCTGCGGCTTGTCGCCCGACATGCCCGTTACCATCGGAATCACGCCGGAGTTCACGTCGAGCAGCAGGTCGCCGTTGACGCGCACGCCGTAGGTAAACAGCAAATCCGTCAGGCCCAGATCGAGCGGGAAGGAGAGCATGCCGCCGCGGTTGGCGCTGTCCAGGTTCACGCGCATAGCATCCACGAAGAACAGCGCCCGGCCACCTTCGGTGATGAACTTATCAAGCTTGAACTTCTCGGGGTCGGTGTAGGCACGCTCAGGCTTGGCCACGATGACGGCCGAGAGGGCCTTCATGTTCTGCTCGGTCACCTTATTCAGGTCGATGCGGTACACGTTGTAGTCGCGCTGCAGCGTGCCGATGAGGTCGGCGATGTGCTCGTTGTCGGGCTCGCCGTGGCCCTCCACGATGCCGATGAGCTGGCGTTTGGTGGGCTCCAATCGGCGCACGGCGGAGGCCAGCTCGTACTCCAGCCCTTCGATGCTCTGGTTCAGGCGCACGTCGGGCGGAGCGGCTTGGTTGCCGCGCAGCAGCAGCACGTTCTCCTCGCGGTTGCCCACCGTGACGGTGGCCCAGGGAAAGATGATCTTCTCCACGCGCTTGCCGCCTTCGTTGGCGCCGAGGTTGGTGGGGGTCAGGCCCTTCTGCATCAGCCGCTGGTACTCCTTGTTGCGGTCGGCTTCGGAAGTGGCCGCCGAGGGGTCGACGAACACGTAGCGCAGCTTGGAGCCGGCGTGAATCTGCATTTCGTCGAGCGTTTCGCGGGTGGCCTGCGAGAGGCGCCGGAACGCGGGCGGAAAGTCGCCGGCCAAGTACACCGTCACGGTGACCGGCTCGGGCATGGTGGTGAGCAGCTGCTTGGTAGCGGCCGACATGCTGTAGCGCTTGTCCTCGGTCAGATCAACGCGGAAGAAGAACCGCTGGGCGACGAAGTTCAGCACCAGCAGGCCCAGGATAATCAGGCCAAAGCGTAGCAAATCGCGCTGCTTGCGCGGGGTGGCCGGGGCAACGGAGGCGGGCGTAGTGGCGGCGGGAGTGGTTTCCATGCGTCAGGTAGGTCCGGGTTACCAGTTGCGGCTTTGCAGCACGAGGCGGGTGGCCAGCAGCATGGCCGTCACCACCGAAAGGAAATACAGCAGGTCGCGCGAGTCCACGAGTCCCTTGCTCAGGTCGCGGTAGTGGGCCGCAATGCCGAGCTGGCCGATGTAGTAGGCCGCGGAACCTTCAAACAGTGAGGCCAGCGAATCGAAGCCGGAATACACCAGAAAGCAGCCGACCACGGCCACCAGGAAGGCAATGATCTGGTCGCGGGTGAGGGCCGAGGCCAGCACGCCGATGGCAGCAAACACGGCGGCCAGCAGCGTAAGCCCGATAAGCGAGCCGGCGAAGGCGGCCGAGTCGATGTTGCCCTGCGGCGAGCCGAGCCGGTGCACGGAGTAGTAATAGAGCAAGGTGGGCACCAGCGCCAGGAGTGCCAGCAGCAGACAGGCCAGGTACTTCCCTCCTACCAGTTGCCCGTCGGTGAGCGGGCGAGTGAGCAGCAGTTCAATGGTGCCGGCCTTTTTTTCCTCGGCGAAGGTGCGCATGGTGATGGCCGGAATCAGGAACAGGAAAATCCAGGGGGCCAGGTTGAACAGCGTCTGCAGGTCGGCAAAGCCGTAGTCGAGCACGCTGCTATCGGGGAAGACCCACACGAACAGACCGGTGGCCACCAAGAACACCCCGAGCACCACATAGGCCACCGGGGAGTTGAGGAAGGCGTTGAATTCTTTGCGAAGGACGGCGAACATGAACCGCTGATTAGCGCTGAGTTAGTTGATTTCGCTGATGCCGGATATCATCAGGTCGTCATGCTGAGCTTGTCGAAGCATCTCTACCGAACGATGCAACGAAGCGGTAGAGATGCTTCGACAAGCTCAGCATGACGTTCTTATTTTTCTTGCTTGGTGGCCGTCGTCAGCTCCTGGAACACCTGCTCCAGCGACTGTTCTTCTTGGCGCAGTCCGAGCAACAGCCAGCCCTGCTGGGCGGCCAGCTGCGAAATGGCGCGGCGCTGGTCGCCTTTGCCCTCGGTGCGGATAATCCAGGCGCCGCCCTGCCCCTGCTCCACGCCTTTCACGCCCGGCAGCTGCCAGAGCGGGGCCGGGTCAATCGGGCCCTCAAACTCGGCCCGGATGACTGCGCCGCCCTTGGTCAGGCCAGCCAGCTCGCGCACCGGCGCATCGGCCACTAGCTGCCCGCGGCTGATGATGACCACCCGGTCGCAGAGGGCCTGCACTTCGGGCAGGATGTGGGTGCTGAAGATGACGGTTTTATCCTGGCCCAACTCGCGGATCAGGGTGCGGATTTCGCCGATCTGGTTGGGGTCGAGGCCGGTGGTGGGCTCGTCGAGGATGAGTACCTGCGGGTCGTGTACCAAGGCCTGCGCCAGGCCCACGCGCTGCCGGTAGCCCTTGGAAAGAGCGCCGATCTGCTTGTTCTGCTCGCGGGTGAGGCCCACCCGGCCGACCAGCTCCTTGACGCGGCTGCGCAGTGTGCTGCCCGACAGCCCGTGCACCCGCCCGATGAAGTCGAGGTACTCGTGCACGTACATGTCGAGGTAGAGCGGGTTGTGCTCGGGCAGGTAGCCCACGCGGCAGCGCACTTCCAGCGGGTGTTCCACCACGTCGAAATCGGCCACGCGCACCGAGCCCGCGCTGGGCGGCAGGTAGCCGGTGGCAATTTTCATGGTGGTGGACTTGCCGGCCCCGTTCGGGCCCAGAAAACCCAGGATTTCGCCGCGGCCGGCCGCAAACGAAATGTCGTTGACGGCGGCCTGCGGGCCGTAGAGTTTGGTTAAATGTTGGATTTCAACCATAGGGAGGGCGAAAGTACAGCGTTCAGGGCGCATTACCGGCACCGGGGCCTCACCGATGCGTCAGGACGGCCTCGCCAATCCAGGACGCGACCAGCGGCAGGATCACCCAAACGCCCAGCAGCACCAGCCAGGCCAACGCCAGCAGCACGAACATCGCCTGCACCCGGTGGCGTTCCGGCCGCGCGCGGCGGTGCTGCCGCACGGTATACCACACCAGCAGCACCGAGGCTGCCCAGATCAGCAGCATCACGGTGTTTACTTTTTGGGCTGCAGCGGCCGCATCTCCACGTCCACGATGTGGAAGTTGAAGGGCGTCTGCAGGGCGTACAGAATGGCCCCGCCGATGTCCTCCGGCTGCATCATGTGCTCGTTGGCCGTGGTGCCGGGAATGTCGTCGAAGAAGTTGGTCTGCGTGGAGCCCGGGTAGAGGCAGGTAACCTTGATGCCATCCTTGCGCACTTCCTTGAACAGGGAGTGGGAAAAGCCGCGCACCGCGTACTTGGTGGCGCAGTAGCCGGCCATCATTTCGATGCCGTTCAGGCCCGCGATGGACGAAATATTGATGATGTGGCCCAGCTGCTGGCGCTTCATCTGCGGCAGCACGGCCTTGGTGCAGTAAAACAGTCCGTGCACGTTCGTGTCGAACATGCGGTGCCACTGCTCGGAGCTGAACCCGTCGACCGGGCCCGAGATGCCGAGGCCGGCGTTGTTGACCAGCACGTGGATTTCCTGGCCCAGTTCGCGCTGCGTGTTCGTGAAAGCCTCCTGCACCTGCACCTCGTCGCGCACGTCGCAGGCAAAAAACTGAAACCGCTCGTGTTGCAACGATTCGGGCTGGCGGCGGCCCCAGCCGGCCACTACGGCCCCCTGCGCCAGCAAGAGCTGCGCCGTAGCCAGGCCAATGCCTTTGCTGACGCCCGTGACAATGGCTACCTTGCCGTTCAGATCCATAAGCTTCCTGGTTGGAAAACGTGTTGACGAATTGGTGTTTGAAAGCCGCGCAAGTTAGCAGCCGGCGCCGCCTCCGGGCATACGCAGCCCCGGCGCTGCTGTTGGCCGCCGCGCTGCTGGCCGGCTGCGGCGAAGACCACGAAACCGACTGCCTCAAAAGCAGCGGCAAGGTGACCGTGGAGCGCCGCGCGCTGGCTCCGTTTCACGTGCTGCGCCTCTACGACAACGTGGAAGTGACCGTAGTGCAGGACACCGAAACCTACGCCGAGGTGCGCACCGGCAAAAACCTGCAGGAAGACCTGGAGCTGACCGAGCAAGACGGCACGCTCACCATCCGCAACACCTCGCGCTGCAACTGGGTACGCCGCTACGACGTGCCCCGGCAGGTGACGCTGCACACCCCGCGCCTCACCGACGTGTTTCACATCGGCGAGAAGACGCTGCGTACCCAGGGCACCTTCCGCCAAGACACGCTCTTTCTGCACCTCTCCCGCGCCGGCGACGTGGAGTTCGACGTGGAAAGCAACTTCCTCTGGGTCGACCTCTACGAGCTGGGTGACATGCGCCTGACGGGCCGCACCAATCAGCTCATTGCCACCGTCGGCGACCTGGGCAGCCTGTACGCCGACGGCCTGCGCGCCCGCCGCGCCCAGGTCGAGCTGAACAAGCTCGGCGACGGCAACGCCCGCGTGCTCGTCACCGACTACCTCAGCGCGCAGGTCGACGGCTCGGGCACGCTGTACTACAGCGGACCACCGGCTCGCCACGACATCAACGTGACGGGCAAAGGCCGGGCAGTTAGCCAGTAGGGTATGAGTTAGAGAAGTGAAAAGAGTAAAAGAGAACAGGCCAAACGCCTTCATTCTCCTGTATTATCTTCCCCTTTTTTAACTCCTAAACTCCTACACTTACACCCTCCTACCGCAAGCTAAATATCCCCCAGCTGCGGCCGGATCAGCAACTCCTCCACCACGGCCTGCGGCGAGAGGCTCCAGGTGCCGTACACGGCCTCGGCGACGTCAGCGGCGCGGATAAACCGCTCGGCGGGCAGGTCTACTCCTTCCCAGCTGGCCGTGAGCGTGGCGCCGGCCAGCACGGCCGTCACCCGCACGCCGGTGTGCTTGAGCTCCTCGCGCAGGTTTTTGGTCATGCCGTACAGGGCAAACTTGGCCACGCCGTACGACCCACCGTTGGGGTACGGAATCAGGCTGGCCGTGGAGCAGATGGTGAAAATGTGGGCCGCCGGCTGCTGGAGCAGCTGCGGCAGCAGGCCGCGCGTCACGTCGTAGGCCGAGAGCAGGTTCACGGCCAGCATGTCGCGCAGGGTCGAGCCGTCGGCCGCGTCGTCCTGCAGGCGGCCGGGCACGAAGGAACCGGTGTTGTTGACCAGCACGTCGACCGGGCCGCCCAGGCCCAGCACGAAGTCCACGAAGCGCCGGGCTTCGTTAGGCTTGCTCAGGTCGGCCGGCAACGTCTTAACTTCGGCGCCGGGATGCTGTTGTTCCAGCGCGGCGCGCAGCTCGTCGAGGTCGTTGGCGGAGCGGGCGCAGGTTACCAAGCGCCAGCCGGCCTGAGCAAAGCGCTCCAGAATAGCGCGGCCAATACCTTTGGTGCCGCCCGTCACCACAATTGTTTTGTGCATATCGCGTAAGATTGTTTCGCGGTTTGTACGTATGTAGGCCTGCGGCGCTGCCGCAGGTTCATTTCTTTTTCTCCAGCCTTCCTATGGTCAAAGTTTTCGGCCAGTTCTTGCTCTTCATGCGGAGCATGCTTGTGCGTTCCGAACGCCTAAAAGTACTCTGGAATCGCACCCTCGACGAAGCCGTGCTCATTGGTATCGATTCGGTGTTCATTGTCAGCATCGTAGCCGCGTTCATCGGCGCCGTTACCTGCGTGCAGATTGCCTACAACCTCACCAACCCGCTTATTCCGAAGTCGACCATCGGCTTCATGGTGCGCGAAATGACCATCCTGGAGCTGGCGCCCACCATCACCAGCATCGTGCTGGCCGGCAAGGTGGGCAGCAGCATCGCCGGGGGGCTGGGCACCATGCGCATCACCGAGCAGATCGACGCGCTGGAGGTCATGGGCATCAACGCCACCAACTACCTCGTGCTGCCGCGCATCCTCGGGGCCATGATTACCTTCCCGATGCTGGTGATTCTGGCCATGCTGCTCTCGATTATGGGCGGCTACATTGCCGGCACGCTTTCCGGCGCCCTCTCGGCCCAGGAGTACGTGGAGGGCATCCGCGACTCGTTTATTCCCTACAATATCCTTTTCGCCCTGATCAAATCGGTGGTATTTGCATTCCTGGTATCGGCCATTTCGGCCTACCGCGGCTTTTTCACGGAGGGCGGCGCCCTGGAAGTGGGCGCCAGCAGCACCACCGCCGTCACGCACTCCATTATTGCCATCCTGCTGGCCGACTACGTACTAGCCCAGACCCTACTATAATTGTCAAATGGCTGCATTGCTAAATTGCTGACTGTTCTACTCCGAACGATAACAATTTAACAATCAATAAATTTAGCCATTCCTCCCGATGATCGAAATTCACAACGTTCACAAGTCCTTCGGCGACACGCCCATTCTTAAGGGCATCAACTGCACGTTCGAAACGGGCAAGTGCAACCTGGTGCTCGGCGGCTCGGGTACCGGCAAGTCGGTGCTGCTCAAGTGCATCGTGGGTCTGCTCAAGCCCGACCTGGGCTCTATCACCTTCGACGGCACCATCTTCACGAACAACAAAATCGAAATCCGCCAGGAAATCCGGAAGCAGATCGGCATGCTGTTTCAGGCTTCCGCGCTCTTCGACTCTATGAACGTGTTCGAGAACGTGGAATTTCCGCTGCGTATGCTCACGCCCGACATGGGCCGCGGCGAGCGGCGCGACCGGGTGGAGTTTTGCCTGCGCCGCGTGGGGCTGGAAGCTGCCGGCAACAAAATGCCGTCCGAGCTGTCGGGGGGCATGAAAAAGCGCGTCGGCATTGCCCGCGCCATTGCCCCGAACTGTACCTACCTCTTCTGCGACGAGCCCAACTCCGGCCTCGACCCGCTCACCAGCATCAAAATCGACGAGCTGATCTACGAGATTACCCACGAGTACGGCATCACCACCGTCATCATCACCCACGACATGAACTCGGTGGTGGAAATCGGCGACCATATCGTGTACCTGCACAAGGGCCAGAAGCTCTGGGACGGAACCAAGGACGAAATTTTGAACGCGCAGGTGCCCGAGCTAAAGGAATTCATCTTCAGCAGCAGCCTGGTACGCGCCGCCAAACGCATCGAGATGGAAGGTGGCAGCCTCGAAGAAATCCGCCAGGAGCCTTCCCAGGACATATAGCCCGGTTCAAGCGCGCCGCAACGGGCCCGAAAACAGCACCGCCCGAAACCTCAGCAATGGGTTTCGGGCGGTGCTGTTTTCGGGTACCACGTTCAGCTCGCGCAGGTCAGGTCCGGCGCGGAGAATGGTGCGTTACGGCGGCTACTGCCCAAACACGCCCCAGCCCATGCGCTTGCGCAGGCTGGTGATGTGGGCTACGTGGTGCCGGCCGTGCCAGGCGTACATCACCAGGGCCTGATCGAGGCGCACGGTCTGGCCGGTGCCGGGGTGGAACCAGGTGCGCAGCCACTGCTCGTCGGTGAGCTGGCTCAGGAGCACCACCCAGCGCGCGTGCAACGCATCCAGCAGGATCAGCGACACGTCGGGCGGCACGATGCTCACGTCGGGCAGCTCGGCCCAGGCGGCCTCCTCGTAGGGCTTGATGGTGGGATTGTCCTCCGTCAGAGCCAGGCGGAAGCGCGTGTAGCTGTTCAGGTGCGAGTCGGGCAGGTGGTGCAGCACCTGGCGCACGGTCCAGCCGCCGGGCCGGTAGGGCGTGTCGAACTGCAGGCCGTTGAGGCCGTCCAGGGCCATGCGCAGCTCGGTGGGCAGGGCCATCAGCTGCTGAATGTAGGGGGCGCGCTCCTCGGCCGTGAGCGGCTGTTCCGGCAGGGTGTAGTGGCCGATGGGGAAGCGCAGGTCCTGCTCGGCGGTTTGGGGGTCAGTGGTTGACATAAAAGCGAGAATATGGGGCGCAAGTCTACTCAATTGCGGCCAACCGCCGCACTTTGCTGCCACCCGGAACCAGAGCGGCCCGTCTCCTATTCGGAAACGGGCCGCCGCGTCACATTCAGGCTGGCTTTGCAGCCAGCCGCCGTGCTTATTCTTTGCCTTTGTCGCCGCGCTTGTTGAGTTCGTCGCGGATCTTGGCAGCTTTCTCGTAGTCTTCGCGCTCCAGGGCCTGGGCCAGCATCTTGGTCAGTTCGTCCAGCGACACCTGCCCCGACGGTTCGCGGGGTTCAGCTACTTCGCTGCGCGTGCCCGGGGTGTCGTCGTCCTCGTCCTCATCGTCCTCGTCGTCGGCTTCAGCGCCTTCTTCCAGGTCCGATAGAATGATGCCGGCCTCGCTCATCACGCTTTCCACGGTGTAGATCGGCACACCGAAGCGCAACCCGATGGCAATGGCGTCGGAGGGGCGCGAGTCGAGCTCAAACGTCGTAGCGCCGTCGGAGCACACGATTTTGGAGTAGAACACGCCTTCCTTCAGGTCGGAGATGAGCACCTCCAGAATGGTCACGTGCACCTGCTCGGCAAACGACTTGAATAAATCGTGGGTGAGCGGGCGGTTCGGATTGATTTTCTCGATCTGGATGGCAATGCTCTGCGCCTCAAACATACCAATGATGATGGGCAGGCGGCGGTTGCCGTGCTTTTCGCCCAGGATCAGGGCAAACGACCCCGACTGTGACTGGCTGGATGACAAGCCCAGAATTTCGAGCTGAATTTTCTTCACGAGGGAGAGAAGAGTGAATGAGCAAATGGGTGAATGAGGGGTTTAACGCGAAATGCGGGAATGAGGAAAGCCCGGGCAGACTTTTTTTCGCTCATTCCCGCATTGCAAGGCCCTCACTAGCCCAGTTCCTTGACGGCTTGGGTCAGCTTGGGCAGTACCTCGAACACGTCGCCGACGATGCCGTAGTCGGCCGCCTTGAAGAACGGGGCCTCCGGGTCTTTGTTAATCACCACGATAACCTTCGACGAGTTTACGCCCGCCAGGTGCTGAATGGCGCCCGAGATGCCGCAGGCAATATACAAGTTCGGCGATACGGTGATGCCGGTCTGGCCCACGTGTTCGTGGTGCGGACGCCAGTCCACGTCCGACACCGGCTTGGAGCAGGCCGTAGCCGCACCCAGGGCCTGGGCCAGTTCTTCGATGAGGTGCCAGTTTTCCGGGCCTTTCATGCCGCGGCCACCCGATACCACTTTATCCGCCTCGGGCAGCAGAATGCCGCCGGCCTGATCCTGCATTACCACCTGCTTGGGCGCATCGGCGAAGTCGGTATCCGCCAGCTGAGCCGAGAAGGCCTCCACCTGGGCCGTCTGGCCGGCGTTGTGCAGGGCTTCGATGCTGTTTTTCTTCACGGCGATGATTTTCCGCTCGCCGCTGAGCACCACGTCGGCAAAGGCCTTGCCCGAGAAGGCACCGCGCTTCACCGTGAACTGGCCGCCGTCCATTTTGGGCAGCTCCACCACGTTGGTGGCCAGCGAAGCCTTCAGGCGCACCGCGAGGCGCGAGCCCACCGAGGCGCCGATATTGGAGTTGGCCAGCACGATAACCTTGGCCTGCTCCTGCTCGGCGGCGGCGGCAATCAGCTTGGTGTACGCGCCGTTCACGAAGTCCTTCAGGCGGGGCTCGTTGTCGAACAGCACTTTGGTGATGCCCTGCTCGCCGAGCTGGGCCAAGTTGGCTTCGGTGGCTTCGCCCACGGCCACGGCCGTGGCCGTAGTGCCCAGGGCCTGGGCCACCTGCGCGCCGTACGACGCTACTTCCAGCGAAGATTTTTTCACTTCGCCCTTATCGCATTCTACTACTACGAGTACTGACATTTTCGGAGAGGTTGGAAGCTAGAGCTTAGACCGGAGAAAACTGTTGAAAAGCATCTCGTTATCAAGAACCAGCAGCGGAATGCTAAGTTCTGAGCTCTAAAATCTCGGTTCTGAATTAGATTACTTTGGCTTCGTTGCGCAGCAGCTTGATCAGGTCGCCGGCCGACTCGGCCGGAACGAGCTTCACGCCCTGCT
Organism: Hymenobacter coalescens; assembly: GCF_054783195.1. Lineage (NCBI taxonomy): Bacteria > Pseudomonadati > Bacteroidota > Cytophagia > Cytophagales > Hymenobacteraceae > Hymenobacter > Hymenobacter coalescens. The sequence continues at coordinate 140,148 of NZ_BAAGRA010000011.1, read as the reverse complement.
TCTTGGGGGGCAGCGCGTACTCGGCCACGGCGGTTGCGGCGCCTTCACCTACAGCTTCCACCACCTTCAATGGCTTCGTGCGGGCCGTCATAATGCCGCGCATGTTCGGGATGCGGGGCTCGCACATGGGCTGCTGGCAGGAGGCCACGAAGGGCGCATTGACTTCCACGATTTCCTTGCCGCCTTCGATTTCGCGCTCCAGCGTGGCGGTGTTGCCGCTCAGGTCCAGCTTCATGGCCGGGGCCACCGTCGGGATGCCGAGCAGCTCGCCCACCATGCCGTGCACCTGGAAACCGTTGTAGTCGATGCTTTCCTTGCCCATCAGGATGACGTCGTAGCCGCCTTCCTTGGCGTAGTGGGCAATCTGCTGGGCAACAAACCAAGCGTCTTTCGGGGCGGCGTTGACGCGGATGGCGTCGTCGGCCCCGATGGCCAGGGCCTTGCGGATGTTGGGCTCGGTGTCGGCCTCACCAACGTTGAGCACGGTCACGGTGCCGCTGCCCTGGGCTTCTTTCAGCTCAATGGCGCGAGTGAGTGCGTACTCATCCCAAGGATTGATGACGAACTGCACGCCCGCCTTGTTAAACTCCTTATTATCCGGGGTAAACGTGATTTTGGTCGTCGTGTCCGGGACGTTGCTGATGCAAACGAGGAACTTCATCAGGTCGGCTTATGGGTCAGAAGATGCGGGCTAAGCCCTAATTTCGGGCCGAAGATACTGGAAAACTCCCGCCGATGGAAACCCCGCCTACCCGCCTCGCCCAACTGCTTTCGTTCTACCAGGACGACCCGAACGACGCCTTCACCATCTACGCGCTGGCCACCGAGTACCGCTCGGCCGGCGACCTAGACACAGCCTGGCAGTACTACCAGAAACTACTCGCGGAACACCCTGATTACGTGGGCACTTACTACCACGCCGGCAAACTACGCCAGCAACAGGGCCAGCCCGACGAGGCCGCTCAGATCCTGCGCATGGGTCTCACCGTAGCCCGCAAAGCCGGGCAGATGCACGCCGCCGCCGAGCTGCAGGGTGCCCTGAATAACGTGCTCGGACTCGACTACGAAGACGACTAAAATTTATTCGGCACGCCTACTAAATCCAACAGCGGCCGCTGGTGTGGCACCTAGCTACCCGACTTTTTTGCACGTCATCCCGGGTCCTGGTTTCGCCTCCCTTTCGTAGGCCCGCTGCCGACGCTCTTTGGCGCGGCCAGCGGGCACGTAGCGCCGACCGCGCCAAGCCCGCCCGGTACGCCAACAGCCCGAAGCCGCCATCCGGGCCTTATCGGCGACCCAATAGTCTGGTCACCGCTCAATCATAATGGCTTGAAGAGTACAAAACCAGCTTACTGCGCGGCCAGGGCTCTGATGGAATAATTTTCTTAACGCATTGTAAGTCATCGTATTTATAAAATAAAGTCGAGCTTTCCAGGCAACCATCGGTTCGCCGCCGGGGTAAAACTTAGCCTCAACCAAATCACTTCGTACCCATGGCAAATCGAGAGCAACTGCGCACCGACGACTTTGACGACCGGGGCCGCAACCAGTACGAGCACAACGACAACCGCCGGCCCAGCGGCATGCGCCGCGACGACACCTACGAGCAGCGCCACTACGGCCACAGCCAGCGTGGCGAGGAAAGTAGGGCCAGCTACACCGGCTCGGGCAGCCGCGACAACTACGGCCAGCGCGGCGAAAGCCGCGGGTATGACCAACGCAGCCGCCACGAGCAGCACCACGACGAGGACCGCCACCCAGGCCAGGGCAATCAAAGCCGTGGCTTCAACACAGGCCCCCAGGGCGGCGGCTCGGAATACTACCGCCGCGACAACTCCCAGTTCCGCAGCTACCACGACGACACGGACCGGCGCGAGTACCCGGCCCGCCGCGACGACGACGCGCCCAGCTACATCCACTACAGCCACCAGCGCCCGGGCGGCATCACCCCGCGCGACTACCACGAGGACGACGCCCGGGTGCGCGGCCACGAGACCGCGCGCGGCCGCGACCAATATTCACGGGGCTATGCCGACCGTGGTAACGACCACTTCTACGAAAACTACCACGACGACTTCACCGAGCGGCCGGCCCAACAGAACGCCCGCTACAACCGCCGCGGCGATGATGACCGCGACGAGCAGCGCCCGCGCTACGACGGCAGCAACCGCGACGGGGCCCGCTCCGACTACGGTTACGGCGACGATTACAGCAGCAGCCTCTACGACCCGAACAGCCGCAACAGCGCCTTCCGCCGCCGCGACGACCGCGACGACCGGCGCGGGGAACAGAACCGCCGCTGGAGCGATACGCCCGACCTCGACAACCGCCCCAACCGCTAAGCCACGCCGCCCCAAGAAACTAGCATGTACTGGGGCGGCGCGTTCCGCTGGCGGCCGAGCAGCGCAGGAGTTCAGCGGCTGGTGTTGTATATTAATCCATCGGCAAATCAACTCCTTACGCCCATGGACAACATGACCGACCAGCAAGCCCGAGCTTTTGTAGCGCAGTGGCTGACCTCCCACCCCGAGCGGCTCCAGAGCCGCCGTCAGGACCCCACGCTGTTTCGCAACTGGCAAGACGCGGCTATCATGCAGCTGCGCCAGGGCATTCCCGCCGACGCGGAGTTTATCCTGCGCCGTTTGGCCACCCAAACCGAGACGCACTCGATGCATTAGGCACCGGCCGTAAGCGGCCGTCCGCTTCGAGCGGGCGGCCGCTTACTGCTTGGCGTCCTCGTGGTTCTGGAAGGTGTACAGGAAGCCCAACGACAGGGCCTGGCTGGCCTGAATTTTCCGGTCTTGGTCGTAGTCGTACAGCCCGATGCCGGTCAGGGCCACGTTGATGTAGCGGTTGACCTTGGCCGTGAGGGCCAGCTCCAGCCGGTGGTCCAGCCGGCGAAAAGCCAGCGTCTGGTAATTGGCATACAGCACGTAGCGGCCTTTCAGGTTCACGTTCTGCATGATTTCCTTGTCCAGCTCGGCCAACACCTGCGCGGCCAGCCACTCGCGGCGCACTTCGCGGGGCGGCGCCACGCCGTAGGGCTTCTCGCCCACGGAGGCCACGAAGCGCTCCGGGCGGTTGACGAAGGTAAAGCGCGGCGCAAACGGCGAGAGGCGCAGCTTGAAGAAAGTGGTGGGGTGATACTCAAACCCGTAGGCCGCCGTCAGGAAAGCCGGCGCAAACCACGACGAAACCAGCCGGGCGCGTTCGTTGCCGGCCGCATCCTTATCGTATTCGTAGCCGGGGGCAAACTGGGAAAGCAGGTTCAGCGAAGTAAACATGTCCCAGTCGGAGCTGATGCTGTAGCCGTACTTGGTGTCGAGAAACAGGCGGTCCAGGTTTTTGCGGTAGCCCTGCCCCTTGTTTTGCGCGAAGGCAAACAGAAAGTCGGCTTGATTGTCCCAGCTTTGGCGGCCGCGGCGGTAGTTGGCCTGCGAGTTGACCAGCGCGTTCAGCCCGAAGAAGCTGACGCCCCCGCCCTTCCAATTATCCGACAACAGCGCTTCACTGATGTTGAGCGAGCCTTTGAACTTGGTTTTCCAGGGCGAGACGGTGTCGGCTGGCGCGAGATTCTGGCCCTGCGCGGCGGGGCTGACGGCAGCCAGCAATAGTCCTAGGTAAAAGTGTTTCATGAGGGCAAATTGGTGAAATAGACCGCCATTAGGTTCCTGTTGAGCTGTACGGAAAAGGTTACGCACCAAACCAATATTCTTTGAAAAGAACAATTTAAGTCCTGCTGACTGCCTTGACTGACAATTATATTCTTTCCGGCAGTCAATATCTGAACCTCCCATCAGTGCAGGCTGTCGGTAGGGCATGCGTACGACCATTCTGCTGACCAGCGCCCTGGTATTGGGCGCCGCCGGCCGCACCTTGGCCCAGACCACCGACCCGACCCAGAATGAGGAAGCGCCTTTCGTGCGCAACATTCGTCCTGACCGCCCGGGCCAGACCGTTACCACCAGCATGTTGCGCCCGGGCCAGTTTCAGGTGGAACTCGGCACGCAGCGGCAGCTGCCGGCGGCGGGCCGCGCCCAAACCCTCTCCAGCGGCTTGCTGCGCATCGGCTTCTTCAACCACATGGAACTGCGCCTGACGCAAGGCTTCCAGCACGCCGGTCCGCGGCGGATCGGAGCCGACGGCAGCGCTACACCGGTACCTACGGGGCTGGCCCCGCTCACGGTGGGCGCCAAATGGCTAGCCTCCACTCGGCAGGATGCCCGCTCGCAGGTGGTCTTCCTCACGGAGCTGACCCTGCCCAAAACCGGCGACGCCACCCTGCACCTGGCCAAGCCGTTGGCCTCGGCCCGGGCGCTGGTGTCGCAGCAAATCGGGCAGCGCTTCGGGCTGGAAACCAACCTAGGCTTTAGCCAGAGCGGTTTTCGGGCTGCCGATACCAAGCTGGGCCAGTACCTGTACACGCTGGCGCTGAACGGGCCGCTGGTAGGCAAATTCGGTTTCTTCGCTGAGGCCTACGGTACCGGGCGGCAACGCTTCACGCACGGCAGCACCCTGGGCCTGAACTGGCGTCCCCTGCCCGGCATCCGCCTCGACGTGGCCGCCGGCCGGTCTTTCACGGGCGTGCGCGGCAGTACCATCAGCGGCGGCGTGAGCGTGCGGCTGCCCCACTGAGCAGGCTTCCAAAGGGTGGGTTCGGACGAGTCACATTATCGTGTGATTGTCGGCGGAGTGCAGACAACCTAGTTTTGTCCCATTCATTCACCGCCCCATACCAACCACATGCCCTCAACCATACTCCGCTTTTTGCTCCTGTTTGCCTTGCTGCTCATCGGCCACGCCTCCGTGCGGGCGCAGTCCGCACCCACTGGCTCTCCAGCTCGTTCGGTGACCGGCTTTGGTGACCCGGAACCCATGGATCCGCGCTACGCCCCTGCCGCCGAGCTATCGGACCTGAAAAACCAACTGCAAACCCTGCTGCAAGCCTACGATCAGCTCGTAACGCGCTACAACACGCAGAGCGCGCGGTTGCAGCAACTGGAGCGGCAACAGGCGACTTCCGCCTCCCCCTCGGCGGGCGGCCGCCCCCGCAACCTGCGCGCCAACGCCCTGCCGGGCAGCTACTAATCTTTAGTACTAATTCTCCGCGCGACGACGCCCGGCCCCAACAGGTCGGGCGTCGTCGCGCGGGGGAGTGCCGTTTCCGGCTGGGGCGGCGAGTACAGCCGCGCCCGGTGCAGCTTCGCACGGGCAAGGTGTGCCGCGGCCACGGCGTCAACCTAAGCCGCCGCGGTGCGTTAAGCAAGGCCATACCCGCTACTTTCGCTCATGAACCGCCTTTTCCTTTTTGGTATAGCCGTTTTGGCGCTGGGCATGCCGGCTTGCCGGAGCAACGGTCCCGGTCCCGCTGCCGACCGCGCCGCCGCTACTCCGCCGGCTTCGCTGCGCAATACCCGCTGGGTGCTCCGGCAGCTGGAGGATGCCCCGATCCAGCTTACCGAAAACAGCCGTGAGCTGGATCTGCTGCTGGAATCCGAAGGCTCCCGGGTGCGGGGCAACGCGGGCTGCAACCGCTACTCCGGCACGTTTGAGCAGCCCACCCCCGAGCAGCTGCGCTTCAGCAAACTGCTTTCCACCCGTATGGCGTGCCCGATGCTTGATACCGAAACGCGCTTTCTGGCGGTGCTTGGCCGCATCAGCTATTTCCGCATTTCGGGCGATACGCTGCGTTTGTACGCGGGGCCGCCGGCCGAGGCCGCTGCCTTGGCCCGGCTGGAAGCCGTCTACACACAATAATGCCGCCGCAGCCGCCTGCATGGACTACGGTGGCTCGCATCAACCGACGGTGTACTGGATTTTCTTTATTTGCCGGATTCCGCCGCCTGCAGCAGCTCCACGGCGTCCTGCTCCGTTTTCACGTCGCGCTTGCTTTGGCCCAGGGCACCGAGGGTTGGCGCGGCGGTGGCCAGCGACTTGCGGTTCAGCTTGACCTCGGCCACGCTGCCGTCGGGGCGCCGCAAGTAGTATTCCGTGCGGTCTACCAGCTCGTCGAAGCGGCGGTCGGCGGCGTAACCGCCCTGGTAGCTGGCCTTTACCATCAGCTTGCGGGGCAGTTTCAGCAGCGCGTAGCCGGCCGGGCTGCGGTAGAGCACCTCTACGAAGGCCGTGCGGAGTTTGGGGTCAGAAGATTCTGTGAACGGCTCAAACACGCGCTCCGCTTGCCCGGGCAATGCAGGCAGCAGTTTGAAGCGGCTCATGCGCGCTGCGTCCAGCCATACAGAGTCCTTTCGGTTGGCGTAGGGCTGCACCACCAGCAGTTGCCGGTACACGTCGTAGCGGGCCGGAATGCTGTTTAGCTCCCGCTTGTCGGCCATCGTGACCTGGGCCATCGTCCAGCCTTTCTGCAAATACGGCGTGCCTACTAACCCCTCGTAGCGGTGGTCGAAGGTATTGTACGCTTGAAATTCGGTGGTAAGAATGTTGGCCTTGTTGTAGTTAGCGGCCGCCTGCGAAGCAGAAGCGGCGGCCGGGGTGCTGCCTTGCTGCGCCTGGGCAGCGGTGGTCAGCAAGCCACCGAAGAATAGAAGGCCGATAAACCGGCTGCTCGTGCGAAGGTGAATCATCGTTGTAGAGGGAAAGATAAGCTCTGCAAATTATAAGATTACCGGACAAAAAATGGGCCCCGCTGCTTCGAATCAACAAAGCGGCGGGGCCCGGTAACGAGCGGTTTCGCGTGGCGACCTAGTTGAGCGTCAGCACCAGGTCGTCGGCATTCACGAGGGTGCCCTCGCTCAGGTTCACGGCCTGCACCAGCGCGTCGGCCGGGGCCGTGATGGTGGTTTCCATCTTCATGGCCTCGATGATGAACAGCGGCGTGTTGCGCTTGACTTTCTGGCCGCTTTCCACCAGCACCCGCGACAGCAGCCCCTGCAGCGGAGCCCCGATCTGCTGGGCGTTGTTTTTGTCGGCTTTGGGGTTGGAAATCGTCTTGACTTCCACCGACCGGTCGCGGATTTCCAGGTTGCGCGTCTGCCCGTTCAGGGTAAAGAAGATGGTGCGCATCCCGTCGTCGTTTACCTGCCCCACCGACTGCAGCCGCACGATGATGCTCTTGCCGCGGGCAATGTCGATAATGGTTTCCTCCCCGGGCCGCAGCCCGTAGAAAAACACCCGCGTGGGCACCACCGATACGTCGCCGAACTGCTGCAGGTGCGCCCAGTACTGCTCGAACACCTTCGGGTAGAGCAGCCACGAAAGCAGGTCGGTAAAGCGGGCACCGGGCCCGAACTTCTCCTGGAACCGCGCCCACTCCTTGTCGAAGTCGATGGGCTTGAGGTGCTCGTTGGGGCGGTCGGTGAAGGGCTTTTCGTCTTTGAGGATGATCTGCTGCAACTCCTGCGGCCAGCCGCCTTCGGGCTGCCCAATGTCGCCGCGGAACAGCTCGCGCACCGACTCGGGGAAGCTGATACCGTGGCCTTTGGTGAGCACGTCCTGGGTGGTCAGGTTGTTCGACACCAGGAACAGGGCCATGTCGCCCACCACCTTGGACGAGGGCGTGACCTTCACGATGTCGCCGAACAGCTCGTTTACCTCGGCGAAGGTCTGCTTGATCAACTCAAACTTGTCGAGCAGGCCGAGCCCGGCGGCCTGCGGGCGCAGGTTGGAGTACTGCCCGCCGGGTATTTCGTGCTGAAATACCTCGGAGGTCCCCGCCTTCAGCCCCGACTCGAAGGGGTAGTAATAGTCGCGCACCGTCTCGAAGTAGTTCGAGAATTCGTTGAGGCTGTGCTGGTCGAACTCGCGGTGGCGCTCGGTGCCGCGCAGCATTTCCACCACCGAGTTGAAGTTCGGCTGCGAGGTCAGGCCCGACAAGGAGCCCAGCGCCACGTCGATGACGTCGACGCCCGCTTCCACGGCCTTCAGGTACGTAGCGGCCTGCAGCGACGAGGTATCGTGGGTGTGCAGGTGAATGGGCAGCTGCACCGTGTCGCGCAGGGCCGTTACCAGCTCGGTGGCGGCGTAGGGCTTCAGCAGGCCGGCCATGTCCTTGATGCAGAGGATGTGGGCGCCCGCGTCCTCGATTTGCTTGGCCAGGCGCAGGTAGTAGTCGAGGTTGTACTTCTGGTTGCGCTTCACATCCAGAATGTCGCCGGTGTAGCAGATGGCGGCTTCGGCCAAGCCCTGCGTCTTGTTGCGCACGAAGCCGATGCAGGACTCCATGCCCTTCATCCAGTTCAGCGAGTCGAAGATGCGGAACACATCGACGCCGGTTTCCCAGGCTTGCTCCACGAAGCGCTCCGTGAGGTTGTCGGGGTAGGCCTTGTAGCCCACGCCGTTGGCCCCGCGGATGAGCATCTGCAGCAGGATGTTGGGCACGGCCTGCCGGATTTTGGCCAGCCGGTCCCAGGGGTCCTCGTGCAGGAAGCGCAGGGCCACGTCGAAGGTGGCGCCGCCCCACACCTCCATCGAGAACGTCTGCGGGTGGCAGCGGGCGTAGCGCTCGGCCACCTTCAGCATGTCGAAGGAGCGCATGCGCGTGGCCAGCAGGCTCTGGTGCGCGTCGCGGAAGGTGGTGTCGGTGTAGTGGATGGGCTGGTCGGCGCGCAGCCACTGGGCAAAGCCCTCGGGGCCCAATTCGGTGAGCTTCTGCTTGGTGCCGGCAGGCACCGCGCCGGCCGGGTCGAAGTGCGGCAGCGTGGGCTTGGGCAGCTCGCGCTTCGGGTCCACGTGGCCCTTCACGTCGGGGTTGCCGTTCACGATCAAGTCGCCGAGAAACTCCAGCAGGCGGGTGCCGCGGTCGAGGCGGGGCTTGAACTTGAACAGTTCCTGGTGGTCCTTGATGAAGTCCACGTTGGCCTGCCCGCCCACGAACACCGGGTGCGCGATGATGTTCTGCAGGAACTGGATGTTGGTGCGCACGCCGCGCACCCGGAACTCGTCCAGGGTGCGCTGCATTTTCTGGGCGGCGCCTTCCAGCGTAGGTGCGTGCGCCGACACCTTCACCAGCAAGGAGTCGAAGAAGGGCGAAATCTTCACGCCCTGGTACACCGAGCCCTGATCCAGCCGGATGCCGAAGCCGCCGGCCGAGCGGTACGCCACGATGGTGCCGTAGTCGGGCTTGAAGTCGTTTTCGGGGTCTTCGGTGGTGATGCGGCACTGAATGGCGTAGCCGATTTTCAGCGGCTTCACGTCGCCGCCCAGCCCGATTTCGGGGTCGGCGAGGTGGCGGCCGTCGGCAATGTGCAGCTGGGTTTTGATCAGGTCGATGCCCGTAATCATCTCCGTCACGGTGTGCTCCACCTGGATGCGCGGGTTCACCTCGATGAAGTAGATGCGGTCCAGCTCGGGGTTGACGAGGAATTCGACGGTGCCCACGTTGTTGTAGCCCACGGCCCGGCCCAGCCGCAGCGAATACTCGTAGAGCAGGTGGCGCATGTGGTCGGGCAGGTTCAGCGACGGGGCCACCTCCACCACTTTCTGGTAGCGGCGCTGCACCGAGCAGTCCCGCTCGTAGAGGTGCATCAGTCCGCCGTGGTTGTCGGCCACCAGCTGCACCTCGATGTGCTTGGGGTGCTCCACAAACTTCTCCAGAAACACCGTGTCGTCGCCGAAAGCCTTTTTGGCCTCGTTGCGGGCCTCAAAAAAGCCTTTCTCCAACTGCTCGTCATCGCGGATGACGCGCATGCCGCGCCCGCCACCGCCGGCCGCCGCCTTCAGCATCACCGGGTAGCCGATGCGCTGGGCTTCGTCGCGGGCTACTTCAAACGAGGTCAGGTCCTGCTGGCTGCTCTCGATGATGGGCACCTGGCAACTCACGGCCACCTGCTTGGCGCGCACCTTGTCGCCGAGGGCCTCCATCACCTCCGGGCGGGGACCCACGAAAGTGATGCCCTCCTGCTGGCAGCGCCGGGCGAAGGTGGCGTTTTCGGAGAGGAAGCCGTAGCCGGGGTGAATCGCGTCCACGCCGTTGGCCTTGGCCACGCGCAGTATTTCCTCGATGTCGAGGTAGGGCTTGAGGGGTTCCTCGTCGCGGCCGACCTGGTAGGCCTCGTCGGCCTTGTAGCGGTGCAGCGAGTAACGGTCCTCGTACGTGTAGATGGCCACCGTCTGAATGCCCAGCTCGGTAGCGGCGCGCAGCACGCGAATCGCAATTTCGCCGCGGTTGGCAACGAGCAGCTTGCGGATGTTCATAATGTTGGTTGTGGGAGTTGGGGAGGGGATGCGCCGAAGCTACGCAAAAGCGGCAGCTTTAGGTGAGGTCGATAGTCGGCATGCCGACTATTTTTGCGGAGTTAATTTATGATACCCAAGCAAGATTCGCTTGGGGAAAAGCTAGTTAATCAACCAATAAAAAAAACAATCCCTTCCCGACCATTGCGCAGCGGCGCGACAGGTTCCGACCGTCGGGCAGCAGCGTGACCGGTCGCCCCGAAGCCCCCGCCAGTCCGCGGAGGAAATTCTTTGTCCTCATACAACTTTCTAGGCCCGACGGCCCTCTTGCTCACGTACCGGCGCGTTATTATCAACTCATTTTTCGGGCTTGCTGATGTTCTCTGTCTTTCGATCCTGCTGCTACACCTTGGCCGGCCTGCTACTGCTTACGCCCAAACCCGCCCATGCCCAGCAGCCTACCGGCCTGACGCTGGGCATGGGCGTGGGCAACGGCCTAGGCGCCAGCGCGACGTACGAGCGCGGCGCCTGGCTGCTGACCGGTCGCCTGCGCTACAAGTGGTGGATACCCCGCGAAATTGATCTGAACCCGGTGTTCAGTCGCCTCAATTCCCGCTCGCGGCAGGCCGAAGCTGCCCTGCTGCTGGGCCGGTCCCTGACCACGGGAACCCACCGCTTCCACGCGGCGGCCGGCGTGGCCTACGTGGCCGGGCGCAACCTGGGCGCCTACCGCTACACTCTGCGGCGCAGCGGTCTGTTCAGCAGCCCGAGCACCGATTATTTCGCCTACCAACGCTACTCGGCCCTCGGCGTTCCATTGGAAGTGGGCTGGCAGGTCAGCCTCGACCCGCTGGGCGTAACCCGCCTGGGCATTACGGCCCAGGGCAACCTCAACCCGCAGCGCCACGACCTGACGCTGCTGGCCACCTTAGCATTCGCCATTCCCCTATCCGACCCACGCTGATGATGCGCCTGTATTCCCTACTCTGTGTGCTGGGGCTGACTAGCACCTTGGCGGCCTGCACGTTTACCTCCACCGAGGTAGAACCCTCTCCCCCGCAGAAGCCCGTATCGGGCCAACCTACTGTTTCGTACCAGCTCGATGGACAGCCGGTAGTGGCCAATAATTACTCCAACCTGGGCGACCTGTTCCTGCTGGCCGTGCCTCTGTTCAACCGCAAGTACCCCGTGGAGGCCGTCTTGTGGGACGACGGCACGCTGTTGTTAGCAGTCATCGACGCGCAACGCGGCCAGCAGGCGGGCGAGCCAAATCCGCAGAGCGTTCGGCACGATCTGGTGCTGCGCGTGCCGGGGTTTCAGGGCGTAGGCACCTATACCCGCTTCGAAGTCCGCTTTGCCGAGCAGCGCCGCGACGCCAATCAGCAATGGCAGTCCGGTCCGGAGTTGCAGGCGGCCCCGGGGGCGCCGCAGCGCTTCACCGTCACGGAGTGGACGCCGGCCAACGGTGAGGTGCGCGGCACGTTCGAGCTGACCCTGCTCTCCCCCGGCAGCGGGCAGCAGCGGGTAGTTTCTGACGGGTGGTTTTTTGCGCTGGCGAACTAGCCGCGTCGTAGGGAGACGCAAACTTTCCTTCCCGGCCGGGGTTGTCAGGGGGTTCCGCAACCCCACTCCCCATGGATTTTTCCGGTAAGAATGTTTTGCTCATCGGTGCTTCTTCGGGCATCGGTCTGGCCACCGCCCAGCTGCTCAGCCAGCGCGGCGCCACGCTGTTTACCGCTTCGCGCCACCCTTCCCCCGAGCTGGAGGCCCTGGTTACCACGCATCTGACGCTGGATGTCACGCAGTTCGACGCCGAGGCGCTGGCGGCGCTGCCCGAGGTGCTGCACGGCGTGGTGTACTGCCCCGGCTCCATTATGCTGCGCCCTTTCGAGCGGCTGGGCGCCGAGCAATTCCGCCAGGACTTCGAGCTGAACGTGGTGGGCGCCGTGCAGGTGCTGCAGGCCGTCGTCAAGCGCCTGAAGAAGGCCGGCGGGGCGTCGGTGGTGCTGTTCAGCACGGTGGCGGCTTACAACGGCATGCCGTTTCACGCCAGCATTGCCACGGCCAAAGCGGCGGTGGAAGGTCTGACCCGCTCGCTGGCCGCCGAGTACGCCAGCAGCGGCGTGCGCGTGAATGCCCTGGCGCCTACGCTGACCGACACGCCCCTGGCCGCAGCCCTGCTCAACACGCCCGACAAGCAGGAAGCCGGCGCCAAGAGGCACCCGCTGCAGCGCGTGGGCCAGCCCGCCGACCTGGCCGAAACGGCCGCGTTTCTGCTTTCGGAGGCCGCCAGCTTCATTACCGGTCAGATCATCCGCGTCGACGGCGGCTACTCCACCCTGAAATAAGGGGGCGAGGGTATGAGGGTGGGGGTTGAAGCGTTATCGAGCTGCCAACTCCTACCCTCTCTTCCATATCCTCTTACCTGATCCTCCCATGCCCATTGCCCTATTCTGGCACCGGCGCGACCTGCGCCCACACGACAACGCCGGCCTGGCCGCAGCGCTGAACAGCGGTTTGCCGGTGCTGCCGCTGTTCATCTACGATACCGACATCCTCGACCACGTGCCGCGCCCGCATGATGCGCGCGTCACGTTTATCTACGACGCGGTGGAGCGGCTGGCCCGGCAGGCGGAAGAGCTCAGCGGTCGGTTCATGGCCTGCTACGGCCGCCCGGAAGACGTTTTTCGTCGCCTGTTCACCGAGTTTGAGGTCGGGGCCGTGTACACCAACGCCGACTACGAGCCTTACGCCACCGCGCGCGACTCGGCCGTGAGCCAGCTGTGCCAGGAGCGCGGCATTGCTTTTCAGACGCACAAGGATCAGGTGATTTTTCAGAAGAACGAGGTTCTAACCAAGACCCAGACGCCGCACCGCAGCTTCGGACCCTACCGCGACGCGTGGCTGGCCGCGCTGCAGCCCGAGCACCTGCAGCCCTACCCTTCCGCCGAGCGGCTGCGGGCCGGGCGGATGGCCGACGTGCCGGTGCCGCCGCGCCCTACCTTGGCGCAGATGGGCTTCGAGCGGTACGAGCAGTACGTGCCGGCCGCCGAGCTGCCCGCGGCCGAGCTGGTGCGCGGCTACCACAACACCCGCGACCAGCTGGGCCGGCTGAACAGCAGCACGCGCCGCTCGGTGCACCTGCGCTTCGGCACGCTGAGCGTGCGGGAGCTAATGCGGCAGGCCCAGGAGCTGAACCCCAAGCTGCTGGCCGAGCTGGTGTGGCGCGACTACTTCATGATGCTGCTCTGGCAGTATCCGCAGCTGGTGGAAGAGAGTTTTGAGCCGCGCCTGCGCCACGTGCCCTTCCGCCACGACGAGGCCGCGTTCCGGTGCTGGTGCGAAGGCCGCACGGGCTACCCGCTTGTCGACGCGGGCATGCGCGAGCTAAACCAGACGGGCTACCTGCCCAACCGCGTCCGCATCGCGGCGGCCAGCTTCCTGGTCAAGCACCTGCTCATCGACTGGCGCTGGGGCGAGCGGTACTTCGCCGAAAAGCTGCTCGACTACGACCTGGCGCTGAACGTGGGCAACTGGCAGTGGGTGGCGGGCACCGGCGTGGTGGCGGCGCCCTGGTTCCGGGTGTTCAGCCCCGCGGCGCAGCAGCAGAAATTCGACCCTCAGCTGGAATACGTGCGCCGCTGGGTGCCGGAGTACGGCACCGCCGCCTACCCCGTGCCGGTGGTAGACCACAAAGAGGCCCGCGAGCGGGCCATCAGCACGTACCGGGCAGCTTATCAGGCTGCGCAGCTCTAACGCGGCCAGCTCCCGCGGCCAGCAGTGCCCTCATTCGTTTTCCGAACCAGGCTCCGCGGCGCTTCTCGAAAAACCATTATTTACTGAGCACCTTGATGCTCAAGCGGCGATTCATGGCCCGGCCTTCGTCGGTGGCGTTGCCGGCAATGGCGTAGCGCGGCCCGTAGCCGCGGGCATCCATGCGGCCGGGGCTAATGCCCAGCTCCACCAGGGCGGCCCAGGCAGCTTGCGCGCGGGCTTCGCTCAGCAGCTTATTGACTTTGTAAGTGCCCGTGCTGTCGGTGTAGCCCCCGATCTTGATGCGCACTTTGGGATAGGCGCGCATGATCTGGGCAATGTGGCCCAACTGCACCCGGGAATCGGGCGTGAGCGTGGCCTTGCCAGGTTCAAAGAACACCCGATCAAAGTTCAGCCAGCCTTTGGTCAGGTCCACCGTATCCACCTGCGCGGCCGGATCGGTGATGAAGCGGTGCAGCAAGCTCTCGGTGGACTGCACGCCCACGCCGGTGAGGCGCCCACCACCGGCTAGTGTGAGGGTGGTGCTGGCACCGGTGTGGTAGATGTAATTGCCGGTTTTGGCGTCGTAATGACCGGGCGTGGCCGGGGTCACCTTGGGCGCGGGCCGGCGCGGCGTGTTCTTTTTGGGAGCGTACGCGTACGTGCGGGGCGGCTCGGCGGCGGCGGGCGCCAGCGGGGCGGCAGAAACCGGCTGGTTGGCAGCCTCATCGAGCCGGGGCACCTGCTTGATATAGGTGGGCGTGGCAGCAGCGGCGGACGCGGATGGCGCAGCTTCCCGGGCGGTGGCCCGTCGCGTAGCAGTGGCCTTGCCACCGGCTGTCGGCTGGCCTAGCACGAAGGTGAGGCTGGTGGATTTGCCCGCCGCTAAAAATACGTTGTCGGCCAACTGCGGTTGAAACCCGGCCCGGCTAACCTGTAACACGTACGGACCGCCGGCCACCAACTCCGCTAGTGCAAAGCGGCCGGTGGCGTCGGTGGTCGTGACCCGCTTGGTGCCCGAAGGCAGGTGCACCACCGTCACGGCCGCCTGCGGCAGCGCCTGCTGGTCAGCCGATTGCACGCTTCCAGCAATGCTGCCAGCGCTGCTTGGGCTGGCTGTTTGCGCAGAGGTGGGCAGCGCCAGCAGGGCGCCCAAGCTACTGACTGCGAAGACTGTAAAGCGGTAAAAGTGTTTCATACCAATAGGTGGCGCGGGGGTAGTAATGTTCGAAGGTAGCGCATCGGGTCATGCACACAAATGATTTAATAGGTTAATACCTATATTATTTATAACCACATGCATTTCGCTCCATTGCCTCCGGGGGCAGGCGGCAACCAACTGGGGGACGCGCGGGTTGTATTGTTGCCATGGAGAAAGACCGCATCAAGCGGGCGTACCTCGAGTACGTGCTGCGCCACAATCAACCGCCAGCTTCGGTGTACCTGCTCAGCGAGCAGCTAGGCCTGCCCGAAGCCGAGTTTTACCGCTACTACGCCACCTTCGCCGCCATCGACCGCGAAATCTGGGCTGACTTCGGGCGGCAGGCCCGCGAGCAGGCCAGCCGCGAGCCGGTGTGGGCCGAGTACGGCGCCCGCGAAAAGCTGCTCGCCTTTTACTACACCCTGCTGGAAATCCTGAAGCAGAACCGCAGCTACGCGCTGCAGTCGCTGCGCCGCTCGCTGCGGGGCATGCCCGCCCTCACGCCCCGGGTACTCGACGACTTCCGCCAGGACTTTGAAACCTTCGTGGCGGATGTGCTGCGCGCCGGGCGCCAGACCGACGAAGTGGCGGGCCGCCCGCTGGTGCAGGAGCAATATCCGCGCGCCTTTTGGCAGCAGGCCCTGTTTCTGCTCGGCTTCTTTGCCAAAGACGAGTCGCTGAACTTCGAGCGCACCGATGCGGCCGTGGAAAAGGCCGTCACGCTGAGCTTCGATCTGGTCGGCCGCAACACGCTGGATTCGGCCCTGGATCTGGCACGCTTCCTCTTCCAATCGAGCCGCAGTCGATGAGCGAGCAACCGCAGCCGCTGGCCTCGCTGCCCACCACCAAAGTGGCCCGGGCGGCCCGCTTTGCCAAAACCGGGCTGAAAGTGGGGGCCAACTACGTGAAACACTACGCCCGCCGGGCCGCCGGCGCCGACCTCGCCCCCGAGGACCTGCACGCGGCCAACGCGGCCGAGCTGTACGGCGCCCTGAGCGAAATGAAAGGCTCGGTGCTCAAGGTGGCGCAGATGTTGGCCATGGAGAAAAACATCCTGCCCGCCGCCTACGCCGAGCAGTTTGCCCAGGCCCAGTACCAGACGCCGCCGCTATCGGGGCCGCTGGTGGTCAAGGCCTTCCGCGACGCGTTTGGGAAGTCGCCCTTCGAGCTGTTCGACGCGTTTGAGCCTGCCGCCCGGCAGGCGGCCAGCATCGGGCAGGTGCATTTTGCCCGCAAGGATGGCCGCGCCCTGGCCGTGAAGGTGCAGTACCCCGGCGTGGCCGACAGCATCCGCTCCGACATCCGGCTGGTGAAGCCCGTGGCCCTGCGCGTGCTCGGCCTCGACGAGGCTACCGTGCGCCCCTACCTGCAGGAGGTGGAAACGCGCCTGCTCGAGGAAACCGACTACCAGCTGGAGCTGCGCCGCGGCCAAGCCATTGCGGCCGGCAGCGCGCAGTTCGCGCACCTGGAGTTTCCGCGGTATTACCCGGAGCTGTCTACCGCCCGCATCCTGACCATGGACTGGCTGCCCGGCCAGCACCTGAAGGAGTTTCTGGCGACCGGGCCCGCGCAGGCCGTGCGCAACCAGCTTGGCCAGACGCTTTGGGACTTCTACATGCACCAGCTGCACTCGCTGCGGCAGGTGCACGCCGACCCGCATCCCGGCAACTTCCTGCTCCGCGCCGACGCAGGCGGTACCGTGGGCGTGCTGGACTTTGGCTGCGTCAAGGAAATTCCGGCCGAGGTGCACCGGCTCTTCACGGCCCTGCTCGCCCCGGAAACCCTCGCCGACGAAAGCCGCCTGGCCGCCCTGCTCACCGAAGCCGGCCTGCTGCGCCCCGACGACCCGGCCAGCCTGCGCCAGCTGTACCTGCGTACCTTGCACGACTCGCTGACCCTCGTGGGCCAGCCGTTCCGCGAGCCGGTGTTTGACTTCGGCAACCCCGATTTCTTGCCGGCCCTGTACGCCCTCGGCGACGACCTGATGCAGCAGCCGGAGCTGCGCCGCCAGCGCGAACCCCGCGGCTCCGAGCATTTCATTTACCTGAACCGCACCTACGTGGGCCTGTACGCTCTGCTCACGGAACTAGGCGCCGAGGTGCGGACGCAGGCACCCGCACCCTAGCAACTTCGACAGCTCGCACGCGGCGCGCAACAGCTGGCTGTTGCGCGCCGCGTGGCTTTTTGCCCCACCGCGTCCCGCCGTGGTTGCTGCTGGCGCGGCCGCGCCGCGGCAACCAATTCCCACGGTTTTCGATTCAGCCACTAAGCCAACCAAATTCCTCACCGATGAAGCACCTTTTCCTTGCTTTGCTCCTGCTGCTCGGGGCTGGGGCTGCCGGGGCGCAACAAGCTCCTTCCTGCTGCGCCAAGCCCGATGCCCTGGTCGCCTTTGCCCACCTGGCAGCTGATCCGGCCTTCATGAGCGGCCACGACTCGCCCCTGCCGCTGGACTATGCTCAGCAGGCCGCGGGGCAGACCGTAACCTTTACCACTCCCGACAGCAGCACCGCCTACGGCTACGAAGTGCGGCCCGCCGCACCCACGGGGCAGTACCTGATGGTGGTGCACGAATGGTGGGGCCTGAACGACTACATCAAGCGCGAAGCCGACCGCCTGGCCGCCGCCCTGCCCGGCGTGACGGTGCTGGCCGTGGACCTCTACGATGGGAAGCTGGCCACCGACGCACAGGAAGCCAGCCGGCTGGTGCAGGCCGTGGATAACAACCGCGCCAAGAACATCATCCGCGGGGCCATTGCTCACGCCGGCCCCACGGCCCAGGTAGCCACGCTGGGTTGGTGCTTTGGGGGCAGCTGGTCGCTGCAGGCCGCTATGCTGGCCGGCAAACAAGCCGTGGGCTGCGTCGTCTACTACGGCATGCCGGAAAAGGACGTCGCCAAGCTCAAAATGCTGAATACCGACGTGCTGGGCCTGTTTGCCACCCAGGACCAGGGCATCAGCCCGGCCGTGGTACGGCAGTTTCAGGCCGACATGAAAAAGGCCGGCAAGCAGCTAACGGTACACAACTTCAATGCCGTGCACGCCTTCGCCAACCCCTCGAACCCGAAGTACGACGCGGCCGCCGCGGGCCAAGCTAATACACTGGCGCTGGCTTACCTGAAAAAGAAATTCAAGCTCAAAACTTAGTCGCCAGTGGCTTCTGCGTGCAAGCCACCGCTTCCGGGGAAAGCGGTGGCTTGCTTGATTTTTGGAGCACGGTCCGCAGTCAGCGTGCCCGGTGGCCGACGTCCGCTGCCCCCCTTTTCGGTGCAGCAGTGCACCGAAAAGGGGCGCAAACCGGGCAATAATTCGGTAAATCATTGGCAGCAAGTTGTATAAATACCGGCAGCAGCTACTTTTAGCCTGTTGCCGGCTTTGCGTGCCTTCGCACCGCGCGGGCCGCCGTATTTGCGCCTGCGGGCGCCCGCTCAGTCATTCCACCTTTACCTTCTCCTTATGCCCACATTTACGCATGTATTCGCCCGTTTGCTGGGCTTGGTACTATTGACGGGACTGGCCGCTGGTTCTGCGGCAGCGCAGCAGGTGGGCAACAGTACCCGCCCCCGGCAGTGGACCCCCACGGATACGAACCCGCGCTACCAGCTGCTGAAAGAGCAGCAAGCCAGCCGCCAACAACAGGCGCTCCGGCCAGGCCCGCACATCAACGTGCCCGGCACCCGCTCGGCGCTGACGCCCGCAGCCCGGCCGGCCTGCTTCGAGCCCTTCGACAGCACCGGCGCCAACGGCTGGCAGCAACTCGTGCGCAACGACGACGAGTCGTTTGGCCCTGTTGACCTGAACTGGAATTTCTCCCTGTTCGGCAGCACCTACAACCAAGTGTACATCAACAACAACGGCAACATCACCTTCGACAACGCGCTGAGCGCCTTCACGGCGGCGGGCTTTCCCATCTCTACGCCCATGATTGCGGCTTTCTGGGCCGACGTGGACACGCGCAACCCGGGCAGCGGCACGGTTTGGTACAAGGTGTTTCCTGACCGGCTGGTGGTGACCTGGAACCGGGTGGGCTACTTTAACACCAAAGCGGACAAAAAGAACACCTTTCAGCTCGTCATCAAGGCCAACACCGCTGCGGGCTTCACCGGCGACGACGTGCTGATTTCCTACGACGACATGCAGTGGACCACCGGCGACTTTTCCTCCGGCATCGACGGCTTCGGCGGCACGCCAGCTACCGTCGGGGCCAACCGCGGCAACAACGTTGACTACATCCAGACGGGCCGCTTCAACCTGCGCGGCAACGTGGCTCCTAACCAAACGTTTGCCGGCAACCCGGGCGGCGTCGATTGGCTCGACGGGTTGTGCCTGGGTTACCAGGTGCGCGCGGTCAGCAGCGCAAACATTCCGCCCGCCGTAGCGGGCCTGCCGCCCGGCAACACCATCACGCTGAACCAGGGCGAAACGCGCACGGCCACCCTGCAGTTTTCCGGGCCCGAAGTAAATCAGACCGTGTCCGTCACCTCGAACCTGAACGGGCTGTGCTCGGCGGCGGCACCGGTTACCGGCAACGGCGGCACCAACCCCACGGCTACGTTTACCGTGACCGGCAGTTCCTGCAACGTGGGCACCACCAACGTGACCTTTACCGCTACGGACGACGGGGTGCCCGCTCCGGCGCAGAACACCTTCACGATTCGCGTAGTTGTAAACCCACCCGCCGCCCCGAATGGGCAGTGGACCGGGGCCGTCAGCACTACCTACACCGATCCGGCCAACTGGAGCAACAACGTGGTGCCCACGGCCGCCGATAACGTGACCATACCCGCCACGGCTGTGCGCATGCCTGTGCTCAGCGCCAATGCCGGCGCCAACGGCCTGACCGTGGCCAGCGGCGCGTCTCTCACCCTCAGCAGCGGTGGGGCCCTGCGCCTGAATGGCAACCTGACCAACAACGGCACCGTGAGTGGGGCGGGCACGCTGCTCACCGCGGGCGGCGCCACGCAAAGCTTCGGTGGCAGCGGCAGCCTGAGTCTGGCCAACCTCACGGTAGGCGCCGCCGGCCTGCAGCTCAACAGCCCGATGGCCGTTTCCCGGCTGCTGTCGCTCAACGGCAACCTCGCCTCCAACGGCAACCTGACGCTCCTCTCCAGCGCCGCCGGCACGGCCATGGTGGTCAACAGCGGCGCCGCGGCGGTAACCGGCCCCGCCACCGTGCAGCGCTACCTCGACCCCAGCCTGAACCCGGGCCTGGGCTACCGCCACCTCAGCGCGCCGGTGGTGGCCACCACGCTAGCGGACCTGACCACCGGTAGCTTCCTTCCGGTGGTAAACCCGGTGTACAACACAGCGGCCAACCCCGGCTTGGTGTCGCCCTTCCCGACTATCTTTTCTTATGCCCAAGCGCGGGTAGCCGCCACGGGCAACGGCAGCATTGCCGATTTTGACACCGGCTGGGCTTCTCCTGCCAGCCTCGGCGAAACCATGGCGCCGGGCCGTGGCTACACCGTGAACCTGGCCGCCGGGCAGGCAGTGGATTTTGTGGGCACGCTCGGCAACGGCGCCGTGTCGCTAACCGGGCTGGACCGCCAGGCGGCTGCGCAGGCCGGCTGGCACCTGCTGGGCAACCCCTACCCTTCCCCCATCGACTGGAACCAGGCTTTTCTGAACGCCACGGGCCTCGACAACGCGGTGCACGTGTACAAGTCGACGGGCCGGTACACGGGCTCCTATGCCAGCTACGTGAACGGGGTGGGCACCAACGGCGGCACCAACCTGATTCCCCTCGGCCAAGCCTTCTTCGTACGCACCTCCGCCCCGGGCACTGCGGGCAGCCTGAACCTCAACAACGCCGTGCGCCCGACTGCCTACACCGATGCGGCCCTGCAGCGCACGGCTTCCGAAACCCGGACGCTGCTGCAACTCAGCCTCAGCGGCTTGGGCGCAACCGATCAGGTGGCGGTGTACTTCCAGAACGGCGCTACCCTGGGCTTCGACCAGGCTTTTGATGCCCCCAAGCTGACGGGTGGCCACAACGTGTTGCTGGGCCTGGACCACGCGGGCAGTCTGCTGGCCATCAATGGCCTGCCGCTGCTCCACAACCAGGGCGTGACCGTGCCGCTGCTGGTGCGCGTGGCCCGCGCCGGCACGTACTCCCTGCGCGCCGATGAGCTGCTGAACCTGCCTGCCGGCACCGTGGTGCAGCTGCGCGATGCGCTGACGGGTACGCTGACCCCGCTGACCCCGCAAACCACCTACTCCTTCACCGCCGATGCCACGCTGGATGGCCCGCGCTTCTCGCTCATCTTCAACCCAGCCCGGGCGCTGGCTACCAACACGGCGCAGCTAAGCGCGCAGGTAGCGGTGTTTCCGAATCCGGCGCGCGAGCAGCTTTGGCTCAGCGTCCCGGCTGATCAGAAAGCGGCCGAGGTAATGCTGCTCAATGCGCTGGGGCAACAGGTGCTCCACCGGGTGCTGCCCGCCAACCGCAGCAGTGCCGCGCAAGTTCTGCCCCTGGGCCATTTGGCGCACGGCGTGTACACCCTCCGCGTAGCTCTGGCCGAGGGTGTGGTCACCAAACGCGTGGTGCTGGAGTAGCGTTTTCCCGTCAGCATCCTCATGAAAAAGGCCCCGCATCGTGCGGGGCCTTTTTCATGAGTTACTGCATTGGCTCGACCTGCTGTGGCGCCGGTACCGCAGCGGTTGCCGTAAGGCGCACCACCAACTCGGCCGTGGCATCGGACAACTCCGTCCAGTCGGGCAATACGAAGTACTGCTGCTGAAACCCGTCGCGCACGGTGGGCGCCGCCAGCGCGGCGCTGACCTCCAACGGCTGGCGCGGGGCGTCCGCCGTGAGGCAGTGGTGCAGTTCGGCGGCCGACGACAGCAGGCCCGCCCCGTACACGCGCAGCCCTTCGGGCTCCTGGGTAAGGCCAAACTCGGCGGTGTGCCAGAACAGGCGCACCAGTTGCTCCACGGCGTGGTCGTCGGTGAGGTGGTGGCGGGCTATCTGGCCGAAGTGCGCGAGCCACGCGGCCCATTCGGGGTCGGTGAGCAGGGGCAAATGCCCAAACGCGTCGTGGAACAGGTCGGGGCCGGCCAGGTAATCGAAGTAGCGCATGGAACGCACCCAGCGGGTCACCGGAAAACGCCGCTCGGCCAGCAGGGCCAGAAACGCGCGGTCGTCCACGCGGCCGGGGGCGGGCACCACCTCCCAGCCCGTAAGCCGGCGCAGGCGCTGGCTCAGGGTGTCGAGGTCGGGGGCCGCGTCGCGGGTCAGGCCGAGGCGCTGCAGCCCGGCCACGAAGGGCGCCGCCGCCCGGCGGTGCAGCAGGGCCGTTTGACGGTCGAAGAGAACTTTCCACACCAGGTGGTCTTCGGCGGTGAAGTGCGGGGCTTTCATGACTGGCTAGGTAGGCAGAAAAAAAGCCCGGCCTCCGTGGTGCGGAGCCGGGCTTGGTTGTTTTCAGATCAGGAAGGTCAGCTGCGGGGGCTTCATTTCCAGACGTTATGCAACGGCACGGCTCCGGTCCCTTTGAGGGGCTGGACGTACAGCGTAAAGTTGCAATTAATGGTCTGGTTCAGCATGACAATTACAAAGGTAGCAGATTTCGTGAGCGGTGCAAGTCTGCCTGGGTTCGAGCCTATAAATTTTCAATTCCGGCTCGGCGCTTAGCGCCGAAACGAATACTCGCTGCGCCACACGAAGGCCGTGTCGCCGGCGAAGCGCACCTGCTTGCGCAGCCGACAAAAGCGGCTGCCAATCTGCACGGTCCGTCGAATCAGGGCCGGGCGGTTGTCATCCGGGCCCTCTCCTTCCAGCACCAGGTACAAGGTCCCATCGGGCAAGGTCTGGCGGCGGCGCAGCTGCAGCAGCAGGCCTTCCCACTCGATGGCGGTGCCGCCGGGCGGGAAGCGCAGGCGGTCAAAGCCTTTAACGAGGCCACCTTCGGGTTCCTGGTACTGATAATCCAGCACCAGTTCCTGGGCGCCGGCCCGCATGCCGTTGAGCCGGGCCTGGAGCGTAACGGTACGCTCACTTTGGTAGTCGCGGTAGCGCAGCGTACCGAGCCAGTCGTAGCTCAGCAGGGGTTTGAAGTCGGCGAGGCTGAGCACGGATGCCTCGCCGGCTCGTGAAGCGGGCGGCATCGTAGCGGCGGCCAGCCCAAAGCAGATAAGCAGGGCGAGGAGTAGCTTGTTCATTGCCGGAGCTCGGTTAGCGGACTTCCAAAGCACCGTACCGCATGCCCAGATCGGGGCTGCCGCTCACGCGCAGCCGCAGGCGCGCCGCAGTGGCCGCGGGGTTGCGCAGCACGGCTGCGGCACCAGGGCTGAAAAGCAACACGCTGCGCTGGCCCGGCCGCAGCACACCTTTGCCCCGCTGAACCCCATTGGCTAGCCGCTCCTGCACTTCCACGGCCACCGGCCCGACGTTGCGCGCCTGCACCCGGAAGGCCCCGGGCTGCTGGCCGCCGAGTACAAACTGCTTGCCGGGCTCGAGCAGCAGATCGGAGTGCAGGTTGCCGGCCCAGCCGGCCGGGGCCCCAAGCAGCAACAGCGCAGCTAGCACGGCCGCGGCCACGGTGCGCGCCGGCCCGGCAGCCACCAATGGCGCGGGCGCGGCTGCCCGCCTTGGGCGCGTCAGCAGGTAATCGAGCGAATAGCGGCCCGGCCCAACGGCCGTCATCACCACAAAGGCCCAGAACAGCAGCTGCTGGAAGTACATGCCGGTGATGGGCGACGGGTCTTCGTACCAGAGGAAGGCGACGACGAAAAACTGAAACGCCAGCTGCAGGCCGCTCCAGCGCGTGAACAGGCCCAAGGCAATCAGCAGGCCGCCCGCAAACTCGCCCCACACGGCCGCGCCGGCCCAGAAGTAGGGCGAGGGAAACGTAAAGCCGAGGCCGGCCACCTGCTGCACAAACCAGTCGGGCGGCCCCGGCACCTGGGCGCTGGCCACCGCGGCGAGGTTGGTCAGCTTGGGCAGGCCGGCCCCGTCGGCAATGGAGAGGCCGAGGTGCAGGCGGAAGAGCAGCCACGCCGCGTCGATGGCGCGGTTTTGCAGTGGGGCGGCGGAAAACAATAGCTTTTTCATGGGGCAGTGTTGTGGGTTGGTTGAACGGCCCAAAACTGCCCTACTGACGCCTCCAAAGCGCTTCAACTTATGATTCGGGACGTCGCAGCTTACGATTTGATCCGGGCCGCTGCCTCGCTGGGCGTCTCGCCCCTCAGCTTCTTGAAGACCCGGTTGAAGGTGGACTTGGAGTTGAAGCCCGACTCCAACGCTATGGCTACCAGGCTGTAGTGCCGGAAGCGCGGGTCGGCCAGCAGGCGTTCGGCTTCGCCCACGCGGTAGCCGTTGACGAAATCATTGAAGTTCTGGCCAAAGCCCGCGTTGATGACCCGGGAGAGCAGGGAGGTGTTGGTGCGCAGCGCCGCGGCCAGCTCGCCCAGGGTCAGTTCGGGCCGCAGATAGGGCTGCTCCGCCGTCATGTAGGTCCGCAGCCGCTCGGTCCAGCGTTCCAGCTCGGCATCGGCAGGGGCCGGAGGGGCATCCGCTGCTTCCGACAATTCGATGGCAACTGCAGGGGCTGCGGCCCCGGCACCGGGCGCGTAGCCCGCTACCGCCGAGGCGACCGGCACCGGGGCTTCCGCGGCGACTGGCTCGGCCGGTCCGGCTGGCGGCGCGGCGGGCTCGAAGTGCAGCGGCGCGGTGAGGCGGTGGTTGGCCAGCAGCCCGGCAATGCTCAGGTAATAAATGAGCAGGCCCGTGAAAAAGTAATCGTACCAAGACTGGTAGTAATCGAGGGGGCGCACCAGCAAATCGACCAGCTCGAAGGCTAAGGTGACGAGCAGACCGGCAGGTATGGCCAGCAGCACGTGGCGCAACCAGCCGAAACGGATGCGCTCGGTGTCGGAAAAGTGGTCGTTGATGTAGCGGCGGTAGGCGCGGTAGTCGCGCAGCGTGACGAAGGCGTAGGCCACGGCCAGCAGGTAGCCCAGGTCTTCGGGCAGGTAGTTGAGCGGCGAACCTTCCAGCCGGGTGGCCCAGTTGCCCTTGGTGCCAAAGTGCCCGGGCAGGGGCTGTCCCAGCGTAAGATGCTCCCAGCCGATGTCGTGCGCCCACAGCAGCAGGCGCCAGCCCAGGTACAGGAGGGCCGGCGCAAAGTGCCACCCGTCCCGGGGCCGCAGGCGAAACTCCCAGTTCGTGAGGCTGCGGAAGTAGAAGTACAGCGCCGGCCCCACCAACAGCCAGTGGCTGAAGGGGAAGTAGAACATGAAGGTGCTGTAGGCGTTGTGCGCGTCGTACCAGCCGGCGAAGCCCAGCATCCACTGCGCCAGCCGGGCCGTGTTCAGCAACAGCAGCAGCGCCAGCCACCCGTCGGCGGGGGAGCTTTGCTGGCGGCGGCGCAGCAGCAGCACCGCGCTGACGACCACGCCCTGCACGAAGAAGGGCAACAACAGCCCGCTATAGGCGCTGAACGTGAAAGGCATGGTGCGAAGGACGGTGCTGCGCAGCCGCGGTGCAACTACGAACGGCCCCAAATACCGACGCACCGCCTGCCGGGGCCGGCAGGCGGTGCGTCGGGTTGCCTCTGGTTAGGGCCGGGCCTTACACCAGTTCCAGTTCGGCCAGTTCCTGGCGCAGGGCGTAGGTGCGGCGCAGCGCCTCCACCAGCCGGGCCGATTCGGCGAAGTCCAAAGTCTGCTGGCCATCGGAGGCGGCGCGTTCGGGCACGGGGGCCGTTTCGTAGAGGATGCCGTCGGCGCCGGCCATTACGCCGGCCAGTGCCAGCGGGGCCACATGGTCGCGGATGCCGATGCCGTGCGAGGGGTCGACGAACACCGGCAGGTGGGTCTTCTCCTTCAGAATGGGCACCGCGTTCAGATCCAGGGTATTGCGCGAGGCTGTTTCGAAGGTGCGGATGCCCCGCTCGCAGAGGATGATGTGCTCGTTGCCGCCCGAAAAAATGTACTCGGCCGAGTGCAGCAGCTCCTCGATGGTGCCCGACACGCCGCGCTTGAGCAGCACCGGCTTGTCGACCTGACCCAGCGCGTCGAGCAGGTTGAAGTTCTGGGTGTTGCGCGCGCCCACCTGGAACACGTCCACGAAGTCGTACATCTCCTCCACCTGCGACACCTGCATCACCTCCGTCACGATGCGCAGGCCGTGGGCCCGCGCCAGCCGGTAAAAGTCGCGCAGCCCGTTCAGGCCCAGGCCGCGGAAGGAGTACGGCGACGAGCGGGGCTTGAACACGCCGCCGCGCATCAGGCGCACCCCATTCTGCACCAGGTGCTGCATCACAGCTTCCATCTGCGCCTCGTTTTCGATGCTGCAGGGCCCGGCCACGATGCTCATCGTGCCCTCGCCCAGCCGGATTCCGTCGCCGAGGTCGAGCACGGTGGGGTGCACGCGCCACTTGCGCGACACCAGCTTGTAGTCGTCGGACACGCGGTGCACGTCGCGCACGCCGGGCAGCGCGCCGATGCGGCGGATGTCCACGTCTTGGGGGCCGAGGGCCACGAGGTAGGCGGCACGCTGGGTGCGCACGGGCGTGACTTTAAAGCGCAGCTCGCGCAGCTGGGCCACGAGGGCGTCTTGCCCGGCGGGCGACAAATGAGGTTCGAGGTGAATAATCATGGCGGAAGTCGGAATTGGGAAGAAAAAAGGCGCCGGGCACTACGGGCGGATGCCGCGCACAAATTGCCGGGCGGCTTCGTGCGGGTCGGCAGCGCCATCGAGGGCGCGCAGCAGCGCCGAGCCGATGATGGCCCCGTTGGCGTGCTGGCAGGCCTGCTCAAACGAAGCCCGGTCGGCAATACCGAAGCCGACGAGACGCGGGTTGCGCAGGTTCAACGCTTCGATGCGCTGTAGGTACGCCTGTTGCGCACCTTGGTCGGCCGTCTGGTTGCCGCCGGTCAGGCCCGGGCCGGACACCAGGTACAGGAAAGCATCGGTGAGCTCATCGAGGCGGCGAATGCGCGCTTCCGAGGTGTAGGGCGTGATGAGAAACACCGGGCGCAGGTTGTAGCGGCGGAAGGTTTCCTGGTAGAACTCGGCGTACTCCTCGGCCGGCAGGTCGGGCAGAATCACGCCGTCGATGCCGGCCGCGGCGGCCTGCTGGCAGAACTCCTCCATGCCCAGCTGCAGCACCGGGTTGAGGTAGCCCATGAGCAGCAGCGGCGTATCGGGCAGCACGGCGCGCACGCCCTGCAACTCCTGCAGCAAGTGGCGCAGCGTCATGCCGTTGCGCAGGGCCACGGTGCTCGTTTGCTGAATCACCGGGCCGTCGGCCAGCGGGTCGGAGAAAGGCACCCCGATTTCGAGGATGTCGGCGCCGGCGGCGGCCAGCGTCTGCAGCAGCGGCACGGTGTCGTGGCGGCCAGGGTAACCGGCGGTGATGTAGAGATTGAGCAGGCCCTGGGGCTTGCGCGCCAGCAGGTCGGCGAAGCGGTTGGGCTGCCCGGCCGGAGCCGTCAGCGGCTGCCCAGCGGCAGAAAAAGTAGCCATATCGTATGTATCAGCCCGCATCAAGCCAGGTGCAGCTCGCGCAGGTAGGTTTCCAGGTCTTTGTCGCCGCGGCCGGAGAGGTTCAGCACCACCACGTCCTCGGGCTTGAGGTCGAGCTGATCGAGGGCAGCAAAGGCATGGGCCGTTTCCAGGGCCGGAATGATGCCTTCCAGGCGGCTGCACTCCTGAGCAGCCTGCAGGGCTTCGGCATCGGTGATGCTGATAAACCGGGCCCGGCCCGAATCGGCCAGGAAGGCGTGTAGCGGGCCGATGCCGGGGTAATCGAGGCCGGCTGAAATGGAGTGGGGCTCCGTAATCTGGCCGTGCTCGTCCTGCATCAGCAGGGTGCGGCTGCCGTGGATGATGCCCGGCCGGCCCAGCACCGAAGTGGCGGCCGATTTGTCGGTTTCTACCCCGTGGCCGGCGGCTTCCACGGCCACCAGCTGCACGGCGGGCTCGTCGAGGAAGTGGTAGAAAGCCCCGGCGGCGTTGGAGCCGCCGCCCACGCAGGCCACCACGTAGTCGGGCAGCTCGCGGCCGGTGTGCTCACGCAGCTGCCGGCGGATTTCCTCGCTGATGACGGCCTGCAGCCGCGCTACCAGGTCGGGGTACGGGTGCGGGCCCACTACCGAGCCGATGATGTAGTGCGTGTCGGTGGGGTTCGAAATCCAGTCGCGGATGGCTTCGTTGGTGGCGTCCTTCAGGGTCTGCGAGCCGCTGACGGCCGGCCGCACCTCGGCCCCGAGCATGCGCATGCGGGCCACGTTGGGCTTCTGGCGCTCCATGTCCACGGCGCCCATGTACACCACGCATTCCAGCCCGCGCAGGGCGCACACGGTGGCCGTGGCCACGCCGTGCTGCCCGGCCCCGGTTTCGGCGATGATGCGCTTCTTGCCCAGCCGCTCAGCCAGCAAGATCTGCCCCACGGTGTTGTTCACCTTGTGGGCGCCGGTGTGGCAGAGGTCCTCGCGCTTCAGGTAGATGGTGGCCCCGTAGCGCTGCGAGAGGCGGTCGGCCCGGAACAGGGGCGTGGGCCGGCCCACGTAGTCGCGCAGCAGGCGCTGGTACTCCTGCTGAAACGCCGGGTCGGCGAGAATGGTCAGGTATTGCTCCCGCAGCTCCTCCACGTTGGGGTAGAGCATTTCGGGGATGAAGGCGCCGCCGAATTGGCCGTAGTAGCCGCGGGCGGAAGGTTGGTATTGGCTCATGGGATGGTGCTGGTGGTGGGGCTCATGCGCGAGGCGCCGGACGAAGCAGCTACGCGCGCAATTCGGTGATAAATGACTGGATCCGGCCTGCGTCCTTCAGGCCCGGCGCCTGCTCCACGCGGCTGTTCACGTCGAAGCCGGCCAACCCGGGCAGGTGCAGCCCGCGCAGGACCGCGGCGTTGTCGGGCCCCAGGCCACCGGCCAGCAGGTAAGGCGTCGGCAGGTCGTAGCCGCGCAGCAGCTCCCAGTCGAACGCGGTGCCGTTGCCGCCCGCCGCCGGCCCGGCCGTGTCGAACACGAAGTAGGCGCAGTGCGGGGCGTAGGCGTCGAGGCGGCGCACATCGAGCTGCTCTCCCACCCCGATGGCCTTGAGCACGGGCAGGCCCGCGGCGGCCAGCTCGGCGCACTCGGCGGGTGTTTCGCGGCCGTGCAGCTGCACGGCCGTCAGCCCGAAATGCAGCGCCGTACGCCGAATCACGGCCGGCTTTTCGTCCACGAACACGCCCACCTTGGCCACCGGCAAGGCCCGCAGCTGTTCCGCGTCCAGCGCGTGGAGGGCGTAGCGCGGCGACTTCGGGGCGAAGATGAACCCGAGCATATCCACAGGCAAAGCGGCCACGGCGGCCACGTTATCGGAGTATTTCAAACCGCACACCTTCAGCAGCGGCCGGTCGGCACGAGGCGTAGGCAGGGGCGGCACGCGCAACGAAGCGGGTAAGAGCATGAGAAGAAAAGCCTATCGTGCGCCGGATAGTTCGCGCAGCTGCTGCACCAGGGTGGCGCAGGCGCGCTCCGGGCGGCTGTGGCGCATGAACGTTTCGCCGATCAGAAAGCCGTCGTAGCCGGCGCGCCGCAGCACCTGCAGGTCCTGGGCGGTGCGCAGGCCGCTTTCGGCTACCCGGCCCAGCGCGGCGGGCAGCTGCTCCACCAGGCGCAGGCTGCGGTCGAGGCTCACGCTGAAGTCGCGCAGGTCGCGGTTGTTCACGCCCACCAGATCCACCGCGTCCAGGGCCACGTCGAGGGTGCGGTTCAGCTCGTCCTCGTCGTGCACTTCCAGCAGCACTTCCAGGCCCAGGGCCCGGGCTTGCTGGCCCAGGTGACGCACTTCCGTCGGTTCCAGCACGCTGGCAATCAGCAGCACGGCGTCGGCCCCGATGCTGCGGGCTTCGAGCAGCTGGTATTCATCTACTACGAAGTCCTTGCGCAGTATCGGGCAGAGGTTGAAGCGCCGAGCCGTGGTCAGGTCCTCGTTGCGCCCCCCGAAAAACTCGGTATCGGTGAGCACCGACAGGGCCGAGGCCCCGGCCTGCATGTAGCCGAGCGTGGTGCGCTCCACCGGCGCAAACTCGTTGATCCAGCCCTTGGAGGGCGAGCGGCGCTTGAACTCGGCAATGATGCCGCTCAGCTCGGGCCGGCGCAGGTAGCCGCGTAGCGAAAGCGTGGGCGCGTTGAGGTACTGGCTACGCTCGAGCAGCTTTTCCGGCACCAGGGCACGGCGCTCGGCCACTTCTTGGCGCTTGTGGGCCACGATGCGGGCCAGTACGTCGGGGGTGTTCAGGGTCGTATTCATATGCCTTACCTCCCGTCCTTTTTCAATCTGGCGACTACGGAGGTGTTGGGGTTGGTGTGCGTGGGAAATAGCGGGCGGCCAGCTGGGCCGTCGGCAGGCTTACGTGTTCAGCAGCGTGGTAAAGGCGCGCCGGGCGCGGCCCGAGTCGAGCGAGTCGTAGGCGGCTTCCAGGGCGTCGGACAGGGTGCTGGCGGGGTTGACGCAGCAGATGCCCAGGGCAGCGTTGGCGGCCACCACGTCGCACTGGGCGCGGGTGCCCTTGCCGTCGAGCACGTCGCGAAAGATGCGCGCCGAGCCCTCCACCGAGCGGCCCCCGGCCAGCTCCGCCGCGTGGCACACGGGCAGGCCCAGGGCCGAGGCCGTGAGCAGCCGCTCCCCGCCTTCGGAGGTGGCAATCTTAGCCTCGCCGGTCAGGCTCAGCTCGTCGTAGCCGTCGAGGGCGTGCACCACCGCGTAGCGCGTGCCCGTTTCCTGCAGCAAATACTGGTACAGGCGCAGCAGCTCCAGGCTGTACACGCCCAGCAGCTGGGCCGTGGGCCGGGCCGGGTTGATCAGCGGCCCGAGCATGTTGAAGAAGGTGCGCACGCCCAGCGCCCGGCGCACCGGGGCTACGTGGCGCATGGCCGGGTGAAAGGCGGGCGCGTGCAGAAAGCAGATGCTGGCCGCGTCGAGCTGGCGGCGCAGCCGGTCGATGGGCGCGTCGAAATCGTAGCCGAAGTAAGCCAGAATGTTGGACGCCCCCACCGACGAGGAAACGCCGAAGTTGCCGTGCTTGGCCACTTTGTAGCCCGCGCCGGCCACCACGAAGCTGGCCAGCGTGCTGATGTTGAGCGTTTCCTTGCCGTCGCCGCCGGTGCCCACGATGTCGAGCACCTCGTGGGTCCCCAGCTCCGGGTCGCGGCACAGCTCGAGCAGCGCGTCGCGGAAGCCGGCCAGCTCGGGCACGGTGATGGGGCGCATGCGGTAGACCGTCAGCAAAGCGGCGGCTTCCGCGTCGGTCACTTCGCCCTGGCCCCAGCGCAACATCAGCGCGTGGGCCTCGCCCCGACTGAGGGTGTGGTGTTCGAACAGGGCAGTGAGCAGGTCTTTCATTACAACGGTGTGTTTGTGAGGAAGCGAACGAGGGCGTGTTGCGGGAGGCGAATACCGGTAGGTGCAGGTACCGTATTTTCTAGGCTTTACTCGGCACCGATTCAGCCCTCCAGCCAGTTTTTGATCAGCTGGTGCCCGTGTTCCGTCAGCACCGACTCGGGGTGAAACTGCACGCCCCGCACGTCGTAGGTGCGGTGGCGCAGCGCCATGATTTCGCCTTCGTTGTCGTAGGCCGTGGCTTCCAGGCAGGCGGGCAAGGAATCGGGGCGCACGGCCCAGGAGTGGTAGCGGCCCACCTGAAAGCGCGCGGGCAGGCCGCGGAACAACCGGTCGTCAGCACTAGTCACCTGCGCTTCACTGGCCACGCCGTGGTGCACGTCGGTGAGGTTTACAAGCGCCGCACCGAAGCTTTCGGCAATGCCCTGGTGGCCC
The DNA here is from genome assembly GCF_054783195.1 of Hymenobacter coalescens. Lineage (NCBI taxonomy): Bacteria > Pseudomonadati > Bacteroidota > Cytophagia > Cytophagales > Hymenobacteraceae > Hymenobacter > Hymenobacter coalescens. The sequence goes on along the minus strand of NZ_BAAGRA010000011.1, from coordinate 108,292 downwards.
AGGCACACGCCCAGCATGCGCTTGGTGGGGGCGTAGCGCCGGATCAGCTCGGGCATGTGCCCCGCCTCGGACGGTACGCCGGGGCCGGGCGAGAGGAGCACCGCATCGAAGGCGTCGACCTCCTCCAGGCTGATCTGATCGTTGCGGCGCACGGTCAGCTGCTCGCCGTGGCCCAGCTCGCGCAGCACCTGCACGAGGTTGTAGGTGAAGGAATCGTAGTTGTCGAAGACGAGAATGTTCATCGAAATGCCGGGTTAGAACGAGTGGGTACTCCGCTGAAAGTCAGGCGGAAAGCTGCGACGGACGCCTCAGAAAGCCGCTGTGGAAAGCGGGGCGCGGGCCCCGATTTCGGTGGCCACTACCTCTTCCCCGGCATGGGCGGCCTGGCGCATGGCCTGCCGCAGGGCGCCGAGCTTGTGGTGCACCTCGTTCAGCTCCGACTCGATGTCGGACTTGGCCACCACGCCCGCGCCGGCCTGGTAGTAGAGCGTGTTGCCGGTGCTCACGAAGGAGCGAATGAAAATGGCGTGGTTGAAGTCGCCGTTCAGGCCGAGGTGGCCCAGGCAGCCGCCGTACGCACCGCGGGCCGAGGGCTCCAGCTCGTCGATGAGCTGCATGGCCCGCACCTTGGGTGCGCCCGAGAGCGTACCAGCCGGGAACGTATCGGCGGCCACCTGCAAAGAGTCGGTGCCTTCGGCCAGAGTGGCAGCCACGTGGCTGACGAGGTGAATCACGTGCGAGTAGTATTGTACCTCGCGGAAGCGGCGTACCTCCACTTTGCGGCCGTGGCGCGCCAGGTCGTTGCGGGCCAGGTCCACCAGCATCACGTGCTCGGCGTTTTCCTTGGGGTCCTGCACCAGCTTCTCGGCCAGGGCGGCGTCCTCGGCATCGTGGCCGGTGCGGCGGAAGGTGCCGGCAATGGGGAAGATGCTGGCTTCGCCCTTCTCCACGCGCAGCTGCGGCTCGGGCGAGGAGCCCAGCAGGCGGTAGCTGCCGTAGTCGAAGTAAAAGAGGTAGGGCGAGGGGTTGATGGCCCGCAGGGCGCGGTACACCTGAAACTCGTCGCCGCGGAAGCGCTGCTGAAAGCGCCGCGACACTACCAGCTGAAACACGTCGCCGCGCAGGCAGTGCTGCTGCCCCCGGCTGAGGATGGAGCGAAACTCGTCGTCGGTTTGGTTGGTCTGCTCCGCCCCTTCCAGCGAAAAGCTGAAGGTGGGCCGCACGGGGCTGCGCACCACGCTCAGCAGGCGCTGCAGGGCAGCTTCGTCGGGCTCCTGCCCGGCGGGCGTGTGCTCGAAGATGTGCAGCTCCTGCCGGTAATGATTCAGGGCCAGCACGTAGCGGTACAGCCCGTAGCGCGCATCGGGCAGCTGATAGGGCGCGGGCTTGTCGGTGCGGAAGGTCACGTCTTCGCAGTACGGCGCGGCCCCGTAACCCATGAAGCCAAACAACCCGCCGGTGATAAACGGCTGCTCGCAGTCGGGTGCCTCGAAACGGCCGGCAAACGCGCGCAGCCGCGGCAGGGCCTCGTGGCGCGGGTCGGCCAGCGTGGTGCGTTGCTCGGGGGCGCCGGGCAGGCGCTCCAGCAGCTCGGCGCCGCGCAACTCAAATCGGGCCAGCTCGTCGAGGGCCAGGTAGGAAAAGGCGTTTTGCTGGGCGTGGTAGTCGGAGCTTTCCAGCAGCAGGCAGCCAGGGTACTGGTCGCGCAGGCGCAGGTACAGCCCCACGGGCGTAACGGTGTCGGCGGGCAGGCGCAGGTGGCGGGTACGGAGCGGAATGGCGGCGGGCATGGCAACAGGGGATAAAAAAGGATCGGATACCTGGGCCGGTAAAAGCAACAAGCCCGGCTGGCGGGCCGGGCTTGCACTGCTAGGTATCTGAGGGTAGCAGGGTCAACTGCTCGAACAACTCAACAAACGCAGGCTATCGGTCCCGACCGTGAACACGGCTGGGCCACCACCAAAGCTGCTGAGAAGTCGTCGCGTAAGTCATGGTGAGTGAATGGTTGACGCTGCAAAAGTACAGCTGCTGTGCCGCAAGCGCCAAGCACAAATCAAATCATTTCAAACAATGAGCGAATATTTTAACAATTATTAAAAATACAGGCCAAAACGCGACGAAACTCTAAAACAGCTTCGATGTAGAGGTCCGGTATTGCGGAATTGCTAATCCTAGTAACCCTATTCTTTCACGAATTGTTGGGTGACGGTCTGCTTTTCGCCCTTCAGCCGCACGAAATAGCTTCCCCGGGGCAGCTCGGCCACGCGCACAGCCGCGTCGCCCGTGCGCAGCGTGCGCCGCCGCAGCACCCGCCCCGCCGAATCCACAATTTCGAGGCGGGCCGAGCGCCAGCCGGCGGGCAGCGGCACGTGCAGCACCTCGCTGGCCGGGTTCGGGTACAGCGCCAAGACCGGTAGCTGCCCCGGGCCGCGCGTGTCGGTCACGCCGGCGGGGCGAAACAGCCACTGGTAAGCGGCCGGGAACTCGCGGCGCCAGAACCACTCGGCGTGCTGCCCGTCGGCGCGGGTCTGGTAGCTCAGGTCGGTGGCGGCGTACCCGGCGCGCTGCAGCGAATCGCGCACGGCGCTCATCAGCGGCACCATGGTTTGGCTTTCCTGGGTGCCCGCCACGAAGTAGAAGCGCGTGGGCTGACCGGCCGCGGCGCGGTGCTGGTGGAGGTAATTCTTCAGCTCGGTTTCGGCAAACCAGAACGCGGGCGAGAAGATGGCGGCGCGGCCGAACACGGCGGGGTACTCCAACGCCGCGTACAACGATATAAGCCCGCCCATGGACGAGCCGCCGATACCGGTGTTGAGCCGGTCTGGCAGGGTGCGGTAGTTTTGGTCGATGTAGGGCTTGAGCGTCTGCACCAGGAAATCCACGTACTGGTTGCCCTGCCCGCCGCCGTACTGCGCGTTGGTCCACGGCGAGTACTCGTTGAGGCGTTGCGCCCCGTCGTTGTCGATGGCCACCACCACGCAGCCGGCCGGGTCCAGGCCCTGCTGCTGCAGCTGCGCCAGCGCCTCGTCGACGCCCCACTCGCCCGAGAAGCTGGTGCATTGGTCGAATACGTTCTGGCCGTCGTGCAGGTAAAGCACGGGGTAGCGGCGGGTGCTGGTGGCGTAGTCGGCGGGCAGGTATACCCACACCCGGCGGGTGCGCCCGAGTTGGGGCATTTGAAACGCGGTGCTCATCACCCGCACCTGCGGCTGGAGCGCAGTAGACTGGCACGGCGCAGGCCCGCCGCCGAGGTCTTTCCAGTTCAACACCTGCAAATCCACCGTAACGGGGCTGCCCGTGGCGGTGTAGCGCCGGTTGCTGATGTCCTGGTTTTGCGCGTCGGACTCCACCGAGCTCCACGCGCCGCGGGTAAACTTAAACTCCAAGGCCCCCGTGACCGTGGCGGGCAGCGTCACGGTATAGGTGCCGTCGGGCTGCCGGGTGAGGGCGTGCGCGGCGCTGCCGGGGTTCCAGTTGTTGAAGGAGCCAGCCATGTACAGGGTGGCGCCGGCCGGCGTAGCGGCGGGCACGCTGGTCAGACGGAAGGTGGTCTGAGCACGGGCACTGGCTCCGGCGAGCAGGAGCAAGACAAAAAAAAGACGCATATAATCCAGTTGGGTACAGCGCAAAAGTGCTAGAAACAAGCGAAATTTGCCTACTGGTTGCCCACCGGTGATTGAATGCTCACTCACGTTTCCTGCGCAATTGCCCTTATTACAAGCAATACGGCCCTTCTTGGCCCGGTGTAAAACACGGCACCCGCGTACAGGTGCGCGCCTAGCAGGCTCAGCAACGACTTCGTTCGGAACAAAAATCATGTTCCTGTACTGCCGTGCATCGTTGCGTTTGCGCCTACCAAAACTTTATCTTGCGCAGTTTATTAATGGGTCACTCACTCCAGGCTTTTCCCCAAAAGCTGGAACAATGCCTCTAAACGGCTTTTTTAGGGCCATCCTGCCGCAACTCACCAATCCCTGCAATTTTCCCACAACCCATTTCATGTCATCATGAAGCACACGTACCTGCCGAAACTCTGGTTTCTGCTATTTTTTCTTGTCTGTTGCAGCCTGAGCGCCGCCGCCCAAACCGGGGCAGTGAGCGGGCGCATTCTGGACGAAAAGCAACAAGCCCTGCCGGGCGTGACGGTCATCATCGAAGGCACCCAGCTGGGCAGTTCTACCAACGCTGAAGGGCAATACCTGATTCAGAACGTGCCGGCGGGTCCGCGCACGGTGGTGGCCTCGTTCGTGGGCTACTCCACGCAGCGCATCCCCGTGACGGTAACGGCCGGCCAGACGGCCACGGTCAACGCCCTCACGCTCGGCGAAAACACCACCCTGCTGAACGAAGCCGTGGTGGTGGGCTACGGCACCACGCGCCGCCAAGACCTGACCGGCGCCGTGGAGCAAATCTCGGAAAAGCAGTTTGTGAAGGGCCAGGTAACGAACCCTGAGCAGCTGATCCAGGGCAAAGTAGCCGGCGTACAAATCAACACCAACAGCGGCCAGCCGGGTGCTGCGTCGCAGATCCGCATCCGCGGGGGCTCGTCGCTGTCGGCTTCGAACGACCCGCTCATCGTCATCGACGGGGTGCCGATTGACAACGGCACGCTGCGCGGCGCCGCCAACCCCCTCTCCCTCATCAACCCGAACGACATCGAGAGCGTGACGGTGCTGAAGGACGCTTCGGCCACGGCCATTTACGGCTCGCGCGCTTCGAACGGCGTACTACTGGTCACCACCAAGCGTGGCATTGCCGGCGAGAAGACCCGCGTCAACGTCTCGACGCAGCACTCCATTGCCACCCCCAACAAGTATGTGGACGTACTCAGCGGCGACGAGTTCCGCGCGCTGGTCAACGCCCGCGGCACCGAGCGGCAGAAATCCCTGCTGGGCTCGGCCAACACCGACTGGCAGAAGGAAATCTTCCGCTCGGCCTACACCACCGACAACGCGGCCAGCGTCACTGGCTCGCTGGGCAGCAAAGTGCCGTACCGCGTATCGGCCGGCTACCTGGGCCAACAAGGCCTGCTGCGCAACAACGACCTGAAGCGCTACACCGGCTCCATCGGCCTGACGCCGGTGCTGCTCGACGGCACGCTACGCATCGACCTGAACGTGAAAGGCTCGTGGATCGACAACAACTTCTCCGATCAGGGCGCGGTAGGCGGTGCCGTATTCTTCGACCCCACGCAACCGGTGCGCTCCACCGAAGCCCAGTTTGCCCCCTACGGCGGCTACTTCCAGTTCCTGCAGCCCAACGGTAACCTCTCGGCCCTGGCCGCACGCAACCCCGTGGCCCTGATCGAACAGCGCCGCGACCGAAGCACCGTAAAGCGGAGCATCGGCAACGCCCAGATCGACTACCAACTGCCCTTCCTGCGCGGCCTGAGCGCCAACGTCAACGCGGGCTATGACATCCAGCGGGGCCGCGGCACCGTGTTTACGCCCACCAACGCCGCCGCCGACTTCAACCGCCGCGGCCGCAACAACAACTCCGGCCAGGACCGCGACAACCTGCTGCTGGAAACCTTCGCCAAGTACAACCGCGAGTTCGGCGCCAATCGCCTCGAACTGCTGGCTGGTTACTCCTGGCAGCAGTTTAAGAACACGGAGTACAACTTTCCGGAGCTGCGCGCCGACCGCACCCTGTTCCAGCGCGCTACCGCGGCTTACAACGGCGACTCCACCATCGTGCAGCAGCTGAACCTGCTCTCGTTCTACGGCCGCGCCAACTTTAACCTGAACGGCAAGTACCTCTTCACCGCTACGATGCGCGCCGACGGTTCGTCGCGTTTCCCCGAGGACAACCGCTTCGGCTACTTCCCCTCGGCAGCCGTGGCCTGGCGCATCAAGGACGAAGGATTCCTGAAAGACAACACGGTGGTATCGGACCTGAAGCTGCGTGTGGGCGTGGGCCAGACCGGCCAGCAGGACATCGGCGGCTTCTACGATTACCTTGCCCGCTACCAGCTGAGCACCTCCACGGCCCAGTACCAGCTCGGCGACCAGTTCATCCGCACGCTGCGCTCTTCGGGCTACAACCCCCGCCTGAAGTGGGAAACCACCACGACGTACAACGCGGGTCTGGACTTCGGCTTCTTCGGCGGCCGCCTCTACGGCTCCGTGGACGTGTACCAGCGCGACACCAAAGACCTGCTGAACTTCACGCAGGTATCGGCCCTGGCCAACCTGACCAACGAACTGAACCTGAACGTGGGTGAGCTGCAGAACCGCGGCCTCGAAATTCAGGCCAACGTGGACGCTGTGCAAAGCGAGCGGTTCAACATCTCGGTGAATGCCAACGCGGCCTTCAACCGTAACGAAATCAAGCGACTCACGACCAACGAAGCGCCCGGCGCCGTTGGCAACCTGACGGGTGGCATTGCGGGCGGTACCGGCAACACCATACAGGTGAACACGGTGGGCTTCCCGGCGCAGTCGTTCTACGTGTACCAGCAGGTATACGGCCAGGATGGTCGCCCGCTGCAAGGGGTGGCAGTCGACCGTAACGGCGACGGCGTCATCAACGGCTCCGACCGCTACCGCTACAAGTCGCCGCGTCCGCAAGCCACGCTGGGCTTCGGCTCGAACATGAGCTACGGCAAGGCTTCGCTGGCCTTCACCTTCCGCTCGCAGATCGGCAATTACGTGTACAACAACGTGCGCTCGGGCTCGAACTTCGTGCCCAGCTCGCTGGACTTCCTCTACAACGTAACCCCGGAGGCCAACTACTCGCAGTTCAACAACACGCCCAACACGGTGCTGCAGTCGGACTACTACATCGAGAACGGCTCGTTCCTGCGCCTGGAGAACCTGACGCTGGGTTACAATTTTGGGGCGCTGGCCGGTGAAAACACGAACTTCGGGGTGTCCTTCGCTGTTCAGAATGCGTTCCTGCTCACCAACTATGACGGCCTCGATCCGGAAGCTACCCGCGACGGAAACATCGGCATCGACAACGTCATTTACCCGCGCGCCCGCACCTTCACCCTCGGCCTGAACCTCGGCTTCTAATTCCCACACTGATGAAAAATAAATTCACGCGGACTTTGGGAGCCCTTGCCCTGGCCGCCTTGCTGCTTCCCGGTGCTACATCCTGTATCGGTGACTTGGAGCAGACGCCCGAGTTCGACGCGGTGCCCGACGTGGTGTACCGCGACCCGGCGCAAATCAAACAAGTACTGGCCCGTCTGTATGCCACCCTGGCCATCAGCGGCCAGAATGGTCCCTCCGGCCAACCCGACATCACCGGCATCGACGAAGGTTTTTCGAACTACCTGCGGCAGTACTGGATGGCCCAGGAACTGACCACCGACGAGGCCATCATCGCCTGGAACGACGGCAACCTGCCCGACTACAACCGCCTGACCTGGAACGCCAACAACGAGTTTGTGCGGGCCATGTACGACCGCATTTTCTACCAGGTAGCCCTCTGCAACGAATTCCTGCGCCAGACGACCGAGCAACGTATGTCGGAGCGCGGCATCGCCGATGGGGATAAGGCCACCATCCGCACCTACCGTGCTGAGGCCCGCTTCCTGCGTGCCCTGAGCTACTACCACGCCATCGATATGTTCGGCAACGTGCCCTTCGCCGACGAAACGTCGGAAGTGGGGGCTGCTCAGCCGCAGCAGCGCAGCCGCGCCGATGTGTTTGCCTTCGTGGAAAGCGAGCTGAGAGCCATCGAAAACGAGCTGATTGCCCCGCGCACTGAGTACGCCCGGGCCGACAAGGCCGCGGCCTGGACGCTGCTGACCAAACTGTACCTGAACGCGCAGGTGTACACCGGCACGCCCCGCTACACCGATGCCCTCACCTACGCTAACAAGGTGCTGACCTCGGGCGGCTACTCCCTCGCCCCGCGCTACCGCGACTTGTTCCGCACCGACAACAGCCGGTCGACGGCGCGCAACGAGATTATCTTCCCTATTACCTCCGACGGGCGCTTCACCAAGACCTACGGCGGCATGACTTTCCTGGTGCACGCGCCAGTGGGTGGGGCTCTCGATGCCTTCGCGGCCGACTCCTTCGGCATCAACGGAGGCTGGGGTGGCATTCGCACCAAGCGTAACCTGGTGGATCTGTTCGATGGCGGTGCAACCAGCACTGACAAGCGCGCCATGTTCTTCACCACCGGCCAGTCGCGCGACATCAGTGACATTTTCACCTTTAGCCAGGGCTACCTGCTCACGAAGTTCCGCAACATCTCCTCGACGGGGGCCCCGGGCTCGGATGCTCAAGCCAACGGCGGCGAAGGCAACTTCATTGACACCGACTTCCCGATGTTCCGCCTCGCCGACGTGCAGCTGATGTACGCGGAAGCGGTGCTGCGCGGGGGCCAGGGCGGCTCGCCTAGCCAAGCCTTGACGTATGTCAACGGTCTGCGTGTCCGTTCGGGTGCTTCGCCGCTTTCCGCTGCGCAGCTCACCTTGCAGGAAGTGCTCAACGAGCGGGGCCGCGAGTTGTACTGGGAAGGACACCGCCGCACGGACCTGATCCGCTACGGCCTCTTCACCAGCGGTTCGTACGTATGGCCTTTTAAAGGTGGTACGGCGGCTGGCCAGGGTGTACCCGCGCGCTTCAACCTGTTCCCGATTCCGACGACTGACTTGGTGGCTAACCCCAACCTGAAGCAGAACGACCCGGGCTACTAATGCCATTTGGTGCCAAAGCCGACCGGACGAGTACCGGTACTTTCCGGTCGGCTTTGACCAGTTCCCTCCCACCTCAAACGAGTCCGCACTCATGAAAAAATGGTTTCTCAATGCAGCTGTGATCTGTGCCTTGGCGCTCGGGTTTACGGCTTGCGAAAAAGACGAGGACCGCGTAGTCCTCAATCCCGGCGCTACGCCGGTGCTTACGGCCTCGACCACCTCTCCCGGGACGTTGACGCGCGCCAATGCGGGCGACCCCGGCTTGGCCCTGACCTGGACTCCCGCCACGTTTGGCTACCAGGCAGCCGTCTCGTACACGCTGGAAATTGCCAAGGCTGGCACCAACTTCGCCAACGCCAAAACCTTTCCGTTGAGCGGTGCCCTGGCCAAGTCCTTCACCAAAGGGGAGCTGAACCAGGTGTACAATGATCTGGACTGCAACCTGCCCGCTGCCCCCCCGGCCACGCCGATCGAGATGCGCGTACGTGCTTCGGTGGACGACAATGTTGCGCCGCTGATGTCGCAGGTAATCACCCTTACCGCTACGCCCTTCCAGGCGCAGCAGGCCCCGGCTGACCGGTGGGGTATCATCGGTGACGCCACGCCCACGGGGTGGAACTCGGATTCGGATATGACCTACGACTTCTGCTCGGGCACGTACAAAATCAGCAACATCGCTCTGAACGGCACGGGCAAATTCAAATTCCGCGCGAACGATGACTGGGCTGTAAACTTCGGCGGTACCGCTGCGGCAACGCCCAACACGGCTTCGCCGGCGCTGGTCGCTGGTGGCCCGGACATTGCCGTGCCGAACGGTGCCGGCAACTACGACATTTCCCTGAACGTTTCGGCCAAAACGTTTACTTGGGTGAAGCGTCCCTAGTTCATAGGCACCCCTTCCCAAAAAGCCCCGACCTCACGGCCGGGGCTTTTTTTGTGCACGGCGCTGGATTTCAGCACGCGTACGTTGGGTAGTTTCCCGCGCCAGCTATTTCGCCTTTGGCCTGCGCGGTGTAGCAGGCGTTTGTTTACACCACCCGCCGCGACCTGTTTCACTCAGGCGCGGCCCGCTTCCACAAGCGGGTAGCAGTACCGTTTGCACAGCCAGACGGCAGGCTAGCGGCACCGGCCTGCTTTCGCTCAGGGCTGCCGCAGCCCGGGCACAGCACGTGGCCAGCCCTGCTCCGCCTCGGTGCCCCGGCGGCATCTACTTAATCCACTCGCCGATTAGCCCGGCGTAATCCACACGCGGCTTGGTGCTGCCCACGAGGCCACTGCGGATAACGAAAAAAGCGCCGGCCCCTGGGCCGGCGCTTTTCATTTTGCGGAGCCCTGTCGCTCCGTCTGATTGCAATCAGGCTTACAGCAGGCTCACCTTGTGGGTGGCTACTTGCTCACCCACCTGTACTTTCACCAAGTAGGTACCGGCGGCCACGCCATCAGCCTGCAGCTTCCGCGTCTGCACGCCCACGCCCTGCTGGCCCTCAAACAGGGTGCGTACGCGGCGACCCATCAGGTCGGTCAGCTCGATGTTGACGTGCTGCTGCGCGCTCTGCACACGGTAGGCCACGGTCGACTCGCCCAGTACCGGGTTGGGGTACACGTTCAGCGCCATTTCGTTGGCGGTACGGCGGTTGCTGAGCACGGTCACGCCGGAAGCGGTAATGTTGAGCGTAGCGGCCTGCCGGCCGGGGAAAGCAGCACTCGTGAAGTCGGGGTTGGTGCCGGGGTTGGTAGTGGAGGGGGTCACGCCGCCCATCGGAATAAAGTCGGAAGACAGAAAGCCGCCGTCCTGGTTGTTCTGCACGACAAAAAGCTGCATCTGGCCGCCGGCGGCGGGGATGCCCATTGCGGCGCGGCTGACGCGGATTTCCAGACCGTTGCCCGGAGCGTTGCCAATGGTGGTTGCATTGCCGGCGTTGTAGCCGGGGTTGCTCGAGAGGTTGGCGCTGGTGCGGTAGGCCACGGACGCGTTGGCAAAGCCCTGGAAGGGGCTGGGCAGCGTAGCCGGCGTGTTAAGCGCGGCGCCGGTGGTTACGTTGAGCGGCGTGGTCCCGCTGGCCACGGTAGCAGTGGCCGTGTTCGGCGTGCCGGCCGTGTAGACGATGGCATCCACTTTCAACTGGTTGGCCACATCGTTGCGCGATACAGCAATGCCGAGGTCAGCCGGCATATCCAGCTTGGCGCCCATGTTTTGAAAAGAAGTATTCACGGCCGGAGCCGTAGCGGGAGCGGGCAGCGGCAGCGCCGTGCCGACGGGAATACCGGTCACACCCGGGCGGGTCACGAACATCTGAATGGAGTTTTGCAACACATTCGACCCGTTCGTTTCCAGCGTGCCAACTACAAAAAAGTAGAGGTTTGTCGCATCAGCGGCGGCATACACAGCCAGCAGGCCCGCGTCGCCAAACCCACGGGTTGCGGGAGAAAGACCGGGCCGACGCCCCACCAGCTGGTAGCCGTTGGTAGCAACCTCCGTAGCCGTCAGCTGACCGTCAACGGTGATGGGCGCTTGGGCTTGGGCATCCAGGCCGAGGGTAGCCAGGGCGCCGGCAACAAGCAGAGTAGATGTGTACTTCATGAGGGTTTGGAAAGGAAAGTGGGAATGAGTTAAGGAAGCCTTAAGCTTTCGGAAAGAATGTTAAATATTACGCAAATACCAAGCTCGTTAGTTGCGTTATTTTTTTGATTTATTCGGTATTATTCCTAGAGCGTTGGTTCTTATGGGTAAAGACTCACTTACAGCGCACAAAAACCGACTCAACGCGGGCTGCCGCACGCGGCATCTTTCCGGTAGCCTCTTAACTTAGCCCCTTCGCACTGGGCGCTTTCCCACCGTGCGGCATATTTTTCCGCAACCCTTCCCCCGTTTCTCCATGATTCTAATTGCCGACGGAGGCTCGACCAAAACCAGCTGGTGCCAGCTCGATCTGGCCGACCCGCAGCAACGCGTCCACTTCAATACCGAAGGGTACAACCCCTACTTCATCGACACGGCGGGTATCGTGGCCTCGCTCGACGGGAGCCTGCCCGATACGCTCAACCGCCAAGCCGTGCGGGAAGTGTATTACTACGGAGCCGGCTGCTCCACGCCGCACAACGTAGCCACCGTGGAAGCAGCCATGCGGCAGGTATTCCCGCTGGCCAACGTGTTTGTGGGCCACGACCTGCTGGCCTCGGCCCGGGCGCTGCTGGGCAGCAAGCCGGGGTTTGCGGCCATCCTCGGCACGGGCACCAACTCCTGCATTTACGACGGCAAAGACGTCACGCACAACATCGATTCGCTGGGCTACTTCCTCGGCGACGAGGGCTCGGGTTCATGGATCGGCAAGCGCCTGCTGCGCGACTACATGCGCGGGCTGCTGCCCGACGGCTTGCAAGAGGCGTTTCGGGAGCAGTACGGACTGGAAAACGAGCAGATCTTCGACCGGCTCTACAACCAGCCGCTGCCCAACCGCTTCCTGGCTTCGTTCAGCAAGTTTGCCTACGACCACAACAACGTGAGCTACTGCCGCGACATCGTGGTGGACGGCTTCGAAGCCTTCTTTCAGAACCTGGTGACGCGCTACCCCGGCTACCGCAATTACTCCTTCAACTGCGTGGGCTCGGTGGGCTATAACTTCCGCGACGCGCTAGCCCAGGTGGCCCGCGCCCACGGCATGGAAGTCGGCAAGATCATCCGCTCCCCTATCGATTCGTTGGTGGACTACCACGTGGAAATGGCCGCCGCCGAGTAGGTCGCCGGCGCCCAGCACTTTTGCCAACCGTTGGGGCCAGCTGCCCGCATAAAACCAAAACGCCCGCCCCGATTGCTCGGCGCGGGCGTTTTGGTATGTGGAGCGGTTTAGGGCTGCACTACCAGGCGGGTGGTAGCGGAGCTGGCGCCGACCTGCACGTTCAGCAGGTACACCCCAGCGGCCAGCCCATCGAGCGACACGGGCACCGCCAGCGCGCCGGCGGCCTGGCGGCCCGGCAGCACCACCTGCCGTACCTCGCGGCCAACCAGGTTGCGGACGCTCACCGTCACGGGCGCGGCCGTGGGCAGCGTCAGGCGAACGGTGGCGCGGGCCGCCGCCGGGTTCGGGGCTACGCTCAGGCCGAGGACGGCCACCTGCTGGGCAGCTTTGGTGGTCAGCACCGTAGCGGGACGACGCACGCGCTGGCTGGTGTACACGCGGTACTCGCCCGGCTGCAGCGTGAGCAGGCTGTTCACGTTGGTCACGCTGATGCTGTCGCCGGAGAAGTAGTTGTACCACTTACCGGCCTGCTGGAAGGCCGGATCCACGGCGGTCGTCGTCACGTCGAAGTTGCCCACCACGGTGACCTTCTGAGTGGCGTCGCTCAAGTGGATGGTTTTGCCGGCCCCGCTCAGCTGCTGGGAGTACGAGGTCGGGTTATCGAATACCGGCTGGGTTTTCTTCAGTTCGATGAGCGAGCGGTACACGTCGTAGAGCTTGCGGCGGGCAGGCTGGTCGTAGTAATTCCACAGAATGGGCTTGTTGCCCACGCGGCCATTGAAGTCAATGCTCACGTCGTACCCCAGTTCGCCGAACTGCCAGATCATCTTCGGGCCGGGCACGGTGAAAAAGAAAGCAGCGGCCGCCTCGTTGCGGGCCAAGGCCACGGGCAGGCTCCGCACGTCGTGGGCGGGGTTGGCCTGATTGCCGTAGGTGATGTTCTTGAACATCAGGCGTTCCTCGTCGTGGCTTTCCATGTACGCTACCAAATTGGGTTGCGTCCAGCCGCGGCCGCCGTTACCGCTGCCGTAATAGCCCCAGCTGAAATTGGAACCGGGCAGGTAGCCCATCGTGGCCTCGTTGTAGGAATGCGTCAGATTGCCCCACAGCAGCATGCCAGCGTTTGACAGCACCAGTTCCTCCGAGTTGTCGGCAAAATGCTCCAGAATGACGTAAGCATTCGGGTCCACCGTGCGCATGTAGCTGTTGTAGTCCAGCCAGATGTTGACGCGCGACTGGTCGTAGCGGCCCCAGGCCCCCACGTCGTTCGGATTGTTGGTTTGCGTGAAGCCCTTGGAGAGGTCAAAGCGGTAGCCGTCCATGCGGTACTCGCGCAGCCAGTGCTCCATCACGCGCTTGCTGTAGCTGCGGGTAAAGGGGCTTTCGTGGTTGAAATCGTACCCCACGTTGAAGGGGTGGGTCGCATCCGAGTTGAACCAGGGCGAGTTGGCCGCGGGCTTGCCGTTGGCGAAATACAGCTGCACCATCGGATTCTGGCCGAAGGCGTGGTTGAGCACCATGTCCAGAATCACGGCCATGCCGCGGCGGTGGGCCTCGTCCACGAACCGCTTCAGCTCGTTTTTCGGACCGTAGTACTTGTCCGGGGCGAAGTGGAACGAGGGGTTGTAGCCCCACGACTCGTTGCCTTCGAACTCGTTGACGGGCATCAGCTCAATGGCGTTGATGCCCAAGCGCTGCAGGTAGCCCAGCGTGTCGATGAGCGTTTGGTAATCGTGGCGGGCAATGAAGTCGCGCAGGTGCAACTCGTATATCACCAGCTTGCTGACGGCCGGCTTGCGGAAATTGCTAACCTGCCAAGCGTAGGCCGGCTCGTTGGTCTGGAGCACCGACACGATGCCCGTGGTCCGTCCTGCGGGGTAGGCTTTCAGGTTCGGATAGGTGACAGCCGGGATGAATGAGTCGTTGCTCGGATCAAGGATTTTCTCGGCGAAGGGGTCGGCCACGCGCAGTTCGCCGTCCACCAGGTACTGGTAGGCGTACTCGCGGCCAGGGGTCAGGCCGTTGAGCTGCACCCACCACTGGTTGCCGTCGGGGGTTTTGTACATGTGGGCCGACTGCTCGGGCTGCCAGTTGTTAAACTCGCCGAGGACGTACACGAACTGCTTGCTGGGAGCCGTGAGCACCAGCACGGCGGAGGTGCCGCCGGGCAGGTAATTGATGCCGTCGCGCACGCCGGCGGGCAGCGCGGCCGTAGCCACGGCCGCGCGCACGTACACAATCACGGAGTCCGAGGCCGTGGTCGAGCCCATGGTGGCCGTCAGGCGCACCACGTTGCGGCCCGCCTGGGTAGGCGTCACGTTGCCGGTCAGGGTGGTGGCATTGGCTTGCTGCGCTACCTGCGTGCCGTTTAGGCTCAGGGTGAGCGTGGCAGCCTGCGAAGCCACGCCCGTCACGCTCACGGCCCCGCCGCTGCTCACGAACAGCGGGTTCGGGCCGGGGGCCGGGCTGGTGATGCGCACCGAGAGGTTAGCGCTCTGGGCTACGTCCACGAAGATGTCGCCGCCGCCGGTGGCGCGGCCGACCTGCGTGCCCGTGGCGTTGCGAAACACCATGGCCAGCTTCAGGATCTGCTCATTGGCCGGCACGTTGAACCACGTCCGCACGTTGGGCGTGATGCTCAGCGTGTAGCGGTTCGGGCCCACGCGCGTCAGCTGCACGGACGGATCAGGGGCGTTGAAGTTGGTAAACTTCACGTATTTCCAATCCGAGGGCGTGGTGCTCAGGTTGGTGATGACGCCGATGTGGGCGTACACGTCGCCGGTGAAGTTGTTCAGCCCGCCGTTGCCCTGGGAGGCGTCAAAGGTGAGGGTGACCGGGTCGGCGGCTGTAAAGAAGGCCGGGTTGGTGGTCACCACCTGCGCCCGCGCCGCTCCGGTCAGCGCCAGCAGCAACACGGCCAGGAGTCGAAGTGTCTTCATGAAGTGTGGGAATGGATGAGAAATAAAATCGAAGTCCGGCACGTTCGCCAGCGGCAGAACCCGCGTCCTACGTGCGCTCGAAATGACCGCACTGCGCTTTTCTGCGTACTTTTCGGGCTATGCCGCCACTAAGTTACTTCCGATTTTATTTGTGTGTTTTATTAATGTTTTTTAATGGACTGAGTACTCGCTCAGCCGAGGCGCAAATCAATGTACCCGAGCGCCTGCCGCCCCGGTCAGCCGCTCCGGATTCGACCCCGTTGAGCCGCTCTCCCCGGGCACTTACGCGGGCGCTGAACCCGTCCAACCCGCACCTTTCCCGTCCGATCTGGCCCGCTCGCCTGCCGGTGCGGCCGCTTGATTCCTTGCCGCAGCCGGCGGCCGTCGTGCCGCGCCACCGCCTGCCGCTCGTAGTGGGCACCTTCGCGGTGGGCTACGCCGGCACGTACTACGCCCTGGCCAGCGGCTGGTACACGGGCCCGCGCAGCTCGTTTCATTGGTTTAACGACCTGCCCGAGTGGAAGCAGCTCGACAAAGCGGGTCACTTCTGGGGCGCCTTCCACGAAAGCCGGGGCGCGGTGGACCTGCTGCGCTGGGCCGGCCTCTCCCCCCAAAAAGCCTTGTGGTACGGCGGCTTCGTGGGCTTTCTGTTGCAGACGCCCATCGAGTACTTCGATGGGCGCGACCCGGCCTACGGCGCCTCGGCCACGGACCTGGCAGCCAACTTTCTGGGGTCGGCTGGCCTTATCGGGCAGCAGCTGACCTGGGGCGAAGTGCGGCTCATGCCCAAAGTGTCGTTTCGGGGCACCCGCTACGCGGCAATGCGACCGAATGTGCTCGGCCAGAGCCGCGCCGAGCGGCTGCTCAAGGATTACAACGGCCAGACTTATTGGCTGTGCGCCGACGTCGGCGCCTTCCTGCCCGAGGGCAGCCGCTGGCCGCGCTGGCTGCAGCCAGCCCTGGGTTACGGAGCCCAGCAGATGGTGTACAACGACGCGGCCACCAACCGCGCCGCCGGCCTCGACAGCTACCGCCAGTACTACCTCAGCTTCGACCTCGACCTGCGCCATATACCTACGCGCAGCAAGGCCCTGCGCACGGTATTCTACGTGGCCAGCATTTTTCACCTGCCCGCCCCCGCCCTGGAGCTGAACCGCAAGCGCGGGCTGGTGCTGCACGGACTCTACCACTAAAGCCGTGCAGCCGCAGTCCGTCGGAGGCTGGTTCGGGCGCGCTGCACGGGCTTGGGACGCCGCACTACGCGACGACGCGCTCCACGAAATGCTTTTTCACAAACTCCCGGGCATTGCCGATGCTGATTGCTTGCACCAACTCCTCCACGCTGAGGCCCGCCAGTAGCTGGGCCCGGGAGTAGCCGCCGCGGTCCTGGGTGTCGTTGTGCCAGCGGTTGAGGCGCGTGCCCAGGTGTTCGGCAAACGCGCTGAATTCCATGACCGTCGGGTACGGATCAACGGGGTCGATGAAGCCGTCGAAGTCGGTGCCGATGGTGAGCGTTTGCCAGATGCGCTGCGGATTCGGCAAGTGCCGTACGAAAGGTACCCGCACCACCCGCTCCAGCATGCGCTCGAAGGCCATAATGCTGTTCCGCTCCCGGTCTGCCACGCGAATCAGGCCGAGGAACGTGCGGTCAACGCCCAGTACGCGCTGATCGAAGGACATGCCCAGCAACCCCTCGCTGGCGTGGATTTCGGCCACATCATCGTCGCAAAGGTTGATGTTCCAGCGCAGGAACTCGTCCTGCGCGGTGTTGTCCTGTTCGCTGCCGCTGTCGTGCACCAGTTCTGTCAGCGTGGCACAGCCGGAGTAGCCCACGTGGCTGGCCACGACGGGGATTTTGCGCGCCGGATTCGCCGCGTTGTAGGGCCGCACAATCTGCTCGTAATATTGCTGCCGGCTCTGAGCGCTCATGTGTTTGACGTCCAGCAGAATGCGACGCGTGCCGTTGTCACGCCCCTGTTCGTCGAGGCCCAGCAGCTCCCGGGCTATCAGCAGCCCGTCGTTGACGAAACCGGCGTTCATATCGCGGGATTGGTCCATGATCAGGCGGGCGCTGCTGGGCAGGCTGTGGGCGTGCCCGCAAAGGCCGTTGCTGAAATGGTGGGCAAACGTGATGAATAACACCGGGTACTCCCATACCCCGGGCTGCTGCCCTTTGAGTATGCCGATGCGCCGCTTGAGTTCTTCGGTAGAAACGTCCTCGCCCATACCGGGCGGGTTGCCCACACCCAGGGCGTGCATGCCTTCCACCGTCAGCACCACGGCAATGTCCTGACTGGCCGCATCGGCGAGCAGCTCATCGGCTTCGCGGCCGTTGTGCACCAGCCGGTAGCGCCCGTTTACGTCGCCTGTCGACTCGGCATTAAAAGGAAAGTTTTTCAGGGCGATGCTCACGTTATGCCTGAGCGTATGAAAGCGGTATTCCAGCAGCAGCTCCTCGAAATAATCGTAGCCGCTGCTTTGCAGGAAGTTGATGCGGGCTGGCGTCATGCGCATCTTGCGTGCCTGCAGCAAGTCACGCAGGCTCCGCCGGGCAGCCTTGTTGTTGATACGCCGGGCCAGGATCCGCTCCCGCTCGTCGTCATCGTCCACCCCGGCCAGTCGCCGCCACAATTGTTTCTCTTTCAGGAAAAATCCTTTTTCCAGGGGATACAGCGAAGCAAACACTAGGCGTACGCCGCCTTTGGTAAGGCGGGCCAAGTCGCACTGCGAGTAAGCGTAAGCCCGGCGCCCGCGCGCCAATTTGCGGAGGTCAGATTGGGGAATGTTCCACCCGTGGTAGTCCGCGTTGCCCGCTACGTCGCTAGCGGAGTTGCGCAGGTAATTGAAGGAGCGCCCCAGGGGATGACTGTGTAAATCGGCGAACATAACCGGATTCAACATGTGAGAAACCAGCGAAGTCTTGGCTTCGCGCCTTGATGCCTGCCCAGCGGGGCGGCGTCTCCCCGGCAGCTGCCGCTGACGTTGCTCAGGCCGGCTTTTGCGCAGCAGGGCGTTGCAGTCAGCAGTTGTTAGTAATACCGCAGCCCCGTCGGCAAGCGGCCAGCCCCTGGATGCCCCGGGGCGGAACTACCTGGCCACCGGCCTTCCAGCCGTTGATGAACGGAGTGTGGCTAGACGCCAGGGTCCGGTGCAGGTTACGCTCGGTTAAATCAGCAGCGCTGGCTTCGGTATTACAGTCATTGCCACGGCAAATGCGCACAGGCTCAGCCCGCTGTTCCAAGCTGAAATGCCGCGGTGGTAAACTGGAGCATCCCTAAACCGAAGTTCACCTGCTCAACACATGACTTATATTATAGTTATTTTTACATAAATG
Organism: Hymenobacter coalescens; assembly: GCF_054783195.1. Lineage (NCBI taxonomy): Bacteria > Pseudomonadati > Bacteroidota > Cytophagia > Cytophagales > Hymenobacteraceae > Hymenobacter > Hymenobacter coalescens. Next base: position 89,626 of record NZ_BAAGRA010000011.1, on the reverse strand, counting down.
CAATAACCATAAAACATTAAGTTTTGCCTTTTCCCAGGCATCAGTCCTTACCAACAATGGCAGCCAAGGGGAACAAGATAAGTCCAGGCAAGTCACAGCACGAGCTAGAAGCGTGCTGGCCGTGGCTTCGCTGCTTCGCCAAAGCTTAGCCGCAACTTTTCCCGATTCTCTACCGACCTTTACCCCCTTGCCCACGCCGATCCGGCACTTTTTTGGCCGGCTCATGCGTAATCCTCATCCACCCGAATTGCCACAACTATGAATATTGGAGACCGAGTGCGCCTGATGTCGGGCCGCGAAGAAGGCATTGTTACGCGCATCCTCGACCAGAACCTGGTGGAAGTTACCATCGACGACTTCCCGGTGCCGGTGCTCCGCTCGGAGCTGGTGCTGGTGGCCGCCGAGGAGTTCAAGGCCTTCGGGGGCAGCGAGCTGGCCCCTTCGCAGGTAGCTCCGGCGCGCCCGCTCAAGCCTAACAAGCCCGGGGCCAAAGCCGCCGCGGCTGCTTCCACCACCACGACCACGCCCGCGGGCAGCACCACCACGCCCGCCAAGGCTGCGCCGGCCCCGCCCGCCCCCAAGGGCCTGTACCTGGCGCTGGTACAGCAGACCTCGGAATTGCTGGTGGCCCACCTGATCAACAACACCGACGCCGACGTGCTCTTCACATTCGGGGAGGAGCGCAACGGGCAGTACCGGGCCCTGGCCGCCGACAAGCTCGCGCCCAAGACCACCAGCCAGCCGCTGGGCCACCGCCACCTCAAGGACTTCGACCAGTGGGCCACGGCCGTGGTACAGCTGCTGCCCGCGCAGCTGAACGCGCCCACGCTCTACGACACGCTGCTCAAGCGCGTCTCGTTCAAAGCCAGCTCCTTCTACTCCTCGCGCCGCGAGGCGCCGGTGATTAAGCGCGAGGCCTACCTCTTCCAGCTCGACGAGAAGCCGGTGGCGCCCATCGCCGTTCCCACCACCGACGAGCCGGCCGCCAAGCCTGCTCCCGCCGTGGATCCGGTGAAGCTGCGTGACCAGCTGGCCGACAAGCTGCGCGGTGACGCGAAATCGGTGGTGCCCGCGCCCAAGCAGGAGCCGGTGAAGGACATCGTGCCCCCGCCCCACGAAGTGGACCTGCACCTGGAGGCCCTCAAGCCCGAGGGCGGCACCGAAGGACTCACGAATACCGCTATCCTGGAGCTGCAGACGGCGGCCTTCGAGGACGCGCTTAGCCGCGCCCTGGCCACCAACATGCACGAAATCATCTTCATCCACGGCGCCGGCAACGGCACCTTGCGCAAGGAGCTGCACAAGCGCCTGAGCCGCAACCGCGACATTAAGTTCTTTGAGGAAGCGCGCAAGGAGAAGTTCGGCTACGGCGCCACGCTAGTGCGGCTGAAGTAAGCGGGGCCGTTGTTTACACCCCATCGTCTCGCACAGCCCTGAAAACCGCGGCCAGCAACAGACGTTTGCTGGCCGCTATTTTTGTTACCGCTTGCTTTACTTCGAGGAGCACCAGAGCAGCCTCGGTGCTATTGCCCGCGAGAAAGAGCCGAAAGGCTGAACGCGAGCCAAGAAAGAGGCATTGATTGACTCACTGAATCCAACCCGAGATTTTTGACTGCCTGAACGACTGCGGCCTGGTCACTGTGCAAACGTGATAAGGTCCTTCGCTTTGCTCAGGCTGACAGTACCACTTCCACCTCCCCTATGAACCTCCCCGGCCTGCTCGCCGCTTCCCTTCTCGCCCTCAGCACCCTGCCCAGCCTTGCCCAGCAAGCGGCCGCGCCCGCGCTGCCCGTGCCGCGCAACCTGCAAGCCACCTATACCAAGGGCACCCGCAGTCTTGACGGCCAGCCCGGCCCGAACTACTGGCAGAACACGGCCGACTACGCGCTGAAAATCAACTTTGACCCCGCCACGCGGCGCGTGGCGGGCACGGTGGACATCAAGTACCAGAACAACAGCCCCGACGAGTTGCCGCGGCTGCTCTTCAAGCTCTACCCCAACCTCTACCAGCAGGGCGCCCCGCGCGCCAGCCGCATGGCGCCGGAGGACATTGGCGAAGGTGTCAAAATCGAGAAGCTGACAGTGAACGGGCAGCCGGTGGATGCGCAGAAGCTGCGCCAGCAGGCGACGAATATGTCGGTGCCGCTGCCGCAGGCGCTGGGCTCAAAGCAGAGCGCGCAGATTTCCGTCACGTACTCCTACACCCTGAACAAAGGCTCGCACACGCGCACCGGCGAGGTGGAGCCGGGGGCGGCTTTCGTGGCTTACTTTTTCCCGCGCGTGGCCGTGTACGACGACTTGGAGGGCTGGAACGACTTTCCCTACAACGGCCAGCAGGAGTTCTACAACGACTTCAGCAACTTCTCGGCCGACATCACCGTGCCCAAGGACTTTGTGGTGTGGGCCACGGGCGACCTGCTCAACGCCGAGCAGGTGCTCACCAAAACCTACCTGAAGCGCCTGCGCGACGCGGAGAAAAAGGACGGCTACACCACCGTCATCAGCGCCGCGGACGCCCAGCGCCGCGGCATCACCGCGCCCGCCGCCCAGAATACCTGGCGCTTCGAGGCCCGCAACGTGACGGACTTCGCCTTCGCGACTTCCGACCACTACGTGTGGCAGGCCACCAGCCTCGTTGTCGACCCCACCACCAGGCGCCGCACCCGCGTGGATGCCGTGTACAACCCCCGGCACAAGGATTTTGAGGAAGTGGTGCAGTTCGGGCGCAAGACGGTGGAAGCCATGAGCTACACCTTCCCCAAGTGGCCCTTCCCCTACCCGCACATCACCGTGTTCGACGGCCTCGACCAGATGGAATACCCGATGATGGTGAACGACAACCCGGTGGAAACCCGCGCCGACGCCATTACGCTGACCGACCACGAGATATTCCACACCATGTTCCCGTTTTACATGGGCACGAACGAGACCAAGTACGGCTGGATGGACGAGGGCTGGGCCACCATCGGCGAGTGGCTGATTTCCAAGATTATCGACCCGAAGCTGGACGACGACTACGGCGTGGCGCCCTACGCCGCTAATGCCGCTACCGAGGTCGATGTACCCATCACCACGCTCAGCACCCAGCAGAGCGGCACGGCCTTTTTCCTCAACTCTTACCCCAAGCCCGGCCTGGGCTACCTCTACGTGAAGGATATGCTCGGCGACGAGCTGTTTACCAAGGCCCTGCACCACTACATCCGCACGTGGCAGGGCAAGCACCCGATGCCCTACGACTTCTTCAACTCGATGAACGCCGGGGCCGGTCGCAACCTGAACTGGTTCTGGCAGCGCTGGTTTTTCGACGGCGGATACCCCGACCTGGCCATTCAGAATGTGACCAAGCAGGGCATCGGCTACGACGTGCTGGTGGAAGCCAAAGGCACGAAGCCCGTGCCCGTCGACCTGACCATCACTTACGCTGACGGCACTACTCAGCAGGCCCACCGCTCGGTGGCCGTGTGGGAAACCGGCGCCCGCAGCGTCACGGTGAATATCCCCGGCGACAAACCCGTGAAGCAGGTGAAGCTGGGCAGCACTTGGGTGCCCGACAGCTACCCGCAGGACAACGTGTGGACGGGGAAGTAAAACACATTGCACGATAATGCCCAACCAAGCACGCCGCATCTGCCTTGGGCTGTTTATCGTGACTCTGCTGCTCGGGCTCTGGGCACTGGAGTCCACCTGGGGCGACGATAGTGACCAGGCACCAAGCTACCGGATAGCTGCAGCGGCGGTGGCCCGGACTCTTGCCGTAAAGGCTCGTTGCGGGGCCGGGGTTACGGTTGAGAAATATTCCAGCCACCGCGTCTATCTGGATTCGGCGGTGTATTTGATGAAAGCCGTCGGCCCGCAAGGCGCTTGTTCGGTGGAGTGCAAAGTGGTCAAAGACCGTCGCGACGAATGGCGCGTGGCTTTCGTCAGGCTTTACCGCACGAACCTTGAGCAGCTGCAGGATTGGGCTTGGCCAACGGCCACGCCGAATAAATAGGCCGCCGCAGGAAAGCGCACGGGCCGCAATGCGTACCTTTGCCCGCAAGTGATGCGCCGCCCCACCGCTGCGTCCTTCGGGACGGAGAGGAAAGTCCGGGCAACGCAGAGCGCCCTGCTTCCTAACGGGAAGGACGGCGGCTGGGAACGGCCGCCGGACAGCTAGTGCCACAGAAAACTACCGCCAAGCCGCTTTCGGGTGGCCGGTAAGGGTGAAAAGGTGCGGTAAGAGCGCACCAGCGGGCGGGTGACCGTCCGGCTGGGTAAACCTCAGGGGTTGAAAGGCCAAATAGGCCGGCAGGCAACGCCGCAAGGCGCTGCAACGGGCGGCTCGTCCGGTCGGCGGGTAGGCTGATGGAGCCCGCGCGCGAGTTCGGGCCTAGATAAATGGTGGGGCCGCGGCCGCAAGGCAGCGGACAGAACCCGGCTTACAGGCGCATCACCTCTCTTCAGAACCGGCCGTCGTTGCAACAGAGCAGCGGCGGCCGGTTTGTTTGTCGGCGCAGAGACGCATATTTGCGTCTCGTCGTTGAACGTACTTGGTCGAACGGCCTGCGTTAAAAGAGCTGCTTTTCACCCCCTTCAGCAACGAATGAGGCGTTCGTACGCGCCGCTACCTTCCACCTACCTCGTTTCCATGCCCCGCATCCTCATCATCGACGACGAAAAAGCCATTCGCTACACGCTCAAGGAAATCCTGGAGTTTGAAAGCTACACCGTCGACCAGGCCGAAGACGGCCCCGCCGGCCTCGACATGCTCATCAAGGACAAGTACGACGTGGTGCTCTGCGACGTGAAGATGCCCAAGATGGACGGCCTTGAAGTGCTGGAGCGCGCCCAGAAGATTTCGCCCGACACGGCCTTCATCATGGTGTCGGCCCACGGCAACATCGAAATGGCGGTGGACGCCACCAAGAAGGGCGCTTTCGACTTCATCCCCAAACCCCCGGACCTGAACCGTCTGCTGGTAACCGTGCGCAACGCCCTGGACCGCACCAAGCTCGTCACCGAAACCAAGACGCTCAAGAAGAAGATTGCCAAGAGCTCGGAAATGGTGGGCTCCTCGGCTGCCCTCGGCGCCGTGCGCACCGCTATTGAGAAAGTAGCCCCCACCGACGCGCGCGTGCTCATCACCGGCCCCAACGGCGCCGGCAAGGAGATGGTAGCCCGCCAGATTCACGAGCTGAGCAACCGCGCCAACGGGCCGATGGTGGAGGTCAACTGCGCCGCCATTCCCTCGGAGCTGATCGAGTCCGAGCTGTTCGGCCACGAAAAAGGCTCGTTCACCTCGGCCGTGAAGCAGCGCATCGGCAAGTTTGAGCAGGCCGACGGCGGCACGCTCTTCCTCGACGAAATCGGCGACATGAGCCTCTCGGCCCAGGCCAAGGTGCTGCGCGCCCTGCAGGAAAACAAGATTACCCGCGTGGGCGGCGAAAAGGAAATCAGCGTGAACGTGCGCGTGGTGGCCGCCACCAACAAAAACCTGCTGCAGGAAATTGCTGACCGCAACTTCCGCGAGGACCTGTACCACCGCCTTTCCGTCATCCTGATTCAGGTGCCCGCCCTGAACGACCGCCGCGACGACATTCCGGCGCTGGTCGATAAGTTCCTGGCCGACATCGGGGGCGACTACGGCACCAAGCCCAAGAAAATGAGCCCCGAGGGCATGCAGTACCTGCAAAGCCTGGACTGGCGCGGCAACATCCGCGAGCTGCGCAACGTGGTGGAGCGCCTCGTCATCATGGGCGGCGACCCGATCAGCGCCGAAGACGCGAAATCCTACGCCGGCAAGTAAGCTCTATCCGGCCTCCGTGGGCCACGAAAAAAGCCAGCCTGATCCAGGCTGGCTTTTTTCGTGCCGGCCGGCTGCTTACTCCGCAATGGAGCGAGCCTGCCGGGCCTGCTTTTTCTGGTCGCGCATCCGGCTTTTTTCCTCGCTAAGCTGCACCTGCGCGGCTTTTTCCTGCTGACGGGTTTGCCTAGCCAGCAGCTCCTGCTCCCTGATTTGCTGCTTCTGCAGCTGCATGGCCCGGCGCTGCTCCCGCAGCTGCGATTCGCTTTCGTCGACGGCTTTGCGGCTGGCCGCGCTCTGCCGCTGCTGATCGGCCACGGCATCCTTGGCTACCTGCGTGCGCAGCTTTTGTTGCTCCAGCTGCTGCCGGGCGGAGTCGGCTACTGTTTGCGCAGCGGCTGATGTGGCGCCGCCCGCAGAGGCGGCTGCTACCAGGCAGAGAAGTAATAAGTGTCTCATGATTTCGGGGGTTAGAGGCTTTGGCTCCTCAACACAACCCGTACTAAAATAATTGATAATCAATAAAATAAACCCAAATAATACCCTAACCCGCCAGCTGGCTGCAGCCGCGGATATCGGAGTTGTCGAGCCGGCCGAGCACCTCGAAGGAGCCGTCGGGGTGGCGGCGACCCAGGTCGCGGGTCTCCAGGAAGGCGCAGCTGTCCACGTTGGCCAAGTCCACCAGGTTGAGGGCACCGCTTTCACGCCCGAAGCTGGCGCTGAACGGGTCGGTGGGCTCGCGCAGCAGCACCTGCAGCGCCGCCGGGGCCCAGAAACGGCCGTGGCCGGGGCTGTAGGCCTGCGAGAGCAGCTCCGTCATGCCGTACTCGGAGTGAATGACGGTTTGCCCGAAGCCCGCCATCAGCTCGGCGTGCAGCTCCTCGCGGATCATCTCGCGCCGCCGCCCCTTCATGCCGCCGGTTTCCAGCACCGCGTCGGGTAGGCGCAGCGCCGGGTGGCCGGGGAAGGCTGCCAGCAGGTCGAGCAGCGCGTAGGTCACGCCGATGAGCATGAGCCGGCGCTTTGGCTGCTCGCGCCTGGCTTGCTGCAAGGCTTCGAGCAGGGCGGCGTGGTCGTGGAGAAAAAACGCCGCCTGCTGCGGCTGCCCCGAGGCCCGCACGAAGTACTCCACCATGTCGACGAGCGACGATTCGCCCTGCTCCAGGTACGAAGGCAGCAGGGCCAGAAACGTCCATTCCCGCAAGGGGCCGTACTGCTGTTCGAAAAGGCGGGCGGCGTGCTGCCGGTACAGCTGCGGGTCGCGCACGAGGTGGCGGCTGCGCTGCTGCAGGGTGGTGCCGCTGCTGCGAAACGTCAGCGCGGGCTGCCACGCGTCGGCGGGCTCCACGGTAACTACCTCCCGGGTTTTGAAGAACTCAATGGGCAGGAACGGCACCTGCTCCAGGCGCTGCACCTGCTCCACCGGGCAGCCCAGCAGCTGCAGCCACGCGCGGTACGGGGCGCAGTGCTCGGCCTGGTGGCGGAAGAGGCGCAGGGCCAGCGCCTCGGCCGTGGCGGGCGTCACGCGGGCCAGGTCGGGCAAGTAATCGGCGCGGAAACTCATTGGGAACAAACCGGGTTTCGGAAGAGCATAACAAATGCGCTGGTCGCGCGTTCAGCGTATATTACATGCGTACTTGTTGCCGCCGGATTTGGTCTGAACCACCTTTGCTTTTCCTCTATGCTGCGCATACGTTTACTTTCGACTTTGCTGACCGCAGCTTCGCTGTGGCTGGCCACGGCCTGCGAACCGGCTCCTGATTACCCGGACGAACCGTCCGTTGAGTTCAACAGCATCCGGGCCCAGCGCGAAACGCCCACCGACGGCAACACGGCCTTCAACCGCATCTTCGTCACCATCAACTACAAAGACGGCGACGGCGACCTGGGCCTGTCGGACTTCGACCGCAGCCAGGCGCCGTTCAATACGGCGCCCTACCAGTTCAACTACTACGTGACGATGTTTGTGTACAACAACAGCACGCGCCAGTTTGAACAGCATCTGTCTTTCAATTCGTTTTTCCGCCGCCTGCTGGCCGACGACCAGAAGCCGCAGCCCATTCGTGGTGAGCTGACTTTTGAAGTCAATAAGGAAAACGGCTTTACCGTCACTTACCCCGAGTACCGTCCCGGCAACCGGGTGAAGTTCGAGATTTACATCTACGACCGCGCCCTGCACAAGAGCAACACCATCACCACTGAAGAGCTGGTGCTTCCTTAGTTCGCCTTCTTATGACTTCCCGAACTTAAACCGCCCCGCTGCCGGCAATGCCGACGGCGGGGCGGTTTGGCTTAAGGGGCCGCGGACGCGCTAGTAGATGTTGGGGAACCGCTCGGGCGCGGTTTCCTGCAGCAGCTCGTACACCACGTCGAACACGTCCTCCGCGTTGGGCTTGGAGAAGTAGTCGCCGTCGGAGCCGTAGGGCGGACGGTGCGCGTGCGCCGAAAGGCAGCGCGGCTGCGAGTCGAGGTAGCGGTAGCCACCCTGCTCGTCGAGTACCTGCTGCATCATGTAGGCCGTGGCGCCGCCCGGCACGTCTTCGTCGGCGAAGAGCACGCGCGCGGTTTTCTTGATGGAGTCCAGGATGACGCCTTCGCGGTCAAAGGGCAGCAGCGTCTGCACGTCCACCACTTCCACCGAAATGCCCACCTGCTCCAGCTGCTTGGCTGCGTCGAGCACGATGCGGCACATGGAGCCGTAGGTGACGATGGTCAGGTCCGTGCCTTCGCGCAGCACCTCGGGCACGCCCAGCGGCACCGTGAACTCGCCCACGTTGGCGGGCAGGCGCTCCTTGAGGCGGTAGCCGTTCAGGCACTCGATAACGATGGCCGGCTCGTCGCTCTTCAGCAGCGTGTTGTACATGCCGGCGGCCTGCGTCATGTCGCGGGGCACGCACAAGTGCATGCCGCGGATGGCGCCCAGAATCATCTGAATGGGCGAACCGCTGTGCCAGATGCCCTCCAGGCGGTGCCCACGGGTGCGCACGATGAGCGGGGCCTTCTGCCCGCCCTTGGTGCGGTACTGCAGGCAGGCCACGTCGTCGGACAGGATCTGAATGGCGTAGAGCAGGTAATCCAGGTACTGGATTTCGGTGATGGGCCGCAGCCCGCGCAGCGCCGCCCCGATGCCCTGCCCCACGATGGTGCACTCGCGGATGCCGGTGTCGGTGATGCGCAGCTCGCCGTACTTTTCCTGCAGGCCGGCAAAGGCCTGGTTTACGTCGCCGATGCGGCCCACGTCTTCGCCGATGGCAAACACGCGCGGGTCGCGGCTGAACATCGCGTCGAAGCAGGCCTGCAGCACTTCGCGGCCGTCCACCTGCGGGGCGTCGGCGGCGTACTCGGCCTTGATTTCCTCCACCTGCAGGGCCGATTCCTCGCTCTGGCTATAGAGGTGCGAGTTGTAGCGGTCGGCGTTTTCGGCCACGGCCTGCTCGTGCCAGCGGCGCAGCTCGGCGCGGGCGCCGCTGCGCTTCACGTCGCGCACCAGGCGCAGAGCCCGGCGCACGGCGCGCATGATGTCGGCGCGCACGGGCGTCGCGTTGTGCTCCAACTGGTGAATCAGCTCGTGCAGCTCGTTTTCGCGGCCGGTTTCGGTAGCCAGGTGGTTGAGCAGCTGCACGGCTTCGTCGCGCTCCTGCTTGATGGGGTTGAAGAAGGCTTCCCAGGCGGCGGCGCGGGCCTGGCGCACGGCGTCCTTGGCCTCGTTCTCGATCTGGTCGAGCTCCGCTTCCGAGGCATGGCCTTCCTGCAGCAGCCACTGGCGCATCTGGCGCAGGCAGTCGTGCTCCTGCTCCCAGCTGAGGCGGTCCTTGCTCTTGTACCGCTCGTGCGAGCCGGAGGTGCTATGGCCCTGCGGCTGCGTCACCTCGGTCACGTGGATGAGCACCGGCACGTGTTCCCGGCGGCAGACGTCGGCGGCGCGCTGGTACGTGTCGACGAGGGCGGCGTAGTCCCAGCCTTTCACCACGAAGATTTCGAAGCCCTGCTCGCCCGGCGCGTTGCGCTGGAAGCCCATCAGGATTTCGGAAATGCTTTGCTTGGTGGTCTGGTACTCGGCCGGCACCGAAATGCCGTAGTGGTCGTCCCACACGCTCATCAGCATCGGAATCTGGAGCACGCCGGCGGCGTTGATAGCCTCGAAGAACATGCCCTCGGAGGTGCTGGCGTTGCCGATGGTGCCGAAGGCCACCTCGTCGCCGTTGCGCGAGAACTGCGTGAGCTGGTGCAGCTCGGGGTTCTGGCGGTAGAGCTTGGAGGCGTAAGCCAGGCCCACGAGGCGGGGCATCTGCCCGCCGGTGGGCGAAATGTCGGCGGAGGAATTTTTGCTGTCGGCCAGGTTCTTGAACTGCCCGTCCTCGTCGAGCAGGCGGGTGCCGAAGTGGCCGTTCATGGCGCGGCCGGCGGTGGCGGGCTCGGCCTCCACGTCGGGGTGGGCGTAGAGCTGGGCGAAGTACTGCTGCAGCGTCAGCTCGCCGATGGCGAACATGAACGTCTGGTCGCGGTAGTAACCCGAGCGGAAGTCGCCGGGGCGGAAGGCGCGGGCCATGGCCAGCTGCGGCAGCTCTTTGCCGTCGCCGAAGATGCCAAACTTGGCCTTGCCCATGAATACTTCCTTGCGGCCGGTGAGCGAGGCCTGGCGGCTTTCCCAGCCCAGGCGGTAGTCGCGCAGCAGTTCTTCCTTGCTAAGCGTGGCGGCGGCCGAAGCGACGGCCGAGTCGGCGGTGGACATGCAGTGGATGGTCGGGGAAATGAATACGGATGGGGAGCGGTGCGCCCGGTGGCGCGGACGGCCAGCCCGCACGGGCAGGCCCACAAAAGTACGCAAAACGGTCGTTAGGGTACGGGCCCGGCCGGTGCTTGTGCAGGGCCGCCGCGTTATGGTTATATTTGCTCAGGCTGGCGGAGTGCCGCTTGGCCGTCCGGCGCTGTTTTTGCGGGCCGGCTTTCCTCTGACACTCAACCTTTCCGCTACGATGCGCAACATCTTTACTTCTCTGCTGAGCCTGGCCCTGGTGCTGCTCCTGGCTTTGGGCGCTTCGGCGCAGGGCGTACTGCAGTTTACCGAAATGCAGCACGACTTCAACCAGGTGGCCGAAGGCAGCCTGGCCACCCACGAGTTCAAGTTCAAGAACACTGGCAACCAGCCCGTGGTCATTGCCAACGTGCAGGCCTCCTGCGGCTGCACCACGCCGGACTGGACCAAAACGCCGGTGCTGCCGGGCAAAACGGGCTTCATCCGCGCCGCCTACAACAGCGCCGGCCGCCCGGGGCAGTTCAACAAAACCGTCACCGTAACCAGCAACGCCAAGGAGCCCTCCATGACGCTGACCATCAAGGGCACGGTAGTAGATAAGGCCGAAATGGCCAAGACCTACACCCCGGCCGAAATAGCCAAGTCGCCCAAGCTGGTGCTGGACCGCGCCGCCCAGGATTTCGGCAAGATGGAATCGGGCCAGCAGCCGGTGGCCAAGTTTACGGTGAAAAACACCGGCAAAAGCCCGCTGGAAATCGGCTCCATCACCTCCAGCTGCTACTGCGTAACGGCCAAGAGCCTGCCCAAAACGCTGCAGCCAGGCCAGTCGGGCACGCTGGAGCTGCAGTACGCGCAGCGCCAGGTGGGCCAGATGACCGACGTGGTGACGCTGCACTCCAACGACATCAGCGGCCCCGACGCCAAGATTACCCTCAAGGCCACCATCGTGCAGAGCCTCACCCAGCAGAGCATGCTGAAGGAAGGCGGCGCGGCCGTGCCGTTTAAGTAGCCAGCCGGCGGTCCGCCTCATTCTTTTTTGCCCTGAGCCTGACCGCGCTTCGTCATTTTTGCCAAGCTTTGATGCCACGGCCGCCGGTCGTGGCATCATTTTTTTAGGCCGCTGCCCATTCCTCTTCTCTCAACCGGCTTTCTATGCGTCTTTCCCTACCCTCCCTGCTTTTCTCCTGCACCGCCGTCCTGCTGCTGGCGGGCTGCGGGCGTCACATCCGCGTGCCCCGCACCACCCCGCAGTACGGCTTGCAGGTGCGCGTGAGCCTGCCCGCCATTGCGCCCGGCGCCGAGCTGGAAAACGTGCGCGCCACCGTGGAGCTGATCAACGACAACGACCTGCCCTACACCGTGTCGGACCCGGCCCAGACGCAGGCCTGCCTACCGGTGGTGTGGGTGGATGGCCAAGCCCGGCCTTGGGAGCTGCACATGCGCCGCGTGAAAGATGCGCGCGTAACGGTGCCGGCCCACGGCCGCATCACGCGCACCTACGAGCTACCGCTGAGCCGCTACGCCGGGGCCACGCGTCCCAATAGCGCGGCCGACTACCAGCTGCAGCTGTTTTACCACCCGCGCATCTATTCACCCGCGGGCAGTTTTGCGCGCACCATCGAAATTCCGAGCAACAAGCACCGCTTCTAGCAACAACGCCCGGCGAAGTCCGCTCCTATTGCGCCATCCGGCAGACGCGGCCGTGGGCCGGGTGGCGTGGGGTCTGGGCTGCCCCGGCCACCATTTCCCCGGTGCGCCGCCTGCTCGCGCGTAAACCTTGCCTATATTTGCGGCCGTTTTCCCCGTCAACCCATCCCAGCACTTTTCCCATGATCATCGGCGTACCGAAGGAGATTAAAAATAACGAGAACCGCGTGGGCGTAACCCCTGCCGGCGTGGCCGAATTCCGCAAAGCGGGCCATACGGTGTACGTACAAGCCAGCGCCGGCATCGGCAGCGGCTTCTCGGACGCCGAGTACGAGCAAGCCGGCGCCCTGCTGCTGCCCACCATCGAGGAGGTATACAGCCAGGCCGAGATGATCGTGAAGGTGAAAGAGCCGATTGCGGAGGAATACGCCCTGATCAAGGAAGGCCAGCTGCTCTTCACTTACTTCCACTTCGCTTCGTCGGAGGAGCTGACGCACGCCATGATCGAGCGGAAGGCGACCTGCCTGGCCTACGAGACCGTGGAGCTGCCCAACCGCTCGCTGCCCCTGCTGGTGCCGATGAGCGAAGTGGCCGGCCGCATGGCCCCGCAGGAAGGCGCCAAGTACCTGGAGAAGCCGCTGAAAGGCCGCGGCATCCTGCTGGGCGGCGTGCCCGGCGTGCGCCCCGCCGAAGTGCTCATCCTGGGCGGTGGCGTGGTAGGCACCAACGCCGCGAAAGTGGCCGCCGGCCTCGGCGCGCAGGTGACCATCATGGACATCAGCCTGAACCGCCTGCGCGAGCTGGACGACATCATGCCCAAAAACGTGGTGACCCAGTACTCGAACGACTACAACATCCGCGAAGCCATCAAGACGGCTGACCTCGTGATTGGCGCTGTGCTGATTCCCGGTGCCAAGGCCCCGCACCTGGTGACGCGCGACATGCTCAAGGACATGAAAGCCGGCGCCGTGGTGGTGGACGTGGCCGTGGACCAGGGCGGCTGCATCGAAACCTGCACCCCCACGACCCACGAAAACCCGACCTTCATCATCGAGGACGTGGTGCACTACTGCGTGGCCAACATGCCCGGCGCGGTGCCCTATACCTCCACGCTGGCCCTCACCAACGCCACGCTGCCCTACGCCATCAAGCTGGCCAACCTGGGCTGGCGCGAGGCCTGCACCCGCGACCAGGCGCTGCGCCTGGGCCTGAACGTGGTGAACGGTGAGGTGGTCTACAAAGGCGTGGCCGAAGCCTGGGGCTTGCCCCTCACCAACGTTACGAAGGTGCTGGACGCGGCTTATGTCAATTAATAATTGATAATGAAGAATTAATAATGCGCGGCCAGACGCTGGAGCAATCATTATTAATTCTTCATTCTTAATTCCCAAAAGCCTCCCCGGCCGTGCCCGGGGAGGCTTTTTTCCTAACTCGTTTCTTACCTGACTGATGCAAGACATCACCTACATCGGGGAGCCGGTATCGGACTCGGCGACCTTTAAGCTATTGCCGTTTGACATGCAGGCCTTTATGCTGCAGAACAACGGCCTGATTGCCTATTTCGGTGGCATTCACATCCGGGGCTGCTGCCAGGAACCGGCTTGGCACTCCATCAAGGAAGCCTGGCAGGGCGAAAACGCTTTCTGGCGCACTTACCGCAACATGAAGCACTCGGACCTGCCTTTCGGGCAGGATGCGGTGGGCAACCAGTTCTTTCTGCGCCGCGGGCAGGTGTGGTTTATGGACACTGAAACCGGCGAAGTACAGAGCCTGAACGTGGATTTCCGCCGCTTCATCGAGGGGGTGGAGCGCTTCCCCCAGCAGGCGCTGGACCTCTCGGTGGTAGGTACCTTCCTGCAGCTGACCAACGGCGGCCACCTCGAGCCCGGCGAGCTGCTGGCCGTGTACCCGCCCAGCTGCATCAAAACCGAAGGCGAAGAGTTCAACCTGACCCGCATGCCGACGGAGACGCGCCTGCACTCCCTGGCCAACCTCTACGAGCAGATCATCCGCCTCAAGCCGGGCCAGAAAATCCGCCTCCGCAAGGACTACTAGCAGTGAAATGGTGAGGTGGTGAGATGGAGAGTATCGTGCTGCTTGCGCATGCTGCGCGGCAGCGGCCTCCTGAACATCAAACTCACCATTTCACTATTTCACCATTTCACCTCTGATGCCCTCCCTCCTGCTCCGCCTGCTTCTGCGCCGCTTTGCGCTGCTGCTGGCCGCGTACCTGCTGCTGCGCATCGGGTTTTTCGCGGCCAACTACAGCGTGTTTGCGGAGGCCTCAGCGGGGCAGACGCTCTGGGCCTTCTGGCACGGCTTCCGGTTCGACTTGGCGGCCCTGCTGGTGCTGAACGTGCCGTTCATCCTGCTCTCCTTCGTGCCGCGGTACGACCGGGGCTGGCAGCGGGCCCTGCGCGGCGCGTACCTCACGCTGAACGCGCCGGGGCTGGCCCTGAACATTATCGACAGCCAGTACTTCAAGTTTATCGGGCGGCGCACCTCCGACGAGCTGTTCACCATCACCGACGACATCGGGCGTCAGGCCGGGCAGCTGGTGTGGCACTACGCCTTCCTGTTGCTGCCCTTTGCCCTGCTGTTCGGGCTGCTGTGGTACTTCTACCCCGTGCCCGCGGCGGCCACGCCGCCCGCGCCGCGTACGGTGCGCCACCTGACGCAGACCATGCTGGAAATAGCCCTGGTAGCGGCGCTGGCCGTGCTCGGCATTCGCGGCGGGCTGCAGCTCAAGCCGCTGCGCCCGGGCCACGCCTTCGTGCAGACGCCGCCCTCGCTCGGGCACCTGGCCCTGAACAGCACCTTTACGTTCCTGAAAAGCACGCTGGCCTGGATCGGCAACGACGGCAAGCCCACGCTGGAACGGGCGCGCTACTTTGCCACGGAAGAGGCCCTGCGCAACGCCTTGGCCGCCCGCTACCCCGCGCCGCGCGCCGCCGCCCCGCCCGACAACGTGGTGATTCTGCTGGTGGAAAGCTTTGCGTCGGAGTACAACGGCGTCGAGAACCCCGGCCGGCGCAGTTACACGCCGTTTTTCGATTCGCTGGCAACCAGCCCCGGAGCCCGGCTTATGCGCGAGCATTACGCCAACGGCCGCCGTTCCATTGAATCGTTGCCGGCGGTGCTGGCGGGCCTGCCGGCGCTGATGGAATCGGCCTACATCACCTCGAACTTTCAGACCAACGAGCTGCACGGCCTGGGCGAGCTGCTGGGCCGCCGCGGCTACGCCACCTCGGTGTTTCACGGCGCCGAAAACGGCACGATGGGCTTCAACGTGTTTGCCGGCAAGGCGGGCATACAGCAGTACTACGGCCTGGAAGACTACCCCGGCGGCGTCAAAAGCCCCGACTACGACGGGCACTGGGGCATTTTCGACGAGCCGTACCTGCAGTACTTTGCCCGGCAGCTGGGCCGGCAGCGCCAGCCGTTTTTCTCCACGGTGTTCACGCTGACCTCGCACGAGCCGTTTCCGGTGCCGCCGCAGTACCGGGGCCGCTTTGCACCCGGCAAGCTGCCCATCCACGGCTCCATCAAGTACACGGACTTCGCGCTGCGGCGGTTTTTCCAGACGGCCAGCCGGCAGCCCTGGTACCGCAACACGCTGTTTGTGCTGCTGGCCGACCACACCTCGCAGAGCCTTGCGCCCGATTACCAGAACATTCTCGGCTGGTACAAAACCCCGCTGCTGCTTTTCCACCCCGGCCGGGCGCTGCCCGCTACCGACGCGCACCGCATCACCCAGCAGGCCGACGTGCCCGCTTCCGTGCTCGACTACCTCGGGTTCGGGGCCGACGCGCGGCAGCTGCTGCCCTTCGGCTATTCCGTGTTCGACGCGCAGGCCCCGGGCCGGGCGCTGTTTCTCTCGGGCGGGGCGCATTACCTCGTGCACCGCGACTACATCGCGGAGCTGACCACCGACAACCAGGTGCGCCTTTACGCCTACCGCACCCACGAGTTTCCGGCCGAGCCCGTGCCCAACCCGCCCGCCGACAAGGTGCGCCGGTACGGCGACGAGCTGCGGGCGGCGGTGCAGTTTTTCACCAACGGGCTGCTCGACAACTCGCTCTACCCGCGCTGAGCGCGGTTACCAAGCTACTCGCGCCTGACACGCCGGGCAGAGCAACACCCGTGCCCGGTCCACGACGGCACCGCGCCCGTGCGCATCGTTCATCAGGCAGGCGGGCGTGCCGGAGCGGCAGTGGGGCAGGTTCATCAGGTGCCCGATTTCGTGCAGGCTAACTTTGCGCAATCGGTCTGAACGTCCCGCGAGGCGAAACGTGGACACCACGCACGCTTCGCCGCCGATGGCGTTGGCTAGTCCCATCACGCCCCAGTGCGGCTGGGGGCGGCTCTCGATTTCCACGTCTTGCACGGTCAGCGCGAGAGTTCTCGCGTCGACGGTATCGGGCAGCAAAGAGGTCAACTGCTCCAGCACCAGGGCAGCCCGCGGCCGCTGCCGCACCGGGCAGTAGGTAGTGGCCGCGAGCTTCTGCGGCGGCAGCAGCCGTACCGGTACGTGGTAAAAGGCGCTGATGGCCTCGCGCACCATGCGCACCTGCGCGGCCGGCAATCCGCCGAAGGACGTGAGGTAAATCACCCGGGGCCGCGCCTGGCACCCCAGCAGGCCCAGGCTGAGCAGCAGGCAGCTTAGCCAAGCTCCCCAGTAGCAGCGTTTCGGCATGGCCAGTTATTGGGGCCGGGCCACCGCCAGCAGCTCCAGCGCTTCGGCGTAGGTGGGAATAAACGTGAGGGCCTGGGTGGTACGCTCCAGCGAATGCACGCGCCAGCAGAAGTGCTGCACGCCGTTGGTGGCCAGCAGCAGCGGCGCGCCGACGGTTTGGTTGTACGTGGCAATCTGCATGGCCACGGCGCTGGTGAGCGGTACCGAAGCGGCCTTGCACTCCACCAGCAGCAGGGGCTGGCCGTCGGGCCCGAGGGCGTGCAGATCGGTGCGCTTGCGGCGCTGGTTGTAGGTGTGGCCGCGCTCCAGGCTGAGCAGGCCGCGCGGGTAGCCCAGGTGCTCCACGAGGTAATGAACCACGTGCTGGCGCACCCATTCCTCGGGGGTGCACACCACCTGACGGCGGCGCAGCCTGTCCCAAATCAGCAGATTCGGTCCGGATTGCGTAAGTTTGTGGGCGAAAGGCGGCAGGTTCAACGCTTGCATCACCTCCAAAGGTACGGCTACCCTGGCTTCTGCACCCGCTTTTCGCTCCGCAGAGCCGTCGTTCAGTTTATGTGCGACGGTTTTTTTGTACCCGCCTCGCAACAAAATAGCCGCCGGGCTATACCCGGCTATCTTCTATCCTCTTAGCCCCGCCTTACGTAGTCCTTTCCCCTCACTTCCCATACTACATGAAAACCAAAACGGACATTGTCAACAACTGGCTGCCCCGCTATACCGGGGTGCCGTTGGAAGATTTTGGCCAGTACATTCTGCTGACCAACTTCATTAACTACGTTACCATGTTCGCCGAGCAGTTCGGCGTGGAAATCCGCGGGCTCGACAAGCCCATGCAGACGGCCACCGCCAACGGCATCACCATCATCAACTTCGGCATGGGCTCCCCCATGGCGGCCACGGTGATGGATCTGCTTGGCGCCATCAAGCCCAAGGCGGCCCTGTTTCTGGGCAAGTGCGGCGGCCTGAAAAACAAAACCAAGCTCGGGGACCTGATCCTGCCCATCGCGGCCATCCGCGGCGAGGGTACCTCGGACGACTACCTGCCGCCCGAAATTCCGGCCCTGCCCTCCTTCCGCCTGCAGCGCGCCGTTTCGTCGATGATCAAGAAGCACGAGAAGGATTACTGGACGGGTACGGTGTACACCACCAACCGCCGCGTGTGGGAGCACGACGAGAACTTCAAGGAGTACCTGCGCCAGATCCGGGCCATGGCCGTGGACATGGAAACGGCCACCATTTTCACCGTGGGCTTCGTCAACGAAATTCCCCACGGCGCCCTGCTGCTCGTGTCGGACAACCCCATGACCCCGGAAGGCGTGAAAACCTCGGAAAGCGACAAGAAGGTGACGGCGGACTTCGTCACCTCGCACCTGCAGATTGGCATCGACGCGCTGCTGGAGCTGAAAAACTCGGGCGAGTCGGTGAAACACATGCGTTTCGAGTAAGCCGCCGGGGCTGCCCCCCGTGCGCCGGGCCCGAGGGGCCGGTTGCACTGGGCTGGGTTCGCGTTGACGGATTTTATTTTCAGGGCCCCGGCTGATGCAGTCGGGGCCCTGCTATTTTTACCCTCTCCTTCAGCTGGCTCTGCCCTATGCCCACCCCTACTCCGCACTACCTTACCATCGACTACGACGCCGAGGCAGGCCTGCTCATCGGCCGGTGGCGGCGCCTGGTCATGCCCTTCGAGCTGCACCGCGGCTACGCGGCCCTGCTCGACGCGGCCGCCGCGCACGACTGCCGCTACTGGCTGATCGACACCAGCCAGCGCACCTCGGGCGTGGATGCCAGCGACGTGCAGTGGATGATGGACCGGTTTTTTCCGCAGCTGCAGCCGCGCCTGGGGCGAACCACCTACCTAGCCTACCTCATGGCCCCGCACCAGCTGGCCAGCATCATCACCGATTCAGACATTCCCAACCTGACGTACTTCGACGAGCGGCCCTACCGCCTGGCCCGCTTCACCGACGAGGTACAGGCACGCAGCTGGCTGCGCCGCTGCGCCTCGCAGGACGCGCAAGTGGCCTGATGCCGGGCCGGAGCCGCTGCGTACCTTCGCCGCATGATTCCCCTGCTCCGCCCTCTTCGGCCGCACCGCTCCTGGCTGCCGGCTGCCCTGCTGCCCCTGGTGCTGGCCTTTGCCGGCTGCTCCGGCACCCAAACGCCCGCCGACCTGCTGGTGTACAATGCCACCGTTTACCCCGTTGACTCGGCCTTCACCAAGGCGCAGGCCCTGGCCGTGCAGGACGGCCGCGTCGTGTTCGTGGGCTCCACCGACGAGGCGCGCCGCCGCTTCAAAGCGGGCCGGGAAGTGGATGCCGGCGGCAAGTTCATCTACCCGGGCTTCTACGATGCGCACTGCCACTTTTACCGCTACGCCCTGGGCCTGCGCGACGCCAACCTGGTGGGCACCGGCTCGTGGAATGAGGTCCTGAAGGGCCTGCGCGCGCAGCGGCGCCGGTACCCGCAAGCGGCCTGGCTGACCGGCCGCGGCTGGGACCAGAACGACTGGCCCGGCAAGCAGTTTCCGACGAAAGACTCCCTGGACCGGCAGTTTCCCGACGTGCCGGTGTTCATCATCCGGGTCGACGGACACGCGGCCCTGGTCAACCAGAAAGCCCTGGATCTGGCCGGCGTCACGGCCCGCACGCCCATCAGCGGCGGGGTGATTGAGCGCGACGCGCAGGGCCGCCTGACCGGGCTGCTCGTCGACAACGCGGTGGACCTGGTATCAGCCAAGATTCCGGAGCCTACCCCCGCCGAAGCCGCCAAGCTGCTGCTGCAGGCCCAGCAAGAGTGTGTGGAGCTGGGCCTGACCAGCCTGGCCGACGCGGGCCTGGAGCCCGCCCAGATCGAGCGCATCGACTCCCTGCAGCAGGCCCGCCAGCTCAAGGTGCGCCTCGACGCCATGATCAGCGCCTCGCCGGCCAACGTGACCTACTACCTCAAAAAAGGCCCGTACCGCACCGACCGCCTCACCGTCAACTCCTTCAAGGTGTACGCCGACGGGGCGCTCGGTTCGCGCGGCGCCTGCCTGCTCCACCCCTACGCCGACCGACCCAAGCAGACGGGCTTCCTGCTCAGCTCGGTGCAGGAGTACCGGCAGCTGGCCCAGCGCCTGGCGGCCAGCCCCTTCCAGATGAACACCCACGCCATCGGCGACTCGGCCAACCGCCTGCTGCTCGACATCTACGGGGAGGTGCTGCGTGGCCAGACCGACCGCCGCTGGCGCATCGAGCACGCGCAGGTGGTCAGCGCGGCCGACGTGGCGAAGTTTGGGCGTTACGGCATCGTGCCCTCGGTGCAGCCCACCCACGCCACCTCCGATATGTACTGGGCCGGTGAGCGGCTGGGCGCCGAGCGGCTCAAAATGGCCTACGCCTACCAGGACCTGCTACGCGCTACCGGCCGCGTAGCCCTGGGCTCCGACTTCCCGGTGGAGTACCTGAATCCGCTGTTCGGCTTCCACGCCGCCGTGGCCCGGCAAGACGCCAAGAACTACCCGCAGGGTGGCTTCCAGCCCGAAAACGCCCTCAGCCGCGAAGCCGCCCTGCGCGGCATGACCGAGTGGGCCGCCTGGGCCGCCTTCGAGGACGACCAGAAAGGCACGCTGACCCCCGGCAAGTGGGCCGATTTCGTGATTCTGGACCGCGACATCATGACCGCCCCGGCCGCGCAATTGCGCGAAGCGAAGGTGCTGAGCACGTACATCAGCGGCGAGCGGGTGTACGGCCGCAAGTAGCCGGTGTACGCAGCCGCCCCCGAGGCAAAAAGCCGCCCCGCTAGCTTAGCGGGGCGGCTTTTTTTCAGCAGGCAACAGCCATCAGTCAGCAACTTAGCGCAGCACGACGCG
Source organism: Hymenobacter coalescens (assembly GCF_054783195.1). Classification (NCBI taxonomy): domain Bacteria; kingdom Pseudomonadati; phylum Bacteroidota; class Cytophagia; order Cytophagales; family Hymenobacteraceae; genus Hymenobacter; species Hymenobacter coalescens. The sequence continues at coordinate 68,892 of NZ_BAAGRA010000011.1, read as the reverse complement.
CCGCACGGCCCGCCTGCCATCCGGCCATTCGACGTGCAGCTGGTAGCTGCCGGCGGGCAGGTCGGCCACGGGCAGGGTCAGCTCAGGGGTGACGGGCCGGGGGTAGTTGCGCACCACCCGGCCCAGGGCGTCGAGCAGCTGCACCTGTTGGGCGCGGGCGCCGCTTTCCAGGCGCAGATGCAGCACCTCGCGGGCCGGCTGCGGCCAAGCGGTCAGTTGCCCGCCAGCGGCTCGGGGTTTCACGGCCAGCACGTGGGCATCGAGCAGGCGCACCAGGTTTACCGGCCCGCTCACGCCGGCTTGAGTGAACTGGCCGGCTACCACGATGGCGCCGTCGGGCTGGACCAGCAGCTGGCTCAGACCGTTGATGGCGGTGCTCTGCGGCGCGTTGGCCGCAACAAAGCCGGCGTCCGGCGCGCCGTCGGGCTGCAGCCGCTCGATAAACGAGTTGGCGGTGAGCACGCGGCCGTTGGGCTGCACGGCGACGTTTTTCAGGTCGGTTATGGTGCCGCGGTGGCGGAACGTGGCGTCGTTGCGGCCATCGGGCAACAGGCGGCGCAGGGTTTCCCCGTTGAAGCCCCCGCCGGGGGCACTGTTGAACAAGCCCCCGGCGTACACATTGCCCGCCCCATCCGCGACGAGAGCCCATACGTGCGAGGCGTAGGTGTTGACCAAAGGCGGGTAGAACAGGTCCGGCGTGCCATTGGCGTTCAGCCGTTGGAGCAGCGTGCCCGGCTGGTAGGCGTTGACGGGGGCGCCCACCAGGATTTTGCCATCGGGCAGCAGCAGGTGCTTCAGCCAGTTGCCGCGAAAGGGCTGGAAGCCGGGGTCGGGCTGGCCGGTGCGCCCGCTGACGCGGATGATCCGCTGGGAGCTGGCCCCAAAGCCGAGCAGGTTGATTACACCGCCCACCAGCACCTGCCCGTCGGGCAGCAGATCGAGCTGGTTTACCCACGGGTTCTGCACGCCCGGCACGTCGTTGAGAAAGCCCGACGGCGGATCGAACGCCGGGTCGAGGGTGCCGTTGGGCAGCAGCCGGCCCAGGCACAGGCGCGGGCTGCCGGCCAGGGTGCTGAACGCGCCGCCTACCAGGATGCTGCCGTCGGGCTGCAGGACCAGGGCCCTGACTTCTCCATCGGTCCCAGTCGGGGCAAAGCCCGGGTCCACGCGTCCATCGGGCAGCAGCCGCGCCACGTTGCTAGCCATTACGCCGTTGAGCTGGTTGAAGAGCCCGCCCACCAGGTACTTGCCATCGGGCTGCCGGACCACGGTGCGGATGATGCCGGCGACGCTCGGGCTGCCCGGCCAGGCCTCCACCGCGCGTACGGGCTGAAACGTAGGATCGAGCGCCGGGCCCTGGGCGCGAGCGGCGAGGCTGAGCAGCAGGGCGGCGCCGGCCAGCAGGGCGCGGTATCGTGAAGCGGGAAGCCGTGGCAGCATAGCGTGACCTTGATGCGTTAAAAAAAATCCAGCGGAAGGTAACTCTCCCACTGGATATTACGACATCGGCTTGCGGCTATATCTGCCGGTGCCTACTGCTCGTCGGCGGAGGGGCCGTAGATGCTGGGCACCGGAACGTCGAGCAGGCGCAGGTACACGGAAAGCTGGCCGCGGTGGTGAATGAGGTGGTTGAGCACCAGGGTGCGGAGCACGCGGGTGCGCGGCATGGTGCCCACCACCCGCTCGCCCACACGCATGGTCCAGGAGCCGTGCAGTTGCTCGTCCTCGATGCTGGCCACGGCTTGCTGCACGCTAGCCGCGGTAACATCGAAGCGTTGGAGCACTTCGTCGGTGCTGGTGGCCGTGGCGGGCCACTGCACGGTGGTCATGTCGGTTTCGGCGCCCTGCTGCGAGAGTTCCAGGAAGGCTGTCAGGTTGGCCATGTGCCAGGCCAGCTTGCCGATGGGCATGGACTTGGGGTGCGGGCGCCAGCCGAACTGCGCGGTGGGCACGCGCTCCAGTAGGCGGCGCGTGAGGTACAGTTCCTGCTTCAGCTCGTTGCTGAAAGCGGACTGCAGGGTAGGAAGTTGGGTGGGGCTGGCCATGGAGAAGCGGAAACGACGTGAAAAAACGGGTGCAAGTAAGGCCCAATAACGACAAAAGCCCCGCGGCTTCGGACCGCGGGGCTTTGGACTGGCCCGTGCTGGCTTAGCGCGAGGCGGGCATGCCGATGTTGGGCGTGGCGGGCGGCGGGGCTACGGCCTCGCCCCCGGCGGTGGCTTCGTCGCGCAGCTTCTTGCCGCGCAGGGTAAGCAGGAACAGCAGCCCGAGGATAAAGAACACAATCAGCGAAAGGATGCTGTTGCGCATGGAGCCGGTAATCTGGGCGATGCCGCCGAACACGGCCGTGCCAATCACGATGCTGAGCTTCTCGGTGACGTCGAAAAAGCTGAAGAAGGCGGCCGTGTTGGGCGTGTGCTCGGGAATAATCTTGGAATAAGTGCTGCGCGAAAGGCTCTGGATGGCCCCCATGGTGAGGCCGATAACGGCGGCCAGGGCGTAAAACGACCACCCGGCCTGCACGAAGTAGCCGGCTACGCAGATCAGCATCCAGATAAACACCGACCAGCTCAGGGCTCGAGTGTTGCCGATGCGCTCGGAGAGCTTGGCGAACAGGTAAGCGCCCAGGATGCCCACCAGCTGCAGCAGCAGAATGGTTGTAATCAGTGCCGTGCTTTCCAGATGCAGCTCCTTGTCACCGAAGATGGTGGCCACGTACATCACCGTCTGCACGCCCATGTTGTAGGTGAAGTACGCGAGCAGGAAACGCTTCAGGTTGGGCAGGTGCTCGAGCTGCTTCACCACCTTGCCCAGCTCGTGAAAGCCGTTGAGCAGCCAGCCCGATTCGGCCGCCGCGGCGCCGGCGGGGCGGCCGGGGTCCTTGGGCAGGGCAGCGAAGGGTATTTGGGCAAAGCCGGCCCACCAGATGCCGGTCAGCAGGAAGCCCAGGCGCGTGGCGTGGCCTTCCTCCAGCCCCAGGGTTTCGTGGCCCATGATGAGCCCCAGGCAGATGACCAGCAGGATAACCGAGCCGATGTAGCCCATGGAGAAGCCCCGAGCCGAGAGCGAGTCGTACTTCTCTTCGCTGCTGATGACGGGCAAGTAGCTGTTGTAAAACACGATGGAGCCCGAAAAGCCCACCGTGGCGGCAATGAAGATGAAGGTGGACAGCTCCAGCGTGTTCTTATCGAAGAAGTACAGCGCCGCGCACGAGGCCGCGCCGAGGTAGCAGAAGATCTGCATGAACAGCTTCTTGCGACCCGAGAAGTCGGCCAGCGCCGTCAGGAACGGGCTGACGAGGGCAATGAGCAGGAAGGCGGCTGAAATGGCGTAGGTCAGCAGCGAGGAGCCCGGCACCTGAAAACCGAAGAAGTTCACCACGTCGGTTTCGGGCGCGAGCTGCTTGGTCACGGCGCCCCAATAAATCGGGAAGATGCTGCTGGTAATGACCAGCGGGTACACGGAGTTGGCCCAGTCGTAGAACGTCCAGCCGCGGGTGATGCGCTTGTCGTCCTTGGGTACGTTATCAAAGCCCGCGTCGGCGGAGGCGACGGGGGCTGCGGCGGTGGTCATATAGCTCGGAGAAGTAAAGAGAGTGTGGCAACGCCCAAACTACGCAGAAATAGCAACTGCGGCCGTTAAACCGGCCGAATGCTGGCCTGCGCGGCCCCGTTCAGCAGCTGCTGGTACTGCGCGGGCGTGTCCACGTCGGTGGCGGCGGGCGGGAAGGGCACCACGGCCAGCTCGTCGCCGAGGCGCTGCAGCAGGGGCTTGGCCCCGGCGGCGGCGGGCAGCGCCAGCAGCTGCGGCCACACCGGCCGCCCGAACACGGCCGGCACGCCCACCGAATCGGCGTAGGCCGTGGCCACGGGCAGCCCGCTTTGCTGCCAGCCCCGCATCAGCTGGCGCAGCAGCTCGGGCGTGACCAGGGGCTGGTCGCTGAGCAGTACCAGCACCGCCGCCGCCTCGGGCGCCGCTTCCTCCACGGCCTGCACCCCCACCCCGATGGAGGTGCCCAGGCCCGCTTCCCACACATCGTTGTGCACCAGCTGCACGGGCAGGCCCCGCACATCGGCGGCCAACTCGGCGTGCAGGGCCCCGGTGACGATGATGACCGGGGTGCAGCCGGCCTGCAGGGCCGTTTCGGCGGCGCGGCGCAGCAGGCTGCGGCCCTCGTAGGGCAACAGCTGCTTAGGCTGCCCCATGCGGGTGGAGGCCCCGGCGGCCAGCAGCACGGCGGCAATGGGTGCGTAAGTAGAAGTAGTCATGGGCGGAAGGGTAACGGGTGGAAATGCCAGCTTGGGCTTAACGAAACGTACGGTGGCGCGTACAGACAAAGTTTGCGCGCAATGGCTGCCCCGGAGTTTTTGGCTGCTGCAGCCAAACCCGTCGTCCATCCGCCTGTTGGTTTCAGCCATCATTCTACGTCGAACTACCCAAACACCGCCATGGAAAACGAACAGCCGCCGCAACCGGCCCCCGCGGGCTGCGACCACAACGAGGCCCGCCGCACCTTCCTGAAGCAGTCGTCCTTGCTGACGGCCCTGGCCCTGGCGCCGGGCGCCATCGTGAAAGCCGCCGAAGCCGAGTTCGACGAAAAAGTGGCCGCCGCCTTTGAAAAAATGCCGCTGCGCCTCGACGTGAACGGCAAGAAATACAAGCTTTCGGTGGAGCCGCGCACAACCCTGCTCGACCTGCTGCGCGAAGAATTGCACCTGACCGGCACCAAGAAGGGCTGCGACTACGGGCAGTGCGGCGCCTGCACCGTGCACGTAGACGGGCAGCGCGTGAACAGTTGCCTGACGCTGGCCATCATGCAGGAAGGCAAGAAGATAACGACCATCGAGGGCCTGGCCCCGGGCGGCGACCGGCTGCACCCCATGCAGGAAGCGTTTTTGAAGCACGACGGCTTCCAGTGCGGTTACTGCACGCCCGGCCAGATCATGTCAGCCGTGGCCTGCATCCGCGAGGGACACGCCGGCTCGGAAGGGGAAATCAAGGAGTACATGAGCGGCAACATCTGCCGCTGCGGCGCCTACCCCAACATCGTGGCGGCCATTCAGGAAGTGAAAAACGGCGGGCAGAAGGTTTAAAGCGCAGCGAGGATGAACCAGTTTCAGTACGTACGGCCCACGAAGCCGAAAGCCGCCATCGAGGCCCGCGCCAAGGATGCCGACGCCCAGTTCATTGCCGGCGGCACCAACCTGCTCGACCTGATGAAGCGCGGCGTGATGACGCCGCAGAAGCTCATCGACATCAACCGGCTGCCGCTCGACCGGATCGAGCAGGACAACGGCCACCTGCGCGTGGGGGCGCTGGCCCTGAACAGCACCGTGGCCGAAGACAAGCTGGTGCTGGAGCGCCACCCGCTGCTGGCCCAGGCCCTGAACGCGGGCGCCTCGGCGCAGCTGCGCAACATGGCCACCGTGGGCGGCAACATGCTGCAGCGCACCCGCTGCCCCTACTTCTACGACACGGCCCTGCCCTGCAACAAGCGGGAGCCCGGCTCCGGCTGCAGCGCCCTGGAGGGCTTCAACCGCATGCACGCCATCTTCGGCTTCTCGGATAAGTGCATCGCCGTGCACCCCTCCGACATGAGCGTGGCCCTGGCCGCGCTGGACGCCACCGTGCTGGTGAGCGGGCCCCGGGGCGAGCGGCGCCTCGCCTTCACCGACCTGCACCGCCTGCCCGGCGACACCCCGCAGCGCGATACCAACCTGGAGCCCGGCGACCTGATTACGGCCGTGGACATCCCCGACGGGCCCTTTACCCGGCACGTGCACTACCTGAAGGTGCGCGAGCGGGCTTCCTACGCCTTCGCGCTGGTGTCGGTGGCGGCCGCGCTGAGCCTGGACGGCACCACCATCAAGGACGCGCGCCTGGCCATGGGCGGCGTGGCCCACAAGCCCTGGCGCCTCGCCGAGGCCGAGAAAAGCCTGATCGGCAAGCCGGCCACCGAGGCCACGTTCCGGCAGGCGGCCGAGGTGGCCATGCAGGGCGCCAAAGCCTTCCGCCACAACGCCTACAAGCTCAAGCTGGGCCCGAACGCCATCGTGCAGGCCCTGAAAAATGCCGCATCCGCAGCCTAAGCCCCTGACCCGCTGATGAAAGACCAACTGAAGAAAGACGGGCCGATCGGCGAGCGGCTCAACCGCGTGGACGGTCGCCTGAAAGTAACGGGCGCGGCCAAGTACTCGGCCGAGTACGAGCTGCCGGGCCTGGTGCACGGCGTGCTGGTGGGCAGCACCATTGCCAAGGGCCGCATCACCAGCCTCGACACGCGCGAGGCCGAGCGGGCCCCGGGCGTGCTGGCCGTCATCACCCACCTGAACTCGCCCAAAGTGCCCGGCCACGCCGCCCGCACCAACCCCGACGAGCCGCCGGCCATCGGGCAGCCCCTGCGCGTGTTCTACGACGAGCGCATCTACTTCAACGACCAACCCATTGCCGTGGTGGTGGCCGACACGCTGGAACGAGCCCGCTACGCCGCCCGGCTGGTAAAGGCGCAGTACGCGGCCGAGGAGCACCGCACCGACTTCGAGGCCAACAAAACGCGTGGCTTTCTGCCTACGCAGGCCAAGCGCAACCCCAAGTCGCCGCAAAACGACAAGGACCGCGGCCAGAAGGACGGCTACCGTAATGCCCCGGTGAAGCTGGAAGCCGAGTACGTGCACCCCTCCGAGATGCACAACCCAATGGAGCTGCAGAGCATCATCGCGCACTGGGAAGCTGCTGATAAGCTCACGGTGTACGACAAGGTGCAGGCCGTAAAGGGTACGCAGCGCGCCTTCGCCAAGGACTGGGGCCTGCCCGAGGAAAACGTGAAGGTCATTGCCACCTTCGTGGGCGGGGCCTTCGGCAACGGGCTGCACAACTGGCCCCACGAAACGGCGGCCATCATCGCGGCCAAAAAGCTGAACCGGCCGGTGAAGCTGGTGCTCACGCGCGAGCAGATGTTCACTATGGTGGGCTACCGGCCCTACACCTGGCAGCGCGTGGGCATCGGGGCCACACCCGACGGCAAGCTGGTGGGCATCACGCACGAATCGGTGGGCCAGACCTCTACCTACGAGGAGTTTACCGAGTCGACCCTGCAGCAGTCGCGCATGATGTACGCCTGCCCGAACGTGTCGACGCGCTACCGCATCCTGGGGTTGGACATCAGCACGCCCATCTGGATGCGGGGCCCCGGCGAGGCCACCGGCGCCTTCGCCCTGGAATCGGCCATGGACGAGCTGGCCCACCTGCTGAACCTAGACCCCATCGAGTTCCGCCTGCGCAACTACGCCGACCAGGACCCGGACAACGGCAAGCCCTGGTCGACGAAGTACCTGAAGGAGTGCTACCAGCTGGGCGCCGAGCGCATCGGCTGGAACAAGCGGCAGATGAAGCCCGGCGCCGTGCGCGACGGTGACTGGTACGTGGGCTACGGCATGGGCGTGGGCACCTTCGGGGCCAACCGCGGCGCGGCCAAGGCCCGGGCCGTGCTGCGCGCCGACGGCACGGTGCTGCTGCAAAGCGCCACCACCGACATCGGGCCGGGCACGGGCACGGCCATGGTGCAGATTGCGGCCGAGGCGCTGGGCCTGCCCACCGAGCAGGTGCGCTTCGAGTTGGGCAACTCCACCTTCCCCACGGCGCCTTCGCAGGGCGGCTCGGCCACCGTCAACACGGTGGGCTCGGCCGTGCTGGCCGCTTGCATGGAGCTGAAAAAGAAGCTGCAGCAGCTCGGCGGCGCGTCCTTTGCCGACGTGCAGCCCGAGCAGCTGACGCTGGCCGGCGGGCAGCTGGCCCTGAAAGCCAACGGCGGCCCGAAAGCGTCCTTCGCCGACCTGCGCCAGCGCAACAACGGGCAGGACATCGAGGTGACCACCGAGGCCCGGCCCGGCAACGAGCGGCAGAATTACTCCATGTATTCCTTCTCGGTGCACTTTGCGGAAGTGCGCGTACATGCCCTGACCAGCGAGGTGCGCGTGTCGAAGATGGTGTCGTGCGCCGACGCGGGGACCATCATCAACCACAAGACCGCCGGCAGCCAGATGATCGGCGGCGCGGTGGGCGGCATCGGCATGACGCTCCACGAGGGCGCGGTGATGGACCACCGCTACGGCCGCTACGTGACCAAGGACCTGGCCGACTACCACGTGCCCGTGCACGCCGACGCGCCCCACGTGGAGGTGGCTTTCGTCGACAAGCCCGATACCATTGTGGACCCGCTGGGCACCAAGGGCATCGGCGAAATTGCCATTATCGGCGTGGCCCCGGCCATTACCAACGCCATCTTCAACGCCACCGGCAAGCGCATCCGCGAGCTGCCCATCACGCCCGATAAGCTGATCTGAAGCTATTAACCTGTCGTTTTTGGTTCGTCATGCTGCCTGCAGCATGACGTTCTTTTTTCCCGCCCGCGCCGCCCGCCGAGCCGGCGGGGGCAGGTCGTACTTTTGCAGCTCGCCTTTACTGCTTCTGCATTGCCCGCCACTCCTCCCCCACGTCCCTTTTCCTGGCCCGAGCCGCTGCCGCAAGCACTCTTCGTGCTGCGCTGGCTGCTGCTCTGCGCCGTCATCAGCGCGCTGGTGGGCACGGCTTCGGCGGGTTTTCTGGTGGCGCTGGATTGGGTGACCAGCACGCGCGAGGCGCATCCGTGGCTGGTGCTGCTGCTGCCGGCGGGTGGCTTGCTGGTGGGCCTGCTCTACCACTACCTAGGGCAGCGCGTGGCCCGCGGCAACAACCAGCTCATCGAGGAAATCCATCAGCCGCGCGACGTGATACCGCTGCGCATGGCCCCGGTGGTGCTGCTGGGCACGCTGCTGACGCACTTGGTGGGCGGCTCGGCGGGCCGCGAGGGCACGGCCGTGCAGATGGGCGGCGCCCTGGCCGATCAACTGACGCGCTGGCTGCCCGGGCCCCTGCGCCTGCGGCCGCGGGAGCGGCGCCTGCTGCTCATTGCCGGCATCAGCGCGGGCTTCGCGTCGGTGTTCGGCACGCCGCTGGCCGGGGCCGTGTTTGGGCTGGAGGTGTTTCTGATCGGCCGGCTGCGCTACGGGGCGCTGCTGCCCAGCGTGCTGGCCGCTTTCGGCGCCGACTGGGTGACGCGGGCCTGGGGCGTGGGCCACACGCCCTACGCGGTGCCGCTGGTGCCCGCGCTGACGGCGGCGGGCGTGGGCACGGCCCTGCTGCTGGGCCTGCTGAGCGGGCTAACGGCACGCGGCTTTGCGGCGGCCGTGCACGCCTGCCAGGGCTGGAGCGCCCGCCTGATCGGGTGGGCGCCGCTGCGGCCGGCGGCGGGCGGGGCGCTGCTGCTGGCCCTCGTGTGGCTGCTGAGCCTCGGCCCCGTGCCGGACGTTGCGCGCTACCTGGGGCTGGGCGTGCCCACCATCGTAGCGGCTTTTCAGGCGCCGCTGCCCTGGTACGCCTTCGGCCTGAAGCTGCTGCTAACCGCGCTGACCCTAGGCACGGGCTTCAAGGGCGGGGAGGTTACCCCGCTGTTTTTCATCGGAGCGGCATTGGGCTCGGCGCTGGCCCCGGTGCTGCCGCTGCCGGTGGCGCTGCTGGCCGGCATGGGCTTCGTGGCGGTGTTCAGCGGCGCGGCCAACACGCCCCTGGCCTGCACGCTGATGGGGCTGGAGCTGTTTGGGCTGCCGAGCGCGCCGTACCTGGCGCTGGCCTGCGTGGTGGCGTACCTGACCTCGGGGCACGGCGGCATCTACGGGGCGCAGGTCATCGGTGAGGCCAAGCACCCGCGCTACGGCCGCCACGTGGGGCGCACCCTGCAGCAGCTGCGCCGCCGCTAAGGGCCAGCTGCTGGCTGCGGCGTTGAGGCAATTCACCCGGCATAGCAGCCCCTGCCACCCCGCTCATACGACGCGGGCCGCGGGCGTGCATCACATACTCATGTGATGGCGCAGCCTACACCGAGCCCAATCATGTCATTGCTGAGTGCAACTAAGGCCAGTTCCTTTGTGGGTGCCTGCCCTTACTGACCAGCTTGCCTTTCCGGTTTTGGTCGAAGCGAAGTCGGGCAGCCAGTCCTGAACCATCCAACTGCTCCACGCATGACCAAATTCCTACCCCTGCTCGGGCTGCTGAGCAGCTGGGGAGCCTACTCGGCCCAGGCCCAGTGCCCGGCTCCTCCCGTTTCATCGGCCGGTGCGGCCTCGGTCTGCAACGGCCAGGTGAGCCTCAGCACGACGCTGGGCACCACCCCCTTACGCTACGCGTCCTCGGTGCTGCGCTTCAGCTCGCAGTACAACGACAACAGCTGGGCCGCCGCCCAGGTCCTGGGCACGCCCAATGTGTACCCCCGCCACGGCGACCTCAGCGGGGCCTGGGCCAGCAGCGACGCCGACGGCTCGCGCGAGTTCCTGGTGCTGCGCTTCGACAACCCGGCCCCGGCCAAGCGCATCCTCATCTGGGAAACCTATAACCCCGGCGCCATCGACACGGTGTTCGTGCGCAATCCAACCACCCAGGCCTGGGTGCCGGTGTACACGGCCACGGCCGCGGCGGCCGGCGCCAACTCGCGCATCCTGAACATCAACTTCCCGCTGACCAGCTTCCCCGTGCGCGATGTGCGCATCGCCCTGAATTCGGACGCGGTAGCGGGCTGGAACGAGCTGGACGCGGTAGCGCTGTCGGATGAGGCGGCCAGCTACCAATGGGCCCGCAACGGCGTGGACCTGCCCGCCACCACCACCGGCGCCACTGGGCCGGGCCTCGCGAACCTGACCACCAGCGGCGCCTACTCGGTGCGCGTGACCAACGACGCGGGCTGCACCGCCACCTCGGCCCCCTTCAACGTGATGGCCGACACGGCCCCGACCGTGACGGTGGCGCCGTCGGGCAGCACCACCATCTGCCAGGGCGGCTCCGCCACGCTCACCGCCACGGGTGCCAACGGCACCGCCTCGGTAGCGGGCCGCGGCCTGCGCTTCGACGGCACCGACGACCTGGCCAGCGTGGCGGCCAGCAGCAGCCTGCACAACCTCTCCACGGCCCTGACCGTCGAAGCCTGGATCAACCCTGTCGGCGCGGGCTCCGCCATTCAGAACGTGGCGAGCAAGTCGACGCAGGCCGTGAACACCGGCTATATCTTCCCGCGCACCGACAACCGCTGGGACGATTTGAGCGTGTGGCTGCACATCGGCGGCGCGTGGCGGGTATTCCCGGTGTCGTACACCGCTTACAAGGGCGGCTGGCACCACGTGGCGGCTACCTACGACGGGGCGGCCGTAAAGATTTTCATCGACGGCGCCAAGGTGCTCGACCAGCCGCAGACCGGCGCGGTAGCCACCAACGCCAACCCTCTCACGCTCGGCTCGCAGCCGGGCTGGGGCGAATACTACAACGGGCAGCTCGACGAGCTGCGCCTCTGGAGCGTGGCGCGCACGGAAGCCCAGATCCTGGCCGACTACAACAAAACTGTGCTGGCCACCCAGCCCGGCCTGGCCGCCTATTACCGCCTCGACGAAGGCTCGGGCACGGCCTTCGTGGATTACACCAGCCACGGCAACACCGGCACGCTGGGCGCGGGCAACACCACCCCCACCTGGATCAACAACCCGGCCCCAATTCGGCAGGGTCTGGCGTACAGCTGGACGCCGGTGGCGGGGCTGAGCAACGCCACCACGGCCGCGGTGCTGGCCACTCCCACCACCAGCACCACCTACCGTGTGCGGGCCACCAACGTGAACAGCGGCTGCTTCGACGAAGCCACCGTGACGGTAAACGTGGGCGCAGCCTTTACCTGGAGCGGCGCGGTGAGCACCGACTGGACCAACGCCGCCAACTGGGCCTGCGGCTCGGTGCCCACTTTCGGCGACAACATCACCATTCCGGCCGGCATGCCGCGCTACCCCGTCATTGGGGCCCCGGCGGCGGTGCGCAACCTCACCATCGAAAGCGGTGGGCAGCTCACCCTGAGCGGCGGCACCTTTTCCGTGCACGGGCAATTCACGAACCACGGCTCATTTACCCAGACCGGCGGCACCATCGCCATGATGGGCGCCACGTCCGACGACATCGGTGGGCATAGCACCGTGTTTGAAAACCTGACCATCGGCACCGGTGGCGCGCGGCTGACGGCCCCGGTGCAGGTGCACGGGCTGCTGATGCTGGCCGGCACCCTGAACACCAACGGGCAGGTGCTCACGCTGCTCTCCGACGCCAGCGGCACGGCCACGGTGTACAACAACCCCGGCGCGGTGCAGGGCCCGGTCACGGTGCAGCGCTGGATCAACCCCGGCCTGAACGCGGGCCCCGGCTACCGCCACCTCAGCGCCCCCGTCGGCGGCAGCACCGTGGCCGACCTGGCAACGGGCAGCTTTAGCCCGGTGGTCAACCCGGCTTACAACGCGGCCGCCAACCCCGCCTTGGTCACGCCCTTCCCCACGGTGTTCGGCTACAACGAGATGCGCCTGCAGCCCGGCCCCGGCAATACGTTTGATACAGGCTGGGAATCACCGGCCAGCCTGAACGAACCCCTCACCCCCGGCCGCGGCTACACCGTGCAGCTGAGCCCCCAAACCGTGGATTTCGTGGGCCCGCTCACCAACGGCGCGGTCAACATTCCGCTGCTGCGCGGCGCGGCGGCCCCGGGCTGGAACCTGATCGGCAACCCTTACCCCTCGCCCCTCGACTGGGACCGGGTCACGCCGCCCGCCGGGATGGACGCCGCCGCGTACGTGTACCGCTCCACCGGTCCCTACGCGGGTAGCTACGTGAGCTACGTGAACGGCGTCGGGCCCCCCGGCTCCCACCTGCTGCCGATGGGCCAGGCCTTCTTCGTGCGCGCTGCCGGCGGCACGCCCACGCTGGCCCTGAACAACACCCACCGCGTGACCACCCTTACCGACCCGGCCCTGCACCGCACCACGGCCGATACGCGCCCGCTGCTGGCCTTGGCCCTGCGCACCGCGGGCGCAGCCACCGACGTGCTGTACGTGTACCAGCAGGCCGGCGCCACGCCCGGCTTCGACGGCCGCTACGACGCGCTGAAAGTGCAGCTCAACGGCGGGCAGCAGCCAACCCTGTACCAGGCGGCCGGCCCCGATGCCCTTTCCATTCAGGGCCTGCCGACTGGCAACCAGCCCGTGGCGATGCCGCTGGGCCTGCACGCGCCGCAAGCCGGCCCGTATTCCTTTGAGCCGCAGCTGCTGCACTTCCCCCCCACGGCGACGCTCTTCCTGGAAGACCGCCTGACCGGTACCTGGCACGACCTTCGGCAGGGCGCCTACCACGTGCAGCTGGCGCAGGGCCTGAGCACGAGCCGCTTCGTGCTGCACCTGAATGCGCAACGGGTACTGGCCGCGCGGCCGGGCCGGGTAAGCGGCGCCGAGCTGCGGGTGTACCCCAACCCCGCACAGGGTCGTTCCGTGACCGTATCGGCGGCGGGCCTGACGGGCAGCAGCGCCGAGCTGCGCCTGCTGAACAGCCTGGGCCAGGTGGTGCGGCAGGAAACCGTAGCCCTGACCGGCCGCCTGCTGGAGCGCTCCGTAGCCACCCAGCAACTGCCCGCAGGCGTCTACACGGTGCAGCTGCGCACGCCGGCGGGCACCCTCACCCGTAAGCTCATTCTGAATTAATTCCCCGATGAAACGCCTCCTGTTCCTACTTCTGCCGCTGCTGAGCGTTGCTGCGGCTTCCTCCGTTGCCCAAACGCCCGGCTCGGGTGGCCCGACGCCGAGCAACGAGCCGCCCGCCGCTCCCACAGCCGTACCCCTCGACGGCGGCGTTTCGCTGCTGGTGGCCGGGGGCGCGGTCTACGCCCTAAGCGGCCTGCGCAAGCGCCGCAGCTAGCCAAAGACGCTCCGTTACGTGAAATAGCCTTGACTAGGGCCCGCCGGTTGGGCGGGCCCTTGCTCGTTCAGGTGGCTTGACCTGGGCTGGTAATTCCGCGAAAGGGTACCGCAGAGCATAGGGCGCTTTTGCGGATAAAGCCGGCTTCTGGCAGCGCACCCACCCCGCGTTGAATCCGCAGCTACATGAAAAAGCCCCATCGGCAGCTGGCCGATGGGGCTTTTGTCTGTCCAGCAAGAACCGTCACGATTCGCTGAGCACGTCCGAGGGGGCCGTAGCCGATGCCGGACTCCCCAGGGCGCGGGCCTTGCCGGGCAGGGTCTTGTGGCGCTCCTTGCCCAGGGCCGCGGCGGGTTCGGGCACCCAGTGGTGCAGGCCGCCGGCGCGCTCGTCGTTGAAGGTGACGGGAATGTCATTGGCGGCGGTGCGCTCTTTCCACGTGCGGTGCTGGGTGCCGTCGTCGGTGCGCTCCATCGTGATGCACTGCTCCACCGGGCACACCAGGGAGCAGAGGTTGCAGCCCACGCAGTTCTCGTCGATGATTTCGGGCACGCGGGTGCCCTCGCGCAGCCGGATGGCCTGGTGGGCGCCGTCTTCGCAGGCCGTGTAGCAGAGCTGGCAGCCGATGCACTTGTCCTCGTGGATGTGGGCCGTCACCTGGTACTTCAGGTTCAGGTCCTCCCAGTGCTTCACGTTCGGCAGGGCCTTGCCGACGAAGTCGTAAATCGTGTGGAAGCCTTTTTCCGCCATGTACTGCTCCAGCCCGGCCGTCATTTCGCGGATGATGCCGAAGCCGAAGTGCATGGCCGCCGTGCACACCTGCACCGAGGAGGCGCCGAGCAGGATGTGCTCCACTGCGTCGCGCCAGTTCTCGATGCCGCCAATGCCGGAAATGGGCAGGCGCACGTCGGGGTCTTGGGCGCAGTTCTTCACCATGTTCAGCGCAATGGGCTTCACGGCTGGGCCGCAGTAGCCGCCGTTGGTGCCCTGGCCGTCCACGATCGGGTACGGCGCGAACTTGTCCAAATCGACCCCGACGATGCTTTGAATCGTGTTGATCAGCGAAATGGCATCGGCGCCACCGGCGCGGGCCGCGCGGGCCGGCTCGGTAATGTCCGAAATGTTGGGTGTGAGCTTGACGATGACCGGAATGCGGGCCACTTCCATCACCCACTCCACGATGGTCTTGAGCACTTCGGGCTCCTGCCCCACGGCCGAGCCCATGCCCCGCTCGCACATGCCGTGCGGGCAGCCGAAGTTCAGCTCGATGCCGTCGGAGCCGGCGTTCTGCACGTCGCGCACGATGTCGTGCCACTCCTGCCGGCTCTGCACCATCAGCGAGGCAATGACGGCGTGCTGGGGAAAGCGCTTCTTGACTTCCTCGATTTCGCGCAGGTTGTCCGCGAGCGGGCGGTCCGAAATCAGCTCGATGTTGTTGAAGCCAATCAGCCGCTTGTCGCGGTAGTTCACCCCGCCGTAGCGGCTCGACACGTTCACCACGGGCACGCCCAGCGTCTTCCACACGGCCCCGCCCCAGCCCGCGTCGAAGGCTTTCATCACCTGGTAGCCGGAGTTGGTGGGCGGCGCCGACGCCAGCCAGAACGGGTTTGGCGACTTGATACCGGCAAAATTGATGGAGAGGTCAGGCATTGGTTGACTGTTTTAGAACGTCATGCCGAGCTTGTCGAGGCATCTCGCGTGCTGACGTCTGCAGGTTATGGTCGGATGAAGAAGTTGCTATCCAGCATCAGCAAGCGAGAGGCCTCAACAAGCTTTCGGCATGACGGTCAGGATTCAGTTACCGCTCAAGTACTCATGGATGCCCCGCGCCGTCTGCTTGGCTTCGGCGGCGGCGTTGACGACCTCGGCCCCGCCGTTCAGGGCGTCGCCGGAGGCGAAATACTTGGGGTTGGTGGTCTGTCCGGTGCGCGCGTCGGCCACGATGCGGCCCTTGCTGTCCGTTTGCAAACCAGGAATGTGGTGCAGAAAGTGGGTTTGCTTGGCCTGCCCGGTGGCTTTAATGACCATGTCGCAGCTTTCCACGAACTCCGAGCCCGGCACCATCTGCACCTGCCCATCCTGCACGGCCGTGCAGATAAACTTCACGCCTTCCACCTTGCCGTTGCCCACGATTTCCACCGGCGCGACGTTGAACAGGCCCTTCACGCCCACGCCCTTGGCCAGGTCGTACTCGAACGCGTAGGCGCCCATATCTTCCTTGCCCCGGCGGTAAGCCAGAATCACGTCTGCCGCGCCCAGCCGCGCCGATTCCGAAGCCGCGTCCATGGCCGTGTTGCCGCCGCCGAGCACGATGACCTTGCGGCCCACGTGCACGTGCTGGTGCTGCACCCGCAGCTGTTCGATGAACTCCACCGCCCCCACGCAGCCCGTGCGCTCCTCGCCCGGCAGCAGCAGGGCGTTGGTGCCGCCCAGCCCGATGCCGAGGAAAATGGCGTCGTACTCTTCCTCCAGCGTTTGCAGCTCCGCGCGGGAGCTGATGCGCTGGTGGTAGTGCACCCGGTAGCCGAACTGCCGCTCCAGGTAGTCCATTTCGGCCAGCGTCTCCTCGTTGGTGATTTTGTAGGGCGCCACGCCGTACAGCGTCAGCCCCGACGGCTGCTCCCGGGCTTCGAACACGTCCACCTCGTACCCCAGGGCGCGCAATTCGCAGGCGCAGCTGATGCCCGCCGGCCCGGCCCCGATGACGGCCACCTTGCGGCCGTTGGCCGGCCCCGGCCCGAACAGCGCCTTGCCGCTGTCGATAACCTTGCGGGTGGCGTGGCTCTGCAGCCGCCCGATTTCGATGGGCTTCTGCTCGTTGAGGTTGTACACGCAGGCACCCTCGCAGAGCACTTCCGTGGGGCAGACCTTGCCGCAGGCGTTGCCGAAGTAGTTGGCCTCGTAGATGGTCTTCGCGGCGCCGGTGGTGTTGCCGGTATTGATCTGCCGGATAAACTGCGGTATATCGATGCCCGAAGGGCAAGCCTTGATGCAGGGCGCGTCGAAGCAGAACAGGCACCGGGAGCTTTCATACAGCGCCTCGGTGTTGCTCATCAGGGGCTTGATCTGGGCGAAATTCGCCGCAAACTCCTGCTCGGTCGTGGGGGTCGGGTACTCGGCCATGGGGGTATGGCGTTGGTTGCGGAGAGAATTATTGGACAGTCATGCTGAGCATGGCGCCCTTACTTTTGACGTTCCATCATTTCGTCCTAACGGCCTACAGCTCCACCAGCTTCTCGTAGGTCTCGGGGCGCCGGTCGCGGAAAAACTGCCAGGTGGCGCGCACCTCGTCGATCATATCCAGATCGAACTCGGCCACCAGCAGCTCGTCCTTGTATTCGTCGGCTTCGGCAATGATCTGCCCGCGCGGGTCCACGAAGTAGGAGGTGCCGTAGAAGCGGCCCAGGTTCCAGGGCTTCTCCTCCCCCACACGGTTGATGCAGCCCATGAAGTAGCCGTTGGCGGCCGCGTGGGCGGGCTGCTCCAGCTTCCAGAGGTACTGCGAGAGGCCGGCCACCGTGGCCGAGGGGTTGTACACGATTTCGGCGCCGTTCAGGCCCAGCACGCGCGCGCCGTCGGGAAAGTGCCGGTCGTAGCAGATGTACACGCCCACCTTGGCGTACTTAGTCTGAAACACGGGGTAGCCCAGGTTGCCGGGCTTGAAGAAGTACTTTTCCCAGAAGCCCGAGGTGTGCGGGATGTGGTTCTTGCGGTACTTGCCCAGGTACGTACCGTCGGCGTCGATGACGGCGGCTGTGTTGTACAGGAAGCCGGCCTGCTCCTTTTCGTACACCGGCACGATGATGACCATGTTGTACTTCTTGGCGTACTCGGCCATGCGCTCGGTCGTGGGCCCGGGTACCGGTTCGGCCGAGGCGTACCAGGCTTTGTCCTGGCCGGGACAGAAATAGGGCGTATTGAAGATTTCCTGCAGACACAGAATCTGCACGCCCTGCCGGCCGGCTTCCTCAATGAGCGGAATGTGCTTCTGCACCATCGCCTCCTTGATTTCCTCAATCGTGCCTTCGCCTTCGGTCATGGGCAGGCTCATCTGAATAAGCCCGGATTTAATCATTCGTGGCATGGTGGGGTACGCGGTTATTTGGTTGGGGAAAAGAGTTGTGTGGCGGGCAGCAAACCAGCCTGATCATGCCGGCGAGCCTGGCGAACCGGGGCGCAGCTCCTACTTAAGTTAGTAAATAGTTGGCCCTCTGCGGATAAACTGCCCGTAGCCGCGCCCGACTTTGGCCTCGCCGGCATCCACCGCCACTTGGCCGCGCAGCAGCACAGTGTCTATTTTACCGGTCAGTTCCCAACCCTCGTAGCCGGAGTAGTCCACATTCATGTGGTGGGTGGCGGCCGAAATCGTGTGCTTCTTTTCGGGGTCGATGAGCACCAGGTCCGCGTCGGCACCGATGCTGATGGTGCCTTTGCGCGGAAACATGCCAAAGATTTTGGCCGCGTTGGTGCTCGATACCTCCACGAACTTCTGCAGGCTGATGCGGCCCTGGCTCACGCCCTCCGAGAACAGCAGCTCCATGCGGTGCTCGATGGCCGGGTGCCCGTTCGGAATCTTCGAAAAGTCGTCCCGGCCCATCTGCTTCTGCTCCCACCCGAAGGGGCAGTGGTCGGTGCCCACCACCTGCACCAAACCCTGGTTGATGCCGGCCCACAGCGTCTGCTGGTCCTTTTTCTCGCGCAATGGCGGCGACATCACCCACTTCGCGCCCTCGAAATCGTCCCCGTACAGGGAGGCATCGAGCAGCAGGTACTGAATGCAGGTTTCCACGAACACGCGCTGGTTGCGCTCGGTGGCGCGGCGCACCTGGTTCAGCGCCCCCTCGCAGGTCAGGTGCACGATGTAGGCGTTGACGCCGGTGTAGTTGGCAATGTCGGCGAAGCGGCCCGAGGCTTCGGCCTCCGTCACTTCGGGTTGCGAGAGGTAGTGGTAGCGCGGCGTGAGTTTACCCGCTGCCCGGTGCTGGGCAATGAGCGTGTCGATCATGTCGCCGTTGGTGGCGTGGGCCGTCACCAGCCCGCCGTGCTTGCGCACTTCCTGCATCAGCCCCACCATCTGCGCGTCGTCGATCATGAGCGCGCCCTTGTAGGCCATGAAGGTCTTGAAGGAAGTGATGCCCTCGGCCACCATGTCCTTGATTTCCTCCTTGGTCTGCGGGTTGAAGTCGGTCACGGCCATGTGGAACGAGTAGTCGCCCACGGCGGTGCCGGTGGCCCGGCCCTGCCACTCGGTCAGCGCCTCGCGCAGCGAGTGGCCCTGCTTCTGCAGCACGAAGTCGATAACGGTGGTGGTGCCGCCGTGCAGCGCCGCGCGGGTACCCGTCTCGTGCGTATCGGAGCTGAAGGTGCCCATGAAGGGCATGTCCAGGTGCACGTGCGGGTCGATGCCGCCCGGCACGATGATTTTGCCGGTGGCGTCGATGACTTGGTCGGCCTGCACGGGCAGGTTTTTCCCAATGGCGGCAATGGTTTCGCCCTCAATGAGGATGTCGCACACCGCATCGGAATCAGCCGTAACTACCCGGCCATTCTTAATTAGCAAAGACGCCATGCAAAGCAGAGAAAAAGGAGGAGCTACAAGCAGGAAAATATAGGCATTTCCCCGTTATTACCATTGCTAAATCCACATAATTATTACTACTGGAATAATAAGCACCCTATCCCGGCCAGCGCGGAGCCAGAAAGCCAATAATTATTACATTAAAGTGGCAGCCTGCCGAATTATTTAATTCGGCCGCCGTCGCCGTGCCGTTCAGCGCGAATTAATGCACGTGCTGATCGGCGATGCTGATGGCCTGGGAAATAATTTCCAGTCCCTCATCCATTTCCTCCTTGGTGATGGTCAGCGGCGGCGCGATGAAAATGTAATTCCAGCGCACGAAGGTGTACATGCCCAGCTCCCGGATCTTGGCCATGACCTGATTCATCACCGTCATCTGCTCGGGCGCGGCGTTCCAGGGCGCCATCGGTTCCTTGGTGTCACGGTTCTTTACCAGCTCCAGGCAGCCCAGCAGGCCGGTGTTGCGCCAGTCGCCGATGCTCGGGTGCCGGCCCATCAGTTCGCAGACGCGCGCGTCGAGGTAGCGGCCCATCTGGTCGGCGTTTTCGACGAGGTTTTCCTCCTCGTAAATGTCGAGCACGGCCACGGCGGCGGCGCAGGACACGGGGTGCGCCGAGTACGTGAGGCCCAGCGGCAGCGGCCGGTCGTTGAAGTGCCGGGCAATCTGCTCGTCCACCATCACCGCGCCCAGCGGCAGGTAGCCGGCGGTGATGCCCTTGGCCATGGCCATCAGGTCCACTTTCACGCCGTGGTGGTCGGAGCCAAACCACTTGCCGGTGCGCCCAAAGCCCGACATCACCTCGTCGGCGATGAGCAGAATACCGTGCTTGTCACAGAGTTGGCGCACCCGTTGCCAGTAGCCGGGCGGGTATTTGATGCAGCCCGAGGTGCCCGATTCGCCCTCGAGCAGGATGGCCGCCACGTTCTGCGGGCCTTCGTAGCCGACGACGCGCTCCATGTGGTCGGCGGCGCGCTGGGCGCACTCTTCCGGGGTGGTGCTGTGCCAGGGGCAGCGGTAGAAAAACGGGTTTTCGACGTGCACCACGCCCGGCATGGCCTGCGAGTCGACGGGCAGCTTGCGTGGGTCGCCGCCGGCGCTGATGGCCCCGTACGAGGCGCCGTGAAACGACTGGTACAGCGTGACGATTTTGTGACGGCCGGTGTAGAGGCGGGCCAGTTTGATGGCGTTTTCGATGCTCTCGGCCCCGCCGAGGGTGAAAAAGGCCTTGGTCAGGTTCGCGGGGGTAATCTCGTTGAGCTTGCGCCCCAAATCACCGCGGGCCTTGGTAATCATGCCTGGGTACACGTAGCTCAGCTCCCGCATTTGTGCGGCCACGGCCTCGGTTACTTTCTGGTTGCCGTGGCCGATGTTCACGTTCATCAGCTGCGACGAGAAATCGAGGTAGCGTTTGCCGTCCCGGTCCCACAAATACACGCCTTCCGCCCGCTCGGCATTGATGGGGTTTAGCCCCGCCTGTTTCGACCACGAAAACAACGTGTACTCCAGGTTATCGTGCAGGATTTGCTCCTTGTCAACTTCGGTGAACGTTTCCATTTTGGCTGTGGGAAATGGGAAAACAAAGCACGCTATACGGGCGTCCTTTAAATGTATGCAATAATTAGTAAGATGCAGGCATAAAAAGGCGCGCAATTACGCCTCCCGTCGTCAGATCGTACTGCCTGCTAAACCGGAAAAATTACCAGCTCCCGGTGAAGACAAAACCGAAGGGAGGCACAAGCCTATTATGTGTCTTTACGGCCGCTAAGAACCGGTTAGCTCATCCAGTTCGTGCGCGACTCCGGGTTCCACTTGGTGGTGACTTTCTTGATCTGCGTCCAGAACTCAATGGAGCTTTTGCCGGTGATGTCGGCCGTACCGAATTTCGACTCGTTCCAGCCGCCGAAGGAAAACGGCTCGCGCGGCACGGGCACCCCGATGTTGACGCCAATCATGCCGGCCGAGGCGTTTTCCATCACGTAGCGGGCGTGGGCGCCGCTCTGGGTGAAGACGGCGGCCGCGTTGCCGTAGTTCGAGCTGTTTTCGATGGCCAGGGCCTCGTCCAGGGAGTGGGTGCGCATGATGGCCAGCACCGGCCCGAACACTTCTTCGCGGGCAATGGCCATATCGGGCGTCACGTAGTCGACCACCGTGGGGCCCACGTAGAAGCCGTCTTCCTGCCCGGCCACCACGGCGTTACGGCCGTCGAGGAGGACTTTGGCGCCGGCCTGCTCGGCCTCGGTGATGTAGCGTTCGATGCGCTCCTTGGCCTCGCGGCTGATAACCGAGCCCAGGTTCTGGCCCGGCACGATCTTGCGCGCCTCTTCCACCAGCTTGCTGATGATGTGGTCGACGGAGCCGACGGCCACCATGGCCGAGCCGGCCATGCAGCGCTGCCCGGCGCAGCCCGACATGGAGGCGGCCACGTTGGAAGCTGTCATTTCCACGTGGGCGTCGGGGAGCACCAGCAGGTGGTTTTTGGCCCCGCCCAGGGCCACGCAGCGCTTCAGGTTCGAGGTGGCGCGGCGGTACACCACCTTCGCAATCTTGGTGGAGCCCACAAACGACACGGCCTGAATGTCGGGGTGGTCGCAGATGGCCTCCACGATTTCCCGGTCGCCGTTGACCACGTTGAGCACGCCGTCGGGTAGGCCGGCCTGCTGAAGCAGCTCGGCGATGCGGCCGGCGCTGATGGGCACCTGTTCCGAAGGCTTCAGAATCATGCAGTTGCCCAAGGCAATGGCGTTCGGAATGGTCCAGTGCGGGACCATGTTGGGGAAGTTGAAGGGCGCAATGGAGGCCACCACGCCCAAGGGCTTGCGCTCGGCGCGGCATTCCACGCCCTTGCTCACTTCGAG
This sequence comes from Hymenobacter coalescens, assembly GCF_054783195.1. NCBI lineage: Bacteria > Pseudomonadati > Bacteroidota > Cytophagia > Cytophagales > Hymenobacteraceae > Hymenobacter > Hymenobacter coalescens. The sequence goes on along the minus strand of NZ_BAAGRA010000011.1, from coordinate 46,661 downwards.
CAGCTCACCCGACACCAGTTGGGGCAGGGAGCAGGCAAACTCAGTCAGCTCGATGGCCTTCTCGATTTCGGCGCGGGCCTCGTCCAGGGTTTTGCCGTTTTCCTCGTGCACCAGCAGCGTCAGCTCCTGCAGGTGCTGCTCCAGCAGGGTTTTGTAGCGGTAAAACACTTGCACGCGCTCCTTGATGGGCATGGCCGACCACGCGGGAAAAGCCGCTTTGGCGGCTTCCACGGCCTGGTTCAGCTCGGCGGCCCCGCTCAGGGGCACGGTGGAAATGACCGCGCCGCTCAAGGGGCTTAACACGTCCATGGAACGCGCGCCGGGGTTTTCGACAAACTGCCCGGCGACGTAGTTGCGTACCGCCGGGTACTTCAAAACTTCGACTTCCATGTTATTTTATTGTTAAGCCTTTGCAAGTAATGAGTTTGCCCCATATATGCAACTCGGCGTTGGTGAATCGGCATCCAATCTTCTATTAGATTTTTCCCAAAAGCCACTGGCAGTACCGGGAAAGGCGTTACCGGCGCTGCCAGCGGCATTGGCCCTCGCCTCGTAATTTCCCGCCGCTGGCTTACCTACTATCCGCATGACCAACCTGGAGTGGCTCCGCATTGCCCAGCGCCTGCAGGCGCTGGCCCAAACCGGCCTGACCTTCACCGAGAATCCCTACGACGTGGAGCGCTACGAGGAAATTCGCGCCCTGAGCGTGGACATTCTGCACCGCCTGACCGACGAGCCCGTGGCCAAGCTCACCGGCCTGTTTGCCTCCGAAACCGGCTATCAGACGCCCAAAGTGGACGTGCGCGCGGTCATCTTCCGGGGCACCGACGAGGTGCTGATGGTGCAGGAAAAAGTAGACGGCTACCGCTGGACGTTGCCCGGTGGCTGGGCCGATATCGGCCATACGCCCAAGGAAGTGGCCGTGAAGGAAGCCCGCGAAGAAACCGGCCTCGTAGTGGAAGCCGTGCGCCTGCTGGCCCTGTTCGACAAAAAGCTGCACGGGCACCCGGTGGAGCCGTGGTACGTGTACAAGTGCTTTGTGCTCTGCCGGGTGGTGGGCGGCGCCCTGCAGCCGCACACCACCGAAACCGGCGAAGTGCGCTGGGTGCACGAGTCGGAACTGGCGGACCTGCCGCTGTCGGAGGCGCGCACCACGGCGGCGCAGCTCGCGACCATGTTCGGCTTTGCCCGGCAGCCCGATCTGCCCACCCTCTGCGACTAAAGCGCCGGCCGGAGTGGCCCGCAGGCGCCCTCCTGCTTACCGCGGCCGGTAGTGTCCGGTCAGCCCTGTGCCCGGCCGGCTGGGCGCTACTGGGCATATTATTCCCGGCCCGCGCGCCGATGTGCTGAATTATCTTCTATCTTACTGATTCCGCTCCGCTTCTGCCCCGCATTCCCGCTTACCACTTTCCCTCCGATGACGCCTCCTCAACCCCAGGGCCTCTACCGCCCTGAGTTCGAGCACGACGCCTGTGGTACCGGCTTTATTGCGTATCTCAACGGGCAGAAGTCTCACCAGATCATTGCCGACGCGCTGACCATGCTCGAAAACATGGAGCACCGCGGCGCCTGCGGCTGCGACGCGGACTCCGGCGACGGCGCCGGCCTGCTGCTGCAACTGCCCCACTGGTTTTTCCTCGAAGAGTGTACCGCGCTCAACATCCGCCTGCCCGAGCCGGGCGGCTACGGCGTGGGCATGCTGTTCTTGCCGAAAGACACGGCCGCCCGCGCCGCCTGCCGCAGTGTCATCAACGCCGCGGGCAAGCAGCTGGGCCTGCCCGTGCTGGGCTACCGCCCGGTGCCCGTCGACCCCACGGGCATCGGCCCGACGGCGCTGGCGGCCGAACCGGCCATGGAGCAGGTGTTCGTGCTGCGCCCGCCCGGGCTGGCCACCGTGGAGGACTTCGAGCGGAAGCTCTACGTGCTGCGCCGCTTCATCACCAAGACGGTGGCCGAAACGGTGCCCGCGGCCGGCGACGACTTCTACTTCACCTCGCTCTCGGCCAAGACCATCGTGTACAAGGGCCAGCTGACCACCTACCAGGTGCGCCGCTACTTCCCGGATTTGTCGGATGCGCGCGTCACCTCAGCCTTCGGCATGGTGCACTCGCGCTTTTCCACGAACACGTTTCCCTCGTGGAAGTTGGCCCAGCCCTTCCGGCACCTGGCCCACAACGGCGAAATCAACACGCTGCGCGGCAACCTGAACTGGTTTTACGCCGGCGTGCGCTCCTACGCGTCGCCTTACTTCACGGCGGAGGAAATGGAGATGCTGCTGCCGGTCATCGACAACAACCAGTCGGACTCGGCCTGCCTGGACAACATCGTGGAGGTGCTGCTGCACTCGGGCCGCTCGCTGCCGCACGTGCTGATGATGCTGGTGCCCGAGGCCTGGGACGGCAACACCCAGATGGATCCGCTCAAAAAGGCGTTTTACGAGTTCCACGCCACGTTTATGGCGCCCTGGGACGGCCCGGCGGCGCTCCTCTTCACCGACGGCAACATGCTCGGGGCTATGCTCGACCGCAACGGCCTGCGCCCGCTGCGCTACGTGCTGACCGACGACGGCCGCGTGCTCGTGGCTTCCGAAACCGGCGTGCTGCCCCTCCCGGAGGCCTCCATCACCCGCAAAGGCCGCCTGCAGCCCGGCAAGATGCTGCTCATCGACACGCAGGCCGGCGAGATTATTACCGACGAGGAGCTGAAGGCCCGCGCGGCGCGGCAGCAGCCCTACGGACAGTGGCTGGATGAGTACCAGATCCGCCTGGAGGAGTTGCCCGAGCCGCGGCAGGTCTTTACGGACCTGGCGGCCGACGCCGTGTTCAAGTACCACCAGGTGTTTGGCTACACCCGCGAGGACATCGACGCCATCATCACGCCGATGGCGCTGGAGGGCAAGGAACCTATCGGCTCCATGGGCGTGGATGTGCCGTTGGCGGTGCTGTCGGATCAGCCGCAGCACCTCAGCAGCTACTTCAAGCAGTTCTTTGCCCAGGTCACCAACCCGCCCATCGACCCGATCCGGGAGCGGCTGGTGATGAGCCTGGCGACGTTTATCGGCAACAACGGCAACATCCTCGACGAGGACAAGATGCACTGCCACTGCGTGGCCCTGCGCCAGCCCATCCTCACGAACCACGAGCTGGAAAAGCTGCGCAGCATCGACACGGGCATGTTCAACGCCAAGACGCTGCTCGCCTACTTCAAGGCCGACGGGCGGCCCGGCTCCTTAGAAGCGGGCCTCGCGCGCCTCTGCCGCTACGCCGAGGACGCGGTAAACGACGGCTTCGAGGTGCTGCTGCTCTCCGACCGCGGCCTGGACTCCAAGCACGCCCCGATTCCGTCCCTGCTGGCCGTGTCGGCGGTGCACCACCATTTGATCCGCAAGGGCTACCGCGGCTCGGTGGGGCTGGTGGTGGAAGCCGGCGACGTGTGGGAGGTGCACCACTTTGCCTGCCTGCTGGCCTTCGGCGCCACGGCCATCAACCCTTACCTGGCCCTCTCAACGGTGCAGACCATGCACGCCGCTGGGCAGTTCAAGACCGGCCTGAGCTACGAGCAGCTGCGGCAAAACTACCTCAAGGCCGTGTGCGACGGGTTGCTGAAAATCTTCTCCAAGATGGGCATCAGCACCCTGCAGTCGTACCACGGCGCGCAGGTGTTCGAAATCCTGGGCCTGAACCAGGACGTGGTGGACCGCTACTTCACTGGCGCCGTAACGCGCATCGGCGGGTTGGGCCTGGATGAAATTGCCCGCGAGACACTCTACAAGCAGTTTCAGGGATTTAAAAGCGCCTCCGCCGACGAGCAACCGCTGCTGCCCGAGGGCGGCGTTTACCAGTGGCGGCGGCGCGGCGAGGCGCACATGTTCAACCCCGACACCGTGCACCTGCTGCAGTACGCCACCCGCACCGGCAGCTACGAGACGTACCGGCGCTACGCCCGGCTGGTGAACGAGCAGCCGGAGCGCCTGTTTACGCTGCGCGGCCTGCTGGACTTTGCCCGGCACCGGCCCGCCATTCCGCTGGCAGAGGTAGAACCGGCCGAGCGCATCATGCGGCGCTTTGCCACCGGGGCCATGTCGTTCGGCTCCATCTCGCACGAGGCGCACAGCACCCTGGCCATTGCCATGAACCGCATCGGCGGCAAGAGCAACACCGGCGAGGGCGGCGAGGACCCGATGCGCAACGAAGCGCTGCCGGGGGGCGACTCCATGCGCTCAGCCATCAAGCAGGTGGCCTCGGCCCGCTTCGGCGTGACGGCCCAGTACCTGACCAACGCCGACGAGCTGCAAATCAAGATGGCCCAGGGCGCCAAGCCCGGGGAAGGCGGGCAGCTGCCCGGCCACAAGGTGGACGAGTGGATTGCGCGGGTACGCCACGCCACGCCCGGCGTGGGGCTGATTTCGCCCCCGCCCCACCACGACATCTACTCCATCGAAGACCTGGCCCAGCTCATCTTCGACCTGAAAAATGCCAACCGCGCCGCCCGCATCAGCGTGAAGCTGGTGTCGAAGGCCGGCGTCGGGACCATTGCGGCGGGCGTGGCCAAGGCCCACGCCGACGTCATCCTCGTGGCGGGCTACGACGGCGGCACCGGCGCCTCCCCTATCTCCTCCATCAAGCACGCCGGCCTGCCCTGGGAACTGGGCCTGGCCGAAGCGCACCAGACCCTGGTGCGCAACCAGCTGCGCAGCCGGGTGGTGCTGCAGGCCGACGGGCAAATCAAGACCGGCCGCGACCTGGCCGTGGCGGCCCTGCTGGGCGCCGAGGAATGGGGCGTGGCCACGGCCGCGCTCATCGCCGGCGGCTGCATTTTGATGCGCAAGTGCCACCTGAACACCTGCCCGGTGGGCGTGGCTACCCAGGACCCGGAGCTACGGCGGCTGTTTACCGGGCAGCCCGAGCACATCGTGAACCTGTTCCGCTTCCTGGCCGAGGAGCTGCGCGAAATCATGGCCGAGCTGGGCTTCCGCACCGTGAACGAGATGGTGGGCCGGCCGCAGTTTCTGAAGCTGCGCGCGGACCTGACGCACTGGAAGGCCCGCACGCTGAACCTCGACGGTCTGCTGCAGCCCGTGCCCAACCCCTCGGGCGGCACGCTCTACCACAGCGAAGAACAGGACCACGGGCTGGCCGGGATTCTCGACTGGCAGCTGCTGCACGAAGCGCAACCGGCCCTGCACGAGCGGCTGCCCGTGTTTGCCAGCTTCGCGGTGCACAACACCGACCGCACCATCGGCACCCTGCTCAGCAACGAAGTAACCAAGCGCTACCACGGCGCCGGCCTGCCCGCGGGCACCATCAACTACACGTTCCGCGGCTCGGCGGGCCAAAGCTTCGGGGCGTTCTGCGCCAAAGGCCTCTCGTTTAGCCTCGAAGGCGAGGCCAACGACTACGTGGGCAAGGGCCTTTCGGGCGCGCAGCTGGCCATTTACCCCGCCCCTGACGCGCGCTTCGTGCCCGAGCAGAACATCATCCTCGGCAACGTGGCCCTGTACGGGGCTACCTCCGGCGAGCTGTTCGTGCGCGGGCAGGCCGGGGAACGGTTTGCGGTGCGCAACTCCGGCGCCACGGCGGTGGTGGAGGGCGTGGGCGACCATGGCTGCGAGTACATGACCGGTGGCCGGGCGCTCATCCTGGGCCGCACCGGGCGCAACTTTGCCGCCGGCATGAGCGGCGGCATTGCCTGGGTGTACGACCCGGACGGCACGTTCCCGGCCAACTGCAACCGGGAAATGGTGGAGCTCGACCCGCTCGACGCCGACGACGAAGACCAGATCCGGCACCTGCTGCACCGGCACGGGCAGCTCACCGGCTCCCGCCGTGCCGCCTTCCTGCTCGACAACTGGGCCGAGGAAGCCCCGCGCTTCGTGAAGGTATTTCCCTCAGAGTACAAGAAGGTGCTGCAGGCGGCGCGCTACGAGCCGGCCGAACGATAAGTCAAAAGCAGCAAAAATTGAATTAACCCAGAACGTCATTCCGAGCGCAGTCGAGGACCCGAAGGAAGGCGCTAGCCAATCTCGCGTGCTGACGACGGATAGTAAACCCTACAATCAGGAATTACTATTCAGCAAGATGCTTCGGCTACGCCTCTGCATGACGGCCTAAATAGCCCCCGACGATGGGACACATTACCGGTTTCAAGGAATTTGAGCGGGAGCTGCCGGCCAAGGCCGCTCCGCAGGAGCGCGTGCAGCACAACGCGGAGTTTGTCGGCCAGTACGCGGAAGGCCAGCTCACCCGGCAGGCGGGCCGCTGCATGGACTGCGGCATCCCGTTCTGCCACGCGGGCTGTCCGCTGGGCAACATCATTCCCGAGTTCAACGACGCGGTGCACCGGCAGGACTGGGAGCAGGCCTACCAGATCCTCGCCTCCACCAACAACTTTCCCGAATTCACGGGGCGCATTTGCCCCGCGCCCTGCGAGTCGGCCTGCGTGCTGAGCATCAATCGGGCGCCGGTAGCCATCGAAGAAATCGAGAAGCACATCATCGAGCTGGCCTTTGCCAAGGGCTACGTGCGGCCCGCCGCGCCGGTGCTCAAGTCGGGCCGAACGGTGGCGGTGGTGGGCTCGGGACCAGCCGGGCTGGCCGCGGCCGCCCAGCTCAGCAGGGCCGGGCACGCCGTCACGGTGTTTGAGCGCGACGACCGGCCCGGCGGGCTGCTGCGCTACGGCGTGCCCGATTTTAAGCTCGAAAAGTGGGTTATCGACCGGCGCCTCGCGCTGCTGGAACAAGACGGCGTACAGTTCCGCTGTTCGGTGGAGGTGGGCCGGGATATGCCAGCGGATGCGTTGCTGCGCGACTTCGACGCGGTGGTGCTAGCCGGCGGGGCCCTGGTCCCGCGCGACCTGCCCATCCCCGGCCGCGAGCTGCGGGGCGTTCATTTCGCCATGGACTACCTCACGCAGCACAACCGCCGCGTGGCCGGTTTGCCCGTCGACGGCGAGGCGCTCTGGAGTGAAGACGAGGACGTGGTGGTTATTGGCAGCGGCGACACGGGCTCCGACTGCGTGGGCACGGCCAACCGCCAGCGGGCCCGCTCCGTCACGCAGTTCGCCCAGATGCACCAGCCCGGCACCGAGCGACCGGCGCACACGCCCTGGCCGCAGGAGCCGGCCATTTTCCGGAGCAGCAGCTCGCACGAGGAAGGCTGCCAGCGTTACTGGGGCATCAAAACCAAGGCCTTCCTCGGCGACGAACACGGCCAGGTGCGCGCCCTGCTGGTTTCCGACATCACCTGGGAAACCGACGTGCTCGGGCGCCGCCTCGGCTATGCGGAAATCGAAGGCTCGGAGCGCGAGATTCCCTGCCAGCGGGTGCTGCTGGCCCTGGGCTTTACCGCCCCGCAGTACGAAGGCCTGCTGCAGCAGCTCGGCGTGGTTCTGGACGCGCGCGGCAACGTGCTGGCCTCGGAGCGCGACTACCAGACCAGCGTAGCCAAGGTGTTCGTGGCCGGCGACATGCGCCGGGGCCAGTCCCTGGTGGTCTGGGCCATTTCGGAAGGCCGCGAAGCCGCCCGGCAGGTCGACGTGTTTCTGACCGGCAAAACGGCCCTGCCGAGCAAGAACGCGGTGGGCATGTTTGCCTAAGCCACGGACCTCCCTGCTGCCCCCAAATGCCGTATGGAGAGCCTGGCCATTATCAACCCGCAACCATGTGGTGGATTTACGCCCTGCTCTCTGCATTCTTCGCCGCCCTGACGGCCGTACTGGCCAAAGTCGGTATCAAAGGCGTGGATTCCAACCTGGCCACGGCCGTGCGCACGGCTGTGGTGCTGGTGCTGGCCTGGGCCGTGGTCGGGGTTCGCGGCGGGCTGGGGCAGGTAGCCACGCTCTCGCGCGACAACCTGCTGTTTCTCGGGCTGTCGGGGCTGGCCACGGGCCTTTCGTGGCTGTTTTACTTCAAGGCGCTGCAGCTGGGCCGGGTCTCGCAGGTGGCGCCCGTCGACAAGCTTAGCGTGGCGCTGGCCATTGTGCTGTCGGTAGCTTTTCTGGGCGAGCGGCTCACGTGGCAAACCGGCCTGGGTGCCGGGCTGATTATTGTGGGTACGCTGGTGCTGATCTGGGCGTGAGGCGCCTAAAGGACCGCCCGGGGCAGGTCGGGGCAGGAGGGCCGAGACCCAGGCCAAGGCGTAAGTTGCTGGCATCCCTGACCTGACTTCTTCCCGATGCGAGCCCTCCCACTCCTTGCCGCTGCGCTACTGCTCACCGCCCGGCCAGCCAGCGCGCAACAGCCGCTCAAGAAAAACGAAGCGCTGCTGTTTGCCTACTTTAAGGGCAACGGCGAAGACGGCCTGCACCTGGCCAGCAGCCCCGACGGCTACCAGTGGACGGCGCTGCGCAACGACCAGTCCTTTCTCCGACCGGCCGTGAGCCAGGACCGCCTCATGCGGGACCCATGCCTCATCCGCGGCCGGGACGGACGGTTCCACTTGGTGTGGACCACCAGCTGGCACGAGCGCGGCATCGGCTACGCGTCGTCGGCCGACCTGATCCACTGGAGCCCGCAGCAAGACGTGCCGGTGATGGCCGCCGAACCCACGGCCCGCAACTGCTGGGCCCCGGAAATCACCTACGCCCCCCGGGGGAAGCAGTACCTTATCTACTGGGCCACGACCATTCCGGGCCGGTTTGCGGCGGGCGAAAGCGCCCTGGAAAACGGCCTCAACCACCGCATTTACTACGTCGCCACGAAGGATTTCCAGACGTACTCCCCGGCCCGGCTGCTGTACGACCCGGGCTTCAACGTGATTGACGCCACCATTCAGCCCGCGGGCAAGGGCTACGTGATGTTTCTGAAGGACGAAACGCGCGAACCGGCCCAGAAAAACCTGCGCGTGGCCTTCGCTGATCGGCTGCCCGGACCCTTCGGACCGCCCTCCGCCCCCATCACCGGCCGGTACTGGGCCGAGGGCCCCACGGCCATTCGGCTCGGCCGCCAGTGGCTGGTGTACTTCGATAAGTACCGCGACCATCGGTACGGCGCCGTCGCCTCCACCGACCTGGAGCACTGGACGGATGTTTCCGAGCAGGTGCAGTTTCCCAAGGGCGCCCGGCACGGCACCGTGCTGCGTATCACCCGCCGCGAGCTGGCCCGCCTGCAGCAGGCCCCGGCCGGGCCGTAGCGTCCTTTTTCGGGGGCAGCTCCGGCCGCTGCAGCGCGGGAGTTACCAGCGCCCGTGCAACAAAAATCCGCCCTGGCGAGCCGCGAACGAGCGGGCCAGGGCGGATTCGTGCATAAGCGGCAACGGTGGCCGCAACGGTTATTTTTCGTCGCCCGAGGCGGGGCGGGGGCCGCTGCCGTAGCGCGGGTCGTCGGCCTTCCAGGCCGCGCGCTGCTCGTCGGTGCCGGCGTTTTGGGCGGCGGCAACCGCCTCGGGGTTCTGGTTTTGTTCTACGTGGCCGGGCTGCTGAGCGGGGTCGGCCTGGTTGCTCTCGCTGGCGTAATTCTCGGTGGGCGGAGCATCCTTCTTCCGGAATTCGCTGAACTCGTCCGGGTTGTCGTTGGCGCCGCTGTTGGATGCGGCCGGCCGCGTCGGCTCGTTGGCCGCGTCGGGCTGGGGGGTGCTGGTGTGGTCAGGCGTGTGGGCCATGAGGGTAGCAAGGTGAAGTGAAAGGGCAGCCGCTACGGCGGCGGGCTACCCCCTCGTCATACGGAAGGCTGCGGCCCGGCGTTCCGGCGGGCCGAAAAGGACGGGGCCCCAACCGCGGGCCGCGCTGCCCGGACGGGCCCGGGCCACCGCGCGGGGCAAGGCCCTAATCCGCCTTGAGGGGTTTCACCTCCGGCCCTTCCCGCACCGCCTGCGCGGTGTGCAGCGGGGTCCCATTAAGCGTCACGTTGAGGAATTTCACGTCCGGGTACTTGTTGGGAAAAGCGGGCGTTGCCGCCGTGGCGTCCACGTTTTTAAAGGTGATGTTGGACACCTTGTCGGTGGGGTTGCCATTGAGCACCGCAAACTGCTTGCACTGCACCTTCACGTTGGAAATGGTGATGTTGCGGATGGTGCCGAAGGGCTTTTCCGTGCTGCCGGCCATGTTGAAGAACTGCGTCCAGGGCGAGAGCGTGACGATGGTGCCGCAGCGCCCGGTCACGTTGTCCACGGTGATGTTCTCGTAAACCTGGTACGTGTCGGGGCGCATCTTGAAGAGCAGCAGCGGCCGGTCGTTGTCCACCCGGCAGTTGCGCACCGTGATGCGGTTGGCGTGGATGGATTCGCTACCGCAGGTGACGGCCGCGTGCACTTCCCCGAACGTGCAGTTTTCGATCAGGATGTCCTCCACCGCCCCGTTTTCCGGCAGCTTGTGCGCGTTGGGGCCCTTGCCGCCCTTCATCACAATGCCGTCGTCGTTGACGGAGATGTAGCAGTTGCGCACGGTCACCCGCTTGCACACGTCGATGTCCACGGCATCGGTGCTGGGGGCGCGCACCGGCCGGAACGGGGAACGAATGTCGCAGCCCTCGATCAGCACGTCGTTGCACTGGTACAGGTGCGTGGTCCAGAAGCCCGCGTCGCGCAGCTTCACGTCTTTGATGGTCACGTTGTTGCAGCCCCAGATAAAGAGCAGGCGCGGCCGGTGCACCTCCAGGTTGGTCGACGACTTGCCGAGTTTCTGCATCGAGTCGCGGTGCGCCCAGAAGGTTTTCCAGAACCGGAGCCCGTTGCCGTCGATGGTGCCCGGCCCCGTCACCCGAAAGCCGTTCACCTGGTAGGCGTTGACGAGCGCCGCGTAATACTCCTGGCTCTGGCCTTCCATCCGCGACGGAATCAGCGGGTAATGCGCAATGTTGTCGGAGCCCTTGAGCCTGGCCCCGGCCTGCAGGCGCAGCTGCGTCTTGGGCTTGAAAAACAACGCTCCGCTCAAGAATACCCCGCGGGGCACCACCACCGTGCCGCCGCCCGCCGCGTGCGCCTTGTCGATGGTGCGCTGAATGGCCGCGGTGCTGAGCTGGGTGCTGTCGGTGCCGGCCCCGAAGGCCGTGATGACGTACTCTTTGGGCGCGGCGGCTTTCCGCGCGGGCACCTCGGCCGGGAAGGGCCAAAAGAAGGCGGGCAGAATCAGCGGGAGCAACGCAAGCAGAACTTTCATGGGGCGGGCAGCTGGATGGATATTGTAAAGAAGCAGCGTCGCCTTGGGTCTACTGTTCTGTAGTTACCTGCTGGGAGCAGCGTACACCAGCCGGGCCGCAGCCTCCGACAACCTTGGCCTGCATGCGGCTCTGCCCACTACCGGTCTGCGAACATGCCGCCAGGCCAGAAAAGCCCACCCCCACCCCCGGGGCATTGCCCGTGCCTTGAGGCGGCCACGCCCGGCGGCGCTGCGGCAGATGCACCGGTTCTATTTTGTTTCCCGCGCAGGTGGCGTGAGCAAAAGCTGTTTTGCCTCCAGTTCGAGGGCGGCGCGGGCGCAGACGGTTTCGATCTGCGCAAAGGAAGACAGGAGTCCGATCATCGTTTCCTGGCTGGCTGGGGCACCGCTGGACAACAGGTTTTCGGCCAGGCCCTGGATGGATTTGGTGAGGGCCTCGAATTCGGCTGGCATGCCTACGGTGGCAAAAGTGGGGATGAGCGAGTGCGCGGCGTGCTTCAGGGCCAGCCAGTCTTTTTCGGCAATGGCCTTCTTCATGGCCTGCACCAGCTGCGGAATCTCCTGCAGGTAGAGGCCAATCATTTCCGCCATGCGCGCGTCGCTTTTGGTGATGCGTTTCAGGTAGTCAAAGTTGACGCAGGTGGAGGGGCTGGCCGGCCCGCCGCCCGGGCCCGCCCCGACGGGGGAATCAGGGGCGCCCTGCTTCAGGTATTTGACGATTTTGCGGTAGAGCAGCTTGTCATCGATGGGCTTGGAGAGGTAGTCATTCATGCCCGCAGCCCGGCATTTCTCCACGTCCACCGACGTCACATCGGCCGTCAGCGCAATAATGGGCACGGTCAGGCGCAGCTCCTGGCGGATGTATTCCGTGGCCTGGAAGCCGTTCATCACCGGCATCTGCAGGTCCATGAGCACCAGGTCGTAGCCAGTGGTGCGCAGCTTCTCAATGGCCATTTTCCCGTCGGTGGCCACGTCCATGCGAAAGCCGAAGTCCTCCAGCAGGGTTTTCATCAGCAGCTGGTTCAGGGCAATGTCTTCCACCACCAGGATGTGGACGTTCTGCAGCCCGGGTTCCAGCTCGATGGCCTGGGGCAAATCCGCGTCCGGCTGTTCGGTGGTTTTCCCAAAACGCAGGATGCAGCTGAAGGTCGAGCCGGCACCCATCCGGCTTTTCACGTGTACGGTACCGCCCTGCGCCTCCACCAGGTTCTTGACGATGGCCAGGCCCAGCCCCGTGCCGCCGTACAGGCGGGTGGTGCCGCTGCTGGCCTGCTGAAAGTCGTCGAAGACCGTGCTCAGCTGGGATTCGTCGATGCCAATGCCGGTATCGGTGACGGAAAACTCCAGGATGACGTGGCCCGGATCCTGCACCAGCATACGCACGGCCACGGTGACGGAGCCTTCGCGGGTAAACTTGACGGCGTTGCTCACCAGGTTGAGAATCACCTGGTGCAGGCGCACCGGGTCGCCCAGCAGCACATCCGGGATGCGCGCGTCGTAGTCGAGCGCCAGCTTCAGGTTCTTTTCCTGGCTTTTGGCTTCGAACAGGTGTACCATGGCCGCCACCGAAGCGGCCAGCCGGAACGGAATCTGCTCGAAGGTCATCTTGCCCGCATCCACCTTCGCCAGATCCAGAATGTCGTTGATGAGCACGATCAGCGTGTCGCCGCTGAGCCGGATGGCCGTTAGGTATTCGCGTTGCCGGCTGCTCAGCTCGGTGTTCAGCAGCACCTTCGTAAAGCCGATGATGGCATTCATGGGCGTCCGAATTTCATGGCTCATGTTGCTGAGGAACTGCTGCTTGGCCTGCACCGCACTTTCGGCCTTGGCGCGGGCTTCCTCGGCCAACACCGTGGCCCGTTCGGCCGCGAACCGGGCCTCAATCAGCTCCGTGGCAATGCGTTTCTGCTCGGTCACGTCGCGGGCCACCACCACCACGCCCAGCACCTGGCCGGCGTCGTTGTGGTACACCGAGCCGTTGAAGAGCACGTCCGTCAGCTGCCCGTTCCGGTGGCGCACGGTGAGGGGCGCATCGGCTACCGAGCCCTGGGCAAACACTTCCTGGTACACCTCGCGGGCCATCTGCGGGTCGGTGAAGTACACGAAGAAATCGGAGCCGATCAGCCGGGCCCGGTCCAGGCCGGTGATGTTTACGGTGGCCTGGTTCAGGTCCGTGATTTTTCCGGCCGGACTGATGGTGACCAGCGGGTCGCGGCTGGCTTCGATCAGGCCCCGGGCGTAATTGGCCACGCGCAACTCGGCTGCTCGCTTTACTTTTTCTTCGTTTTGAAAGGCCAGCTCGTGGTTAGCAATGACCAATTCGGCCGCGCGCTTCTCCTTCTCCTCGTTCTGAAAAGCCAGCTCCACGTTGGCCAGGCTTAATTCCTGCGCCCGTTTCTCTTTTTCCTCGTTCTGGAAGGCCAGCTCCGCATTTGCGACGAGCAACTCCTGCGCCCGTTTTTCCTTTTCGGCATTCTGAAACGCCAGTTCCTGGTTGGCAATACTGAGCTCGGCCGCGCGCTTTTCTTTCTCGTCGTTCCGGAAGGCGAGTTCCTGGTTGGCCAGGCCCAGCTCCGTCGCCCAGTTATGCGCGGCGGCCGCTTCCCGGGCCACGAACACCGTGCCCTGCCCGGCCTCGGTCACCAAGCAGTCGACCAGCACCGCCGTCCGCGTGCCGTTGGCATGGCGAAGCGTACCCGATGCGTGGCTGCCCGTCCCGTTGGCCAGGGCCTCCTGGTAAGCCTGGCGCACGACTTCCGGCTCGGTAAACAAGGAAAACCAATCGGCCCCCGGCAAGGCGGCACGCTCCACGCCCGTCAGGGCCACCGCAGCCTCGTTGAAGTGCCGGATGCGGCCCTGGTGGTCTACGGTGACCAGCAACGTCTGGCTCGCTGCCAGCAAGCGCCAGTAGTTCTTTTCGCTTTCCTTCATTGAGTAGGGTGCACCAGCCGGGAAGGCAAGCGTGGACTTGTTGAGCTGAAAGGGGCCGCCCCGCCGGTCGCTGAGAAAAGCAGTCCGCGCTGCTATCCAGCAGGTGGTGCTTTCAGGCAAAAAGCGAAGCGTGTGCGCCTGAAAAGCGCATGGTTTTGTAAGATACCGGCTTTCTGCCTACCAGGCACTTACGGGTACGCCCAGCAACGCGTGACGCCCTGCCCCAAGGCTTGAAAAGGTAGTCAGGAGCGCTCCGCTGCCTGGAGACATGGGCTTCATCTCATCAGCCCGGCCAATCCGTAACCAGCACTTTGCAGCCGTCGCCCGCCGCACTCTCTCCCGCTGGCTACACGCTCTCCAACCATTGGCTGGGCACGGGCATCAAACCAGCATCTCAGAAAACAAAAAGCCCGTTTCCGAGCTGGAAACGGGCTTTACTGCAGAGAGGATGGGATTCGAACCCACGATGACCTTTTGGGCCATACACACTTTCCAGGCGTGCTCCTTCGACCACTCGGACACCTCTCTAGGTTGCGGAAAGCTGCGCAAAGTAACGCGGCATTTCGCACATACGCAAGCCGCTACAAGCGGATACCGCTGCTGGGGGCCTGATTAAGCGAGATTTCGCCGCGCAAGTCGCTGACCAGCAGGCGGCGCGTGGTGGCCGCGTCGTGGCCCAGGCCGAGCACGTACATGAGCTTGGTGATGGCGGCTTCGGTGGTAATGTCCTCGCCCCCGATGACGCCCAGGTCGGTGAGGTGGGCGCTGGTTTCGTAGCGCCCCTGGATGACGCGGCCTTCCTCGCACTGGCTCACGTTCAGCACGAGCACGCCGCGGGCGGTGGCTTCGCGCAGGCACTCCAGAAACCACGCGCTGGTGGGCGCGTTGCCCGAGCCGTAGGTTTCGAGCACGCAGCCGCGCAGGTCGTCGGCGCCGAGGATGGCGCGCACGGTACGCTCGGTGATGCCCGGAAACAGCTTGAGCACCACCACCCGGTCATCGAGGTGCGGGTGCACGCGCAGGGGGCTGGCGGGCAGCAGGCGCAGCAGGTTATCGTCGAATTCCAGCTCGATGCCGGCCCGGGCCAGCGGCGGGTAATTCTCGCTCCGGAAGGCGGAGTAGTGCTGGCTTTCCACTTTTTTGGCCCGGGTGCCGCGAATGAGCACGTCGTTGAAGAACACGCACACCTCGGGCACGCGCACGGTGCCGGCGCGGGGGTGGCGGGCGGCGGCAATTTCCAGGGCCGTGACGAGGTTGCGGCGCGCATCGGTGCGGATGCGGCCCACCGGCACCTGTGCCCCCGTGAAAATGACGGGCTTGCCCAGGTTTTCGAGCAGGTAGCTCAGGGCCGCGGCCGAGTAGGCCATGGTGTCGGTGCCGTGCAGCACCACGAAGCCGTCGTAGGCCTCGTAGTGCGCCTGCAGGATGCTGGCCAGCTGCAGCCACTCGGTGGGCGTCACGTTGCTGGAGTCGATGGGCTCGGCCAGACTGAGCACCGACACGCGCATGCCCAGCTGGCGCAGCTCCGGCATCTTCTTCTGAATCTGCCCGAACTTCATCGGCACCAGCTCCCCGCGCTTGTTCACCGACATGCCCACCGTGCCGCCGGTGTACACCACCAGCACGGAAGCCGGCCGCTGCCCGGCCGCCGCGGGAAAATCAACAATTACCTGAGGCTCCAAGAAGTGCAATAGTGAAGTGGTGGAATGGTGAGCTGTTGTTCTGGCGGGGCAAGCTGCGCGTCAACTCACCATTTCACCATCTCACAGCTTGAACAGGGCGGCGGCGTTGCGGGTGGTAGCCTCGGCCACTTCCTCCACGTCTTTGTGGAGCAGCTCGGCCACGCGGCGGGCCACCAGCGGCAGGTAGCTGGGCTCGTTGCGCTTGCCGCGGTGGGGCACCGGCGCCAGGTAGGGGCAGTCGGTTTCCAGCAGCAGGTGCTCCAGCCCCACGTGCGGCAGCACTTGGTCGAGGCCGCCGTTTTTGAACGTGGCCACGCCGCCGATGCCAAGCTTGAAGCCCAGCTTGACGGCGCGCTCGGCTTCCTCCTTTGAGCCCGAAAAGCAGTGGAATACGCCCGTCAGCGCGCCGTCCTGGGCGGCTTCCACCAGCTCGGCGGTTTCGTTGAACGCCTCGCGGGTGTGCAGCACAATGGGCAGCTGGTGCTTTTTGGCCAGGTCCAGTTGCACCTTCAGGGCCTCCTGCTGCCAGGCCAGGGTGGTTTTGTCCCAGTACAGATCCACGCCGCACTCCCCCACCGCCACGAACCGGCGCTTCGCCAGCCAGTCTTCCACGCGGTATAGCTCCCGCTCGAAGTCCTTGAGCACGTGGCAGGGGTGCAGGCCCATCATGGCGAAGCAGTGGCCGGGGTGCCGCGCCTCCGTTTCCAGCATCACGTCGATGCTGGTGTGGTCGATGTTGGGCATCAGGATGGTGCTGACGCCGGCGGCGTAGGCCCGCTCCAAGGCGTCGTCGCGGTCCTGCTTGAACTGCTCGGAATAGATGTGGGCGTGGGAATCGGTCAGAATCACGGATCAGGGCAGGTTTTGCGGAATGCGCGAATGGGAGCCGCCAAGCGGCCGCGGCAAAGCTACGAAAGGCCGCCAGTAGCACCGGCCGGGGCTGGTGGCGGCGCTATTCCCAGTACCGCCGGCCCTTCCACTCAAACGGCCGCCGGCTGAGCCGAAACCACGTCAGGCCAAACGTGACGGCCACGGTGTACAGCTCGAACGCCGGCAGCAAGTGCAGCGGCGCGCGGCGCCCCACCTGCCGGAAGGCACTGCCCGCTAGTAGGCCCTGCACCAGCATTTTGGCCCCCAGGATGCCCAGCACCGCGCCCAGGCCCCAGTGCCAGCCGGCCAGCAGCAGCGCCGGGTAAAAGCCAGCGTAGTACAGCAGCCCCAGCTGGATGTGCCACGGCAGGGCCTCCACCCCGCGCAGCCAGCGCCGCCGCTGGTGCAGCAGCTGCCGCCAGGTGGCGATGGGCAGGGACTCGGCCAGCACCGCCGGCTCGAACAGGTTCAGCCAGCCGAAACCGCGCCCCAGCACCGCCCGAAACAGCTCGTAGTCCTCGGTGACGGAAAACGGCAGGCTTTCGTAGCCGCCCACGGCCGCGTAGGCCTCCCGAGTGATGAGCATGTTGTTGCCCATGGCCGTGACGGGCTGCCCCCGGTCCGACACCATCTGCACCAGGGCCAGCGACATCAACCAGTCGAGCCCCTGCAGGCGGTGAAACAGGCGCGGGCCGCTGACCAGCGTAAGGCCCGTGACGGTGCCCATGCCCGGCCGCCACTGCCCCAGCAGGCCCTGCACCCAGGTCGTCGGCAGGCAGATGTCGGCATCCGTAATCAGGAAAAAATCGGCGGTGGCGGCGCGGGCCAGGTGAGCCAGCACGTTGGCCTTGCCCCGCGCCGCGCCCAGCGTCTGCTCAATGCGCAGGATGCGAAATGTACCCGCGAAATCCTGCATGACGGCGGCGGCTACGGCGGCGGTCTGGTCGGCGCTGGCGTCGTCGCCGAGCAGTACCTCCAGGCACTCGGGCGGGTAGTTCAGGGCCCGCACGCTCCGTAGGCAGCGGCCGATGGCGGCTTCCTCGTTGCGGGCCGCAATCAAGATGCTCACGCGGGGCGGGGGGCTGGCCAGTGGCTGCGGCTGCGGGGCCCGCCGCCGCGCAAACAGCACCCAGGAGCCCAGCAGCACGGCAAACCAGCCGAGGAAAAAAAGGAGCAGAACGGGCGTCAAATGAAAACCAGAAATCAACAATTACACATTCTCTTCGGGCCTTTTACAGCGCGCCGAACCGGTAGCCCTGCTCACTGAGAGCCTGTAGGTAGCGCGGCAGCACGTAGCGCAGGTTGGGGCTGGCTTTGAGGCTGTCGTGGAATACCACGATGGCGCCGGGGCGCGTGTGGCGCAGCGCGTCGCGCAGGCAACGCTCGGGGGCGTAGCCGCGGTCGTAGTCGCAGGTGAGCAGGTCCCACATCACCACCTCGTACTCGGGGTGCAACGTGCGCAGCAACGCGGGCGTGATGCGGCCGTAGGGCGGCCGGAAAAAGCGCCGGCCACCGGGCTGCAGGGCTTCCAGGGCCTGCTGGCAGCGGGCCACGTCCTGCAGGTATTCCGCGCGGGGCGTCGTCCAGCCGCTGCGGTGGTGGTGGGTATGGTTGCCGAGCTGCTGGCCGGCGGCCAGCACCTGCCGGGCCACGTCGGGGTGGCGCTCCACGTTGTCGCCCACGCAGAAAAACAGGCCTTTGGCGTCGAAGCGGGCCAGCTGCTCGAGCACCCAGGGTGTCTCCTCCGGGATGGGGCCGTCGTCGAAGGTCAGGTACACGGTGGGCTCAGCGGCGGGCGGGCCCTGCCAGACGGCGCCGGGCAGCCAGCGGTGCATGGCTTCGGGCAGACGGTGCAGGCGCATGGGCGGAGAAGTGGAGTGGCAAATGAAAAAGCGAAGGTACAGGCGACTCCGCAAGCGCGGGCAGCGGCACGGGCCGCTTGCAGCGATGTGGACGTGGACGCGGAAAAACACCGTTTCTCCCCTACCTTGGGCCGGTGCTTGTGCCGGTTACCACCGCTCCGCCTCAGCTACCGGCCCACTCGGGCCTCCGCAGCAGCCTTTGCGGCTAAATTCCGCGGTATTTAAGCCCTTGTTGATTACATAAACTCGCTTACTAAATTAGTAACCCAGTTTATTATCATCTATCTTTCAGGGCTGTTTCGACGCTGCTCCACAGCCGACGCGCGCTTTCGTCCCAGCTAAAGCGGCGCACGTTTTCCAGGCCCTGCTGCCGCAGCCGCGCCCGCAACGCTTCGTCGGCATCCAGGCGGGTGAGGGCGGCGGTCAGTTCATCGACGGAAAACGGATCAGCGAGCAGCGCGCCGCCGAGACCGGCCACCTCGGGCATAGAGCTGCGGTCGGAAGTCAGCACCGGGCAGCCGCTTTGCTGGGCTTCCACGATGGGAATGCCGAAGCCCTCGAAGTAGGGCACGTAGGCGCAGGCGCGGGCCGCCCCGTAGAGCTGCACCAGTTCCTCATCGGTCACCCGGCCCGTCAGCTGCACGGCTTGCTGGTGCTGCATCTGCTGGTACACGTCGAAGATGGGGCCGGCTTTCCAGGCCTTGCGCCCCACGATCAGCAGTTGGGTGTCGGAGCCGGTTTGAGCTTTGAACTGGTCGAAGGCGCGGAGCAGGTTCACCAGATTTTTGCGCGGCTGCAGGGCGCCCACGAACAGGATGTAAGGCCGGCCGCCGCTGAACTGCGCCCGCACCGCCGGCTGCTCGGCCTCGGGCAAGGGGCGGAAGTGCGCGTCGGCGGCGTTGTACACCACGTCGATGCGCTGCGGGCTGACGCCGTAGGTCTGCACCAGGTCCTGCCGGGTGGCTTCCGACACGGCCACGAGGCGCCGCGAGGCGCGCACGAAGCGCGGAAAAAAATAGTGGTAATACTGGCGCACCAGCCAACTCACGTCCTGCGGAAAGTGTTCGAAGGCCAGATCGTGCACCACCGTTACGCGCGGCACCGTGGTGCTGAGGGTGGTAAAGCCATCGGTGCTCAGGAGCACGGCCGGCCGGTGGCGGCGCAGCCAGGCGGCCACGGCCCCCTCGAACCAGGCCACGAACAGCAGCGGGTGCCGGGCCGGCGGGCGCAGCACGTGCGCCACCACGTTGGGCCCGAACAGGTAGCGCGGGTCGTAGGGGCGGTCGAAGAGGAAGTGAAAGGTGTGCGCCGGGTGCTGCTGCACCAGGCGCCGCAGCGTCTCGTAGGTGAAGCGCCCGATGCCTTCGAGCTGGTCACCGGGCAGCAGAAAGCGGGTGTTGACAGCTATATCCAAGGTGCAGGAATGTGGCCCAATGTGGTCGAATGTGCGAAATGAATGCGGAAGCGCGCTCCGCGCCTGCGCCGAAACCCAACGCGCCCGGCGTTACCGGGCTTTCGACTTCAGCAGCGCCGCCCGCAGCTCCCCTACCCGCACCACGCCTGTGGCGAACAGCAGCCCCACGAACAGCAGGCCGCACAGCACGCTTTCGGCCATCCAGTGCCACTCGGTGAGGTGCTGCAGGCCGTACCACGCCGCGCACAGCCCGCCGAACGTGGCCCCCAGGCGCCCCAGCAAACCCCAGGGCACGGCCACCCCGGCCCGGCGCTGCACCAGCCACACGTACCCGCCCGACACGAGCAGCGCGCAGATAAGCGTGTTCAGCGCCCCGGCCACGGCGCCGTAGCGCGGCAGCAGCAGCAGGTTCAGCCCAATGTTCAGGGTGATGCTCAAGGTTACCAGCCAGCTTACCGGTCGCTCGTGCGAGGTGCTGGTGAGCAGAGTGCTGTAGATGGCAAAAAAGGCGTGCACGAGCACGTTCAGGAACAGCAGCTTGGCGCACAGGGTCATGCGGGCCAGCTCGGCGGGGCTGCTGTTCTGAAACTGAAAGAACAGCAGCTCGCCCCGAAACAGCACGAAGGCGCACACGAACAGCAGCGGCACCGTGGCCACGCGCTGCCCAAACCAGAGCAGGTCGCGCTGCTCGCCCGGGCGGTGCAGGGCGTGGGCAAACTTGGCGAAGAACAGCGGCAGCACCGTCCAGAGGTACATCATCACGGCATCCACCCAGCGGTAGGCGCCGGCATAGTAGCCGGCCTCCTTGGGCGAACTGAGCCGCTCGATCATCAGCATGTCGATGCGCTCATTCATGCCGTAGAGCAGCGTGATGAGCGCGAAGGGCAGGCTGCCGCGCAGCAGCTCGCCCACGTGGGCGCGGCGCGGGCGCCACGGCACCCGCCCGAACAGCCGCGTGACCAGCGCGTACAGCAGCACGAAAGTAAAGGCCGCCGCCGCCGTGCGCGCCGCCACGTAGCCGTCGAGCGTGATGCCGAGCGGCAGCAGGGCCACCACCAGGCCCAGCATCAGGGCTTTTTCGAGCACCGAGAGCCAAGCGTCGGTATTAAAGTGCTGGTGGGCCTGCACGGCGCCGCGCAAAAACTGCGCGTACTGCGTGAGCAGCAGCCCCACCCCGATGAGGGCCAGCAGGGTCAGCGTGTGGCCGCGGTAGCCCATCAGCCAGCCCCCGGCTACCATCACGCCCAGAAACAACACGCCCAGAGCCCCGCGCAGCGGGAGCACCGTGGGGAAGTACTCGGGCAGAAAGCCGGGCTCGGCCGCCACGCGCTTGGTGGTATGCTGGGTGATGCCCAGGTCCGACACCGACGCGAGCACCAGCGTAAAGTTCAGCAGGGCGGCAAACGTCCCGAAGGCGGTATGGCCGATGCGGTCCTGCACGGCATTCTCCGCCACCACCCAGCCCGGCTTCACGAGCAGGTTCAGGAGTACGGCCAGGCTGATATTTCCGAAAAAGCGTTTGATGGGCCCGAAAACTAGGTGGGCCGCAAAGCTACCAAAAAGCGGCGCGTACCCGGTTTTTATGGTAGCTTTGCTCAGTCCGCCTAGCCGGCTGCGCCGGCCGTGCGGGCTACTTTCACCCCCCTTGCCCTACATGTCCGCACGCCCTTACTCACTATTGGGCCTTTGGCCGATTGTTAACCGTTGGAAATACCTGGTGCTGGCGGCCGTGGGCCTGGCGGCCGTCGTGAGCGTGGTGGCGGCCTTGCTGCTCCCCAATATCTTCAAGTCCACGGCCGTGTTTTACCCCACGAACCCGCAGACCACCGACCCCGACCGCATTGTGACGGAGGGCGGCAAGCTGGAGCTCAGCGGGCGCACCGAAGACCTGGACCGCATCATTACCATCGGCAACTCGCAGCCGGTGGCCGAGCACATCATCCAGAAATTTCGGCTGCACGAGCATTACAAAGCCGGTAAGCCGGGTGACGAAATGGCTGACCAAGGCGCCCTGGAGGAGTTCAACAGCAACCTGAGCATCGTGCACACCGACCGCGACGCCATCGAACTGACTTTTCAGGACCAGGATAAGCACCTGGCTGCCCGCGTGGCCAATACGCTGGTCAGCGTCATCGACTCGTTTAACCAGCAGCTCACCCTCGACAACCGCCGCCGCGTGCTGGAGCTGTACCGCACCCGCTACCAGTTCGTGCAGCGCGAGTACGACCGCACCCGCCTCGCGCTGGTGGCCGGCCGCCGCCGCTACGGCATTCACGGCCTGGAAATGGAGTCGCGCTACCTGGCCAAGCAGATCGTGGAGACGGAAGCGGCCCTGCGCATGGCCGAAGCCGCCGGCGACGGCGGCCGCGCCGCCGGCCTGCGCCGCGTGCTGCGCGGCCTCACCGACGCCGACGGGGGCAACGTCATCAACCTGGAAAACTACGTGCAGGGCACCGACTCGATGAACACGCTGTACGCGCGCTTCAACGACCTGCAAACCCGCCTGATCAACGCCCGCTCGTCGTTCGAAAACGCCGACTTGGCCCTCAAAGGCCGCATTTCGTCGCTGTACGTGGTGCAGAAAGCCTACCCGGCGGCCCGCAAGGCCAAGCCCGTGCGCTGGCTGATCGTGGCCTCGTCGGTGCTCATCACCTTCGCCCTGTCGGTGATTCTCATCACCCTACTGGAGCTGTACCGCCGCAACATCGGCCGCCCCGCGGCCACCCAGCACGCCTAAGCCCATGCATACCTGGCTGGCCCGGCTACGCCCGCGCGACACGGCGCAGTGGCTGTTCGTCGCGTTTGCGCTGCTGCTCATCGGCGGCGGGGCCGTGCAGGTGCTCAAGCTGAGCCCTTTCGGCCTGCTGCCGGCGGTGGCCATCGTCGGGCTGGCGGTGCTGGTGGTCGACTGGCGCTGGGTGTACTACCTGCTGCTGAGCACCCTGGCCTTTTCGCAGGAGCTGCACATCGGCTCCCTGACCCTGGACGTGCCCTCCGAGCCGCTGATGCTGGTGCTGCTGGCCTGCCTGGGCGTGGCGGTGCTCGGCGGCCGCACCGGCCTCACGCCCCGGCAGGTGCTGCACCCGTTCGTGGTGATTCTGGCGCTGATGCTGCTGTGGGCCAGCGTTTCCACGCTGTTTTCGGTGGACACCACCAAGTCGGTGAAGTACCTGCTGGCCAAGACGTGGTACCTCGGGCCCTTCCTGCTCGTGACGCTGATGCTGGTGCGCCGCCCCGCCGACGCGTGGCGGGTGGCCGGCTGCCACGCCGCGGGTGCCTCCCTCACGGTGCTCTACACGGCGGCCCGGCACGCCACCCGCGGCTTTGGCTTTGCCGACATCAACTGGGCCATTCAGCCGTGGTACATCAACCACGTCATCTACGCCACGGTGGTGGCGCTGCTGCTGCCCTACGCGTTCTACGCGGCGCGCTCGGCCCAGGGCGGCTGGCGCCTGCTCTGGCGCCTGGCCGTGGCCGTGCTGGTTTTCGGGCTGCTGATTTCCTACACCCGGGCCTCCATCCTCTCCATTCCGCTGGCGGCCATGTTCTACTGGGTGATGCGCCTGCGGCTGACGCGCTGGGTGCTGCTCGGCGCTATTCTGGGCGTATCGGGCGGGGTGGGCTACTTCGTGCAGCAGAACAACTACATGCTCTACGCCCCGGAGTTTGAGAAGACCATCTTCAACGGCGGCAACTTCGAGAAGCACTTGGAAGCCACCTACAAGCTGCAGGACGTGTCGGGCATGGAGCGCGTGTACCGCTGGGTGGCCGCCGCCCGCATGGTATCCGATAAGCCCCTGACCGGCAGCGGCCCCGCCACGTTCTACCCGGAGTACAAGCGCTACACCGTCAAGAGCTTCCGCACCTACGTATCGGACAATCCGGAGCACTCCACCACCCACAACTACTTCCTGCTGCAGCTGGCCGAGCAGGGCGTGCCGGGCTTCGCGCTGTTTGCCCTGCTGATCTGCGTGACGCTCATCACGGCCGAGCAGCTCTACCACCGCGCGGCCCGGCGGCCGGAAGTGCGCCGCCTGGTGCTGGCCGCGACGCTGTCGTTGGTGGTCATCATCTTCCACCTCACGCTCAACGAGCTGATCGAAGTCGATAAGATCGGCTCGTTCTTCTTCATCGGCCTAGCCGTGCTCATCAAGTGCCGTGAGTGGCTGGACGAGCCGGAGCCCATGAGCCCGGAAAGCCCAGCTTAAGCCGCGGCGTACTCCGCCTGGATGCGCGCCAGCTGCGTGAGGTGACGCTCGGCGTGCCGGGCCAGGAAGTACACGTATTGGTACACGTCGATTTTACCCAGGTCGTTGACCGACATGGTGGTGCGGTAAAGCACGCCTTCGCCATTGGGTAGTGCGTCGAGCACGCGGTGGCAGTGGGCCAGCTGCTCCCGAAGCTGCCGGCGCACCTCGCCCAGGGGCTGAGTGCCCGTGGGTTCCATGTGGGCCGGCCGCATCCATTCAAACGACTTATGCAGGCCGATTTCGTCCAGGCGCGGGTCACTGAACTGGTAGCCTTGCAGCTCGGTAGCCAGGTTTAGGCCGGCCTGGTTTTTCAGGGCTTTGGCGGCGCCTTTGTCGATGAGGATGAGCAGGAAGTGATTGGTCAGCCCGACGTGCTCCAGCACTTCGGCTATAGTCCAGCCGCCATTGCGGGGGCGGTAACTACGCTCCGCTTCGGGGTGCTCAAACCACTGATCGAGGCGGGTGAAGGCCTCGCTCAAGGCGCGGCGGATGTGTGTAATAACGGCGAGTATAGGGGCAGAATCGGGCACGATAGAATTAATGATTTCCGTTCATCATGACTGCAATCAGGATGACTATCAGGTTAACTACAAACATCCAAAGCAGTAGTTTTTGCCATTTTATAAAGGGCATGCCGTTTTTCGTACCGATAGGCCAGATATCAGGCTTATTCACACTGGGGCAAGTTTCAGCTGAATTTGGGAAAGGCGCCGCAAATAATAGGGCTGTTGGTCACGGGTGTAACAGCCTAACTACTACCGGAAGCGGCAGGTCAGGATGGTGATGTCGTCGGCGTAGTGCGTGCCCTTCACGTTGAAATCGGTGATGCGGCGCAGCAGCTCGTCGTGCAGCTTGGGCAGGGGCAGGTAGCGGTGCTGCTCCATGGTCTGGAGCACGCCTTCCTCGCCGAATTCTTCCTGGGCTTCGTTGAACACCTCCGTCAGGCCGTCGGTGTAGTTGAGCAGGGTGCTGTGCGGGGGCACCGGCACGCGGCCCACCTTGAGCATGGGCAGCTCATCCATCACCCCGAGCATGATGGTGCCGGTTTTGAGCACCTGCACGGGGCCCTGGCCCACGTCGGGCAGCAGCAGCGGATCGTTATGCCCGGCGTTGACGTACTCCAGCTCGCGCGTGGTGCGGTTGTATATCCCGAAAAAGGCCGTGATGAACCGGTCGCCGCCGGAGTTGCGGAAGATGAGGTTGTTCAGCTCGCTGACCACCGTGGCCAGCTCGGCCTGCTGGCGCAGCAAGGTGCGCAGCCCGGCCTGGAAGTTCGACATGAGCAGCGAGGCCCCCACGCCCTTGCCCGACACGTCGGCCACGCAGAACAGAAAGCGCTGCTTGTCGATGTCGACCACGTCGTAGAAGTCGCCGCCGACGGCCGTGTGGGGTACGTAGGTGGCGTGTACGGCCGCGTGCTGGTCGTTGGGCAGCTTGTTGGGGAAGAGCATGGCCTGCACTTCCTGGGCAATTTCAATCTCCTTGCGCACGGCCGCGGCCTGCACCTGCTGGCGCACCAGCCGCCGCGACGACACCGCGCCCAGCAGGATTTGGCTCAGCGACTCGATGAAGGTCACTGCCTCGCGCCGCGCCTCGGCCGTGGCCGTGTAGTTCTGGTGCGGCAGCCCGATAAACACCAGCCCCAGCAGCTGGTCGCTCTGGCGCACGGGTATCACGTTGGCAAAGTGCTGCCAAGGAGCACCCAGCTCCAGGTCGGCGACTTCCACGGGGTGCTCCGGCGGAAAGCGCTGCAATTGCTCGGGCAGGCTGATGCCCCGAAAATCGGGAATGCCGGGCCCGAACGCCACCGGGCAACGCCACTGTCCATCCTCCACCACGTATACGGCCAGCTGCCGCACGCCGAGCTGCCCCAGCAGCGTAAACTGGAAGATTTTATAGAGGTTCTCGTCGCTGGGCTCGCCGTTGATGGACTGGGTGATTTCCAACAGGGCCGCCAACTCCCGCTCCTTCAGCTTCAGCAGCAGGTGCTCTTCTTTGGTCAGCGGGCGCAGGGTATCGGGCATGGGGGGAATGGCTAAATGGCCAAATGGTTAAATGGTTAAATGGTTAAATAGTTAAATGGTTGAGGTTTGAACGACCAACCATTTAGCCATTCAGCCATTTGACCATTTAGCCCAGGGGCGTTTTCGGGTCGTAGGCGTCGCGCAGGCCGTTGCCCAGCAGGTTAAAGCTAAGCACCAGCAGGCTAATAGCCGCACCGGGCAGCAGCGTAAGCCACAAACCGGCCTGGGTGCCCAGCAGTTGAAAGCCTTCGTTCACCATCAGGCCCCACGAGGGCGCCGGCGGCTGCACGCCCAGCCCGAGAAAGCTCAGGCCGGCTTCGAGCAGAATGGCGGCGGCGAAGTTCGAGGTGGCAATGACGATGAGCGGGCCGAGCAGGTTGGGCAGCAGGTGGCGCACCAACAGGCGACTCGTCGGCAAGCCTAGTACGCGGCCGGCCTCCACGAAGGTTTTTTCGCGCAGGCTCAGCAGCTGCCCGCGCACCACGCGGGCCACGTCCACCCACATGGTCAGGCCCACGGCCACGAAGCTGGTCCACACGCCCTTCGAGCCGAAGGCCAGCGAAATGGCAATGACCAGCATGATGCCCGGAATGCTCCACACCACCGTCATCACGCCCAGCAGCAGGGAATCGAGCCAGCCGCCGGCGTAGCCACCGATGGCCCCCACCGCCACGCCGATGACCAGCGAGATGAGCACCGCCACCAGCCCGATGCCCAGCGAGATGCGCGTGCCCAGCAGCAGGCGGCTCAGCTCGTCGCGGCCGGCTTTGTCGGTGCCCAGCCAGTAGGTGCGCGGCCGGATGTGCTCCTGCTCGATTTCGGCGCGCAGCGCGGCCGCAGGGCCGTCGTGGCCCGCCACCCGGCTCAGGGCGTAGCGGCGCTCGGGCTCTGCCAGGGTGCCCACGGCCTGAAACGGCTGCGCGATGAGCGTATCGCCCTGCACGCGCCAGCCGCCGATGGGCACTTCCTCAAAGCGCGTGGGCGCGCCGCGCAGCCAGCGGCTGCCCAGGCCGGGCTCCTCCCCCACTGAGTCGGCCAGGGGCAGGCGCAGCAGGGTGGCGCGGAAGCCCGGCGGCTGCTTCTGCAGCTGCACCAGGCTGTTGTTGGCATCGGGCGAGGGGTCGGGCAGAACGAGGTAGCCGAGCAAGGCCACCACGGTACACAGCAGAATGAACAGCGCGCCGGCCATGGCGGGCTGGTTGCGCAGCAAGCGGCGGCGCACGTAGTAGCCGGGGGTACGCACCGGCGCCGCCTTGGTCTGTGGCAACGGGGCAGCGGAGGGCTTAGCCATTAGCGGGTGTTGTGCTGCAGCAGGCCTTCCTTGGAGGCCAGGAAGTAGCAGTCCTGACGCAGGGCGCCGAAGGAGGTCGGCTCGTAGGCCAGCTCCGTGTCGGGGTCGGGCCAGTAGCAGCGAATCAAGCCCTGCTCGAGCAGGCTGCGCAGATGCTGCTCCAGCTCGGCGGCGGGCAGCTGGGTGCGCTGCAGCAGCTCGGGAAAGGAAGCGACGAAGTACAACTCGTCGAGGATATCGAATTCGGCGTCGGTCACGGCGGGCTCAGCTGATGTGCGGCAAAGGTATCATCGGCCGGGCAGGAATGCGAAGCTTAGGGGCGCGTCTAGTTGACGGCGGCCACCGCATCGGCGCCAACCTGGCTGGCGGCTCTGCCTTCCTGGGAGCGGACGTACTTCATGATGTGCCTGATTTCCTCGTTGCTCAAGGCAAAGCCGGGCATCTGCTGCTTCTGGTACTGGTTGAAAATCTTCACCGCATACTCGTCGCCGCTGGCAACCATCTTGCTGGAGTTCTGCACCCACTTGATAATCCACGGCAACGGGCGCCGGGCTTCCAGCCCCGCCAGCGCCGGCCCCACCACCACATCGTTAATGGCGTGGCACTGGGCGCAGTTGTCCTTAAACAGCGCGTCGCCGGCGGCTACGGCTTCTGCGTCGGCGGGGTCGAGGGCTACGGTCGCGGCAGAGTCAGCGGGTAGCGGGGCCTCCAACGGCATCTTGTCGGCGGCAACTGCGGGCCCGGACTCCAGGCCGGTGGCGGTCAGAAACAGTACGACCAGGCTGCAAACGAGCAGGCAGACGGCAGCTGGAAATACCAGCTCCAGGGCAGAACGGGACATAACAACGGGGGATTAATGGCACGCTTGAAATCGGCCAAAAAGTACTCCCCGATCAATAAGCGCCCAAGCTTTTTCTGCGGTTTTCGCAGGCTGCGCTTTGCCGGCCAGGCAGCTACCACCTGGTCAGCTGGTTCTGCCCCTGCCGAAGGGAAAATTACGCTACCTGCCGCCCCTTCCAGCGGTAGCCGCCGCGCAGCCCGAGCAGCCCCACGGCCAGGGCGTAGGGCGGGTACAAGAGCTGCAGCAGCGGCACCAGTACCAGCCACTGCCGTCGCCGAAAAAAACCGAGCACCGGCGTGAGCAGCGCGGCATCGGCGCCGAGCTTGCTGAGCCAGGCGGCAGCGGCCCAGGGCCAGGCCGCCGGCTGCCACAGCAGCCACAGCGGCAGCACCGCCAGCGAGACGTTGGCCCCGAGCACCAGCAGCGCCAGCCAGCGCGAAGCCCGGCTTTGGTAGTGCCGCCACTTGCTGGCCCAGCGCACCCGCTGCTGCAGCAGCGCCCCCAGGGTGGGCTGCGCGGCGGTGCGTACAATGGCCGCCGGCCGGGCCAGAAAGCGCACGCCCTGCGGGTAGCGGGCGGCTATTTTGTGCAGCAGAAACTCGTCGTCGCCGCTGGGCACGTGGGCGTTGCCGCCGTAGCCGCCGACGGCGGCAAAAGCGGCCCGGCGGTAGGCCAGGTTGGCGCCGTTGCACATGGTGGGCGCCCCGGCCGCAATGCCGGCCGCCCCAGTGCCCACCAGCGCCGCCAGTTCCAGCCCCTGCAGCGCCGGCAGCAGCCCCGCGCCTTCCAGCAGTACCGGTCCGCTCACGAACTGCACCGCGGGGTCCTGCAGCAAGCCGGCGTACGCCTGCAGCCAGTCGGCGGGCACGCGGCAGTCGGCGTCGGTGCAGACCACCCAGGGGGCCGTGGCCGCCGCCAGCGCCGTCGCCACGGCGGCTTTTTTGCCGGTGGGGCGGCCCGGCAGCTCGGCCAGGGAGAGCAGGCGTATCGGCACCGGGCTGGCCGCGGCGGCGGCCTGCACTACGGCGGCGGTGTCGTCGGTGGAATGGTCGTCGGCCACCAGCACCTCGTAGCGGCCGCCCGCCGTCCGCCAGGTCTGCGCCTGCAGATCGGCCAGCAAGCCGGGCAGGTGCACGGCCTCGTTGCGGGCCGCGATGAGCACCGACACCAGGGGGGCTTCAGGTGGTACCGTGTCTATGGTGTAGTCGGGCTGCCTGGCGGCCGGGGCACCGGCGTGTGGCGGCTGCACCAGCCGCTGCCAGTGGTGGCGGTAGCGGAGCATCACCACGGCGTAGAGCAGCGCCGGCAGGCACAGGAAGGCGGGCAGCCCGGTGGCCCAAAAGCTGCCGCTCACGACGACGCCGCTTCGCTTGCGGGCCGCGCCTCGGGCGTGCCGGCCGGGGTTTTCTTTTTCCGCCGCAGCACCTTCAGGCGCAGCACGAACAGCAGGCCGACGGCGCTGGGCAGGGCAATGTTGAGCACCCACAGGCTGAGGCTGGCGCTGAGCACCGGCAGCACCGGCAGGCCCAACAGCCCAAACAGGTGCGTGGCCGACAACTCCCGGGCCCCTACATCGGTGAGGGCGTTGAGCGAGGGCACCAGCGACTTCAACAGAAACGTGCCGGCAATGGCGGCCAGCGCGGCCCCGAGCGGCGCCACCGCCCCGTAAGCCCAGAGCAGCAGCCCAAACTGCGCCGTAAACACCGCGTAGCGCAGCCCCGAGAGCAGCAGCACCTGGTTCAGCACGCGGGTGGGATAATGCGGCAGGTTGGCCGTGTAGCGCTGAAAGCGCCGCAGCGGAGCCCACTGCAGGACGGCCGCCAGCAGGTAGCGGCTGCGATACAGCGGCAGCAGCACCAGCGAGTTGCCCACCAGCGCCGTCAGCGCCAGCCCTCCGGTTACCAGCGGGTACTGCGGCCCCAGGTAGCGCGCCACGAAGTAGAGCACGCCCGCGGAGCCGGCCAGCAAGGTGATGACCAGCTGGCAGTAGCGCCCGAGGAACACGGCTCCCAGAGCTTCAGGACGGCGGTTTTTCAGCTCCAGCAGGCGGCCGGCGTAGTCGCCCACCCGGTTGGGCGTCACGAAGCCCAGGGTGAGGCCGGTGAGCACCGCCCGAAAGCTGCGCGCGTACGAAACGGGCTCCAGGTAACGGGCCAGCCGCCACCATTTCCACGCTTCGAGGGCCCAGTTCAGCGGCACCAGCAGCAGGGCTGCCAGGGCCGGGCCGCGCCGCGCCGCCGTGAGCAGGCCCCGCCAGGCCGCGGCCGTGGCCGCATCGGCCACCACCGACCGCCAGAGCAGGGCCAGGGTGAGCAGCGTCACGGCCAGCTTGCCCAGGATTACCCAGGGCCGCAGGTTGCGGCGGCGCGGCTGGCGGGGGCCTTTTGCGTAACTTTGTGGTAGATGGCTATTTTCCCCTCCCCTGCTTCGCTCGACCTGCCCAAGATTATCATGGGCATCGACCCCGGCACCCAGATCATGGGCTACGCCGTGATTGAAGTCACCGGGCAGCGGGTGCAGGTGCTGCGCTACGACGTCATCAATCTCAAGGCGTTCGGGTCCAATCACGCAGTAAAGCTAAAGAAGATCTTCGACCGGATGATCGAGCTCATCGAGGAGTACCTGCCCGACGAGCTGGCCATCGAAGCCCCGTTTTACGGCGCCAACGTGCAAAGCATGCTCAAACTGGGGCGGGCGCAGGGCGTGGCCATTGCCGCCTGCCTCTCGCGCGACATTCCCTTCGTGGAGTACGCCCCCACCAAGGTCAAGCAGGCCGTCACGGGCTCGGGCGCGGCCTCCAAGGAGCAGGTGGCCCACATGCTGCGCCAGACGCTGACCCTGCCGCCGCTGGAAGACGCGCCGAAGTTTCTCGACGCGACCGACGCGCTGGCCGTGGCCCTATGCCACCACTACCAGAAGGGCAACAACGTGAAGGCCGGCGGCAAGAGCTGGGGCAAGTTTCTGGCCGACAACCCCGACAAAATGGCCGCGCCGGTGGCGGGCAAAAAAGCCGTGGCCGCTCGCCAGAAGCCGGTGGCGTAGCCCACAGCGCGCGCGCGCCTACAGCTCGATTTCGCCCTTCAGATACGTCACCGCGTAGCCGCTGATGAGCACCCGGTCGCCGCGCAGCTCGCACCACAGGTCGCCGCCGCGCGCCGACACTTGCCGGGCGTGCAGGCTGGTTTTGCCGAGGCGCTCGGCCCAGTACGGCACCAGCTGCGTGTGGGCCGAGCCGGTGACGGGGTCTTCGGGCACGCCCACGCGCGGGCCAAACCAGCGCGAGACGAAGTCCACGTCGCCCGTGCCCGGCGCGGTGGCAATGACGCCGCGGTACTCCACTTTGCTCAGCTGCAGCTGGTTGGGGCGCAAGGCCCGCACTTCGGCTTCGGTATCGAACAGCGCAATCAGATCGGGGCCGGCCAGGATGCGCAGCGGCGTGGCCCGTAGCCCGTCCACGAGGCCATCGGGGTGCTGGGTGAGCGGCTGCGGCGGCTGCGGCGGAAAATCGAGGGTGAGCTGGCCACTCCGGGGCTGCTGGCGCACGTGCAGCGGGCCGCTCAGGGAGTGAAACGTGAGCTGCTCGGCCGTGGCGCTCAGGTGGCGAAACAGCACGTGGGCTGCGGCCAGCGTGGCGTGGCCGCACAGCTCCACCTCCACGGCGGGCGTAAACCAGCGCAGGTCGTACTCGGCCGCCGTGCCGACGCGGGGCACGAAGAATGCGGTTTCGGCCAGGTTGTTTTCGGCCGCAATGGCCTGCATCTGCGCCGCGGGTAGCCACTCGCGCAACGGACACACGGCGGCGGGGTTGCCGGCAAAGACTTTATCGGTGAAGGCGTCGACCTGGTAAATCGGAAGCGTCATGGCAGGAAAGCAACTAAACCGGCAGGGCAGGCTGCCGCCGGGGCTAAGCTAGGTATTGTCCGGAATTATCTGTGACGCAGCGCCACCCTGGCCCGGCGGCGCTTGGTGTCGCTCCATGCATCGTGCACCGCCCCGGCCCCGGCAGCAGCGCCCAGCCGTAAGGCGCTGCGTGTAAGACGGAATCGTACTGCTCTGCGCGCGGCACGGATCGGCCGCATGAATATTAAACCACTATTCATCAACAGTTTACATAAATTATTTTCCCTCACGCAACCCGCGCCCTTGGTGGCTGGTCATGGCTGCAGAAACCCGTTTACACCCCCAGCACCACTTTCCCTTCGCTGCACGCACGCCACGGCATGGCCCTACCAATTGATGACATCTTAGCCGGATGCCGGCGGGGCCAGCCGGGGGCGCAGCGGGCGCTGTACCAACACCTGGCCTACCCGCTGATGGGGGTGTGCCTGCGCTACTGCCCTTCCCGGGCCGAAGCGGAAGATGCGCTGCAAAATGCTTTCATCAAGATTTTCACCAACCTGCACCAGTTCAACGGTAAGGGGCCGTTCGAGGCCTGGGCCCGGCGCATCGCCGTGACCACCGCCATCAACGCTTACCACCAACGCCAGCAGCGCGGCCCGCACGTGGAGTACGACGAGGCAGCCGAGGTAGCTCACCCCGACGGCACTCCGCTGGAGCAGCTCTCGGCCGACGACCTGATCCGGGTGCTGCACACGCTCCCGCTGGGCTACCGCACGGTGCTGAACCTATACGCGGTGGAGGGGTATTCCCACGCCGAAATTGCCGAAATGCTCGGCATCACCGAGGGCACCAGCAAGTCGCAGCTGGCCCGCGCCCGCCGCCTGCTCGAAACCAAATTGTCACTTCCCACGCCCAACCGGCTTGCTGCCAAATGACCGAACGCGAACCAGATCATCTTTTTGAGGAGCTGCGCCGCAAGTTGGACGACTACGGCGGCCATCCTTCCGACGACGTGTGGGCCGGCCTGGAACAGAAGCTGGCCAGCCTGCCGGCCGCTGAGCGGCCGGCCTGGCAGCGCCGCGGCTTCTGGCTGCTGGCCGCCGGCCTGCTCCTGCTGCTCAGCATTCCTACGGCGCTGTGGCTGCGCTCCACGCCCACCTCGCTGCCGGGCTCCACGGCGAACCGCTCGGCATCCACCCAGCCCTCGACCAACTACTTTCCCCCGGCGAGTCGATCCACGACTGCCTCCGCGTCATCCGCTCCACTTCTTGCTGCCGAAACGGGTGCGCTGGCGGGCCGCAACGGTACTCAAGACCCCGTGGCCGCCATGGCCACCAGCGCGTCGGAGGCGGGAAGTACCCCGCGCCAATCCCAGGTAGGTACGGCAGCCCGCACCGCCGCGACGGCAACACTGCCGGCGGGTAGCGGAGGGGCCTCGGCCTCGGCCCCTGCCACATTGGCTACCGGCACGCCGGCGGGCTTTGGCCCCGCTGCCAGCAGCACCGCCGGAGCAGCCGGCACCACCGCCGCTCCGGCCGTGGCGGGCCAGGCTTCGGGGCGCCGCAGCAAGCAAGCCACCGTGCTGGCAGCCGCCGGCGCCCGCCCAAGCCGCCGTGCCTTAACCGCCCAAACTGGTTCCGGAGCACCGGGTCTGGTTTGGCCAGGTGGGCAGCCCAGCCGGGCTACATCCTCAGCGGCAAGCACGGCCTCGAATACCGGGGCTGAAACCTCACCCAATGCAGCCGTTGGAGCGTCGCGGCCCGCAACGGCCGGGCTGGCTGCCTCATCCGACGCCCAGCGTTCAACCGCCAGCCGGGCCGGTGAGCAGACACCGCAGCCGACCGCGGCCAGCCTGGCTACGCCCGCGGTTGCCAGCCCCGACAATCCTCCCCATAGCCGTGGAACCATAGACGCACAGCTTCCGCTAGCCCCGGCCACCCCAAACGGGACTGCTGACTCACTCAACGCATCTTCCTCAATTGGCCTGGAAACGGCCCGCATGATGCCATTGATGGACGCACTGGCCTTGCGCGTGCCGGCGCTGCAGACCGCGCCATCCGTTCTGCCCCAGCCGCTGAGCGGTGTGGCAGTGGATACGGTGCGCCCACCCCGGCCCGTCCCACTCCGCTGGAGCTTGGCCGCGCTGGCCGGTCCGGGCATCACGCACCGGGTGCTGGGGGCGCAGGGATTGCCCGGCCGGGGCGTAACGGAGCTGGAGCGGCCGGCAGTGGGCTACGCCGCTCAGGTGCAACTGGGCTACGCCGCCACGCCGCGCCTGCGCCTCTCCGGCGGTGTGGGCTACACCGAATACGCCACGCGGCTGAACGCCGTGGTCAACAAGTCGGGTTACGTGTCGCGCACGCTCCGCTTCATGGACGTCGACGGGGTGTGGCGGGACTCCCTCTTGCTGGTACCTGACTCGCTGGCAGCCGGCGGGACGCAGCGCCTGAACCGCCGCAATACTTACCGCTATTTCGCCGTGCCGCTCCAGGCGCAGTACCGCCTCGGCACCTCGGGCCGCCTCGCTTACGACGTAGTAGCCGGCGCAACGCTGGGCATTTACCTGGGTGGGCGCACCACCAGCGGCTCGCCCTGCAACTGCGAGCAGACCACCTGGCGCGGCGCCGCGGGTAGCCCCTTCCGCCCCTTCTCCTTCACGCTCACGGCGGGCGCCAACGTGGAATACGAGTGGCGCGCCGGCTGGTACTGGCAGCTGCAGCCGGTGCTGCACTACGGCCTGAAGTCGCTTACCGTCCCGGGCGAAACGGCCCGGTACCCCGCCGCCCTGCTGTTTCAGGCGGGCCTTCGCATCGATCTTCCCTGATTCATCCTTAACCCTTTCTGATCTATGAAAACCAACTTATTGTTCTCGCTGCTCGCGGCGGGAGCCCTGCTCGTGACGGCCTGTAAAAAAGACGCCGACGTTATCGACTGCAAGCCGGAGACCGACGAGTCGAAGTCCATTATCAACACGTTTGTGCGGGCCCACAGCGCACCGGTGCAGACGTTTACCCTGAATCCGGCGCCAAGCGCTACTGCCATTGTCACCACGGCCAAAGGGACGCGGATTTCGGTACCGGCCGGCACCTTTGTAATGCCCGATGGCACCACGCCCGTCAACGGCCCCGTGCAGCTCACGGTGCGCGAGATTACCCGGAAGTCGGACATGGTGCTCAGCGCCATGCCCACCATGTCCTACGGCCAGATCCTGGTATCGGGCGGGCAGTATTACCTGCGGGCGACGCAGAACAACGTGCGGCTGCGCATGAAGCGCACCGCGCGCATTGCCATTTCGGTGCCCAGCCCCACGGCGCCCGACCCGGACATGGGTTTGTTTTTTGGGCAGGTCGACGACAGCAGCCGCACCTTCAACTGGATGCCGCAGCAGTGGCAGCCCCAGAACCCCTCCACCATTCGGACGGATTCAGCGGCCCAAGGCGTCTTCCGCTACGACATCCGGCTCAACAACGACTCGTTGGGCTGGGTTAACATTGACCGGTACATGAACCTGAACCCCACTACGCAGGTGAAGGTGAACATTCCCAACACCGACGTGAGCTATGAGAACACGCTGGCCTTCCTCGTGTTCGACAACTTCAACTCGGTCGCGCAGATCCACGTGCCGCCGGGAGGCAACATCCTCTCCATCTTCTACATCCCCGTGGGGCAGCGCGTAACGGCCGTGGTAATTCGCCAGGTGGGCGGGCAGTACTACTTCGGCAAACAAACCGCCACCGTGGTGGCCAACCAGCAGTATACGCCCACGCTCCGGGCCCTGACGGAAACGGAGCTGGTTGCCGAAATTCAGCAACTCTAACCCCCCCGGGGCTTTTCGCCCCGGTACCTGCCCGCATGCAAGCGTTACCGCGTATCCCTAGCTAGCCCGAGGCCGCTCCCGTTAGGAGCGGCCTTTTGTTTTTGCGTTCCGGGTCCGCCTACTGCGGCTCACCGCCGATGTACACCTGCTCCACCGGATTCTCGCCCAGCCAGTACGGCAGCTCCCGGTAATCGGGCACGCTGAGAATAAGCAGGTCGGCGCGCTTGCCGGGTTGCAGCGAGCCGCAGTCCTGCTGCCGGCCGATGGCCCAGGCCGCGTTGAGCGTGACGGCGGCCAGCGCCTCGCGGGGCGTCAGGCCCATCTTGAGGCAGGCCACCTGCAGCGCCAGCCAGAGGTTTTTGCTCGGGCAGGAGCCGGGGTTGAAGTCGGTGCTCAGCGCCACTGGCAGGCCCGCGTCGATGAAGGCGCGGCCGGGGGCGTACTGCTCCTGGCGCAGAAACAGCGGCACCAAGGGCAGCAGCACCGCCACCGTGCGGCCCTGCCCTGCGGCCGCCACCTGCGCGGCGCCGGCGGGCGTGAGGTAGTCGCAGTGGTCCACGCTGGCGGCGCCCAACTCGGCGGCCATCAAACAGCCGCCCAGGTCGTGGAGCTGCTCGGCGTGGATTTTCAGCCCGAAGCCCCGCTCCCGGGCCTGCTGCAGGTAGCGGCGCGAATTCTCCACCGAAAAAGCGCCTTCCTCGCAGAAAATATCCACGAAGGGCACCTCGGCCGGGTCCAGCTGCGGTAGCACCTGCTCGGCCAGCATGGCCAGGTACTCGGCCGGCCGGCCCTTGTACTCGGGCCCCGGCACGTGGGCCCCGAGGAAGGTGGGCACCACGCGCACGGGCTGCCGGCGGCCGGCCTCCTGCGCCACGCGCAGCAGGCGCAGCTCCGTTTCGGCATCGAGGCCGTAGCCGCTTTTGGCTTCCAGCGTCGTCACGCCGTAACGGCGGAAGCCTTCCAGGTGGTGCAGGGCGCTTTGGAGCAGCTCGTCGTCGGTCGCGGCGCGGGTGCGGCGCACGGTGCTCAGGATGCCGCCGCCCGCCGCCAGAATATCGAGGTAGGATTCGCCCTGCAGCTTGCGCTGAAACTCGTCGGCGCGGTTGCCGCCGAACACCAGGTGGGTGTGGCATTCCACCAGCCCGGGCATCAGCACCCGGCCCGAGGCGTCGATCATGCGGGTATCGGGGCCGATGCGGCCGGCGTCCAGCTCTTCCATTGGCCCCACGGCCGCGATGGTGTCGCCGTGGCAAGCCACGTAGCCGTGCTCGATGAGGCGCCAGTCGGCGAGGTCCGCGCCGGCCAGGGGGCGGTCGGAGGGCCCGCCGGCCAAGGTGAGCACCTGAGCGGCGTGGCAGAAGAGCAGGGAGTACGGCTGGGGCATAGCGGCAAGGGCTAAGTGAGCGGCTAAAAGTACGCGCCCCGCCTTATTTTCCCGGCCGCCGGCTCAGGTGGTGGCTACGCTTCGCTGGCGCCCGGCTGGCCGATTCGCGCCTGCCCGCCGGCCGAAATGGCGCCTTTGCGGGTCAGCTTCCTGATGTACTCCACCCGCCGGAAGCGCAGCGCCGACCAGTCCTCGTCAATGGCCACCTGGCTGACGGGCTCGAAGCCGGCCGCACCCAGGGCCGCCCAGCCGGTGTCGCGGTTGAACTCGCAGCGGTATTTCTTGGAGGTGGTTTTGGGGTAGGCCACCCACACGGCCGCGTCGCCGGGCGCGTGCCCGAGCTGCGCGGCCAGCTGTTCCACTTCCTGCTGCCGGGTGGCAAAAGCCAGCACGGTGGTAAAGGGCACGGTGGGCGCCAACACCGGTTCGACGGTGGCCCGCTCCCAAAGGCCGGCCAGGGCGGGCTGCAAATCGGCGGGCAGGCCCAGCAGGCCTACCACGGCGCCGGGCTTGATCTGGAGTTTGTCGACGACGGTTTTCATAGCCTGAACATACGCATTGCTACGCCTCGTCGGCGGGGCCGAGCCATGGGCGCAGCAGCGCGGCGTAGGCATCGCCCAGGGGCAGCTCGTACTCCACGTGCAGGGTGCGGCGCGGCACCTGCACGAGCTGCTGGCGGACGGGGTCGAAGCCGTCCTTGAGCCGGGTGCCCCAGTACATGCCCACGCCGCGCTTCTGCCAGGCGGGCAGCGCGTGGTAGTTGACGCCGTGCTGAAAGAGCAGCTCGTTTTTGGCCGCCACGCTCAGGCCCTGCACCCGAGCGTGGGCGGCTGCCGGGGCCTCGCCGAGGCCGCGCAGCAGCCAGTAGCAGTGCGCGTTCAGGGAGTTGCGGTGGGCGTCTTCCTGTCGCCAGCGGAAGTAGTCCAGCACGTCGTCGGGGCGGGGCAGTTGCGAGATGCGACAGTCGAAGCAGGCCACGGCGCCGAGCTGCTGGGTAAACACGGCCGAAGCCTCCCCGGCCAGCACTGAAATCAGCTTGCGCAGCTTTCGTCCGAAGGCATTTTCGGCCGGGTCGAGGAGCAAGGAAATTTCGTCGCTTTGGGTGAAGCCGTAGCTGACGCGGAAGCCGCACTGCATCAGGTGCGCCACCGTGGCCACCATCATATCCCGAAACCGCTCGTCGAACGGCGCTTCGAAACGGTGCACTTCCTTGGTCAGGCGGGTGAAGCCGCGGCCGTCGAGGCGGGCCACCAGGTAGAGGCCAGGCAGGGCGCAGTGGTCGTGCGCGGTTTCGAACACGCGCAGGCGGGCGTCGAGGTCGTCGAATTTCATGGCGACAAGCTACACCGGCGGCGCGGTTGGTGCCTCCCCCTGCCAGGGCTCCACCACGAAGCCCCCGCCGGCGGCGATGCGCACGTAGTACAGCTGATCGAAACCTTCGGCCCAGGTGGGCAGCTCCAGCCGACCGGCCGTGCCAAACAGGCCCACCGCGGGCACTTGCTCGGCGGCTGGGCGCTGGCGGTTGCGCTCCAGCGCCGCCCGGGGCACCGACTGAAAGTAGTAGCCGACAACCTCGTAGCCCGCCGCCCGGGCCGGCGCTATGTAGCGCGCCCGCTCGGCCGCCGAGGGGTTGGTGTTGTCGACGGCAAAACGGGCCTGGGTTTCGAGGCAGAGCTGCAGCAGGCGCGCCTCGCGGTGACGGGTGCGCAGCAAATCCAGGCTAATGCGGACGTGGGAGTTGAAGAACCGCTCCTTGTAGAAAGTCGACTTTCCAGTGGCCTGAATGCCGCAGAAAATAATGGCTTGCATACCCTCCGTTTCAGCAGCCAACCGTTTCGTGCAGCCCAACAAACTTCACCAGTTCGCTCCCCGCAGCCAGCGAGGACAGGTACAGGCTCAACCGGCTGGCGTTGTAGTGGGGCGCGGTGTCGAGAATCAAGTCTGCCTGCCCGTCGTGGTCCAGGTCGCCGGCCCACAGGAGCGTTATCATGGCATCATCCAGCTGCGGGGCGGCCGCCAGCAGCTGCTCGACGCCGGGCCGACGGCTCGAGGCCAGGTACAGCTTGTAGTTGCGGCGGTTCTGGTCGTCGGGGACATAGGCGGCGTAGTCGCAGCGGGCCGTGAGCGTGTACCGGACGCCGCCCAGCCGGAAATGCACCGGCTTGCCAGGCTCCAGCGGCCCGCTACCGACGGCCGCAGAATCAACCGGGCCGGACGCCAGCTGCCTTAGCCCGGCCAGCAACAACAGGCAGCTCCGGTTGGTGTCGGGCAGGCTTACCTTCCAGCCGGTTTGCTGGCCTTCGTCATCCTGCACCACGTCGAACGTGCGGGCGGTGCGCACCGCGGTGCCCGCTAGGTAGTAGCCCTCGGCCCCGCGAAACAGGCCCAGCCAGTGGCGACGGGCGGCGTCAGGGGGTATTTCACCGTCGTGGAAATCCCCGGTTTGGAGCACTTGCCCGACCGCGTCGGTTGCCTTCGGCAGCTGCACCGTGTCTAGCACCAGGGCCTTGGGCGCAGCCGCTACCGGGGTTATAGCCGGCGGTTCGGCGGTCAGCGGCTCTTGGCGGGCCACTTCCTGGCACGCGGCGGCCATCAGTCCGAAACTCAGCAGCAGCCCGGTGGTCTTGTTCATTTCCCCATGCGTTGGTTGACAAGCGCCCAAGAAACGAAAAAAGCCGCCCCGGGAAGGGGCGGCTTGGGCATTACGTCCAGTACTTGATGGGCGCCGCGGGAAAGCGCTGCTGCCACTCGCGGTAAAAGAACTGCTTTAGCTCGCGCATGTCGTCGGGCTGGTACACGTACTTAGTGCCCCCGAACTTGTTGCGCTTCACGGCGCGGGTGGCCTCGTCGAGGTCCAGGGAAGTGTTGGGGTACCACTGCAGCAGCACGTCCTTGGAGCCGGGCGTGAAGCGGTGGCTGATGAATTCGACGGTCAGGTCGCAGGGAAAGTCCAGTACGGCCTGCAGGCGGTCGAGCAAGGAGCGGTACTCCTCGCGCCAGCCCGGAATGGGCATGATGGGCGCCAGCACCAAGCCCACGGGGTAGCCGCCCCCGCCCTCGGCCACGGGCAAAGCCAGCCGGCGCAGGGCCTGCAGACGCGCTTCAACCGAAGCCGTGCCGGCTTCGAGGCGGCGGGCCACCGGCTCGGCGTTCAGGCTGACGCGGGCGCGAGTGCGGCCGTGGTGGGGCAGCGCCAGCAGGGAGTCAACGTGGTCGTACTTCGACACAAAGCGCAAGCCCGCGTCGGCTTGCGTGCCGAAGTAGCGGATGCACTCGGCCAGGCTGCCGGTGAGGTGCTCGATGCCGAGCACGTCGGTGTAGCAGCTGACCTCGAAGGAGGTGTGCCGGCCGGGCGCGGTGTACGCGGCGGTATTCTGCAGCAAGGTGGGCAGGTTGGCAAACACCTTCACCACCGGCGGTCCGGCCAAAGAACCGGCCAGGTAGCAGTACTGGCAGTGCGCGGGGCAGCCTTCGGCCAGGTTCATCTGCCAGTCGGCGGACGGCGGCGTGGGCTGCAGGCGCAAGGCACCGGGCGGGGCTTTCACCACGGCCAGGGTGTTCTTGGCCCGGCGGTAGGTGTCGCGGGCGTCGTCGCCGCGCAGCCCGATCAGGCGGTTGCTTTTCAGCAGCTCCACTTCCAGCCCGTGGGCCTGCACGCGCTGCAGAATCTGCTGCCCGAAAGCCTCGTCGAGGGCGTCGGGCGTAAACACCACCCGCTTGGGCAGCCACAGCTTGGCGGCGTGGGTACGGGGCGCGGCGGCAGCGGCCGGCGGCGTCTGAAGCACGGGTAATTGCAGCTGGTCTGTCATCGAATGTTTAACACCCCCAAGCAACCGGAAGGTCCGGCCCAGCGTCATTTATAGCGAATTATTTACCCTGATAATCAGCAATATAACCCACTACCTTCAATCAACACACAGGTCCCCGATGGGCGCCGACCTCACATGATTGTGTTGTTGCGCCGCCGCCCGCAAATGCCCAGTTTGCCCCCTTAATCCTTGCGTATGCATCCCCTCTTCCGTCCGTTTTACACTGCCCTGGCCCTGAGCGCACTCAGCGCGGGGTTCTCTTCCCCCGCCGCGGCTCAGTCGGCGGCCGCCAAAGCCGTGGTGGCCGCTGAGCGTGCCTTTGCCAAGACGGCCCTCACCGACGGGGTAAAAGCGGCTTTCCTGGGCAGCATGGCCGATTCGGCGGTGGTGTTCAGCCGAGCCGAGCCCGCCCTGGCCCGCTCGGTCTGGAGCGGCCGCCCCGCCCCCACCGCCACCGACCCGACGCTGCACTGGGGGCCCGCCGTGGCCGGGGCCGCGGCCTCCGGCGAGCTGGGCTACAGCACCGGCCCTTGGTACATCACCACGCCCGAGGGCAAGCAGGTGGGCTACGGGCAGTTTTTCACCATCTGGGCCCGCCAGCCCGACGGCACTTACCGCTGGCTGATCGACAACGGCATCAGCCATCCGCAGCCGGCGGCGGTGGAGCCGCCCGCCACGCCGCAGTACCCCGCGTCAGGGCAGCCGCCGCGCCGCGGCACGGCTTCGGCACTCGCCCGGGCCGCCACGCTGGATGAGCAACTCACGGCGGCCGTAGCGGCCCAGGGGCTGTCGGCGGCCTACGCGGCGCGGCTGCACCCGCAGGCCCGGCTGCTGCGCGAAAACGTGCTGCCCCTCACGACCCCGGCGGCCATTACGCAGCAGCTGGTAACCGAGGCCCCGCGGCAGCTGCGGCCCGTGGGCGGGCGCATGGCGCGCTCGGGCGAGCTGGCCTACACGTACGGCACCTACCAGACCACCAACGAGCCGGCAGCCCGCGGCAGCTACGTGCACCTCTGGCAGCACGGCAGCAAGGGCTGGCAGTTGCTGGCGGAGGTCTTCAACGCCGCGCCGCAGTAGCCCCGGCCCCGCAGCAGCAGCGGCAATGCGCCGCTGCGCGAAACATTCGGCCCCGTTCCGAAGTAGCGCATCCGCAGCCCGGTCGCCCCGGCGCTGCGGATGCGCTACTTCAGTTCCGCCCGTATGCCGCTCGCCGACGATGCCCCCCTGATTCTCACCTTGATGCTCGACGAAGCCGCGCAGGCTTTTTTCGACGGGCTGCGCCGGGAGCATTTCCCACCCGCCCGCAACTTCCTGGCGGCTCACCTCACGCTGTTTCACCACCTGCCGGGCACGGAGCGCGCGTCCATCGAAGCGGAGCTGGCCGCCCGCAGCCGGGCGCTGGCCCCGTTCTCACTGGCCGTGACGGGGCTGCAGTTTATGGGCCGGGGCGTGGCCTACGCCCTCGACAGCCCCGAGACCGTGGCGCTGCACCAGGCCCTGCAGGCGCAGTGGTGGCCGCACCTCACGCCCCAGGACCAGCAGCGCCGCCGCCCGCACGTGACGGTTCAGAACAAAGTGGATCCGACACAGGCTCGGTCCCTGTACGAGCAGCTTTCCGCCGACTTTGTCCCGTTCGAGGCGCGCGGCTCCGGGCTGCAGCTCTGGGCCTACCGTGGAGGGCCGTGGGAATTGCTGCGCACGTTTGCCTTCGGTTCCGCTACTTAGTGGCCCGGCGGCTCACACATCAACTTCATTCGTGGCAGCCCCGGCCCTATTACCTTGCCGGCTGCACTTCACCCCTTATCCGATTCCGATGAAAGCCCTGCTGCTGATTGATATCCAAAACGACTTCGTGCCCGGCGGCGCACTGCAGGTAGCGCACGGCGACGAGATTATTCCGCTGGTCAACCGCCTGCAGCCGCTGTTTGAGTTGGTGGTAGCTACCCAGGACTGGCACCCGGCGGGCCACCAAAGCTTTGCCAGCAGCCACCCGGGCCGCGCCGTGTTTGAGGACATCCAGTTGAACGGCCAGCCC
The DNA here is from genome assembly GCF_054783195.1 of Hymenobacter coalescens. Classification (NCBI taxonomy): domain Bacteria; kingdom Pseudomonadati; phylum Bacteroidota; class Cytophagia; order Cytophagales; family Hymenobacteraceae; genus Hymenobacter; species Hymenobacter coalescens. The sequence goes on along the minus strand of NZ_BAAGRA010000011.1, from coordinate 3,520 downwards.
CAGCGTCTCTGGCCCGACCACTGCGTGCAGGGCACGGCCGGGGCGGAACTGCACCCCGCCCTCGACCAAAGCCGCCTGGCCCGCGTGTTTCAGAAAGGCGCCAACCCGGCCGTCGACAGCTACAGCGGCTTCATGGACAACGACCAGCGCAGCCCGACCGGCCTGGCCGATTACCTGCACGCCCAGGGCGTGACGGACGTGTACCTGGCGGGCCTGGCCGGCGACTACTGCGTGCATTTTTCCGCCCTCGACGCGCTGGCGGCCGGCTTCAATACTTTCCTGATCGAAGACGCAACCCGCGCCATCGACGCGGAGAGCTTTGTCCAGGCCAAGGCGGAGCTGCAGCGGCGCGGCGGCCACGTAGTGCAGAGCGCAGACGTGCTGCGCGAACTGGCGCCCACCGGCCGCTAGCGCACGGCGGCTAGCTCCGGGTGGCGGCGCTCCGTGCCGTAAACGGCCTGCAGGCCGATGGCCCGCGCCACCGGGCGCAGCACCCCGAACAAGAGGCGCTGCACCCAGCGCGGGGGCCGGGCCAGCCGAAATTCCCGGTCGAATTCCGGCAGCAGCAGTGAGGTTTGCAGCAGACCGGGTACGCCTTCGGCCGTCACCAGGCCCGCTTGAGCCAGCGTGAAAAGGGTTTCGAGCAGGTCCTCGGTGCGCAGGGCGGGGCGGGTGGTCCAGCGCACCATAGCGCGCGTGTCCGCGTCGTTCCACATGCTGTGCACCTGCCCGGGCGCTATGCGCAGCCGCTCGCCCGGCCCCAGGCGGTGCAGTTGGCCGTCGAGGCGCACCGTCAGCTCGCCTTGCAGCACCTCGAAGGTTTCTTCCTGTTCCGGGTGGTAGTGCGGCAGCGGCTCGGGCCCGTGCCCGCGGTAGCTCGACACGAGCACCAGCTCGGCGCCCTGGGTTTGCCGGGCCGTGGCTTCGAATAGCAGGGTTTGCCCCGTAATGGGGTTTTCTACGGTTTGTCCTGGGTACGCCATCGGATAAAAAAGCTGGGCAGCGGGGCGCTGCCGGGTCGTATGGAAGAGGTGGATAAGTACTCGTGCTGAGGCCGTCCGCGGGTTTTCTTGGCCGTGGCCGCCTTCCCCGCAAAGGTACCCAAGCACGCTAGCACCTTGATTCACATAATGATGTGAGCAGGAATCCCGCATTGCTTCGGGCCGGTAAACCGGCTCCACCGCCCAGTTGCCGGGGGCATAACTTTTACCGCGGTGCGGGGGTAGACGGAACAGGCGTCCCCAGTGCCTTCAGCTTTGCCATTGCCTATGTCCGACCTCGGCCTGGACCTTCCTTACCAGCTTTTGATTGCCGTCAACACCACCGGGGTGGTGCTGGGCGGTCTGGCGCTGGGCCTGCTCCTGAAGCTCATCGTGTTTGGCCTGCTCCGGGTGTACGGCCGCCGCGAGGGGGCGGTGCTGGCCCCATCGGTGGCGCGCTGGCTGAGCCGGCCCAGCACGTACTTTCTGCCGCTGCTCGCTCTCTCGTTTATGCTCCCGCTGGCGCCGCTGGCGCCCAAGCCCTTCGAGGTGCTGCGGCGCGTGGTGGAAGCCTTGCTGATCAGCTCTTTTGCCTGGTGTCTGGTGCGGGCCGTCAACGTGGCCGAGGACCTGATCCGGCGGCACTACCAGCTCGAGGAGCCCGACAACCTGCGCGTGCGCAAGCTGTTCACGCAGCTGCAGTTCGTGCGCAAGTTTGTCGTGTCGATGATTCTGTTCCTGGCCCTGGCCCTGATCCTGATGAGCTTCGCCACGGTGCGCAAAATCGGCACCGGGCTGCTCACCTCGGCGGGCATCGTCAGCGTTATCGTGGGCTTCGCGGCGCAACGCTCCATCGGCAACCTGCTGGCTGGCTTTCAGCTGGCTTTTACCCAGCCCATCCGCCTCGACGACGTGCTGGTGGTGGAAGGCGAGTGGGGCCGCGTGGAGGAAATCACCTTTACCTACGTGGTGCTCCGCATCTGGGACGAGCGGCGCATGGTGTTGCCGCTCAACTACTTCATCGAAAAACCCTTCCAGAACTGGACGCGCACCACCGCGCAGCTGCTGGGCACCGTGTTCATTTACACCGACTACACCATTCCGGTGGAGGCCGTGCGCCAGGAGCTGCAGCGCATCGTGGCCGCCCACCCGCTCTGGGACCGGCGCGTGTGCGTGCTGCAGGTCACCGACTCCAAGGAGCGCACCCTGGAACTGCGCGCCCTGGTCAGCGCGAGCAATTCCAGCAACGCTTTTGACCTGCGCTGCGCCGTGCGCGAGCAGCTGGTGGCCTTCATTCAGCTACACTACCCGCACTGCCTGCCCAAGACCCGCGCTGTAACCGATGCTGCGGCCACCGCAATACCCAACTGATGGACTTAGTGCTCCGGCCAATCTGTAACTAGGTCGAGTCTTAAAAATTCAGCCTGGCCATGCTTGGATAAGCCCTTTGGGGCTTATCCAAGCATGGCCAGGCTCAGCCTATATGTATAGTCCCGGAGTGTGGTGGTGTATCTTTTGACCTCACCTTTCGCACCGCTTTATGGGACAAGTACTCCACGGCAGCGCCCGCACAACGCAGGCAATCCGGTCCGTTATCCAGCGTAGTTCGGAAAGCTTACAAAGCCTAGCGCGGCGTCACGGCATCAACCCCAAAACCGTGGCCAAGTGGCGCCAGCGCACCACCACGCAAGACGCGGCGATGGGCCCCACGCCGGCCTCGACGGTGCTTACGGCGGAAGAAGAAGCCATTGCCGTGGCCTTCCGCCAGCACACGCAGCTGCCGCTGGACGATTGCCTCTACGCGCTGCAGGCCACGATTCCGCGCCTGACGCGCTCGGCCCTGCACCGCTTGTTCCAGCGCCACGGCATCAGCCGCTTGCCGTTGGCCGAAGATGGGAAAAGCACCCCGAAGAAGAAATTCAAGGCGTATCCCATCGGGTACGTGCACGTGGATTTCGCGGAAGTGCACACCGAGCAGGGCCGCGTGTACTTGTTCGTGGCCATCGACCGCACCAGCAAAGTGGCCTTCGCTGAGCTGCAGCCCCGGGCTACCAAAATGCTGGCCGCCGAGTTTTTGCGCCGCGTGCTGGCCGCGCTGCCCTACAAAGTACACACGGTGCTCACCGACAACGGCACGCAGTTCGGCAACATGCCCCACCAGCCCTACGCCGGCCGCCACATCTTCGGCCGCGTCTGCGACGAGCACGGCATCGAGCATCGCTTCACCCAGCCGGCCCACCCGTGGACCAACGGCCAGGTCGAACGCATGAACCGCACCCTCAAAGAGGCCACGGTGCTGCGCTACCACTACGAAACTACGGAGCAACTCAACGAGCACCTGCAGGCCTTTCTGCTGGCTTACAACCACGCCAAACGGCTCAAGACCTTGCACGGCCTCACCCCGCACGAGTTCGTCTGTGCGCAGCACCAGAAAACCCCTGCTACCTTCGCTCGTGACCCGACCCAGCTCACCCTGGGTGAGGTGGTCTAACGCGAGCGGACACGGAAGAGTCTTAACTTTCCCTGTCGATGCCAGACCA
>NZ_BAAGRA010000010.1:0-9638 GCF_054783195.1 Hymenobacter coalescens | reverse complement strand
ACTGCCACACCGCGTACATGTCATGCCCCAAGATACAGATAGCTATGAGGTTGTAGCAATGCCGGTATAATTCATAATACACTATCCATTCGGCAATCCAAGGAATGATTTTGTCATAGATGTGGTGAGTTCCATACGACCAAGACAAGTCGCCAGGGTAATAAAGGCAGAGACTATCATCGGCGTAAACATGTGTGTGTTTATTCATTTCAATTGGAGGGTCGAGTATATGAACCTTTGGTGCCATGGGAGGGGTATAGGTAATTTCGGTTTTGTATAATTTGTCAGATGTTGGCGAAGGAATAGCGTAGATACAGCGAAGCATAGTCCTGGTCAGATTGAATTTGAACCTAGGGTAGTGTTTTGCGATTAACGCCTTCTCTCTATGGAGAATGGCATAAGTATCCCAGTGTTTTGTAAGGTCAGCTTTCGCCTTGGCCATAAAAGCGGTGAGATTGATTAGGAACTCCAGGGTTAGCATTGCTAACGATGGTGACATTTGCACTAGTTACTGCTGCTCCTGAAGAAAGAACTTTAGCTATGCTTCGGAGTGTGTTCTCATTCGCAGTAACGTCCTCATCGGCTCCGAGGGGAAACCTGCTGCCGAGGTGTTTGCTCCAGAGTTCACTTGCTGCTAACTGGTTATCTTCATCGTTAATAGCGTATTCAGCATCTTCAATAAAGGTTTTTATGCAGTCAAAGAAGTTCTGTTTTACAGTCTCAGAGTATTTTGCTAGTAAATCGTCGTAGGGGACTGTAGGCATAGTGCATTGCCAAGAGTTGTTAACGTCGTCATGGATAGATTTCAGAAGGTTCAATAAAGCAACATCGTCTCTGGTGTCGGAGATGAAGTTGCGTTGCGCGAGAACAGTCATGCACAGGCCACTAGGCATTTTGTGAGACATGGTGTCACACCAGGACTTCAAGTACTTAATCAGTCGCACTAATTGACCATTTGCGTCTTTTTTGCCTTCAAACCACTCTATGAAATCCCTGGGGTCACTTAATTGCCAATCTTCGTTCTTGACTGCTATATGGGGATGGTTATCCGTCTCTGCTATGTAGTACACTGGTAAATCTATATGGTAGAGGTTCCTATAGATAACACGTAAGCATTTTTTTCGGTGTTCCGCGCCTCCGTCGGTTTGTTCGCAAACAGCATCATACACCCAGTTCTGCAACGTGGTGCCTGTTTCCTTAGGCTTGTCACCTTCAAAGTAGATGCCATCGTCTAAATCACATGTGTCGTCACTATTCCTAATCATAGTGCCGAGCTTCATGGAACCCTGGGTGAAAAACACAGGCGCGAAGTCAGGATGGTTTTCTTTGAAATACTCTTTGATTAAGCGACGTAATTCCTTTCTGGATTTCTTTAATGCCGTAAGCTTTGAAGGTAAAATGTTCAGCTTGCCGTCAAAGTCCAGAAATAGCTTGTTGCAATTAGCCATGGTGTTGCACTAGGAGTTACTGGATGGGGAAACAGGGTTGGAATATTGGAGCCTCTGTTGAGAAAAAGTCATTCATGACGTACGGGCTTCTCTCCTGGAAAGAACGAGTTGCTTTTTGGCAAATGGTATCAAGCTTCTTTACAGATGTTTCATCAAGCCTTATTGCCTCGTTTTGCTCCATTTGGAACTGAATGCGTTCGTATTTGAATAGCGGAGTTCCTGTGTCATGGATGTTATGACTCAATACTTGCACCGTGTTGTGAATCATTTCTGACTGAGCCTGGAACATGGCTTCTAAAATTCGCTTTTTCCTCACCCAGTAGTAGGCTCCCCAAGCTTTAATATCACGGGTTTCCTTATAAGGCAATTGGCCTGTGCCGATTGATAATAATTTGATGTCATTCCATGCAATATTCATAAAGCGGTGAGCTTCTGTTAATCCAATTAGTGAGGGATTGTTAGCAAAAATGCCTCCGTCAACGTTGTTCTTTATTTCTACTTTGTGATGAGAGTCAAAGGTCTGATACTTGATAGTATAAGGGTCAAAATAAATTGGTGCTGCTGCACTGCTCATGCACACCTGATAAGCAGGTACATGATAATTGAGTTTGAAACGTTCGTGGTGACATGTTTTGTAAACGTTGACCTCTCCTTTAGGTGCATTGAAGGCCGGAATACACACTCGGGTCTTAGCATGGCCCAGGCGGGTATCACCATGCGGACTGTATTTGGAGAACTTTTCTCGGAGTATGGTTTCTAGCGCTAGGTTATCATTCAAGGAGTAGAAAACCTTCTTAATGCCTCTTCTAGGAGTCCCAAAAATATTTTTGGCCTCTGTGAGGTATAAATCTTCAATCTCCGCGGCTGGCATTCCTAGTGCCAAGCCCATAGCTATAATGCTTCCAGTGGAGGTACCACAGATTAGGTCAAAATACTTGTATATGGAGCTGTCCTTTTTCTCTAGCTGAAGCTGGTGTTCCACATGCGAAAGGAAACGTGCAGGGTATATTCCCCTTATGCCGCCTCCGTCGATAGATAGTATTCTAAAAGGACGGCTGTTAACTTCTGGTGCTGACATGGCTAACGGTGTTAGGCGTTGCAATGGCAAAATACGGATTATCAGTCACTAAAGGCGGTATTAGTCAGGTATACACTAACTAAATTAGCTGTGTTTAGGGGTAACTATCTGATATTAAGTTTTTTATATTGATATTTTGCTGGCGTTGAACTTCGTAATGAACTGAGTTGGACGGGTTCTCAGTGCTTAGTTGCCATGCTCTCTGCGGAACTCCGTAGCTTGAGCTACAGGTGTATAAAAGCAGCAAGCCCCGCCTTAGGTGCGAGGCGAGGCTTTGCTATAGCTATCAGCTTTGAACTAGTGAAACTTACTCGTTGGTAACTAAGCCCCTGGATTTCTTGGGGCTGCGAGTTGGTGTGTGACTCGGGTAACAAGCCCTAGGGTTCGCTGCAACATGTCGTTGCTCTGTGACTGCCATTGGCGGTAAAGCTTTCGGTAATTCTTCATCCGTTCGCTCACTGTCTGGGGGCGTGAATACGAGTACTTGGTGAAGGACTCCAGCTTGTTCATGTCCATGTGCATTGCCATCATGAGGGCGAAATCCTTTTGCTGCTTTGGGTCTAACTGAAGCAGAAAGAGGCCGAAGGCGTTGGCGTTAGGTATTGCCTCGGTGTTGAGGTCGGTTGCGGCGATTGGTAGGAGTTGTTGCATTTCGTCGGTGATTTCTTTCCAAATGTTCAGTAACGGGGTCTCCGGGCTTTCCAGGACTTCCAACAGGTAGGGACGTCGGGGCTTTCGTTTTTCACCAGGAGGATAGGTGTGAGTTGGTAGCTTGAAGAACTCCCTGATTTTGTGCTCTGATTTGGCCTCCAACTCAAAACGCTGCATGTGCTCGAACTGGGCAGCCACGGTGCCAGCATTGGGGAGCGAGTCTCGGAACGAAGCGTTACGGGGTAGGCGGAACTCGTGGGCTTTATCATAAATCTTCAGCAGGTGCTTGCGCTGCTTCGTGGAAACCTGACGGACGAAGTGGATGGTTTTGAGCGCATCGCCCTTCTTAAAAGGTTCGAGCTTGTACCGGCCCGATGGAACAGCTTGGAGCACTAGTGTTTTCTGGAACTCATCGTTCGGGGCTTCTATACGCTTGTCCTCGGTAACCGCCAAGGAGGATAGACGTGCATAACGCAAGGCCCGCGGGTCCACATGGATTATCATTGCCCTGTTAAGGAGTTCCAGGGCGTCGTAGATGTTACCTCGGTGCAGAAGTTCGGGGTAGCGTTGCCCTAGCAACTTGGCTCCGATTTCAATCCAGTAGCGATTCTTAGAGGGTTCCCACTTAATCAGAGTTAATCCGAATACACTGGAATAGTCTCGCAGCTCGTAAAAAACGAAACCATCGGCAGTAGCTTTTTCGATGAATAGGCTCGGCTGTAGTTGTTCTACGTAATGAGCCGGTACATCAAATAGCAGCCGGTCAAAGCGGTTAGGGTAGTAAAAGCGAAGTTCAGGGGTTTGCATGTGCAGTTGGCATGTGATTTAAGTGTGATTCGTGTCGGCCCTTATGGGTAAATAGGTAGCACGTCGGTAAACCGGCATTATTACCCATTTTGTCCGTTTGAGCGTTACGAGCCAAACATATCCTCACTGTTACCTACCGCGAAAACGAAAAAACAGCCCTCGTCTCATTTTATAAAAAATATCACAAATTTTATAAGCGGGGTCCCCGGAAATCATCTACCCGGCCATGTTTCACGGAGTAGAGCTGGATACGGCCTATGGGTTACCGTTAAATGCCGCCAGTAGGGGAGGGGAGGTACCTCGGAGGGAGTAGTAAAGTACCCCAGGGGGCGGGTAATAAGGCTAATAGGGAGCGTTTAGTGTGGTAAAGGGGTATATAAAAAAGTTCAGGAACAACCGTAGCGAATTGCACTACATGTCGTTCCTGAATCTGGGTAACTCCTTATTAATAGAGGTCCATAGCCGGTGCCTTGGAACTCCCACTACATGAGCTAGTGAGGCTCCCCGATAGGCAGGGGTAATAGCCTCTGTCTGAGAGCTAACCTCTCCGCCGCTACTCGAATAGCTTGTAGGCTTCGCGCTTCGCGTTATCTGCCTTGTGAGCGTAGTGCGCCTCCAGGGTTTTGGTATCGGCGTGGCCCAGCCACTCGGCTACAGTCATCAACGAAACTCCGCGGTCAATAGCGTTATTCGTGAACGTCTTCCGCCCGACATGTGACTTCAGCGCCTTCCATTTCGGACAGGTCTTCTTGACGATTTTCGAGCCTGAAGTGTGGGTTAGCGTGATTTCGGCGTGTAGCATCGGAATCTTCGCGCCGATAGCCCTCAGGGCCTGGTTATACTGGCTTTCATTGGGCCTGCTAAACGAGTAGTTGTTCCGTTCGAGGATGCTGATAGCTTTAGGAGTAAGTGGAACCCTGACTGTCTTGCGTCGCTTCTCTGTCTTCACCACTAGTACCTTGCCCTGCACGGTTTCACCAGCGTCGTTCCGGTATTCGGTTTCCTGAACATCGGCGCGTGTTACCAACAAGTCCGAGAAGCGTAGGCCGGTTTCGCAGGAAAACAGAAACAGTTCTCGGGTACGGTGCTGGCCTTTAGTGGTAATGTTGAGGTCTTCGATAGCCTGGAGTTCCGTAGGAGTCAAGTAGATAACGTTCTCGTCTTTCTCCGCCTTGACCACGTTGAACTTGCGCAGCCAGTTGGTATCAATTCCTAGTTCTTCAGCCAAGTGCTTGTAGACAGCTTTAAGGCGGATAAATGACTCGTTAATAGTGGAGTTGCGCAATCCCTTACGGATTAGATGCTGCTGGAAATCCTGGAAGAACTTCAGGTTCATATCCTTCATTTCCAGGTGGCGGTTGTACTCGGCCACCATCGTAGCGGTAACTCCGTAGTTCTTCAAGGTACCAGGGCGGATGTTGGGGTCTGCGGCTTTCTGAGCAATGAACTCCTTAATCATGTCCTGGAAGTATACCGGCTTATCTACAGCCGCTAGGCCTTCTGCTTGCTTTCTTCTCTCCAACTCGATTTCCATCTCCGCTAATTTTTCACGGAGAGCCTGTATATCGTTTTCGAGCTTCTGAATACTGAGTAACCTCCAATCCTGGGTTGCTTCGTGCCAGAGGGTTTTGGTGTCGTTCACTATCTGAAGCTCTACAACCCTCTCGCCGACTTCTTGAGCCAACAAAGGCAAGCCCGCAGTTTTCATGTTGCGGATAACCGTCTCGAAGTCCGCGACGGTAGCAGCTATCTTTGCGTTCTTCTCTGGAAAAAGAGTGTCCTTGGGACTGATTTTCCCGCTTTTGGTGTTAAAATGAGCTGGGTCTACCTGTACGCCCGTTGATTTCAAGGTTTCCGAGCCTTGCATGTCACGGAACACCACGTACACAGTGCCTAGGCCACTTTTTTTGCTGATACCCCGTACTTTGTAGAACATTTTGGAGAGTGAGCTAAGGACTTCCAGGAGGAGAATACAGGAAGTTACTTGGTCCCACAAACCTGTCCAAGATTAGTCCCACTTTCAGCTATTTTATTTTGATAAAATGCTGAAAATCAGTGGTAAAAAGAACATACATGGAATTTCCCTCCAAACTCATCGAAAACGCCGTGGGCGAGCTGGCCAAGCTGCCGGGCATCGGCCGCAAAACGGCTTTGCGCCTGGCGCTGCACCTGCTCAAGGCCGAAACCGATACCACCAGCTCCCTGGCCGAAGCGCTGGCCAAGATGCGCTTCGACATCCGCTACTGCGACACCTGCCACAACATCTCCGATACCCAGGAGTGCTCCATCTGCGCCAACCCGCTGCGCGACCATAGCACCGTCTGCGTCGTGTCGGACATCCGCGACGTCATTGCCATCGAAAATACCGGGCAGTACCAGGGCGTGTACCACGTGCTCGGCGGCGTCATCTCGCCCATCGAAGGCATCGGCCCGGCCGACCTGCACATCGAGCCCCTGGTGGACCGCGTGAAGGTCGACGGCTCCGAGGTCAAGGAAGTTATCCTGGCCATCAGCCCCACCATGGAAGGCGACACCACCGCCTTTTACCTCACCCGCCGTCTGCGCGAGTTTCCCGACGTGCACATCAGCTCCATTGCCCGCGGCATCCCGGTGGGCGGCGAGCTGGAGTACGCCGACGAAATTACCCTCGGCCGCTCCATCGTGGAGCGCCAGCGGCAGGCGCGCTAAGTACTCCGGCTACGCTGATTCGAACGGCCCCGTCTACCTCAGACGGGGCCGTTCAGCGTTTTGGGCGTGACCCACACGGTTTTGTGCTCGTAGGGCTCGATGCCCAGAATGCGTCCTTGGCCGACGGCGCGGGGAAAAGTGCCGAAGAAAATGGTGCTGCCGACCTGCAGGTAGGGCTCTAAGCCCGAGGGAATTATGGTGGCAATGCGGACCACGGCCGGCGTATCGGCGTGCAGCGACTCCGTCAGCTGAAACTCGGAAGGGGAGGAGCTGGGTGCCCCGAGGCCCCACAGCGACATGCGCCGGGGCCCGTGCAACGGGAAGCTGGACCACGCCGCGGTGGTGGCAAAAAAAGTGACTTCAGCGACCAGGGTGACGTTTGTCATGCTGCCGATGCGGCTGGATGGGGACTTTTGCGGCGCTTGCGGAGCAGCGGCTTAGTTCGACAAGCAAGCTAAATCTTCCGTAGTTACAGCCGAAGGCCGCGCTGCGCGGTTCTTCTGCTGTCACCCGAATTGCACCCTCCGGTATGACCAAAACCGTCTTCATTGCCTCCGCCGAGCCGTACAGCGGCAAGTCGCTCGTCACGCTGGGACTCGTGAACATGCTGCTCAGCAAAGCCCAGAAGGTAGGCTACTTCAAGCCCGTCATTAACACCGGCCCCGACGAGCGGCGCGACGCCCACATCGACACGGTGCTGCGCCACTTTCAACTGCCCACGGCCTACGAAGACACCTTTGCCTACTCCGGCGGAGAGGTGCTGCGCCTCATCGAAACCGACCGGCAGGGCGACATGCTCGACACCATCATCCGGCGCTACAAGCAGCTGGAGGAGCAGCACGATTTTGTGGTGGTGGAAGGCACCGATTTCGTGGGGCAGGGCACCGCGTTTGAGTTCGATCTGAACGTGACCATTGCCAAAAACCTGGGCGTGCCGGTGGTGCTGGTGGTATCGGGCGAGGGCAAAACTACGGCCCAGGTCATTGGCTCGGTGCTCACGGCCCTGCGCGGTTTTGAGGCCCGCGAGGTGCCGGTGCTCACGGTGGTGGCCAACAAGGTGCAGCCTGCCCAAGTGGCCGACGTGCAGGAACTGCTGCGCAGCCAGCTGCCGGCGGATACCATTCTATCGGTCATTCCCGAAGACAAAGCCCTGCTGAACCCCACCATGCGCGAAATCCACGAGGCGCTGGGCGGCAAGCTGCTCTTCGGCGAGGAGCTGCTGAGTAGCCAGGTCGATAACTTCGTGACCGGGGCCATGAACGTGCCCAACTTCCTGAACTACCTCAAGGAAAACGTGGTCATCGTGACGCCCGGCGACCGGGGCGACATCGTCATCTGCGCCTTGCAAGCCAACCTTTCGGCCAGCTACCCCAAGGTGGCGGGCATCGTACTCACGGCGGGCTGGGAACCGGAAGAGCCCATTCTGCGCCTACTGCGCGGGTTGCAGGGCGTTATGCCCATCATTGCAGTGCCCACTGGCACCTTCGAAACCAGCGCCCGGCTGGCGGCCGTTAAGTCGCGCCTCACGCCCGACAACCCCAAGAAGCTGCAGCTGGCCATCCGCACTTTCGAGCGGTACGTGGATGTGCCCGCCCTCAGCGAAAAGCTGGCCAGCTACCAGGCCGAGGGCATCACGCCGCACATGTTCCAGTACCGGCTCATGCAGTGGGCCAAGCAGCAGCGCCGCCACATCGTGCTGCCCGAGGGCAACGACGACCGGATTCTGCGCGCCGCCGCTATGCTCCTGCAGCAGGACATCGTGGACCTCACCATCCTGGGCAACCCTGCCGAAGTAGCCGCCTCGGCCAAACGCCTGGGCATTAACCTGCCGGTGGGCCACCTGCGCGTCATCGACCCGGTGCACTCGGCTTATTACGACGACTACGTGCAGACTTTTTACGAGCTGCGGAAGTCCAAGGGCGTGAACGAGGACATGGCTCGCGACCTGCTGCGTGACGTGTCCTACTTCGGCTCGATGATGGTGTTCAAGGGCCACGCCGACGGCATGGTATCTGGCGCGGTGCACACCACCCAGCACACCATCCGGCCGGCTCTGCAGTTCATCAAAACCAAGCCGGGCATTTCGTTGGTGTCATCGGTCTTCTTCATGTGCCTTCCCGACCGCGTGGCCGTGTTCGGCGACTGCGCCGTGAACCCCAACCCCACGGCCGAGCAGCTGGCCGAAATTGCCGTGTCGTCGGCCGAAAGTGCCCGGCGCTTCGGCGTGGAGCCCCGAGTGGCTATGCTGTCGTATTCCTCGGGCACCTCAGGCGAGGGCGCCGAAGTGGACAAGGTGCGCCGCGCCACCGAGTTGGTCCGCCAGCTGCGCCCGGATCTGCCGGTGGAAGGCCCCATTCAGTACGACGCCGCCGTGGACCCCATCGTGGGCCGGCAGAAGCTACCCGGCTCGGAAGTGGCCGGCCAAGCCAGCGTACTCATCTTCCCCGACCTGAATACTGGCAACAACACCTACAAAGCCGTGCAACGCGAAACCGGGGCGCTGGCCATCGGGCCGGTGCTGCAGGGACTAAATAAACCGGTAAATGACCTAAGCCGCGGCTGTACCGTGGATGATGTATTCAATACGGTGGTTATTACGGCTATTCAGAGCCAGGAAGGGTAACGGTTCAGGGATTTGCGTTCGGGCGAATTTTGAAGTAAAGAGTTTTGATTTATTGCTAAGGTTCGGTAGTAGCACAGAACTATAAGCTTGCACAACAGCCCGCCTGACGCAAAACCCTTGTTGTGTGCAGTTTATTCTATCAACATCCTCTTTCTCAAGAGTTCTTCAACAAGCGGCCGTGTGTATTTTATATCTGGGCTAACATTCTTGTCATCATTGGATCTGTAGTACTCGCCAGCATCAAAAGCTTCAAAACACTCCCACGCCACATCTGTAAATGGTGAGGTGGTCTAACGCGAGCGGACACGGAAGAGTCTTAACTTTCCCTGTCGATGCCAGACCA